>DATGQZ010000068.1:0-52690 GCA_035303945.1 Cyclobacteriaceae bacterium
GACCCAATCCTCCAACTTTTAGGACTGATACCAAAATATTAGGTCTCTATTTTTTTTAGCCAGACTTTGTAAGGAGTTTGATTTAGTATGGTCCGTGAAAACAAGATGGAACTGGGCGACAGAAGAATAAGAAATAAAAAAACTCAGAATTAAAAAAGCTATCAAATAGCCCCACACTTAGCCCCCCATTTAAAAAGTAAAGCCCCAACTTATTGAAAATCAATAAGTTGGGGCTTTACTCAGCAGAGGAGGAGGGATTCGAACCCCCGGAACCTCTCGGTTCAACGGTTTTCAAGACCGCCGCAATCGACCACTCTGCCACTCCTCTAGTTTTTCCACCCCGTTCGGATGGCTTTGAGACTGCAAATGTAAAGCTAAGTTTGATATTTACAACATCCTATAATCAAAAAATATCGTCCCAGAAGCTAAGTTTCTGATCGTGGGGCAGTTTCTTTGGCCTTATCCTTTTTCCCGTTCTTATCCAGACTGACGTTTACCTCGTAGCCTATCAAAAGGATATAGCTGGTGATCAACAACCATAACATCACCGCTATCATGGTCCCAATGGAGCCGTACAGCTTGTTATAAGAAGCAAAATTGTTGAGATAAAAGGAAAACAGAAAAAAACCCAAGCTGATCAACAAGCCCGCGGTGATAGAGCCTGCAGAAAAAAACCGCCAACGATCATGCACTGCCGGAGCATAGCGAAAAATAAAAGAAGTGGTTACGATAAACAACACCAGCAAGGTAAAGAAGCGTGATAGTGCAATGGTAAGATAAATGAACCGGTTGGAAACAATGTGGTATTCCGACACCACTGCTAAAAAGCGGTTGCCAATGATCATGATCACCGCAGCCGCACAAAGAGACAGGACCAATACCAAAATTATGGTTACCGCTATGCCTCTGGTTTGAAAAAAACCACGGCTCTCCCGCGTCCTATGAATGGAGTTGAAAGCATCAATTAAGGACACCACCCCATTGGTAGCCAGGTATAAGGCCAAAAAGAAACCCACAGACAGCAAGCCTTGTCGTGGTTTGCTCACAATGTCCATAATAGTTTGTTCCGTGCCTTCATAAATGCTGGGCGGGAGAATCTGCTGCACAAACAGCAGAATATTTTCCGTAGTCACCTCTGGAAAAAAAATCCCGATATACGGGATGGTGTTAAGCAGGAAAAGGATCATGGGAAACATGGCAATGGTGAAGTTAAATGCCACGGCACTTGCCTTCTCCGTAAGGCGGTCCTTGTTAAGCCTTGAAATAAAGATTTTCCCCACATCATACAGGTTGTGATGGGGATTACCCAAATGCACAGCCCGCAGCTTCACAGCTTGTTTCTTTGCCCCTTCGACAAGGCGATCAATACCCTTTTTCACCTGCTACAAAAAGTATGGTTTCAATAAATTTAGTAGATAGGAAGGTGGCCTACAAGGGGCATGGGTATCTGTCTTCAAAAAAGCAAGTATGGTCTCCCCTTCATTGATAATTTCCCCCTGCTCGTTGAGCACTTCATAATTGAATTTGATCCGGACACCAGGCATCTCCTTGATGGTCGTGCGGATCGTGAGCAGCTCATCATATTTGCCTGGCTTGAGGTAACGGCTTTGGTTTTCAAGCACGGGCATCATGATCCCATCATCTTCCATTTGCTTGTAGGAAAAGCCGATGCTCCTTAGCGCCTCTACCCTGCCCACTTCATAGTACATCGCATAATTGCCATAATAGACGTATCCCATTTGATCCGTCTCGGCATAGCGGACCCTCACCTGTGTTTCTGCTACAAACATCCTTGTCTATTTATATATTCCTGCTGCATTAAGTGCATTGCTGTACCTCCTGGCATTGATCATATGGTCCCTCAGATTGGTGGCAAAGGCATGATAGCCAGAAAAATCATCCTTGGCGCAAAAGTATAGGTAATTATGATCCTGGTAGTTCAGCACAGCATCCAAAGCCGATATTTCCGGCAGGTTGATAGGACCTGGGGGAAGACCGGGGTACTTGTAGGTATTATAGGGGCTGTCAATTTCCTTGTGGACATTCAAGACCCGCTTGATACTGAAATCGCCGAGCGCAAAAACCAGGGTAGGATCTGCCTGCAAGGGCATATTGATTTTTAGCCGGTTGATATATACCCCAGCTACCTTTGGTCTTTCATCCGCCTTAATGGTCTCGGCCTGCACTATCGATGCCAGCACGGACACCTGCTTGGGATCCATGCCCAAAGCCTCGGCCCTGGCCTTGCGGTGGTCAGTCCAAAAGCGCTGATACTCCTTATACATCCGATCAAACAACTCCGTTGCGGGCGTGTTCCAATATACCTCATAGGTGTTGGGAATAAACATTCCCATAATGCTTTCTTCACTGAAGCCAAACTTTTTGACATAGGCGCTGTCCGTCAACAGGCTGTAAAAGGCGTCGGCATCAATTTCCAAATTTCGGGTAATCCTATCAGCCAGGTCTTCTTTGGTCCTGATGTTATTGAATGTGATGTTCAGGGGAGTTTGCCGACCTGAACGTAATGCCCGCACCAATTGCATATTCGTCATCCGGGGCTGGATCTCGTATCTTCCCGGCTTGACGTTCTCCTGATAATCCATCAGCTTGGCCACCAAACTGAAGGTGACCATATCATTGACAATTCCATTATGATAAAGGCTATCTGACACCTGCCTAAAGCTCGCTCCCCGAGGGATTTTTAGATAAGCAGTACTCTCCTCCTCCACCAAGGCATTGGGTGTATAAAATGCTTGATAGAAATAATAAGAGAAGGAAGTGAGCAACACAGAAAAGGTAATGACGCCGATGAGGTAATATTTTCTGTTCTTATCAGTAATGATCATGGGGATGTTTTCGAATAGCGGGACAAAAATATAAAATTTAAACCAGTTTATTGAACAACGTCAAATGCTCTTTGCAAGTGCTGTAAGGATCTACTTTGGACAGTCCATAAAAATCGAGGCTGGAATTTTCGCTTTTTACAGATAAAAGGGAGAACTTTAAGCCAACTACATGTTACACGTGTGTCCCGAACCTGTAACATTTGCTCGTGTGGCATGTTTTTAGAACAACATTTTGGAAAATCCAAATCACAAACAATATGTCCGCAGAACTGATCAAGATTTACCCGGAAAATCCCCACCAGAAAAGAATTCAACAAGTCGTAGATGTATTGCGCAATGGTGGGGTGATTATCTATCCCACTGATACGATTTATGGCATGGGGTGTGACATTACCAATCAAAAAGCGATCGAGCGGGTCTGCCAGATCAAAGGCGTCAAGCCACAGAAACAAAATTTTTCATTTATTTGTTACGATCTCAGCAATATTTCGGATTATAGCAGGACGGTCAGCACACCTGTCTTCAAGATGATGAAAAAAGCCCTGCCTGGGCCGTTCACCTTTATCTTAAATGCCAATAACAATGTACCCAAACTACTGAACAATAAGAAAAAAACAGTGGGCATTAGGGTACCTGACCATTCCATTCCCCGGACCTTGGTAAAGGAGTTGGGCCAGCCCATCCTCACCACTTCAATAAAGGATGACGATGATGTCATCGAATACAGCACCGATCCGGAACTGATCTACGAAAAATACAAGGATCTGGTGGATATCGTCATCGACGGTGGCTATGGCAATAACGTAGCCTCCACCATCGTGGACTGCACGGGAGAGGAAATAGAAATTGTGCGCGAAGGCCTAGGCCAACTGGAAGATATACTTTAATGAATGATAGAAGAGGAAGATACTCAAATCGCTAAACCTATTCAAGCTGCGTCCACCCGGGTGGTGGCTGATTTGTTCTACCTGCCCCCGATTGAATTCTTCGTGGCGGTACAGGATGCGGAAGAAATTATCATTGAAGCACAGGATAATTATCAAAAGCAAAGCTTTCGCAACCGATGCACCATCCAATTAGCCAATCAGGTCAAAAGCTTGAGTATCCCGGTGTCGGGCGGCAACAAAAAGATCAAGTACAAAGACGTTAAGATGGATGACAGCCAAAACTGGAGAAATATTCATTTGAGGAGCGTACAGAGCGCGTATGGCAAAGCTCCTTTTTTTGAGTATTTCTACCCGGGTTTGGAAAAAGTTTTCCAAAAAAACCATGTCTACCTGTATGACTTCAATTACGAACTACTGACACTTTGTCTGCACAACCTTCGCTATACTGCCAAATTGCGGGAGACGAGCAGCTATGGGCAACAGGTGGAAGAAATAGACCTCCGTGGCCTGCTGAACGCCAAAGTACCTTTTGAAGATAGAAATATCTATAAGCCATACCCTTATGTTCAAATATTTGGCTTAAACTTTGCACCAAACCTGAGTGTGATAGATCTCCTCTTCTGCGAGGGACCCAATTCAAATAAAGTAATCTTTCATTCACAGAAAAATTGAAATGAACAATAAGCAAATGGATTGCGTTTTTATCACAAATTCGGTAACATTAGTAAATATTTAGTATTGACTTATATAACAGAGAGGATATAAATGGAAGCAAAATTTTCAAACAGGGTTAAAGAGGTGATCTCCCTAAGCCGCGAAGAGGCTTTGCGCTTGGGGCACGATTATATCGGAACTGAACACCTCTTGCTGGGGATGATCCGTGAGGGAGAAGGTGTCGCTGTTTCCATTTTGAAGAAACTGGGCGTTCCGCTAGATGAATTGAGGCTTTCGGTAGAACGTGCTGTAAAAGGCACTGCCAGCCACAATGGTAAAAATTTGGCTAATATCCCCTTAACCCGTCAATCAGAGAAAGTTTTAAAAATCACTTATCTGGAGGCAAAAATCTTTAAGAGCCAATTGATTGGTACTGAGCACTTGTTGCTTTCTATCCTAAGGGATGAGGATAATATTGCTACCCAGATATTACAGAAGTTTGACACTTCTTATGACGTGGTAAAAGAGATATTGGAATTCCAGACTGACCAGACGCCAAGAGCAGGAGCAGAAGCAGATGATCAGGATGAGGACAGCTCCAAATTGTTTGGATCTTCTTCCGGCAGCAGCAAAAGCACTTCCGAAAAATCGAGGACACCTGTTTTGGATAATTTCGGAAGAGACTTGACCAAAATGGCCGAAGAGGACAAACTCGATCCTATCATTGGCCGTGAGAAGGAAATTGAAAGGGTGGCACAAATTCTTTCCAGAAGAAAGAAAAACAACCCTATTCTAATTGGTGAGCCAGGTGTAGGTAAAACGGCAATAGCGGAAGGCCTTGCCTTGAGAATTGTACAGAAAAAGGTTTCCCGCGTCTTGTTTAACAAACGCGTGGTTACCCTTGACCTAGCCTCTTTGGTGGCGGGTACCAAATACCGTGGACAGTTTGAGGAAAGGATGAAGGCGGTGATGAGTGAACTTGAAAAGTCACCTAACGTCATCTTATTCATTGATGAGTTGCATACCATAGTGGGTGCCGGCGGTGCCAGCGGTTCATTGGATGCATCCAACATGTTTAAGCCAGCTTTGGCTAGAGGAGAAATCCAATGCATTGGGGCTACCACGCTCGACGAATACCGTCAATATATTGAAAAAGATGGGGCTTTGGCGAGAAGATTCCAAATGGTCATGGTAGATGCCACTTCACCTGAGGAAACGATTCAAATCCTAAACAACATCAAAGACAAGTACGAAGATCACCACAATGTGATCTATACGCCAGAAGCTCTAGTGGCTTGCGTGAAACTGTCTGACCGTTATATTTCTGACCGATTCCTGCCGGATAAGGCTATAGACATCCTTGATGAAGCTGGAGCCCGGGTGCATATCAACAACATCCATGTGCCGGACGAGATCCTGAAGTTGGAAGAAGAGGTCGAAAAGATCAAGATTGAGAAAAATCGGGTAGTCAAAAGCCAGAAATATGAAGAGGCAGCTCAACTAAGAGATCGTGAGAAGAAGCTATTAGAACAGTTGGAAGTCGCCAAGGCGAAGTGGGAAGAAGAAAGCAAAACCCGTCGCTATACGGTAGAAGAAGATAATGTGGCGGAAGTAATTGCCATGATGACCGGCATTCCTGCTAAGCGAATTGCTCAAAATGAAGGCGCTAAGCTGCTTAATATGGGCGAAGAACTCCGAGGCAAGGTTGTAGGTCAGGACGCTGCCATCAAAAAGCTTACAAAAGCAATTCAAAGAACCCGGGTGGGATTAAAGGATCCTAAAAAGCCTATAGGTTCATTTATCTTCTTAGGCCCAACCGGGGTCGGTAAGACGGAATTAGCTAAAATGTTAGCTTCCTATCTCTTCGATAAAGAAGATGCCCTGATCCGAATTGACATGTCGGAATACATGGAGAAATTCAGCGTATCCCGATTGGTAGGAGCGCCTCCTGGTTATGTCGGCTATGAAGAAGGGGGTCAGCTGACAGAAAAAGTCAGAAGAAAACCTTACTCCGTTGTATTGCTGGATGAGATCGAAAAAGCGCACCCTGATGTGTTCAACATCCTGTTACAGGTGCTAGACGATGGTGTCTTGACAGATGGTCTAGGCAGAAGGGTTGATTTCCGAAACACCATCATCATCATGACCTCCAACATCGGTGTAAGAGATCTGAAAGATTTTGGTGCTGGGATAGGCTTTGCATCCAAGGCGAAAGAGGAGAGCATGGATGAAGTGATGAAATCCACGATCCAAAGTGCGTTGAAGAAGGCGTTCAGCCCTGAATTCCTCAACCGACTGGATGATGTTGTTGTGTTCAACTCCTTGACCAAAGAGGATATCCACAAGATCATCGACATCAGCTTGGCCAAATTGTTCAGCAGAATCACTGATCTTGGATATAAAATTGAGCTTTCGGACAAAGCTAAGGATTATCTGGCAGAGAAAGGCTACGATAAGCAATACGGTGCCCGTCCGCTGAATCGGGCCATCCAGAAATACTTGGAAGATGCTATTGCGGAAGAAATCCTTAAAGGAGAGTTGACGGAAGGTGATGTTATCTATGCAGATTATCCTGGTGAAGGTGACGAACTGACCATCACGGTCAGCAAAAAAGAAAAAGCGGATTAACATATATAATGCTTAAATAGACAGAAAGGCGGCTTCATAGGAAGCCGTCTTTTTTTGTTGCTCTGCCGCAGCACACTGATCCTGCGCTCATTCAAAAAAATAACGTAAAAAAACCTCAGATAAGCTATTACGTATGAACTTCTTAGCATTGACATCAGTTAAACTTTTGCTCGGTACAGCTGTCAAACAAATATTCGCATACGTTTAGTACAAGTCATTCCCGAACATGAAATTTTATATTGACACTGCCATCAAAATATTGTTTCTTCTTTCTACACTACCTTTCTTGGTGTCGGAAAAGCTTTATGAAAAATTTGAGTTTCGCTTGACAGGGAGTGTGGTGGACAGCTTGTACACTGCTCCACACGCTTTAGGCACCCTCGATAATGACGATATAGATGAGGCAAGTGGATTGGTGGCTTCGAAGCTTCATCCTTCCCTCCTCTACACCCATAACGACAGTGGCGGGGAGCCTGAGGTGTATATGATCGACACTTTGGGCAAATATCAAGGAAAGATTGTTCTGGAAGGTAGCCACAACCGGGACTGGGAAGATATAGCCATTGGTCCTGGCAGAAAGGCAGAGATTTCCTATATCTATATTGGAGATATAGGAGACAATGATGCCAAAAGGGATAAGGTACATGTGTACCGTTTTTCCGAACCCAAAGCATTGGAAAGCGAGATCAAGGTGAAAGCCGAAAAAATTACGCTAACTTATCCCGATGGTCCGCGGGATGCTGAAACGCTCATGGTTGATCCCTGGAGCGGTGATCTCTTGGTACTTTCCAAAAGGGACACCAGCAATACGCTCTATCGTGCGACAGCAGAACAACTGGAGGCAGGAGAAGTGATGCTAGAAAAGTTGATGAAGCTGCCCGTGACATTGGCAGTAGGGGGAGATATTTCTGCCGATGGTAAGCAGATCCTGATCAAAAATTACTGGGCCGTCTATTATTGGCAAAGGAAAGAAGGAGAAAGTATGGTGGAAGCTTTAAAAGGTAAGCCTGTACAGCTTCCCTACAAGCCTGAACCACAGGGAGAAGCCATAGGATTTTCGGCAAGTGGAGACCGATATTACACCTTAAGTGAAAGCCGCTTTCGGGTCAAACCCGTACTTTATCAGTATCTCAACCTCAATTTTCATGAATAGCAACTTTCACAAAAAAAAGAAGAGCCCATTGCGTACCAGTGGGCTCTTCTTTTGCTATCAGCTTCCTCGCATCAAATGCCGGTAAAATTGAAGGGAGAAATTCTCCTCAGCTCTTCCTTAATCCCTGCTTCAACCTGAAGAGTCTCAATAAAATCCTTGATTGACGCTTCAGTAATTGCGGTGTTGGTGCGGGTCAGTTCTTTTAGGGCTTCATAGGGCTTTGGATAGCCCTCCCTTCTCAAGATGGTCTGTATGGCCTCGGCCACTACTGCCCAGTTTTCTTCCAAATCCGCATCAATGGCTGCCTTGTTGAGTTCCAATTTGTTCAAGCCCTTCTGCAGTGAATCAAAAGAGATCAACATATGCGCCAGCGGCACACCGATAATTCTCAGTACAGTGCTGTCCGTCAAATCCCGCTGCAAGCGGCTAATAGGAAGTTTAGCGGCCAAATGCTCCAACAGCGCATTGGCAATACCGAGATTACCTTCGGCATTTTCGAAATCTATGGGATTGACTTTATGAGGCATGGCAGAAGAACCGATTTCCCCAGCTTTGATCTTTTGCTTAAAATAATTCATGGCCACATACTGCCAAACGTCTTTGGCCAAATCCAACAAGATGGTGTTGATTCTCTTCAAGCCATCAAACAATGCCGCCAAATGGTCATAATGCTCAATTTGGGTGGTGGGAAAGCTTCTGCTTAAACCCAGCCGTTCGTTTACAAAACGATAGGCAAAGCTATTCCAATCAACAGCAGGATAAGCCACATGGTGGGCGTTCATATTTCCTGTTGCCCCGCCAAACTTGGCTGCATAAGGCACCTGCTCCAGCAATGCCAACTGATTTTCCAACCGGGTAACAAACACCTGAAACTCCTTGCCCAAGCGCGTCGGTGAGGCAGGCTGTCCATGGGTTTTCGCAAGCATGGGAATATCTTTCCACGCTTCGGCTTTGTCTTTAAGCAAGTCAATGACGGTAGCCAATGAAGGCAGAATGGTTGCATTCATGCCATCTCTAAGCATCATTGGCGTAGAGGTATTATTGATATCTTGTGAGGTGAGGCCAAAGTGAATAAACTCTATATCCCCTCCCAAGCCAAGTGCAGCGAACTTGTCTTTTAAGAAATACTCCACCGCCTTGACATCGTGGTTGGTTGTTTTTTCTATGTCTTTGATAGCCAAAGCATCTTCCTCAGAAAAACTGTCGACGATTGCCCTTAATTGCGGAAATATGGCGGCATCTACCTCTTTCAGCTGGGGTAAGGGTAATTCGCAGAGGGCTATAAAATATTCCACCTCTACCTTTACCCGATACTTGATCAAAGCATATTCAGAAAAATAATTCCGAAGAGCAGCGGTCTTGCTACCGTACCTGCCATCTACTGAGGAAACCGCAGTAAGGGTGTTAAGCGTCAATGTCATTTTGATGAGAAAATTTAAAGTAAACGTAAAAATAGCAAAAAAGCCTGAAGGACAACCTCCAGGCCTTTTTGGTTTTTGGACCAAACACTTAAATTAAACAAAAAATGTTTTTAGTAGTTGGGGTAGTTTCTCACCAATTGCAAGCTCAAGCTGTTGGCGGTATTGCTACTGTCTTTATAACCTCTTACCACCAAGGTGTAGATCCTACCTTCTTTAATCGATACATTGCTGGCTGTTACCAATGATTCTCCGTCAGCAGCTACCAGGTTGAGATCCAATCGACCAGCCTCAATCTCTTCAAAATCCGATATCTCTCTATACCCTTGATTTGTAAACAGCTCCTCACCATCTTCGCCTGTCAGCAGACTTACTTTAGGGGCATCGGGAGAAAGATGAATCAGTCGAACCAGGGCCTTGCCGGAGGCAGGAGAATCCAGATCATCTTCCACAATAATGGGAATGAAGCCATCTTCCTCCTCACTGATGAAGAAGGAATAAGCTTTGTCCGCTTCGAACTTCACCAATGTGTCCAACAAAGAGTTGGCCGCATTGCCCACTTTGAAGGAAAAATTCCTGTCACCGGTGTAAAACCTCCCATAATCAAAGTAAGTGCTGTAGTCGAATGTATTGGTGTTGTAAGGTCTGTGGTCCACCTCGATCTGCAAAGAGGAGATTTTGGGTGATCCATGATAAAAAGAGACATAAGCTACTGGTACGGGCTCTAGCCGTTCATCGTCGTCATCCAGACAGCTTGTAAGGACAGGAAGCAGCGCCAGCGCTATCATTCCCAGCCCCTTTGTCCAAAAGGTTGAAAACTTGTTTTTACTCATATTAGCACTCATAGTTATAGTTGGTTTAATTTTTCAATCACTGACAAGACGCAGGGAAATTCAAAGACGCTACAAAGGGTAACGGATTTTTTTGGGAAGGAAAAAATTGGCAAAAGAAATGAAATGAGGAACCGAGCGGAAAATAAAATGTTCTATTAATGCATTAAAGTCAAGGAAGCTTAGATAGTCCATCCTTAGGCTTTAATTTTGCAGTCCATCGAAAAGCTATTATTTATAAAATTATAAAGCATGCTGTTTAACCTGTTTAAAAGTAAAGACGCTAAGAAAAAAAGCAGCCAATACCTGTCCTTAAAAATAAGAGAAATTGTCAAAGAGACTCCTGATACCGTCACCATCTACTTTGAGCAGCCCGAACCCTATCTTGACTATAAGCCAGGCCAATACCTAACCGTTATATTGGACATTGATGGCAAAGAGGAAAGAAGGTCCTACAGCCTCTGTACCTCTCCCTATGTGGATCCCTATCCCGGCATTACAGTCAAAAGGGTGAATGGCGGTTTGATGTCAAACTACCTTATCGATAAACTTAGACCGGGCAAGTCTTTGGAGATCATGAAGCCAATGGGTCATTTTACATTGGATTTTCACTCTAAAAACAAGCACCACTATGTCATGGTGACGGGTGGAAGCGGCATCACTCCTATAATGGGTCTGGCCAAATCTATCCTCGTCAATGAGCCGCAGTCAAGAATCACCTTGCTGTATTGTAGCCGGTCAGAAGAACAGATCATTTTCTACAGACAATTGACAGCACTTGAGACCCAGCATCCGGAAAAGATTAATGTTGTCCATCACCTAACACAGCCCAGTGGCAACTGGACAGGTGATAAAGGCCGCTTGAATGGAGAAAGGATTAAAGAAGCAATAAGGCAGTATTCCTTTGAAGACGCCGAAAAAGTGGTTTACCTCACCTGTGGGCCCCAAGGCTTGATGGAAACCACATTAGCCACCTTAGAGCGTATGGGTGTGGATCTGGACACGGTGTTGAGAGAGAATTTTTATATCGCTCCTAGTCCCAAGGCCATTGCCGAGGATGAACCGGCCGTACAGCTGACCCGAGAGGTAAAAATTGTGCTGGAAGGAGAGGAATTTGAGTTTGAGGTAGCGCCCGATCAAACCATTTTGGAAGCAGGACTGGAAAAGGATATAGATATGCCTTACTCTTGTCAAAGCGGTCTATGTACCTCCTGCAGAGGCAGGTTGCTTTCCGGCGAAGTAAAAATGGATGAAGATGCGGGACTTAGCGCGAACGAATTGAAAGAAGGCTATGTGTTGTGCTGTGTGGCTCACCCACTGACCGGAGATGTAAAAATCAACATCGAATAAGCATGAAGGACTATGTTGCAATAAAAAATAAATACAGAACGATGGAGCGGAGTGTGTTGAGCCTAATCCTCCTTCCGCTTCCCATTTTTGCCCTGATTTATCTCAACCTGAGCAAGCCTGTGCAGCGTTTTGAGGTTCCCGAATTACCGGCTTATCTTGAATCCTTCTTGTTGTCACTCACCTTTGCGCTGATCTTATTTCAGGAATATAACTTTCGAAGAAGTACCAGCCAACTAAAAGGAACTGCAGTGGGATTTGAAGATAAAATGCTGCGATACTTTAAGGCTGTTACTGTAAGGTATGTAATTCTGGCGATTGTAGGTTTGGTGGCCTCAGCAGGGCTGTTGTTTTTTGGCAACATTGGCTTTATCATTGCTTATGCTGTCGTATTGCTACTGGTATCGTTGTATAAACCCTCACCTGTAAGGATGATCCGATTTTTTAATTTTGAAGGTGAAGAGAAAGATTTCGTACAGATAATCAATAGAGAGTATATAGAGAAATAGCCCCACCGACCTCAGAAGTTCTGAGGTAAGTGGGACTTATTTTAGCAGTACAACAGCTTAGTTATCTATTCTAATTCTTCCTGAACTGACACTGCCCCTTACCGTAGCAGGAGCGCCATTTTCGATTGCCAGTGCTTTATTCCCGGACGACTTTCCTACCGACAGTGAGCCACTGCTGGCTTTAAGATCATAATTAAAATCAGAAAGCGAAGATGTGGTGCTAATAGTGAAGGATCCTGAAGTAGCCTTTAAATTGGTGCCGGTTCCTAGTCCTACTCCTGTAGCTTTTACATTGCCGGAGGACATGGCTATTTCTCCAAGCTCGCCTATGGTATGTAGAGACACATTACCGGATGTCAATTGCACATCGACTTTGCCTCCGACCCGAGTCGCTTGAAGACTACCGCTAGACGAAGAGAAATCGAGGTTTCCGGCAACATTTTCTACAGTTGACCTACCCGAAGTGATCTTGCAAACTACCGATCCATCGATATCCTTAGCTTCAATGGTGCCGGAAGAGCCACGAAGGGTCAAGTCTCCTTTAATAGCTGAAGCCTTTAGGCGACCGGAAGTAATAGCCAGTTGCGTGCTGGGCGATGTAATATGTGTAGCTTCAACTTGTCCGGAAGAATTGCTGATAGTCAGGTTGATCGCTTCTGGACCGGTGATATGTATATACCTTTTGGGACCATGGTAATTGGTGAATTTCTTATTAGGTTGAAAGGCAATTTTCAACACCTTATCCATAGTCACGAATACCAAATCATTCTCTCTTTCCTTTTCCTCTCCCAGAAAAGCGACAATTTTTATTTCTTGCTGGTCGGCACTTCCCGTATAGGTGACTTCAAGCGAGCCACCTTGCACATCTAGGCTTTCAATGTCTGCATATTGTTTCTCCAGTCTAGCTTGAGCAAAAGAGAACACAGGAAGCCCTAATAAAAATAAAATTATGATGAGGTTCTTTTTCATTGGTTTGTGTTAAGTTGAATTTTTAGAAGACCAAGCCGAAAGCAATGGGATGAAGCACTGGCCCTCTGTCTTTTTGAATCAACGTGTTGAAATCATAGGTAGTGAAAAAGGTTACACTTCTAAAACCGATTTCGCCACGCAATCCATAACGGAAATTGTTCAGGTCAGCACCAATGGGTTCTTTTTCTTTCTTTCTGCCCGAACCACCCAATTCACGGTATACAAATTTGCTTCTTCCTCCCAGCCGGTAGCCAGCATAAGGTCCTATGGCCACGCGCAAACCGTCGCGGCCGCTGTCATTCATTTTACCAAAGTCCCATCTGAACAGCGTCAGCGCAGTCAAATAAGAAGCTGACATTTTACTTTTGAAGCCATTGACGTCGGTACGGTTGATAAATTCAATTCCCTCGTCACCGCTTATAATTTGATAATTCCGGTTGTCTAGCTTGAAATTATACCATTGTACCCCAATACCGAAATCCCAATAGCTGCCTTTACGGAGTTTTTGGCTGGCCATCCAGTTGAGCCCCACATTCCAGCTTCCCCATCCTTTGACGCCATGCACTGCCCGCTCTCCGGGCACCGCCTTGTTTTCAAAATAATTGTTTACCCCCAAATCCATATTGAAGTAGGTGCGGAAATCAGGATCTTCTTTCTTCTTTTTAGGTCCGGATTCCACCTTCACTTGGGTCTTGTTGCCGGTGTCGTCCACGATCACACGCCACCTGCCTACATAAACTTTGGTAGTGGGGCCGTCTTCGTGAATTTTTACGATTTCTTTTGCTCCATCCTTATGTTTGAGTTCCACAATGGTGGTCTCCCCGCTTTCATAGTCCAGCTCCAGGTCAAGTTCGCGGATGATTTGATTAACATCCATCATTTTCAGCCTTTCAAAATCTTCTTTGTTGTCCACAATCATGATGATTTTGCCCGAACTGCCAAATTCTACAATCACGCTGTCTTTACTGGACAAGGTATCCTGCTCAAAACCAAAGGCCACTTGGACCAGCGCGAGTAAACAAAATGTCAATAGGTATTTTTTCATTATATAGCTGTGTTTAATTCTCATTTGCCTTTTGTTGTGATAGAAGCAAAAAGGTTATTTTTTGCATCCTGCAAGTCCGCAAAACCTTGATCCACCTTGACGATGAGGCCACCGATTTTGTCAATCTTATTTTCGATTTCACCCACCAAACCTTCCTTCTCGGGCTTGTCCTTTAAGCCATTGGATTTAATTGTCACCTTGTATGCCACTTCCTGCAAGTTGTTGGCTTCTGCGAGCGCATTATCCACCGTCAAGAGATCCACATCTAGTGGCGGAAGCGCTATCTCCAGGGGTTCAGGTAATTCAATTTCTTCCTTGGCAACAGGCGCAGACTCTCTTTGTTCCGCTAGGGTTGCGCGCTGCTGAATCACCTTGGCGTGCTGGATTATAACCGGCGCCTTTTGGCGAACGTCTGGCACATCAACCTCAGGCTTCACACCCTCCTGTTCATCTGCGCTGTCTAAGGGCACCGGGCTTTCTTGCTGCTCCTCCTGCATTCCAGTAACAGGTTCATCCGTTGTGGGTTCCTGATCTGCCACCGCATGGTGTAGGTCTTGTTGGGTGGTTTCGATACTTAGCCAAAGCAGGGCCGTCATCCCTCCCAGCAAAATGGCTGTGGCTGCAATACGCATCCACACAGGTGCTCCTTTTTTGCTTTGGGAGAGATTTTTCTCCAGCTTTTCCCAAGCTGCAGCTGAAGGGGAACTGGAGTAATTTCCAAGCTTGTCCCGGAATAATCGGTCAATATCTTGATTGTCTTTAGCCATTGATTCTCCTTTCTTTTAGGTGTTGGGTGGCAAGTTTTTGTTTTAATATATCTCGTGCGCGGCTTAGCTGTGATTTTGATGTATTTTCTGATATGCCCAACAATTCACCGATTTCAGCATGCGAGTAACCCTCTATGGCATACAGGTTAAACACCGTACGGTAACCCAGGGGCAGATCATGAATCATTTTCATCAGTTCCTCCGCTTCCAAATCTTTGGATTCATATTGTGCCTCCACGATCTCTTCGTGATCATCCAGCGTCACTTCCAACATCAGGTTTTTATTTTTCCGTAAGGCCATAAGGGCTTCTCTTACCATAACTTTTTTCATCCAGCCCTCAAAGCTTCCCTTTCCCTGATATTGGGACAATTTTTCAAAGATCCTCATAAAGCCCTCGATCATGACATCCTCTGCCGTATCACGGTCCCTGATATACCGTTGGCAAATAGCAAGGAATCTTCCACAATAGTGGTCATAAAGGTGTTGCTGGGCTTTTCTATCGCCCTTCAGACAACCTTTGATGAGTGCTGCTTCTGTGGTAAAATTCTTTCGGATAAACATTCGTTTGGCCTTTCAAATAGTAGATGCAAGGTACAGAAAATTGGTTGCACGCCGGGGATAAAAAAAGCTGCGGAATGTACAGGTTTTTATGATGAGCAAGACCCCAATTCGAAAGAAAAAGGCAAGATGGATAAGGGCCCAAGTATAGGTATTAACCAAAAAGTAGGTATTTTTAGCTGTACATCCGCAGCCATGAAAAAGAAACAGATTTATCTATGGGCTTTTACGCCTTTATTTTTGGGATTTTTATCCTGTTCTCCCACCGACAATGATGATAACATGACCAAGCGGGAATGGCGGGAATATCTAGGCGGACCAGATCGGAACCACTACTCTGTGTTGGATCAAATCAATAAAAGCAATGTGCAGCAACTTGAAGTAGCTTGGACCTATCATACCTTAGACACCGGACAGATCCAATGCAATCCGATTATTGTCAACGGCGTGCTCTATGGAATGACGGCTACGACGCTTCCTTTTGCTATCAACGCCGCCACTGGTGAGGAATATTGGCGTAAGCAAGCAGAAAAGGGAGATGAACAACTTAGCACCAGCCGCGGTGTCGTGTACTGGGAAGATGGGGAGGATCAAAGGATTCTGTACACCAGAGGCGAATGGCTTTACGCGGTAAAGGCATCAACCGGTGAACCTATTGCTGCTTTTGGGGACCAAGGTAGAGTTAGCTTGAAAGCAGGATTGGGTCCTACCGCAGCTGGTAAAATGGTAATTTCCAATACTCCCGGAACCGTTTATGAGGACCTGATCATCATGCCTATGCGACTTTCTGAGGGCGTGGATGCAGCCCTTGGACATGTGCAGGCCTTTAATATTCGTACGGGGGAAGTGGCGTGGGTTTTTCACACTATACCCCAACCCGGCGAGTTTGGTTATGACACCTGGCCGGAAGATGCACACCTCAATACAGAAGTTGGTGCGGCCAACAACTGGGCGGGGATGGCGGTGGATCGGGACAGAGGGATCGTATATGTTCCTACCGGCTCAGCTGCCTATGATTTTTATGGAGGAAACCGTATTGGCGAAAATCTTTTTGCCAACACCTTACTTGCGCTCGACGCCAAAACGGGCAAGCGCATCTGGCATTACCAGTTGGTACACCATGATATTCTGGATCGGGATCCACCTGCCCCACCCAACCTGCTCACAATCAGCCAAAATGGAAAAAAGATTGATGTGGTGGCACAGATCACCAAGCAAGGCTACGTGTTTGTGTTTGACCGGCAAACCGGAGCGCCTATCTATCCAATTGAAGAAAAAGCAGTACCCGCTTCGGATGTTGCCGGCGAGCAAGCATGGCCCACCCAACCTGTACCTGTAAAACCTGCACCCTTTGCCCGGCAGACTTTCACCCCAGAAGACATTAATCCTTATGCAGAAAACCACGAGGAGCTGATAGAGATGCTAAAAAATAGCCGCTATGAAGGCCCATTCACGCCCTTAAGTGAACGCGGCACCATCATCTATCCGGGATTGGACGGAGGCGCCGAATGGGGTGGAGCAGCCGTCGATCCTCAAGGGGTGATGTATGTCAACAGCAATGAGATGGCATGGCGTATCTCTTTAGGTTCATCGGTTTCAGAAGATGAATTGCTGAAAATGCCTGTGGGAAAACGCATGTATACCATGCATTGTACCCCTTGCCACAGGACTGACATGAAAGGCAATCCTGGCAGTGGCTTCCCCTCTTTGGTGGATTTGGGAACACGGCAGGACAAAGCATATGTTGAGCAAATAATTTCTAATGGTAAGGGAATGATGCCTGCTTTTAGACATTTGATGGAGGAGGAGCGCGCAGCCTTGGTGGCTTTTCTATTTGGTGAAGAACAAAATAATGAAACTCAGAGAGAACCCGGTCTTGAAAGGTCTGAAGAAGCAGCTGCCATTATCCCTTATCAAATTTCCGGCTATAACAAGTTCTTGGACAAAAACGGCTATCCTGCCGTAAAGCCTCCTTGGGGAACATTAAACGCGATTGACTTAAACACCGGCGAGTACCTATGGACAGTAGTGTTTGGAGAGTATCCCGAACTCATGGAAAAGGGCATGGCACCTACGGGCGCAGAGAGTTATGGCGGACCTGTGGTGACGGCCAGCGACCTCCTGTTTATCGCCGGCACCAAAGACAAAAAGTTTCGGGCCTTTGACAAAAAAACAGGTGAGCTGCTTTGGGAAACTTTACTTCCAGCAGCAGCCTTTGCCACGCCCAGCACCTACGAAGTCGACGGCAAACAATACATCGTCGTTGCCTGTGGCGGCACCAAACTGGGTGCTCCTGGAGGAGACAGCTATGTGGCCTTCTCCCTGCCCGATTGAAACAAAGCGGCCTATATTTCGGGGTCGCTTTTTATTTCTTGACTGCTATAACCATCCCTGTCGCCCATCGCTGTTTAGTGACTACAAAATCCTCCCTAGCTTCCAATGTTTGGATCAAACGGCTTGCCTTTTCCTGATGTCCCTCAGGCCAATTAGACTGAGGTGCCATATCATCTACAATGTACATTCCTCCCTTATTGATCATTGATAAAACTTCGTCCAGCAGCAGATATTTGCCCGGCCAAGTGTCGGCAAATACAAAATCAAATTTGAGTTGTGGGTTAGACTGAATCCACTGAGCGCCATCCATGCAAACTAAATCTAGGCGCTCATCCTGAGCCAAATGATCCGCGGCAACCTTTAATAAAGCTTGGTCATGGTCTATGGAAATGAGATGGGAGTCAAGATCCATGCCGTCTAAAATCCAACAAGTTGATAATCCGGTACCTGTTCCCAACTCAAGAAAATTTCCACCTGGCTTTGACGCGGCTAAAGTGCGTAACAAGGAGCCGGTAAGAGAATCAGAGGCCATGTCAAAGTTGCTGGCTAAAGTAGCTTTTTCTATAGCGGCATAAGTGCTAGGGAATGCTTGAGGAAAGTCGGCTGTCATGTCAGGGTTCAAATGCTTGTAAGGATTGGGTTCCTATTCTTGTTAATGAAATTTGAATGTTAGAATTTGAATGCTTCCAGTGGTAGCCTCGATCACCATGTAAATGATCAAGCTGGTATCAATATATACAGGCTCACTCATAAATAATAGCTTTCTTGGATAAAGGGCAAACAATGCCTTATTTTGACGGGTTAATAAAGGTAGCTTAAAGTAATTCAATTTGCCCTACAAGATAAACATCCTGCTGTATGTACTGGGTTTGATTGGTGTTCTATCCTGCTCATCACCTTCTTCCTCAGTGGAGGAAGAACAAAAAACAGCAGCCAGTCCGCCTTCTTATGCCCAAGGTTTCACCATTGCCCAAGGGGATGGTTACAAAATCGTTGAAGTGCTACAGGCCTATCCCGGAGCGCATGACCCCTACCGCTATCTGGTCATAGAAGAAAAAGGAAAAGAGCCTGATCACGCAGCTTTTGATGCTGTCATCACCTTGCCCGTTAGTGAGATCGTGCTCACCTCCACTACCCAAGTGCCGCATCTGGACTTCTTAGAGATGTCGGAAACCATGGTAGGTTTTCCCGATACCGATCTGATTTCATCCACAACCATGCGGCAAAGAATAGATCAGGGTCTGGTGGTAGATTTGGGTAAGGGTCCAGTAGCCAATATTGAAATGGTCGTAGATCTTGATCCAGACTTGGTAATGTATTCTTCCTTAGGAGAAAATCTAGAACAGCTTAAAATATTGGAGAAAGCAGGTATCCCTTTGATTTTGAACGGGGAATATACCGAGCAGAACCCATTGGGACGCGCGGAATGGATCAAATTTACTGGAGCCTTGACGGGAAGATATGAGAAGGCGGTGGAGGTCTTTGAAGAAATCGAGGAATCATATCTTTCTCTCAAAGCTTTCATTTCCTCAAAACCTGGAGAGGAACAGCCCACGGTGATCAGCGGCATGATGTATAAGGATATTTGGTATGCCCCTGCGGCCGAAAACTGGGGCGCATTGTTTTTTGCTGATGCAGGTGCAAACTATGTTTTTAAAGAGGAGGAAGGAACGGGGAGCCTGCAGCTGAATTATGAATATGTATTAGACAAAGCCATGGACGCAGAGGTTTGGATTGGAGCAGCAGACTTTAAAGATTTAGCTGCCATGAAAGAAGCTGATCATCGTTATGCCAACTTCAATGCATTCCGACGCGGAGAAGTATATACCTATACCAATAAAAGAGGAGCTACCGGCGGTTACGAGTATTTTGAGTTGGGATATATGCGCCCGGACATTATTTTGAAAGATTTGATAAAAATCTTCTATCCGGAACAATTGCCAGATTATCAACCTTATTTTTACGAAAAATTAAACTGAGATCAGCAGGCTTACATTGACAAACAACTCAAACAGGATCCGTATATACACCCTTGGGGGCGTAGCTTTGCTCTTGGTCCTCTTTCTGATCAACATTTCAGTAGGATCCATTGCTATTCCCTTGCATGAAATTTTGGCAGGATTAACAGGAGCAGCACTGTCGAAACGATCTTGGGAAATAATCTTGTTTGACTATCGTATCCCTAAAGCACTGACAGCCATACTTGCAGGCCTTGCATTATCCATCAGCGGATTGCAAATGCAGACGTTCTTTAGAAACCCCTTGGCGGGACCGTATGTACTAGGGATCAGTTCTGGTGCGGGTTTAGGCGTTGCGGTATTACTCTTAGGAGGAAGTGCAGTGGGATGGAACCTTATGGGAGGAAGCTTTATAGGAATCTGGGGTACCATCTTGGCCGCAAGTACCGGAGCCATGCTGGTGTTGATATTGATGAGCCTCACCGCCTGGAAAGTAAAGGACAGCATGACATTATTGATTATAGGCTTGATGTTTGGCAGTGCGACAGGTGCTATTATCAGCCTGCTCTCCTACTTTGGCGGTGCAGAAGAGCTAAAGCTTTTTACGGTGTGGTCTATGGGAAGCTTGGGAGGGGTGTCAAAAGAGCAGTTGTGGGTGTTTTTTATGGTTTGCGTCATCGGAATATTTCCTGTGATACTTTTTGTAAAATCCTATAATGCTATGTTGCTGGGAGAAAGATATGCAGAAAGTATGGGCGTAAATCTGTACCAGTTGCGCTGGGCTATGATATTGAGTACAGGCATGCTGGCAGGAAGTGCAACGGCATTTTGCGGTCCTGTAGCCTTCATTGGAATCGCAGTACCTCATCTCGCGCGGATGGTTTTTCAGACGGGTGATCATCGCGTACTGTTTCCAGCTTCTGCATTGATTGGCGCCAGCTTTCTGCTGCTATGCGACAGTATCAGCCAACTGCCGGGCACCACAGAGACCTTACCGATCAATGTGATAACTTCTTTATTTGGAGCACCCCTCGTTATTTGGTTAATCTTGAAAAGGAATTTTAGCAGGGATTTTTGATGAAGAAAGGCGAAAACATTTTGCAGGGCAGGGATGTGGCGGTAGGCTATCGTCAGGGAAAAGCCATTCGCTGGGTGGTCAAAAATCTTTCCTTCTCGCTCCAATCCGCCAAGCTGACCTGTCTTTTAGGTCCCAACGGTGTGGGGAAATCCACACTGATCAAGGCAATTATGGGACAAAATCTTCCTGTTAAAGGGGAAATATCATATAAAGGCAAGCCTATAGGTCAACTCAGTCCCAGGGACATGGCGCGAAATGTGAGCGTTGTCCTTACCGATAGGATTAGCCCAGGAAACCTCACCGTACGACAACTGGTAGCACTAGGTAGAATTCCTTTTACCAGTTGGCTTGGCAGCATGTCACCAGAAGACGAGCAGGCTGTCCAAAAAGCACTTGATGCTACCCATATTGGCTATATTGAGAATAGGAAGGTCTCTGAAATTAGTGATGGGCAACTACAAAAGACCATGATTGCCCGAGCCCTCGCTCAAGATGGGAAATTGATCATCCTCGATGAACCAACAGCACACCTTGATCTGGTCAATCGTCTGGAAATTATGCAACTGCTAAGAGACATTGCCCATACTCAGCAAAAAGCCATACTCGTAGTAACCCATGATTTGGACATAGCTGTTGAAACAGCCGATGAATTTTGGTTAATGCCCTGCGGAGGGCCGGTGGTAATCGGGAGGCCGGAAGACTTGATCCTCTCAGGTGCCATCAACCAACTACTACCCGACGGGAAATTGCAGTTCAGTCCCACCACCGGAAAAGTTCAGGCCATCATGGCTGAGGAAACGATTCCGGTAGACGGTCCCGAAGAAGTGGCACAGTGGCTAAGAATGGCTTTACGTAAGCAAAACATGCTACCTAGCAATGCGCTGCGCCTTTCCGTCACAAAGGATCCAGTAAGCTTTTTAATATATCGCAAAGAAACCAAGGAGCAATTTTACACCATAGAAGAAACATTAAATGCCCTTCAGTTGGAATAGGTGGCGTTATTTTATGAAGCAAAAGAAGGGTAAAGTGTCATGCCCCCGTCGATATATAAAGTGGCGCCAGTAATGTAGTCTGCCTCATCCGTCGTCAGCCACCGTACAGCCCTAGCAATGTCTTCCGGATCTCCCACCCTGCCGTATGGAATTTGGGATAACATCTTCTTTAGGCCTTTCTCATCCCCCCACTCCTCTTCGTTTATGGAGGTTTTAATAGCGCCGGGAGAAACATTGTTGACCCGAATACGGTGTGGTGCTAGTTCTTGGGCAATAGATTCCATCATCATTTTAAGCCCGCCTTTGCTGGAAGTATAATTGACTCTTCCGGCCCAAGGAATTATATCATGAACGGAACTGATAAAAATAATCTTGCCGGCAGCCTTTGAAATGCTTTCGTCTACTCCTTGCTTCAAAAATGCCTTCGACGCAGCCTGTGCTGATAAAAATGCCCCGTATAGATTTGTTTTAATCACCTGGTCCCATTCCTCAAAACTTAATTCTGTAAAAGCCTTGTCCTTTTGGATACCAGCATTGCTAACGAGGATGTGAAGCTTGCCGAAATTTTTGCTGGCCACCTCAAACAT
Source organism: Cyclobacteriaceae bacterium (assembly GCA_035303945.1). Taxonomy (GTDB): domain Bacteria; phylum Bacteroidota; class Bacteroidia; order Cytophagales; family Cyclobacteriaceae; genus DATGMS01. Next base: position 22,562 of record DATGQZ010000068.1, read on the forward strand.
CTCCGCGATATCCTCAGGGTCTCCCACATTACCTTGCAGGATAATCCCTTTCCCCCCCGCACGCTCAATGTATTCCAAGGTCTTTTGTGCGCCCTCATCATCGCTGTGGTAATTAATCAAAACATTGGCTCCGGCCGCAGCCAATTCTATAGCAATGGCTTGTCCTATACCAGAACTTGCTCCCGTTACTATAGCGTTCTGATGCTGTAGTGGTTTATGGTTATTATCTTTCATAAGCACAAAAATGCAAAAGACATACCAACGGTTGGCAAGTAGCTATTCCCTGAAGAGAAATGGTACGGGGTAGACAAAAAAAAGACCCTAAACAGGGTCTTTCAATTTATGCATCTACGCCTAAAGCCTTTGCCATCACGGCTCCGATTTCGGCTGGAGATTCGGCGACATGGATGCCGTTTTCCCTCATAATTCTCATTTTAGCAGCTGCTGTGTCATCAGCTCCCCCGACGATAGCGCCAGCGTGTCCCATTCTTCTACCGGGAGGCGCTGTCTGACCGGCAATGAAACCAACAACTGGCTTTTTATTACCGTTTTCACGGATCCATCGGGCAGCTTCAGCTTCATAATTGCCTCCAATTTCGCCTATCATAACAATAGCATCCGTCTCGGGATCTTCCATCAACAACTGTACAGCCTGTTTTGTAGAAGTACCGATGATAGGATCGCCACCGATACCAATTGCTGTCGAAACACCCAACCCTGCTTTAGCAATCTGGTCGGCAGCTTCATAGGTAAGGGTACCTGATTTGGAAACGATTCCTACTCTTCCTTTTTTGAAGACAAAGCCTGGCATGATTCCTACTTTGGCTTCTCCAGGAGTAATTACACCGGGACAGTTAGGACCAATAAGTGTAGCACCTCTATCTTGAATATAAGGCTTTACTTTCAGCATGTCTTTGACTGGAATGCCTTCAGTAATGGCAATGATTACTTTAATGCCTGCTTGTGCTGCCTCCATAATGGCGTCTGCCGCAAAAGCCGGCGGAACAAAAATAATGGAAGTGTTGGCACCGGTAACCTGAACCGCATCCTCAACGGAATTAAAAACGGGTTTATCGAGGTGCTTGCTTCCTCCTTTGCCGGGAGTAACGCCACCTACTACATTTGTACCGTATTCTATCATTTGCTGTGCATGGAAAGACCCTTCAGTCCCTGTAAAACCCTGCACAATTACTTTAGAATTTTTATCTACCAAAACACTCATAATGCGATTTTTAAAATTTACACAAAAATAAGAGAATAAGCCCTTGGTCAAAAACAAATGGCAAACATTATTGATTTTATTTAGAGTGTCCGTTTCTTTTTCTAATTTTATCATACCGGTAGAATAAAACAAAGAAAAACACAATGGACCATCTTCAAATAAGGTTGATCATCCTGGTTCTACTGGTTGGCCTAGGTTTGGGTATAGCAACAAACATTTTTTGGAATCGGTATAGGCTCAACAGAAGACGCTCTTCCCCCCAACTCCATAGAAGGGTGGAGGATTTGCCAGTAGGTTATTACCGCAACCTTTGGAATAATCCTTCTATGGGCTTATTGTTGATTGATGAAGAGGGTAATATCCTCAAAATCAACCCCTACCTTGTTCAGCTATCGACAAGTCTCGGTCAGGATCAGCCACCCAAAGATGTTTACACACTATTCAATGCTGCCGCATTTGGCGAGCTATATCGCAAGGCAATTCTTCCTCAGCTGCACAATGATGAGCATAAAGGGGTTTTTATGGACCTTCGTGTACTGTGCGACTCATCTACGCGTGATTTCGGCGTGTTTGGAAGTTGGGTAGCTTCAGCGTCTGCTTCCTCAAAAAAACACATCTTGCTGGTTTTTCTGGAAATTCCTACCTTATTAAAAAGCAGCTATAGCACCAACGAAAAACAACAGGCGGAAGAAGCTCAAAAACTGAAAACCAATTTTCTGTCCAGCATGAGCCATGAAATTCGCACGCCCCTCAATGGCATATTGGGCAGTACGGCTAACCTCATCTTACAGCACAGCCAGGACAAGGAACTTGTAGAGCAGCTGGAAATCATCATGTTAAGCGGCGAACGGCTATTGAACACCATCAACAATCTCTTGGACATGTCCCAATTGGTGGCAAATAAAATGGATATTAAACTCGAAAGGACCAATTTAAATGATTTCCTTTCGTTAATTTTAATTCCATATAAAGCGATGGCCATAAAAAAAGGCTTATTATTGACGCTTAAGCAGGAAGCGCAGCCTATTGTAGCAAATATTGATAGAAGGTATCTGGAGTTGATCGTTACTAATCTGGTGGAAAATGCCATTAAGTATTCGGATCAGGGATTAATTAAAGTTACGCTGAAGAGTGAGGACAAATACTTCTATCTTTACGTCCAGGATAACGGAATCGGCATCAGCGAAGAATACCTAGACAAACTGTTTACTCCCTTTGAACAAGAAAGTTTCGGTTACGATAGGAAGTTTGAAGGGTCAGGCATCGGCTTGACCATTACAAAAAACCTTGTTGATCTGCTTTCCGGGGAGATAAAGATAGAAAGTAAAAAAGGAGAAGGCACCTTAGTAAAAGTCACTTTACCCCTTGTGACAGAAGATAAACTATATGCCTATAAACCATAACCATTCATGTTTTCATTAAAAATACTGATTACAGAAGACGACAATGTCTCAGCCCTTTTGTTGAAAAAAGCGCTGGAAAAAAACCAACACGAAATCATAGGAATAGCAGACTCAGGAGAGAAAGCCCTGGAAATCCTGGAACAGAACAAGGCGGACATTGTCATGATGGACATCAACCTGGCCGGCAAACTTGACGGTATCAGAACGACCGAAATCATCAATGAGAAATTTGACATTCCTGTCATTTACCTCACGGCCAGTTCCGATACGGAAACACTGAAAAAAGTCGCCGGAACAAACCCAAGTGCCTATGTGATCAAACCTTTTAATATCCGGGAACTTCAAATGGCTTTGGAACTGGCCACCTACAAGGACCGGAAGGAAAAGGAACTGCAGGCCTTGAACAATGAGTTGGAAGAAAAGGTAAGGCAACGCACAGCAGACCTCAACGAAGCCAACAAAGAGCTACAAAAGGCCTTGGAAAAGGAAAGGGAACTAAGTGAATTAAAGTCCAGAATCGTTCAGAATGTGAGCCATGGCTTTAAAACACCCCTTACCTCCATCCTTAGCTCAGCCCAGTTGCTAAAATTATATGCGGAAAAAGATCACCCACTAAAGGCAAAAATTGTAAAGCATTCTTCAAAGATTGAAAATTCAGCCAGAAACCTGAACAGCCTGCTTACCAGTATTCTCTTTTTTGGGAAAGCAGATGCTGAGAAAATGAATTATAAACCAACTAAGATTTATACCTCCGCATTTTTTAAAGAAGTGGTAGACGTGGTGAAAGCGGGCATTGACAATGAAGCCACCATCAAAACCAATTTCACCAACTTACCTAAAATCATCATTTCAGACAGCGACTGTCTGTACCAAATTTTTGAAAACCTCCTCTCCAACGCGGTCAAATATTCTAAAAATGGAGGAGAAGTGGAATTTAACCTCTGGTATGAGGATGGCGCTTTACATTCCAGCATCAAAGACCAAGGCATCGGCATTTCCAAGCCGGAGCAGGATCAAATCTTTGAGCGGTTTTTTAGAGCCAAAAACGTAGGAATCATCGAAGGTTCTGGCTTGGGACTGTCTATTGTTAAAAAATGCGTGGATTTAACGGACGGAAAAATCAGCTTTGAAAGCGAGGTGGGAAGAGGGACTACTTTTTATGTAACGGTCCCCGTAGAGAAAACAAAATAAATGTTACAAACCAAAGGTATTAAATTTCAATATGAAGGTTCGAAACCGATTTTGCTTCCGGACCTTCATCTATCGGGAGGGGATGAACTCTTGATTCTCGGAAAGTCTGGTAGCGGTAAAACCACAATCTTAAATATTCTTGGAGGTTTGCTTCCACCCCAACATGGTGAAGTAATTATTGATGAGGTTTCTTTATATCATTTGAAGGGGACTGCCTTAGACAAGTTTAGGGGCCGGCACATTGGCATCGTGTTCCAAAAGCCGCACTTGTTAAAGCCACTAACCGTAGAAGAAAATATTGGATTAGCTAATTTTTTTGTGGGACAGACCGACATAGGGAAAATAGATCTATTGCTTAGCGAATTGGATATAGTATCCAAAAGAAAAGCCGCCATTGAGACACTTAGCGAAGGAGAAGCTCAACGTGTTTCAATTGCAAGAGCCTTGGCAAATTCTCCAAAAGTCATTTTAGCAGACGAACCCACTGCCAGCCTAGATGATGATAATGCTCAGGCCGTAATAAAGTTACTGCAAAGCCAATCCAAAAAGCTCAATGCGGTACTTATCATTGTCACCCATGACCAGCGGGTCAAGGAACATATAGTTCACCATCTTATCATGGAGCTTTAACATGACTATGCTTGCACTTAGCTGGAAATATTTGGTGACAAAACCTTTTAATACAGCGCTTAATATTCTACTGCTCGCTTTGGGACTGTCTATCCTTACTGTCTTGATCCTACTTCAGGATCAGTTTGAGGCCAAGATGAGCCGCGACGCCCAAGGTATTGACTTGGTGGTAGGTGCCAAAGGCAGTCCTCTACAACTGATCTTATCCAGTATTTATCATATTGACTTCCCCACCGGCAATATCCCGTTGGCAGAAGCTGAGCGGGTAGCTAAAAACCGCCTCATAAAAAATGTTATTCCACTGGGTTTGGGAGACAATTACCAAGGGCTCCGAATTGTAGGTACAAACCACGATTATCTAACACTGTATGCGGTAGATTTTCAGGAGGGCGAGGCCTGGAAAATGCCCTTCGACGTGGTTTTAGGAGTTGAAGCTGCCCGGCAACTGCAGTTGGGAGTAGGTGACACCTTTGTGGGCTCGCATGGAATCGCTAGCAGCAGCCATGAGCACGAGGAGCATCCTTATAAAGTAAGTGGCATTTTAGAAAAAAGAGGTACGGTAGTGGATCAATTGATCCTGACCAGCATCGAATCTGTATGGTACACGCATGACGAAGAGCATGATCATGCCAAGCTAAGTACAGCTGTCAGCACATCCGGATTTCCGCAAACGGAAGAGGAAAGGGAAATAACCGCCATGTTGGTGCAATACGGCAACCCCATCGCTGCGGTACAGCTGCCACGATTTATCAATAGCAGAAGCGCTTTGCAAGCAGCCTCTCCTACTTTCGAAATTTCGCGATTGTTTGAGTTGCTGGGCGTAGGTGTATCCTTTGTACAAGGGTTGGCGTTTGTGATTATTATTATTGCGGGGCTGAGCATTTTTATAGCCATGTACAATTCACTCAAAGAAAGGAAATACGACTTGGCTGTGATGCGGACGCTCGGTGCTTCCAGACTGCAGGTTTTCTTTCACATCATAGGTGAGGGCATCATACTAACTTTGCTAGGGGCCATTATAGGAATTTTTATTGGACACCTTTTTCTTCACATTTTGGTTATCAGTAACGATCAAGGAAGTATGTCGGGATTATCGGCAACAATTTTCTTGAAAAAGGAACTGTTCATTATAACGTATGCTGTTATTATCGGCATTGTAGCGGCATTGCTGCCAGCTTGGCAAGCCTATAACACCAACATCTCGAAGCAATTAACAAAATGATTAAGATTAAAAATACCATGTTGACAAAAACCGCTTACTTGAGCGTCATTACCTTTTTCTGTGTTTTTGCTGCCGCTGCTCAACAAGCGAATGTTTGGAAAGAGCTTTCCGAAGTTTCCTACAAAATCAGCGAAGATGAATATGGAGAGCTTTACGTTCCCGAATTCAGCCCAAAAATAAAAGCCTTAGAGGGCAAAGAAGTGACAGCCGACGGTTACATTATTCCCTTTGAAGGAATGTTCAAGCCTGAGCATATCATTTTGTCTTCCCTGCCACTGGCTGAGTGCTTTTTTTGTGGATCCGGCGGACCGGAAACGGTGATGGAGGTTATGCTAAAAAAACCGATCAAATACACCTCTAAGCGAGTTAAAGTAAAAGGAAAACTTACCTTAAACGCGAAGGATCCGGAAAAATTGATGTATATCCTCCAAGAAGGTGAAGTTTTAGAAAACTAACCCAACGGGAAATTGATGAGGAGTGGTAGATCCCGATCGCATCAACTTCCCGCGAGGGAGAATTAGGATGTCTGTTGTAGCTCCAATTGCTTAAATTTTTCCAGTAAGGAAAGGGTAACAGGTCCAGGACGGCCGTTTTTGATCAGTGTTCCATCGATCTGCGTGACCGGCAGAATCTTCTTCGTAGTAGCGGTCATGAAAACCTCATCGGCATTGAGTATCTCCGTAAGGGTGATATCCCGCTCCTGTACTGTCTCCGCCAGTTTGATGACATTCTTCCTGGTTACACCGAGCAGGATGTTCGACTTCGGCGTAGCGATCTCTCCATTTTTCACCATGAAAATATTGCTCCTGGAGCTTTCAGAGATGATGCCGTTGAAGTGGTAGATAAGGTCTTCTGCTGCTTGTTCTTGCCAACCCGCACTTAGCCATACCGGCAAGGTATAGTTGGTGCTTTTTACAGAGGCCAATGGCCTTACATACTCTTCACTTAATAGCTTCACGCCGTTTTCATATTTTTCCGCAGCGGGCATCTTCAGTTCCTCAGCAAAAATGAACAGATTTCCTTTCGTAGGTGAAAAGCAGTTGTTGGAAACGCCGCCGGTAAGCACCAAGCGGAGCCCTCCCTGCGACAGGTCATTCCTCTCAATAAGTTGCTGAATAACTGCTTCCAGTTCTCTTCTGCTTAAGCTTAACGGCAAGTACATGCTTTCTGCCGAAGTAATAAACCGGTCCAGATAGGCATCCAAAAACAAGGGTTTATAATTTACTGTTCTCAAAAAATCGAAAATTGCATAGCCTCTTATCAACCCAATATCCAAAGGATGAAGGGATGCGGCACTGGAAGGGATTACTTTATCCCCTGAAAAACAAAAAGGCTTTGTCATATCAATCGTTGTTTAAAATAAAATCACTACATTTGCAATCATGTTGCAAAAGATAAAACAGCTTAGCGTGTCCAAATCAGATCTGCTCGGAATTTCCAGTTCTATATTGTGTCTGATTCACTGTCTGGCTTTTCCAGTAATACTGTCTGCAGGTTATCTTCTCAACTATGCCCAAAATGGCCATTGGCACGGTTTGGATTATCTTTTTATTGTATTGAGCATGATCGCAGTCTGGGTTTCCGCAAGGAAAACTACCATTCCCGCTTTAAAAATAGCCTTTTGGATGGCTATTTTCATTTTTTCGGCAAGTATTTTATGCCACGACATTTGGAAAGGGATGATCTACATCTCTGCCGCCACCTCCCTACTGTTAATTGCGCTCCATCTTATTCACTGGAGAAATCACCTTAAATGCCAAGGTTGATTTATTCTTAGTATATTGCTACTAGCTATCCAAATTTTAGGAATGATGAATATTAGAAACGCCATTTGCGTACTTGCATGTTTTGTTCTAATAGGAGCATGCGAGTCAAAAAATGTACAACTTAAAGAGGAAGTCATCGCCATTCATGATGAAGTCATGCCCCATATGGGCAAACTAAAATCTCTCCAAAAAGAACTTATCCAACAAGCAGAGCAATTGAAGTTAGAAGACAGTATTTCCCATTCTCAACATATAGCAACTTTACGCGAGACGGCAGCGGAACTTGATGCGGCGTATGAAGGCATGTTTGTATGGATGAGACAATTTGAACCTGATCAGGGAGCACTGACGGATGAAGCCTATGAGGAGTATCTAAAAGAGCAAAAGGAGTTAGTAGAGAAAGTAAAGAATGACATCAATGCATCATTGACAAAAGCGGAAAGCTTACAATGATCAGTATTACTATGCCATAAGTTAATCTACGCTAACATGGTAGTTAAAATAGACGCGTTATAACTTTCTTTTTGTACAGCAACATAACCATTAAACATAGGCTATATGAATGTGAGTTTAGCAAGGGCCGTTATATTAGTTGATGATTATGATAAGGCGTATGAATTTTATCATAAAAACTTTTTCTGCTCTAAAATATATGACCAGACTACAGCAGAGGGTCAGCGTTTCCTACATGTTAAGTTTGGCGAAAAAGACCAGACCGGTATTTGGTTTATAAAAAGCCAACAACAGGATCTAATGGGAAATCAAACAGGCGGACAACCGACTTTGGTACTGTACACTTCTGATTGTGCAAAATGTTATCAACATCTCCAGGACAATAATGTAACTATATTGGAACCTATTACTACTGCACTTAATAGTACATACTTTCATTGTCAAGATTTATATGGTAATAAAATTATTGTAGTGCAATTATCTAAATTTTGATTAAAAAGATGAAATACCTACTTTAGTGACTTCACTAAATCACCTAGTCAATGGAAAAAACTAATATTATTGACACATTAAGAGAAGCGGTAAATTATTTGAAGGACAATAAGGTTACTTACGAAGATGAAAATGGTAACCAACTGACATTAGCACAGGCTATGAGCCAGCGGGTGTTTGTAAGGCCTGTAGATGGAAGAGTGAAGGCACAAGAATTACTCTCTAGCATAGGATTAGATATTACTCAAAATTCAGTGAAGAACCTTTTGGCTGAATTGGTCAGCTTAGCTGGTGGAAGTGCTGGCACTACGACTTCTACTTCATCAAAGGCTAGGCTTTCACAAGATGAAAAAAAGAGTCTAGTTGAAGAATTCCGGCAGTCAGGCAGCAAAAACAAAAGGAAATTTACTGAAGAAAAAGGAATAGGCTATCAAAGCTTCCTAAAGTGGGAAAAAGAATTTGCTTGATCCCATACAGCATTTTGATTGTTGTTTATTATAAAAGACACTACGCTAGCAGGTAGTGTTTTTTGTTTCAGATGTTGTTTGTACAGAAAACTGTACTTATAAGGCTCCCTTGATGAGTACGGAGATGAAATACACTTTGCATAGGGAATAGTCCCCCATCCGATTGTGCAGGGTAGCCCTCTCAATAAGAGCGCATCTTAAACTTCTTGCGTTGTTCGTTGATCGACGCCCTAAAGGCGCTGTCTGTCTCCATCAGGTCATTTACCGTCTGTACGGCATGAATTACTGTACTGTGATCACGCCCACCAAAATGATACCCGATAGATTTCAACGAGTGGTTGGTAAACTCCTTAGAGAAATACATCGCCACCTGCCGGGCCATCACAATTTCTTTTTTTCTGGTTTTTGCTTTCAGATCTTCCAACTTAATACCGTAGTAGTCGGAGCATGTCTTTTGTATAAAGTCTATCCCTACCTCCGTGTCAATATCCTTTACAATATTTTTCATGATGTTCTTGGCCAAGCTAAGGTCTATTTCCGACCTGTTCAACGACGCATGTGCCACCAAGGAGATCAATACCCCTTCCAGTTCACGGACATTGGTGTCCACAGTGTAAGCCAAGTATTCCAATACATCTTCCGGAATGTAAATCCCTTCAGCCTGCATCTTCTTTTTGATAATAGCAACCCGGGTTTCAAAATCAGGCATTTGCAAATCCGCCGTCAAGCCCCATTTAAAACGGGATAATAGCCGCTCCTCTAAGCCTTTCAGATCACGGGGCGGACAATCGGAGGTCATGATGATTTGCTTTTTGTTCTGATGGAGATGGTTGAAAATATGAAAAAACATCTCCTGGGTTCTGTCCTTACCCGCCAAAAACTGAATGTCATCGATGATCAGCACATCCACCTGCATATAGAAATTCGTAAAGTTTTTGACATTTCCATCTTTGATGGAATCCATAAACTGGTTCACGAATTTTTCGGAGGAAACATACAGCACAAATTTATCCTCAAGCCCACTTTTAATTTCATTGCCGATGGCCTGTACTAAATGGGTCTTACCTAAACCGACTCCTCCATAAACCATAAGCGGGTTAAAAGAAGTAACACCGGGCTTGGTGGCTACCGCATATCCTGCCGATCTGGCCAAGCGGTTGCAGTCTCCTTCAATATAGGTACCGAAGGTATAATTGGGGTTGAGGTTGGACTGGAGTAAGGCGTCGCTATTGAGCGATTGTAAGTCGAAAGGACTTCGGTTATGGTCTTTTTCCGCTTTAGGATCTGCTTTCTTATAGGCGGAGTTAGTATTGCCTTGCGGAAAACTTACCACATAAGGCTGGTTCTGGGAATTGCCCCTATCCACCACCACTGCGTATTCCAATTTGCCACCGGCTCCAAGTACCGTCTTAATAGCCAACTTCAACACCTGCACATACTTGTCTTCCAGCCATTCATAGAAAAACTGGCTTGGAACCTGTATAGTAAGAACGGATCCGTCTATTCTAACTGGGTTAATAGGCTTAAACCAAGTAGAAAAACTTTGCTCGTTTACATGCTGCTCGATTATACGCAGGCACTCATTCCATACAGCATTAGCCTCTGAACTCATTGAAATTTTAATTACTGGAAAGTATTAAAAGGGGTTCCTCAGTAATGTCGAGGGCAACAAATTTGGTCAAAATATATCTAAATAAAAAATCAAAAATGACTTGCTTCTTATTTCACAGCGACTGTATTAGACCTTGTTGCCTGCTTCGCTCCTGAGGGTTGAAATTCAAAATCCACCCTCCCCAGCTTGATCCCGGACCAACCTACTTGATTGACCAAGGTCTTATGTCCCGAGGGCCCAAGCACTTCTGTAGGATGATCTAAAAACGTGTGCGTATGCCCCCCGATAATTAAATCAATCCCTTCTACCTGTGCCGCAAGCTTGAGGTCATCAATCTTGGGAGACTGGTAAGCATAACCTATATGGGATAAACAAATGATCAGGTCGCACTTCTGATGACGCAGTTCCTCCACCATTTCCTTAGCTATTGCCACCGGATCCTGATAAAGAATAGCACCAAAATTGGCTTTGGCTACCAAGCCTTGGAGCTCTATGCCCAAACCAAACACCCCTATTCGGATGCCGCCTTTTTTGATGATTTTATAGGGCTTGATTTCATTGTACAAGGCTGTACCGGCAAAGTTGTAATTCGCATTGACAAAGGAAAAACTGGCGTGGGGCAGTTGGTCGACAATACCTTTGATGCCATTATCAAATTCATGGTTTCCAAGCGTGGCTACTTCATACCCCATCTCACTCATCAACTTAAATTCCAGCTCGCCGCCATAGAAATTGAAATAGGGCGTACCCTGATAAATGTCTCCAGCATCCAGCAACAACACATGCTGCTCTTGTTCTCTGACCTGGTTGATCAATGTAGCCCGTCTTGCCATTCCTCCCATATTGGCAAAGGTTCCCCCATCATTGGGAAATGGCTCTATCCTAGAATGCATATCATTGGTATGGAGCACCGTCAACCGCTTAACCTGAGGCTTCGCATATAGCTCCTCCGTCAGGAGTGGACCTGCTAATAATGCTGTACCCGCAATCGCGCTCTTTCTAAGAAAATCTCTTCTGTGTAGCATAATCAATCCAGCTTTTGTCTTCCTTCAATTTCGGCATCTATAGCTCTCCCTGCCTCAGTCCATTCCCGCATCTGATCGAGCAGCATCTCTCTTAATAATATGCCCGATTCTACCAGTCTCGGAACCGGAATCAAAAAATCCATATGATCGCCTCCATTGGCGAGATAATCATTGATAGCGAGAATGTAGTGCTTATCTGATTCCACTTCTTTGCCTGCTATCGTAAACTTCTTTAGCCCTTCTTCTTTGGAACCTTCAACATATAAACCGGCTATTCCCAAATTTCTCCCTTTGATCGCGTACTCGGCGATCCTTTTGACATCGTCTGCTGTAAGCTCCAGTATATAAATGACATTTTCAAAAGGAGCCAGTTCGTATACATTTCCCAAAGTTATGTTTCCTTCTGGCAAAGAATTCCTCAAGCCCCCGTTATTGACAATGGATATATCTATATGATAACCAAAGGCTCGGTCACTGTACGCTTTCTGCATATCAGCTACCAGATTCCCTAAGGTACTTTCCCCGGGGTTCTTTTTCAATTCTTTGGCTCCTGTGGCAATGACCTGCCCCATTTCTGCATCAAGTTTAACTTTATAGGGGGTCAGCATATCCACATATTCTTGGTCTTCTTGAATCTGCCCGTCAACATGCAGGAGCACCGCGTTGCTGCTCTTGGTGAATGAGGGAGCACAAGCAACAAGGCATAAAAGAAAGGGAACGTAGAGGAGAGACCGGAATGGCTGAGGAAAGGGAAGATATCGTTTCATTGTGTACCGGGTCTGAAAGGCGGCTTTAGTGCAAGCTTAACCTCCTATCAGGCTTTATTAAAGAGCAATACGAGGCTTTTTTATGTAAAAACCCCTAATTTTGAATTACCCTACAAAGATGGGCAAAAACTTTCAGACCTTGAATAAGAAAAAGATGAAGATCAAACTATTTCAGAATTTTTCTCCTGCCAGCAAGGAAGCTTGGCTGGAACAAGCAAAGAAAGATCTGAAAGGAGCAGATTTCGAACAGCAGCTGGTGACCCAATCGGCAGAAGGCTTTCCCATTTATCCTTATTATTCCTCAGAAGACACTGTGGAAAGTCAATGGGTCAAAGCCTATGACAATAGGCTGAACCCTCCGTCCGACATTCCCGAAGCATCTGCAAGACATTGGGTAAATGCTGTGGAGGTGACTGGGGTGGATGAAAGCAGCATTAACCTAGAGATAAAACAAGTCTTGGATCATGGTGCCGAAGGCATTATTCTTTCTCCTTCCGGGACACAGGAATGGGATGTTGTTTTTGATGGGATCATCCTTCCCTATATTTCCGTATGGCTAAAGCCCGAAGGTGATGTCAGACACATTTTGGAAGGATTTTCCAGCTGGCTAAAGCGACAAGGGAAGGATAAAACAGCCATGCGAGGCGGCATCTTGTGGGATCCCCTTCATGTTGGGTTCGAGAAACCTATAGAGATGGCACAACAGTTCGAACTGGCGAAGCGCATATTTCATTGGTTTGCTGATTATCCCCACTTTAAAAGCCTCTGCCTAGATGGTACTGTTTACCACAATGCAGGCGCCACAGCCGTTCAGGAAATAGGCTACGGGCTAGCTGCTTTGGTGGAGCTTTGGGACGGATTAACGGAAAGAGGTATAGACGCCCAGTCCCTCTTTTCGGACCTCCACATCTTAACCGCAGTGGGTTCGGATTACTTTATGGAAATTGCAAAGCTGAAGACATTACGAATTGCTGTCCAACAATTGGCCGCATTGTATCAAGCTGCCATTTTGCCGGAAGATCTTCCTTTATTTGCCATGACCAGCACTTGGAGCAAGTCTGAACAAGAGCCTCACAATAATTTATTGCGGAATACTACTGAAGCAATGGCCGCTATCATAGGCGGCTGCCAGGCTATACTTGTTAATCCCCATAACCCTTATTCGTCCGATGCCTTTTCAAAAAGAATGGCTAGAAATATTTCCACAATTCTAAAAGAAGAGGCCTATTTTGACAAATCCCTGGATCCTGCTGCGGGATCTTACTATGTTGAAAGCTTAATCCACACCCTCTACCAAGAAAGTTTTGCCTTGCTGAAAAAGATAGAAACAGAGGGTGGATGGGCTAAGCTATACCTTCAACGGCAGATTCAAAGAGAGGTGAAAGCTGTAAGAAATCAACGTCTTCTCCGCTTAACTCAAGAACGAATCTTTCCCAACGAGGCAGTGTCAAACAGCCTTTTCGAAGAGGAGTATCAACTAAAAGCTTGTTCGCATTTTTCCATGATCAACCCGTCAGCATGAGACCCGATATTCAACAGATAAATAAGGCAGGCCAGCTCAATACGCCGTCCAAACAAAAAAGCTGGACCTCCGCCGAAGGCATTGAGATTGCATCAGGATTTACAGCAGAGGATGTCCTTGACATAGAACATTTACATTTTGCTGCGGGAATTCCGCCCTACCTCAGAGGCCCATACAGCACGATGTATGTGGTTCGTCCTTGGACCATCAGACAGTATGCGGGATTCTCCACGGCGGAGGAATCAAATGCTTTTTACCGGCAAAACCTTGCAGCTGGTCAAAAAGGCCTTTCCGTAGCCTTTGACCTCGCTACCCATCGAGGTTATGACTCCGATCATCCTCGGGTACAGGGAGATGTGGGCAAGGCAGGCGTTGCCGTAGATTCAGTTTTGGACATGAAAATACTTTTTGACCAGATTCCGCTGGATAAAATGTCCGTGTCCATGACCATGAACGGCGCTGTTATACCTGTACTCGCTTTCTATATTGTAGCAGCAGAAGAACAGGGGGTCAAGCCCGCGCAGCTTACCGGCACAATTCAAAACGACATCCTGAAGGAATTTATGGTCAGGAACACCTATATTTATCCCCCTCAGCCATCCATGCGCATCGTGGCGGATATTTTTGCCTACACCTCCAAGCACATGCCCAAGTTCAATTCCATTTCCATATCAGGATACCATATCCATGAAGCTGGGGCGACGGCAGATATTGAATTGGCATACACGCTAGCTGATGGACTGGAATATTTAAGGACGGGCATCAAAGCGGGCCTGAAGATTGATGACTTTGCGCCCAGGTTATCTTTTTTCTGGGCTATTGGGATGAATCATTTTATGGAAATAGCAAAGCTGCGCGCAGGAAGGCTACTTTGGGCAAAGTTGGTGAGCCAATTTGAACCAAAGGACCCCAAGTCAATGGCACTTAGGGCTCACAGTCAAACCTCCGGATGGTCGTTGACCGAGCAGGATCCTTTCAATAACATTACCCGTACCGCCATTGAAGCTATGGCGGCAGCACTGGGCCACACCCAGTCGCTACACACCAACTCCTTTGATGAAGCCATTGCCTTACCGACTGACTTTTCGGCAAAGATTGCCCGCAACACACAGCTTTACCTTCAAAAAGAAACCGGCATCACCAAAGTAGTAGACCCTTGGGGTGGTTCCTATTACGTGGAGTATCTTACCGATCAGCTGGTGCACAAGGCATGGAGGCTTATTGAGGAGGTAGAAGAACTTGGGGGCATGGCCAAAGCCATAGAAGCTGGTATCCCTAAAATGAGAATAGAAGAAGCAGCTGCCAAAAAACAAGCGCGAATAGACAGTGGTAAAGATGTAATAGTGGGCGTAAATCGTTATAGGGTTGATGAAAAACAAGAATTTGACATAAGGGAGGTGGACAATGATGCCGTAAGAGCGTCACAAATCAAGAGGCTGGAGCAGCTAAAGAGGGAAAGAAATCAACTGGAAGTGGAAGAAGCCTTAAACAGGCTTACCGAAGCTGCTAAAGACGAAGGCTTAAATTTGTTGGAATTAGCCATAGATGCCGCGCGAAAAAGAGCCACCTTGGGCGAAATTACTTTTGCCATGGAAAAGGTCTTCGGCAGGCATCAAGCTACCGTTCAGTCAATTTCAGGAGTTTATTCCCGCATCGCCATGGATGATCAAATATTTCAGGAAGCCAAAAAACTATCGGATGAATTTGCAGCGCTAGATGGTCGCAGACCCCGAATTATGGTAGCAAAGATGGGTCAGGATGGCCATGACCGCGGCGCCAAAGTAATTGCTACAGGCTTTGCCGATTTGGGTTTTGACGTAGATATAGGCCCCCTGTTTCAGACGCCTGAGGAAGTAGCCCATCAAGCCGCTGAAAATGACGTCCATGTAGTGGGTATTTCCTCTCTTGCTGCGGGGCATAAAACGCTAGTTCCGCAATTGATACAGGCCCTAAAAAAAATAGGGCGCGATGACATTGTGGTTGTGGTAGGAGGCGTTATACCGCCGAGCGATTATGAATTCCTATATCGGCATGGTGTGGCTGCAGTCTTTGGCCCCGGAACGGTGTTACCCAAAGCGGCCATTGAGGTACTACAAAAACTGATTGGTTAATAATTGAATTACAGGAGCAATCAAGACTGTTTTTGTTCACAAAATAAAAATGTTGGTGATACAAAGTTCATGAGGATAAATATTTCCCTGAGGGGAGAAAATTTCGGTTGTAAAATGGTTAAAATGGGTTGTTTTTGGTATTATAGGGATTTGATCACCCAACCCAAAATACCATGCAGAAACGAATGTCTATCAAGGCCATTGCTAAAGAACTTGACATCTCTCCCACTACCATTTCCTTTGTCTTGAATGGCAAGGCCTTAGATAAAAGAATCAGCCCTGCCCTCATCAGCAAGATCCAAGAGCACATTGAAAAAATAGGATACCAGCCCAACCAAATGGCTCGAAGCCTTCGTACAGGAAAATCCAAAATCATTGTTTTTATGGTGGAGGATATTTCAGATCCGATTTCTGGAGCCACCGCTAAAATTCTTGAACAACGCCTCTTTCAGGAGGGCTACACCACCCTCTATTGTAGCACCGACAATGGTCGGGAGAAGACCAGCCGGCTTATTCGACAATTCAACGATCTAAGTGTTGCAGGTTATATTATTGCTCCTCCTCCCACATTCACCGCTGAAGAGTTATTACAACTGGTAGGAAGTGAAAAGCCCTTGGTTCTGTTTGACTATCCCTTCGGTCAGTCTGAAGTCAAGGAAGCTGGATTAAGCGGTATAGCATCTGTTCAACCGCAGGGAATTCCCCAAGCCTACTCAGCCAATGAACTGTCGCAGCTAATGATCAGCATGCTGGGCAACAACAAAAACTTTGCATTCCCGCCCCGGCAGCCGAGCTAGCAAAAGCAACATCCTTCTTCCATATTTTGTGAAATCGTATTCTGGCACAATATAAGGGCATTGATACGAGCACCTTCACTATATAGTTTTACACTGCAAAAAATAGTGAGTGAAACGCTTTTTTGGAGATGCGGTCCGATTGGAAAAATAGTCAATTTACAATTTTTTAACTGGTTGGTTATGGTTCCGTCATACATGCCCTATTTTTTTTAAATCACATGAAACAATCATTACAAAAATTTAACAATCACATAATTCGATTTACCTTTATACAAGGCATTTTCGGAAATACCACTTTTTTTCTTTGCTAAATGGGTTTAGCTTTACCTTGAACATTTAACGTTTTTTAAGACTGCTAGGGCAGTTTTGATATGGTAAATGTTCAAAACTTATTGTATTACTTAAACGCAACCCAAAATTTTAATGAAAAAAAAGTTACGCTTTACCACAAGTTCCAGTGGTAAAAACTATTCGGGTTTAGGATGGGCGCGAGGGCCGCTTCTTGTTGCCTTTTTGACTGGTGCTACAGGCACCTTTGCCCATGCAGATGGGGCTTCCCCCAAGATTGTCGGTGAGAACCTGACACTAGCGACCGAAGTACTTCGGGTACAAGCGGTAGAAGTTAGGGGTACAGTGACAGACGAGTCAGGAGAACCCCTCCCAGGTGTGTCAATCCTTGAAAAAGGCACCACCAACGGGACTGTGACTGACCTCGACGGCCGGTTTGTACTACAGGTAGCTTCAAGCGAGTCGGTTCTGGTATTTAGCTTTATCGGGATGCAGAACGTAGAGCGAACCGTGGGAACCGGTGGCGAACTGAACGTAGTAATGGCTACGGATACCAAGGCCTTAGATGAATTTGTGGTGATTGGTTACGGTACGCAAAGGAGACAGGAAATCACATCATCTGTTGCCAGTGTGAGTAGCGAGGAGTTTATCCAAAGAGGGGTTCGCTCACCAATGGAATTGATCCAAGGAAAAGTAGCTGGATTGACCATCACAAGGACCCAAGGCAGTAACCCTAATTCTGGTACCGATATCCAATTGAGAGGCCTTACCTCCATGACGGGTACTTTGAGTCCCTTGATCGTCATTGATGGAGTACCCGGTGGAAGACTGGACCTTTTACAACAGGACGATATAGAATCTTTTGAAGTACTGAAAGACGGTTCAGCTGCTGCAATTTACGGTACTCGGGGTAACGCCGGCGTTATCTTGATTACTACCAAAAAAGGTAAACCTGGTCAATCCCGCTTCGACTACTCTACTTATGCGCAACGTGAATTCGTGGATAGAAAGCCGGAATTTTTGACGGCTGGCGAGTTCCGTGGATTGATTGATCAGGGGTTGGTAGGCGAGAGCTATGACCTCGGCCACAGCACTGACCTATATGAAGAGCTTTTAAACAAGCAGAACTTCAGCCATTATCACAACTTTGCGGCTTCTGGCGGTGGAGAGAATACGACCTACCGTGCTTCCTTCTACTTCAACGATGCGGAAGGTATAGCCAAAGAAAACAGCAGAAGACAGTACGGCGGTAGAATCAGTTTTAGCCAAACCGGGCTGAATGACCGGCTAACCTTGTCATCTAATTTGGCAACTAATTTTAGCAAAGCCAACCTTTTAGGTGGTGGCGGAGGAGATTTTGAGCAAGCCATTCAACGTAACCCAACTGCACCCATTTTTGATGCAGACGGCAACTTCGTTGAAACGGAAGCTTACAACAACTACAACCCGCTGTCCAGGTTTGCCAACCGTATCAATGAAAGAAACCAGACAACGCTTTCAGGGGATATTAGGTTAAGCTTGGAAATCATAGAAGGCTTGACCGTATCTGCTTTCGGTGCTCATATCCGCAACAATGAGAAAGACAGGCAGTACAGGTCTATGAACGACTTCGACCAGCGTTTAGCTACGCAGTGGCGAGGAATGGGTTATGCTTCCAAAGAGGACCGTATCGATTGGAACAACACTTTCGAGTCTACGGTTAACTACAAAACCACTTTCGGTGATGACCATCATCTGGACGTAGTAGGTGGCTATAGTTACCAGTACTTTACTGTCGAAAGGTTTAATGTAAACAACAATGGTTTCACCACAGACGGCTTCTTGGATTGGAACCTGGGAGCGGGTAGTGCGATCAACAACACCCAGCTTCCAAGACCAGGCATGGGAAGCTTCAAGGATGACAACACCCTGGTCGCATTCTTCGCAAGGGCAAGCTACAACTATGCGGACAAGTACTTTGCTCAGGCAACCATCAGAAGAGAGGGATCTTCCAAGTTTGGCGCTAACCACAAATGGGGTAATTTCCCAGCGGTTTCCGTTGGTTGGGAACTCACTGAAGAAGGATTCCTGAGAAACAACCCTACCGTCAACAACCTGAAATTACGTTTGGGTTATGGTGTTACCGGTAACCAAGGAATTGGCAACTACCTATCGCTAGTGACATTGGGTACTGGTGGCGTTTATCCACAAGAAGGGGTTTATTACCAGACTTATGGTGCGGCTAGAAACCCCAATCCAGACCTAAGATGGGAGAAAAAAGGCGAATGGAACCTGGGCTTTGACTTCCGCTTATTTAACAACAAACTTGGTGGATCTTTGGACCTGTACAACAGAGAGACGGTAGACGTATTGAACAACTATACCGCACAGCAGCCTCCATTCGTGAAGAGTAACATCTACACCAACGTAGGAAGCATCAACAACAAAGGTATCGAGTTGTTCTTGACCTCTACAATCATGCAAAGCGCAGATTTCTCCTGGACCATGGATTTAGCTGCCAACACCCAGAGAAACAAGTTAACATCCCTTTCAAACGATGTTTATACCATTTCTTGGTTTGAGTTTGCGGGACTTCCAAGCCCCGGTAACTTGGGTAATGCGATCCGCGTTGAAGAAGGCGGCGTAATTGGTAACTTCTATGGCAAGCGTTTCGCCGGATTTGATGAAGATGGCAGGTGGTTATTCCACAAAGCGGATGGCACCATCGGTGGTCCAGCAGATATGACATCAGAAGATCTCACCGTGATCGGTAATGGTGTGCCTAAATATATGGGTTCTTGGAACAACACCTTGAGGTACAAAAACTTCGACCTCACTTTGTTCTTTAGAGGCAAGTTTGGTTTTGATATCCTCAACACCAAGGAAATGTACTTTGGGAACAAGAAGTGGTTACCAAACAACCTGTTAAAAAGCGCCATCACCACACATGCTGATCTAAATGATGATCCGCAATATTCAGACTACTACATTGAGAAAGGAGATTTTGTAAAGCTGGATAACATTACTTTAGGATATAATATCCCTGTTAACAGCTCTTATGTAAAAAATCTCAGAGTTTATGCTTCTGGAAGCAACGTGCTGACAATTACAGGATATTCTGGCCTTGATCCTGAGTTGCAGGATGTAGGCTTTGAAACCGGTATTGATGGTCGAGGTTTCTATCCAAGAACCAAAACTTTTACCGTAGGCTTAAATGTAGGTTTTTAACGTAGGACGATAATGAAAAATAGAAAATATAAATTAGCAGGTCTGTTCGCACCGCTTGCCGTTGCTGCTGGTATAGGTTGTACAGACCTAGACGAAACCATCTACAGTGAGTTGTCCAAGGATAACTTCTACAATAACAAAGTAGAAATTATGCAAGGGGTGTTAAGACCATTCACCCATATGCAGGCATGGCTGGCTCCTACTGGACAAAATGGTCATTACTATCACAGTGAATTGAGTGCCGACCAAGTGGCCTGGCCACAGAAAGGCAGACACGGATATGACGGTGGTGACCACATCCGATTACATTACCACACTTGGACGGAACAGGAGCCTAGAATGAGAACTGCCTGGAGCCTGATGTGGGAGGGCCTTGGCTATGTAAACGCTATTTTGGAAGATCTTGAGGGCATAGACTATGCAGCAGCAGGCTTGACCCAGGAGGAAATGAATTCCATCATTGCCGAAGCCAAAGTGATGCGGGCCTATCACTACCTTAAAATCATGGATATGTGGGGTAATGTGCCTATTATTACAAAAGTGGGTGAACCCATCAACCCTCCTACCAACAGCCGCGAGGAAGTGTTTAACTTCGTGAAGGAAGAGCTGGAAGCGAACGTTGAGCTCTTACAACCGCTTTCGCAAAATATGGTCGGTAGGGTATCCAAAGCAGCAGGCTATGCTATGCTCTCCGAACTATACCTTAATGCGGAAAAATGGGCAGGCATCCCTATGTGGGACGAAGTAATCGCTGTCAGTGACAAGATCATCAACGGAGAGGGTGGCAGCTTGAACGGAGCAATGAGGTTGGATCCTGATATCCTCGGACCATTCAGCAACACCAACCATCTTTCACCTGAAAACATCTTCCAGTTTGCATTCAGCCGAAAAGGTGGCTTTACGTTTGACTGGGGTGGTTTTTATTTCGGTTATGGCAATATGTCAAGGGCCTTGGATGTGTCTTACAGTGGATGGAACGCTTTCGTAGTCATTCCTTCAGCCTTTGATGCATTTGCTGAGAATGACCTGAGGAAAAAGGAGTGGTTCTTATTTGGTCCGCAGTACGAGTATGGAACCAATAATCCCATCCTTGCAACGGAAGAATATGCTGGAGAACCGTTGGTATATGTCAACAGTATCCGACGCAATAGCGAAGGAGAAACCGGCGAAGGTGGTATGACCCGAGGAGAAGAAAACTCAGGTGCCCGCTTCCACAAATACAGATCCGGAAGAGCAAGTGATGAAAACTATCAAGAAAACGATTACATCATCTACCGTCTGACGGAAATTTACTTCAACAAAGCCGAAGCGATTATGAGGAAAAATGGTGGGGTTGCTACCCAAGAAGCTGTAGATCTGATCAACGAAAGCAAGAAAAGAGCTTTCTCTGAAGCAGATTGGGCTAATGTAGCCTATACTACTTCTACCCTGACCTTAGATGAGTTGCTAGCAGAAAGAGGCAGGGAATTCATCTTCGAAGGCAAAAGAAGAACTGACCTGATCCGTTTTGGAAAATTTACAACCGCTTCTTGGTGGGATCACCAACCTTCAGGCGATGCCAACAAGGAATTGTTCCCAGTTCCACACGTACAAATTGCAAGTAACCCTAACTTGAAACAGAATCCGGGTTATAATTAATCCAAACCACCTGATACAAAAACTCTCCGGCAACTTGTCGGAGAGTTTTTTTTATTGAGCAGCCCTTTATCGAGGTGATGCTCCAGAATATATTTTAGGGTTAATAGCATGACTCTTAAGCTCCCCTATTGCAGCTTCTTTGGGAAATGGAACTGTTTAACCGAAAAAAACATTTAAGAGGGGTAGAAAAAATAAAAGTTGTAAAATAATCTTTTTGCAAAGTAGCGTTCTCCCCATAAAATACGTTCATCATTAAGGATCCTATCCACGCAATATGGCTGTCAAAAGAAACGTATCCATCATCATTCCTAATTATAATGGCGCAGACCTGCTGAAGCAATATCTTCCTTATACCTTTGCTGCTGCAGACCATGCCGATGTGGATTACGAGGTAATTGTGGTGGATGATGCGTCTACAGATGATTCTATCGCTTTCGTTGAGGCACATTATCCGCAGGTGGTGCTGGTCAAAAATGCAACCAACAGAGGCTTTTCCTTATCCTGTAATGAGGGAATGAAGGTAGCACAATATGATTTATTGCTATTCCTTAACTCGGACGTCAAGCTAAGCCCCGACTATTTTGAGCATCAATGGACATATTTTGAGCAAGAAGACACCTTTGGTGTGATGGGCAGGATTATGAGCATGGATCAACAACGTATGGAAGATACTGCCCGTTATCCCAATTTTATGGGCTATCGCATCAAAGCCACCAGCTTTTTCTATTCTAACGACAAAGAACCCTCAATCCCCACTACTTACTTATCGGGTGCCAATGCCCTAGTAGATGCCAAAAAAATGAAGGCCATGGGGGGCTTTGATCCCATCTTCTCCCCTTTCTATGCGGAGGACTTGGATCTCGGACTTCGTGCTTGGAGAGCCGGCTGGAAGTGTTTTTACGAACATCAATCGGTTTGCTATCATCAAGTCTCTACCACCACTAAAAATCACTGTACCAAAGATTGGGTGAAAGAAATCTATTATCGAAACCGTTTTTTGGTTCATGCGATCCATCTGGAAGGAATTTCCTTTTGGATGTGGTATCTTCACGTCTTGTTTCTGGAAGTGCTGCCCAAGCTGTTGATCGGGAAGTTTTGGATATTAAGAAGCTATAGGCAGTTTTTGAGCCAATCCAAAGCGATTGCCCGCTCCAAAAAGCAACTTAGCCAGCTGATGAAGCGCAATAAGAGCAGCTTTTCGCTATTTGAAGTAAAAAAAATTATCACCTTAGAAATGAAAGGGAAGGAAATTATCTGGCTTTAGGCCGATTATTTTAAGTACCAACAAAAAGAATGAATACCTATTTCCGATTATTGTCTTTTGCCAAGCCTATTGAAAAATACGCTATCCCTTACATTATTCTGACGCTGCTGGCGGTTGTCTTCAGCACCTTGAACCTGGCTTTACTGGCGCCGCTTCTGACCACCTTGTTTGGACAAAACGAGGCCTCTACGCTAGTTGTGGAAAAACCCGATTCATGGACCGACATTCTTGGCAACTTCAACTATTATGCAGAGTATGCCTATCAAAACTATGGTGCGCTGGAGGCGCTAAAATTGGTATGTATCGTCATAGTAATTAGTGTGTTTTTGTCCAATATCTTCCGCTACCTCTCCCAAAGGGTAATGGAAAATCTCAGAATTCATACTTTGCTTAACCTCCGCCGAAGGGTTTTCGACAATGTCATGAATATGCATGTCGGCTACTTTAGCAACCAAAGAAAAGGGGATATCATCTCCAAAATAGCTTCCGATGTACAAGTGGTCCAATTCTCTGTGACCGGCACTTTACAGGTGGTATTTAAGGAACCCCTGCAACTTATTGCCTATCTGGTGATTCTGTTTGCTATTTCTTACAAGCTGACCTTGTTTGCTTTGTTGGTATTGCCCTTTTCGGCCTTCTTTATTTCTAAAATTGTTAAAAGACTAAAGCAACAAGCGAGTGAAGCCCAAACCTTGTATGGACTGATGATCAGTTATTTGGACGAAGCACTGTCTGGCATCAAGATCATCAAGGCTTTTAATGCCACTGAGGCAATAAAAAATAAATTTCATACAGAGAATGAACGCTATTCAGCCCTAGGCAGAAAGATGGCTTATCGGCAGCAGTTGGCCTCACCTGTTTCTGAATTTTTGGGGGTGACGATGGTGGCGATCATCGTGTACTACGGCGGCTCGCTTGTAATTACCAACCAATCTGAATTGGCTGCTTCTGAGTTCATTGCCTATATCGCTATTTTCTCTCAATTGATGCGCCCGGCCAAAGCCATTACTGAGTCCTTTAGTACCATCCATTCTGGGATTGCAGCTGGGGAAAGGGTATTAGAATTAATCGATGAAAAACCGGAAATAAATGATGTGCCTAACGGCATCATACTGGAAGATTTTAAACAAGCAATAGAGTTGAAGGATATTTCCTTCTCCTATCCCGGCCGGCCTGTGTTGCAAAATGTCAACCTTACCATACCGAAAGGGAGAACTGTAGCCTTAGTGGGACCCAGCGGTGGCGGCAAATCCACATTAATGGATCTGATTCCGCGCTTTATAGAAGCCCAGTCAGGAGAGATACGTATCGATGGCCACGAACTACGACAGGTCAAAACGGATTCACTGCGCGCCCTGATCGGTGTTGTGAACCAGGAATCGGTGCTATTTAATGACACCATCGCCAATAATATCTCCTTTGGCTCGCCTCATGCTACTAAAGAACAGATTATTGCGGCTGCTAAAATTGCCAATGCACATGATTTTATTATGGACACTGAAAACGGCTATGACACCAATATCGGTGACAGGGGCATGAAGCTTTCCGGAGGCCAAAAGCAAAGGATATGCATTGCCCGAGCCGTGCTTAAAAATCCTCCGATCATGTTGCTGGATGAGGCAACGTCAGCATTGGACACGGAGTCGGAGAAGCTCGTCCAGGATGCCCTCAACAACCTGATGAAAAACCGTACGTCTTTGGTTATTGCCCACAGACTTTCTACCATACAGAATGCAGATCTCATTGTGGTTCTCGAAAACGGCAAAATTATAGAACAGGGAACCCACCAAGAATTGATATACAAAGAAGGCTTGTACCACAAGTTCATTGAAATGCAACAATTCAGCGAAGTTTAGTGCTATTGTCTAAAATCATTTCATAAAAAGAAAAAAGTAAATAATAGAAAAAGATTTGTTTTTGTGGTAGCATTTTTGACAAGACTTCCGTCATGGGTACATAATCAACCTCTACTGAACTTCTTTTATGAACATCGGATTTGATGCCAAAAGAGCTTTTAAGAATTTTACCGGACTAGGGAACTACAGCAGGTTTGTGGTGAAGTCTCTCAGCGAGTACTATCCCAAAAACGAATATTTCCTGTATTCGCCTATGGGCGTCATAAAAAATGATGAGGTCAACCAATCCTGCACCAATTACAACCAAAGAATTATTACTCCTGAAGGCGTTTGGAATTTTCCGGTAATGTCTGGCTTGTGGCGCAGCGTCTTTTCCGGTCAGCACCACGAAAACAACAAATTGGACATATTTCATGGGTTAAGCAGCGAAATTCCTGTAAAGAAGGATAAAAAAACCCGCTACGTTGTTACCATACATGATCTGATCTTTCTGAGATTCCCACATCTTTATTCGCCATTGGATGTGCAGATCTATAAGTACAAAGCTAAATTTGCCTGTGAAAAGGCAGACAAGGTGATCGCTGTTAGCAAACAAACGGCTGATGACATTGTTCGTTTTTTGCGAATTCCTGAGAGAAAAATCGAGGTGGTGTACCAAGGCTGTCACCAGAATTTTAAGAAAGCGATTAAGCAGGAGGAGATCGAAAAAGTCACCAAGAAGTATCAATTGCCTCCTTCTTATATGCTTACGGTGGGAACAATCGAAAAAAGAAAAAACATAGGCCTAATCCTCGAATTCTTAAAAAACAATCCTGATTACCACCTTCCTTTGGTAGTGGTGGGAAAACCTACGCCCTATCTAAAAGAGTTAGTAGCTTATACTGAGGCTTCCGGATTGGAAGATCGGGTGATGTTTTTGCATCAAGTAAGCTTTGAAGACCTTCCTGCGGTTTATGCCGGAGCCTATGTGTTTATTTACCCTTCCATCTTCGAAGGTTTTGGGATTCCGATTATTGAAGCACAGGAAATCGGAGTGCCTGTAATCACTTCGATGGGCACTTGCTTTGAAGAAGTTGGCGGTAGGTCGGTGTTATACAATGATCCAAATGACATCGATCATTTAAAAAGCAATCTCAATGCACTACAATGCAAAGACTTTAGAGATAACCTGATCCGCGTAGGCAAAGAAAATATTAAAAGATTTCAACCACAAACCATCTCTGAAAAGCTGATTAATGTTTACAACCAATTGGTGTAAAAGGCTATTGGGCGACATATATAGCGGCAACGCAGTACGGCTACTCTAATTAGTAGCCGTATTTTTTTCCCCACAGGTTTTGCAGGTTCTTTCTTAATTCATTTTCTCGGGCGTTTTGCCCCGGATCGTATAGTTTCTTCCCAGCCAATTCTTTAGGCATAAATTCCTGCTGTACAAAATTATTTTCATAATCATGAGCATACTTATAGTTCTGCCCATATTGGAGGTCCTTCATCAGCTTGGTGGGGGCATTCCGCAGATGCAGGGGTACGGGAAGGTCTCCTTCCTGCCGCACTAATTCCTGCGCCCGATTGATAGCCATATAGCTGGCATTGCTCTTGGCGGAGCTGGCCAAGTATGTAACACATTGCGAAAGAATAATTCTTGCCTCCGGATAGCCAATCATTTTTACCGCTTCAAAACAAGTGGTGGCCAATAACAAGGCATTGGGATTGGCATTGCCTATATCTTCTGAGGCTAAGATTACCAATCGCCTTGCGATAAATTTCACATCCTCCCCTCCTTCAATCATTCTGGCCAGCCAATACACCGCTGCATTGGGGTCACTTCCCCTTATGGATTTGATAAAGGCGGAAATGATGTCATAATGCTGTTCGCCGGATTTATCATAGATGGCGATGCGCTGCTGGGCGATTTCCATCACCTTGTCATTGGTAATGACACAAGGATCCTCATGGATGCCGTCTACCGTGATTTCCAAGAGGTTTAGCAGCTTCCTTCCGTCACCCCCAGAGATCCTTAATAACGCATCGGTTTCCTTCAGCTGGACATTCCGCTTCTTCATGTCAGCATCCTTTTCCAACGCCACGTGCAGCATCTTTTCAAGCTCCTCCTTTCCCAAAGCATTCAGGGTAAACACCTGACACCGGGACAGCAGGGCTGCATTTACCTCAAAGGAAGGATTTTCGGTAGTGGCACCAATCAGCCTAATAATTCCTTTTTCTACCGCATTTAGTAAGGCATCCTGTTGGGATTTGTTGAAGCGGTGGATCTCATCTATAAACAGTACCACTCCCTGTTGAAATTTGGCTTTGGCTATAACCTCGCGGATTTCTTTTACACCGGAGCTGATGGCACTTAGGGGATAAAATGGCGCCTTTACCTCGTTGGCTATGATATTGGCTATGGTTGTCTTGCCCACGCCTGGGGGACCCCATAAAATCATGGAAGGAACCGTTCCAGATTTCACTGCCCGATAAAGAAACGATTGAGGAGAAGAGAGATGCTCCTGTCCGATCAGCTCATCCAGGCTTGTAGGACGCATTCTCTCTGCCAGAGGGGTTGAATTCATCAATGAGGTTGTATTAATCTGTTGCTGCAAATTACTCAAAAGAACACTGGTATTAAAGTCCGGGTTCCGCTACAGTAAGGACTACCACAACAAAAAATCCCATCCTATAGGGATGGGATTCAATATGCATTTTAATCCAAATAAGCTTTAGATATGGATAACTTCTCCATAAGCTGCGGCAGCGGCTTCCATCACCGCTTCAGACATGGTTGGGTGAGGGTGAACCGTCTTGATGAGCTCATGTCCGGTGGTTTCAAGCTTTCTCACCGCTACGATTTCCGCAATCATCTCTGTTACGTTGGCACCGATCATATGTGCGCCTAACAGTTCTCCATACTTCGCATCAAAAATCAACTTCACAAAACCATCCTTTGCGCCGGCTGCTGAAGCCTTTCCAGAGGCTGTGAAAGGAAATTTGCCCACCTTAAGCTCATAGCCCGCTTCTTTAGCAGCTTTTTCTGTATAGCCTACAGATGCGATTTCTGGAGAACAATAGGTACATCCAGGAATGTTTTTATAATCCAAAGGTTCTGGAGATTGGCCGGCAATCTTCTCCACACATATAATGCCTTCAGCAGATGCTACGTGCGCCAAAGCCGGACCAGCAACCACGTCACCAATAGCATAATAACCCGGCATATTGGTTTTGTAATACTCGTCAACCTTAATTTTACCTCTCTCCACTAGGATTCCTACATCTTCCAAGCCACAATCTTCCAAGTTGGAGACTACCCCTACAGCCGAAAGCACGATGTCGCAGTCAAGGGTTTCTTCTCCCTCTTTGGTTTTGACAGTAACCACACAGCCTTCTCCTTTGGTATCGACTGCCGTCACTTCTGCGCTGGTCATGATTTTCATGCCTGCTTTCTTGTAGATCTTCTCCAATGTTTTGGATACTTCCTCATCCTCATTGGGTACGATTCGGTCAAGGAATTCCACGATCGTCACTTCCGTGCCGATGCTGCTGTAGAAATAGGCAAACTCCACTCCTATAGCTCCGGATCCTACTACCACCATCTTTTTTGGCTGCTTGTCCAAAGTCATGGCTTTGCGGTAACCGATTATCTTTTCATTGTCAATTTTCAGCGCGGGAAGCTCCTTTGCACGAGCTCCGGTGGCTATGATGATATGGTCAGCAGCATAGATTGTCTTCTTCCCCTCCTTGTCCTCAACTTCTATCTTTTTGCCAGGTTTTACCCTTCCCCAGCCTTCGATCTTCTCAATCTTGTTTTTTCTAAAAAGAAACTGAATGCCTTTGCTCATGCCGTCAGCCACGCTTCGGCTACGTTTGATCATGTCTTCAAAGTTGGCTTTTACCTCCCCTACACTGATACCATAATCAGCGGAGTGATTGATATATTCAAAAACCTGTGCACTTTTCAGCAAAGCCTTGGTGGGGATACAGCCCCAGTTGAGACAGATACCTCCTAGTTCTGCGGCTTCAATGACGGCAGTTTTCAACCCCAACTGGGAAGCACGAATGGCTGCTACATATCCACCAGGGCCACTACCTACTACAATAACATCAAATTTGGTTGGAGACATTTTAATATATTTTAATGATCCTTTACTAGTATAATTGTTAATAATCTACGCAAATTTATGATTTTAATATTCAGAAAAAAATTTGGTTTAAAATAGCCAATCATGCAAAAAACCGTGATTTTTCGCTGCATAGTGGCCATTCTGCCCTGGTGGATTAGCCCCTGCTGGCGCTTCTTTAATTGTTTTTGGGAATAAATCCCTATTTTTGGGAAGTTTATAGCTAAAAAATTGTACGAAATCTATGGGATTATTATCAGGAAAAACTGCCCTTATCACTGGAGCTTCCAAGGGCATTGGCAGGGCTATCGCCATTAAATTTGCCCAGGAAGGCGCAAGGGTGGCTTTTACTTATCTCTCTAGCGTCGAAAAAGCTGAGGCACTGGAACATGAACTTTTGGCCTATACGGAAGTAGATAAGGGCTTTGGCCACGCTGATGTCGCAGTAAAAGCAAAAGGGTTTAGATCTGATGCTTCTGATTTTAAATCTGCCGAGGAATTAGTCAATCAAGTGGTGGCTGAATTTGGCTCCCTGGATATATTAGTCAACAATGCTGGCATTACCCGGGATAACCTCCTGATGAGGATGTCTGAAGAACATTGGGATGAAGTGATCAACACAAACCTTAAGTCCTGCTTCAATACGGTTAAGGCTGTCACACGCACCATGATGAAACAAAAATCCGGTTCCATCATCAACATTACCTCTGTAGTCGGTATTAAAGGCAATGCTGGACAAGCTAATTATGCTGCTTCCAAAGCCGGTATTATCGGCTTCACCAAGTCCGTAGCCTTGGAGCTGGGATCCAGAAACATCCGCTGCAATGCCGTAGCACCCGGCTTTATTGAAACAGAAATGACAGAAGTGCTTGATGAAAAAACGGTTCAAGGTTGGAGAGATGCCATTCCGATGAAGCGGGGCGGCCAGCCGGAAGATGTTGCCAATGCCTGTGCCTTCCTAGCATCAGACTTGGCTTCGTATATCTCAGGTCAGGTCCTTCAGGTAGACGGCGCGATGTTGACCTAAGACGGCAACCCCTTTATAATGCAATGGCGACAATTATTTTGTCGCCTTTTTTATTGC
>DATGQZ010000069.1:0-22190 GCA_035303945.1 Cyclobacteriaceae bacterium
GCAAAGGTCTTCCGGCCAACCTTATTGGACAGCACATCCGTGAAATCTATTCTTTCCGCCAGCACCTTCAAGTGCCGGTTAAATTTCTGCTCCGAAATGGCTACTTCACGGGGAAACATTTTTTCTCCTTCACCAGCATGGTATTTTTTGACAATCCGCTTGGCTGTGTCGTTTAAGGGTATCCAGAATTCTTCCCCGTTCTTTTTTCTCTCCCCCTGTAAAACCATGCATTCCGGATCAATGATTATCAGGTTACGGTCAAATCCTGCGGTTGAGCCGATGGCCATAAGGTCATTATAATAAAGTGCCGTATTGCAAAGTAACAGGAAAATATCCCGGGTGATCTCCAGCCGCCTTTCTTTTTCGCTAAAAGTCAGTTTCACCAGGGCATCATATTGCGCATCATTGACATAGACAATTTTATCCGGGGATTTATCTGCATCCACGCCAAGACCCTGAAAAATCCTCTTTTTGAAAGTGATTCCGTATTGATCACAGTATTCCCTGTAGATCACCTTAAGGCGGTCCACATATTTGGCGACGGTGGTATCCGATTTAATATCGGTGGCATCACTCCTCAAAAACTCCACAAATCCCACTATCAGCCCCTCCTCTATATCTGCCATTGAAGCGTTACCCCGATACTTATCGATCAGATTTCTAAGCGTAACATAAACCTTCTTGGTCCCGCTGGTTTTCTTTGAAACAGCCCCATGCGCCAGCGAGTAATCAATGTACGATACAATGGTGTCACTGGCCCCTGGAGCCAAGGCACCATTTATCCCTTTGATTCTTTTACCCTGGTGCTTTACCTCATAAACCTTCCTAAGTTTCTCGGAGGTCAAAATCTCGTTCCGCTTATAATAATCCTGGATGATCTCCTTTAGGTGGTGGATCTCTCTTGCAATAATCAGGTTGTGGGACTTGGCATAGGGATACTGGTTGTTCACCCATTTCTGTGGTTTACCTGACCATGCTTTTAGGGGAATCTTTTCGAGATGGAGGTTGATGTAGTGACGTGTTTTCCGATTGATGCAAAGATAGATGGCTTCTCCTTCCTGGGATCTTTTTCCTTTGGGGTTGAGCACCGGTTTTATCTTGAAATCAATCATGATCCAAAATAGCAAGAAAAAATAAGGGGGACAAAAAGGGGGACAAAATTATTCGAATTTAACCGAATCTGTCAAAATCAAAAAATGCGTAAACGCCTGAAAATCAAAAGCCTCCGAACAATTTTTACATTGTCCGGAGGCTAAAAGTAGCGGGAACAGGACTCGAACCTGTGACCTTTGGGTTATGAGCCCAACGAGCTACCAACTGCTCCATCCCGCGATATATCTTCTCTATTTTTTCTATATCTAACCTAACCAGCTTTCTGGCCTGGAAGTTCATCACCGGAAAGATTTTTTAACATCCTTTCTTTTTCCGGATTGAGAATACAAAGGTAACAAGCTTTTGCGAAAAATCAAGTACCTTTGTGAAAAATTATCATGCATGACCGAAATTACGCATAAAGCAGGCTTTGTCAATATCGTTGGCAAACCCAATGTGGGCAAATCCACTTTAATGAATGTACTTGTAGGTGAGCGGCTTTCGATCATTTCGTCTAAAGCACAGACCACCCGCCACCGCATCATGGGGCTGATTAACGGAGACGACTACCAAATCGTCTTTTCAGATACCCCCGGTATGCTAAAGCCCAAATATGAGCTGCAAAAAAGTATGATGGGCTTTGTCAACATCTCTCTTGAGGACGCCGATGTGATCCTGTTTGTCACAGACCTCTATGAAACCGATGAGGAGATTGAAGATATCATCTCCAAGATCAACCAATCAGGTGTCCCCATACTCTTGGTCATCAACAAAATTGATCTATCTAAAGAGGGGCAGCTCGAAGCGGTGACCGCCTATTGGACAGAAAGGGTCAAAGCTGAGACCGTTATTCCTGTTTCCGCATTGGAAAATTTCAATACTGAAAAAATACTGCAGGAAATCCTGGATCGACTACCTCTTCATCCCCCCTATTATGACAAAGATGAACTGACAGACCGTCCAGAGCGTTTCTTTGCTTCAGAAATCATCCGTGAGAAAATTTTCCACAACTACAAAAAAGAAATCCCTTACAGTACCGAGGTAAGCATAGAGGATTTTCACGAAGATGAAACCATCATTCATATGCGTGCAGAAATCTACGTGGAAAGAGAAAGCCAAAAAGGCATTTTAATCGGGCAAGGAGGAAAAGCATTGAAGAAGGTAGGCATACAAGCTAGGGAAGAGCTGGAACGCTTCTTTGGGAAAAAAGTCTTTTTGGAAACTCACGTGAAAGTGGAGGACAACTGGCGGAAGAATAAAAATAAATTGAGAAGATTTGGTTACGACCAATAAATAAAGAGAAATGTCAAACATTGTAGCAATAGTTGGTAGGCCCAACGTGGGGAAATCCACCTTTTTCAATAGGTTGATCGAGGAGCGGAAAGCAATTGAAGATAACGTCAGCGGCGTTACACGTGACCGCCACTATGGCCATGCCCAATGGGGAGGTAAGTTTTTTTCTGTAATAGATACCGGCGGTTATGTCATCGGCTCCGATGATGTATATGAAGCTGAAATACGCAAACAGGTAAAGCTGGCCATTGACGAGGCCTCCGTCATTCTATTTGTAGTAGACTGTATCGATGGAATGACCGGCCTTGATGAAGATTTTGCCAAAGAGCTTCGTGGCACCGAAAAGCCCATCTTTATAGTCGCCAACAAAGCCGACAATCCGGATCGGCTCCTTGCTGCCAGCGAATTTTATTCACTTGGACTCGGCAACAATGAGGTATTTCCCATCTCCGCCACTTCAGGTAGTGGCACTGGCGAGCTTTTGGACGAAATCATCAAACATTTTGAGGATGAAGGAGAGGAAGACCCTGAAGCGGGAATTCCAAAAATCGCCATCTTGGGAAGACCCAATGTTGGAAAATCTTCTTTCCTAAATGCCTTATTAGGTTCAGAACGTTCCATTGTCACCGATGAGGCAGGCACTACCCGCGATGCCATTCACACCCGCTACAGGCTGTATGGTCAAGACTTCATCATCACTGATACGGCGGGGATTAGAAAAAAAGCCAAAGTAAAAGAGGATATTGAATTCTACGCCGTGATGCGGTCTTTGAGGACCTTGGAAGACTCCGACGTAGTCATTATTATGGTGGATGCGACCCGGGGACTCGAAGCGCAGGACGTGAACCTCATCTCTCTTGCCATTAAAAACAACAAAGGCATTATGATCATGGTCAATAAGTGGGATTTGATAGAAAAAGACCACAAAACCATGGACAAGACCAAGGAAGAAATCATGGAGAAGCTGGGAGAAAACAAATGGATCCCTATGATCTTCACTTCTGTAGTAACCAAGCAAAGGATTTTCCAAGCTATAGAGCTGGCTACTAAAGTATATGAAAACAAGACGAAAAAAATTGCCACCTCTAAACTTAATGAAGTCATCCTTCCGGAAATCGAACGTTATCCGCCACCGGCTTGGAAAGGAAAATACATCAAAATCAAATATATCACGCAGCTTCCGACTAAGAACCCGGTCTTTGCCTTCTTCTGCAACCTGCCTCAATATTTAAAGTCTCCCTACACGAGATTCTTGGAAAACAGAATAAGAGAACACTTTGATTTTCAGGGAGTTCCCATCAAAATCACTTACAAGAAGAAGTAGTAAAAATATTTCTTCTCTGCTTGTATTTGATACTGAATTTTACCCATACATTTGTGCCGCTAAAAATAAAAGCAGCACAAAACAAATGAAAAAACTATCATTAGTGTTCGCAGTATTTACCTTGCTATTTACTGCATCTTGTGGCAAAGAGAAAGTTGATCAAAAAGCCACAGAAGTTGAAATCCTTGAAGAGGAGACTGAAGAAATACTCGACGACAGCCTCGAAATCATGGAGGAAGATTCTTTGGAAGTAGCTGGAGACTCTGTTGAAGTAGCTATCTAACAAGATCACAACTGAAAATCGAAGTCAACAGATCCCTGCGGTGCGGGGATCTTTTTTTGTACCCTCTGTTTTCATAGATTTACCCGATCATCAAATAACACCCAATTGTCTATAAATATTGAAATGTTCGCTCTTTTGAAGGACAGGGTCCCAGAGAATGCCTTGCAGTATTGCTGGGATCTGTGGAAGGAAGACCCATTTCACTTCGTTATCAGCCGAAGCAGAGCAAGCAAATTGGGAGACTTCAGCTATCGAGCAGACAGAAAAATTCAACAGATTACCATCAATCAGGATTTAAATCCCTACCAGTTTTTGATCACGTATCTCCACGAGATTGCCCATTATCGTGCCTTTAAAAAATACGGTCCTAACATCAAGCCCCATGGAATAGAATGGAAAATAGCATTCCAGCAACTCATGTCGCCAGTGCTTTCTGATTTAGTCTTTCCAAAAGATGTACTTCTTCCCCTAAAGCGATATCTCATCAATCCCAAAGCAAGCACAGGAGCAGATTTATTCCTTTCACGTGAAGTGAGGAAATACGACCTTCACCGTGACAGTCGGATGGTCACCTATTTGAGCGACATTAAAATGGGAGAGCATTTTACTTTAAAGGGCAGACGCTTCCAGAAAGAAAGTACCCGCCGCACCAGGATCCTCTGCCTAGAAGTGAAGACAGGAAGAAAATTTTTGATCTCAAGTAACGCCGAGGTAGAGGAATGTTAATCCAATAAGTAGTATGCTTTGCTCCTGATACTGATTATTTTTTTTTGGTAAAGAACCTATAGATACCCCAAAGGCTGACCAAAAGCAATAGCGTAATAAGAACAACTTGCTTTCCGCCGCTGTCCCCTTCTAATGCGCCTAATAAGGAATCTCCTAGAATTCCGGTAACAAAAGCCATGGTGGTGCGAGGCAGCATTCCCCATAATCCCATCCATATCACCTTGGAAAGCCCCGCCTGTAAGAGTGCAAACAGCAGGTTGGACAAAGCAAAAGGAATCACCGGACTGAGTCGGACAAAGAAAATCAGCTCTGAAATACTATCCCTTCGCTCGTCAATAAGTTGAGCCGCTTTAGGATATTGCTGTAGCAGTACAGTAAGACTCCCACTGTCAAGCCCCTTCCCCAACTGATAACCGGTGACTGTCGCCAACGTATAACCTAACACCAGAAACGGAAAGGACATCCAGCCAAAAACAAAGCCTGACAAAATCGCTAAAAAGGTGGTAGGTAGTAAAGCCAGCCCCATCAGCAAAGTGGCAGTCACCACATAAACACCCAGAAATGGCCATGACAAAAATTCAATTTTCTCGAAAAATCCAGGGTTTGCATATAAAAAGTTTAACGAAATTAAAGCACCTAGGGAGGGTACGAGGGTTACCCACCCCATCGCCCACACCATCCGTGGGTTGACGGTGTAGAGCAGTTTAAGCCTATGAAAGACGGATTTTTTTTCTGCCATGGGCGACAAATCTACTGATAAAATACCAGAGTGGAATTTCTTTTGCTAAAAAGGGGTTTGGATACAAAGCGCGGTCCAGCCGATTAAACACTTTTGGAAAGTCAGTTTCTTACTGCTTAATTTGGATCCCGTGCTTCCTCAATACAAAGACTGAAATTTAGATTGACTATGAAATTTGGAACCAAGACAATACATGCGGGTGTAGAACCGGATCCCTCTACTGGCGCTATTATGACGCCTATTTTCCAAACCTCCACTTATGTACAGCAATCGCCCGGCGATCATAAGGGCTATGAATATTCCCGCACACACAACCCAACTCGAACCGCACTTCAAAACAGCATAGCGGCTTTGGAAAACGGCAAACATGGCTTGTGCTTCTCTTCTGGACTGGGTGCAATAGATGCTATCATCAAGCTCTTTAGCCCTGGTGACGAGATCATCAGCTCCAATGATTTATATGGCGGCTCTTACCGGATATTCACAAAAATCTTTGCCAAATACGGAATCAAATTCCACTTTGTATCCATGGAAAATCCCGAAAATATCCGTGCTTACATCAATGAAAACACCAAGTTCGTGTGGATTGAGACCCCTACCAATCCGATGATGAATATCATAGACATTGCCGCTGTATCAAAAATTGCTAAGGAACATCATATAATGGTCGGGGTGGACAATACCTTTGCCACGCCTTATCTGCAAAATCCCTTGGACTTGGGCGCTGATCTGGTCATGCATTCTGCCACCAAATACCTTGGCGGACATTCTGACGTGGTCATGGGAGCAATTGTGGTCAATGATGATGATCTAGCCCAACAACTAGCCTTCATCCAAAACTCCTGCGGCGCAACACCGGGACCACAAGATTGTTTTTTGGTGCTAAGGGGTATTAAAACGCTTCACGTGAGAATGGAACGACATTGCCAAAATGGTAAAACGGTAGCCTTCTATCTCAAAAACCATCCTAAAGTGGATAAGGTCTTCTGGCCCGGTTTCGAATCACATCCTAATTATGAGGTTGCCACCAAGCAAATGAGAGATTTTGGAGGCATGATCTCCTTCACCCTAAAAGGAAATAGGCAGGAAGATGCAATTAAAGTGCTGGAAAATCTGAAATATTTTGTCTTAGCAGAGTCTTTGGGTGGCGTAGAGTCGCTTTGCGGACATCCTGCTACTATGACCCATGCGAGCATTCCTCGGGCTGAAAGGGAAAAGGTCGGGCTATCCGATTCATTGATCCGCTTGAGTGTGGGGATAGAAGATGCCGAGGATTTGGTGCATGACATTACAAGCGCCTTGGATCTTATTTGATTACATTTTGGGAAACAACTTGTTCCAAAGGCTAGTCACCTCGAGGGCTAGCCTTTTCTTTTTTGCTTTCATTCGCTTGGCCAGCTCTAGGTATTTGTTACTGACTTCTTCATTTTCTGAAAGAAAATAATTAAGATGCTGCGCAAAGAGAGAGGTCTGGTTCCATTTTCCCAACACTTTAAGCAACTGCCTCATATTCTCGTGCACATCAGTAGTAAATACCGGATTCAGTCCTACCGCTATTTTAATATTCTCTACAAGGGTGATTACCTGAAGACCTTCCTTTATGTCCCTCATATTTTGGCTTTCAAGTGTTCCCTTCTCGCCAATATGCATATATTCCACTTCCTCGTCGATCAACTTCCGAGTTGCAGTTTCGACCGTTAGTGGCTTTATGCCTCTGCTGTAGCCGTATGCCGTGGCATATAAGCTTTCCCAAATATCGGGTGATCTAGAAATGATCAGTTCAAAGACATCTTTATACAGGTCTCTCTTCTCTGCAATCAAAAAGGCTTCATATAAAGAATACGCAACTTTACCTTTTTCTTCATCAAAAGTTCGGCTTACCAGTTTGTAGTGATGAACTCTTTTAAGGGCTTTGAGCAGTATTCTAAATTCGGAGAATGATTCAAATTTAAGCCGCTCTTCTTTAAAATGGATTTTGTTTAAGATATGCAGGTAAACGTCAACAAATATCAGCTTTTCCTCCAGTTCAAGGGCTTTCTTTGACCTAAAGCTTTTGCCCAAAGCATCCGTTAAGGAGCGTGCTTCTCTGTATTGTTTCTCAAATAATTGAAACAAGGGAGACACCTTTTCAAACATCTAATATTAATTTATTCTAACCAGGGTGGCACCGTAACCAAAGCGGCTCTTTTGGGTATCTTGAAAGTACTTAATATTCTCCAATTGGCTGAGATATTTTTGAATTTCTTTTCTCAATACCCCGTTACCGATACCGTGAATAAAGGTGATTTCATCCATACCCGTGGCTATGGCATAGTTTAAATTCTTCTCAAACACCTCCATCTGCAACTTCAGCTTTTCGCTGTTGCTCATAAAATCATGGTCTTTGGTAAGCTTTTCGATGTGAAGATCAATTTCCTTTTCGGGCCTTTTAAACTGTTCCTTTCCAGCACTTGTCTCCATATTAGGGCTCAACTCCTTATTTAGCTGCTTCACATCCAATGGCCTTTCCTGGTGGTCAATCTGAAAAAGATATCCGTTCTTCTCCAATACCGGCACTTTACCTTTGCTACGAAAGAACGAAGCCGCCTTGAATTTTACCTTTTTTTCAAAGGGAGAAAGGGTCTTTTCAATTTTCTTATTGACCGGAATAAATTGTAGATGAAGAGACGGCC
Organism: Cyclobacteriaceae bacterium; assembly: GCA_035303945.1. Lineage (GTDB taxonomy): Bacteria > Bacteroidota > Bacteroidia > Cytophagales > Cyclobacteriaceae > DATGMS01. The sequence goes on from DATGQZ010000069.1 coordinate 8,130, forward strand.
ATTCTTCAAACTTGGCTATAGATTTTTCATCCAGCTTATGGTACGCCCCTGGATGCGATAAGCCAGCCGATAAGGTGATTGAATTGTCCCCATATTCCTCCGTAACCGCATAGACATATTCCCTATCGGTATGGTTGATCAAATAAATACTGTGATCCCTATCATTGAGCGGTATATAAGCTAAGAAGATCCCCCTGGAGGAACTCCCTGCGGCTTTTACAGGGCTGGATTCTTTGGCGGCTACCTTTCCATCACCAAAAAACTGCCGCTCGGCCTCACTTACCACTACCACTTCGCTGCTTAGGGCAGGGATACGGAACCCATCTTCAATTTCAATTTCTATCCTTCCACCCGAAGAAATTTTGGTAATGGTTCCTTCTTCATTTCCTCTCAATAGTCTAACTCTATCCCCAACGTTCATAATCTCATCTTTTTTCTGAATAGCATAATGCAAATTGGCACAATTAGGTTCATCAATCGTTTTTGTCCCTAATCTTCACGTTTATATTCCTTAGGATGATCAAAAAGTCGCACTGGAGGCTGGTCTCCCTGCGCTCCAGAAGGCACCCCTTGTAGCAGCTGCTCTCCCTCATCATCCGAACCATCAAGAAAAAGTTCGTCCATATTTATGTCTATGGTTTCTGTGTCCAGTCTTCGACTTCTCTTTTGAAATAATTCTCTAAATGAGCTAAACATCAAGGTCTGTGAAAGGGAGATGCCGTAGGTATTCGGGTTTTTGATGTTCAAGGAAGATAGGGAGTTGTTGAAATTTGTTCTGTTATACACACGGATCACATACCTGCCGTCTTCTGTCAGCTGGTACTCTGCCTGCCAGTCGCCGGCTATACTGTTTAAGTTGGCATTACCTTGTAAATCAGTAAAGCCCCCGTCTCTCATCACACGCAGTCTCCCATCGAAAAAGGTATAGGCTACCCTTAATTGAAATGATTCCATGGCACTCTCATCCAGGGATTCTAAGTCAAAATCAATTTCAAGATTTTGGTCTACTTGAGCAATTAAGGCATTAAGCTGAGAGGAGATGAGCTGGCTAAGGTTCGAAAAGCCAATGCCAGCACCACTAAACTGCCCCGCAGGAGAAAACCTTCTCAACATAATCAGAGAAAACACCTGCCGGTTTTTTTCCTGCTCATCGTTGGCTATACGGTTTTTGAATGCGGAAATAGGAATTTGCAACTCCCCTTCGGGAAAGTTGGAAAAATCAAAATCAAAAGCAATATCCGGTGACAACAAAGGTCCGTTCAAATCCATGATGATCTTGAGCGGATACTTTCTCTTCATCTGGGCATTTTCCAAGTCGGAAGTAACAGTGTTGTCTTGCAAGCTGACCAAGGAAACATTTTCTTCATAGGCTGCTTTAATATTCATAATTCCGCCGTAGGGATCGCCATACCACACAATTCTGCCTCCCGGCTCAATAACAAAGCGCTTGTTGATGACATTATAAAGAGAAAAATTATACAGAGCATCAACTATTTCATAGTTTCCTGTCATCGAGAAATTTCCTTGGGTATCGATTCCCAAGTTTAGTACGCCTCTGCCGCGGCCCTGTATGTTTTCACCCGTCCTCGGATCAATTTGTATCTCCGCATAGGCATCAGGAGTGACATTCAAATCAAAATTCATCCTAAAGTTATTGATAGACAGCTTCTCCAATTCACGGTTTATCCCCTGGGTCTGCGTGGTATCGCGGATATTGATGATATTGATAAACTCCTCCTGAAACTGTCCATTAGAAAAGGTCAAGGGGATAAAAATGCGTGTATTAGGTTGGGTGGTAGCCCGGGCATTGAGTTCCAGGTTATTAGCTGCGCCAAGGATGATGAGATCACCGCTTGCATAGGCCGTACCATAAAAAAGCTTATTGTGGTTAAGTGTGGTATTCAGCACCTGAAAATTGTTGAGGTCAGCGGACATGTTTAGCATAAAATTGCTGAAATGATCATGACTGATCCCGCCTCGGAGTGCTGCCGAATGTCCTTGCGCATCAGTAAGCGTGACGCCTCTTAAACTGATCTCATTTGGCGCAAATGCAACATTACCGTTGACGGTATAGAAGGTATTCAGGTAGTTGATGCGAAGGGTGCCTCCGCTTAATTTGCCTACGCCGATCACCTGTGGCCGCAATAACGAACCTTCCAACTTAAAATCTCCACTGATTGTCCCCCCCAACTCCGTGATATACTGCGATAGAAAAGGCTCCAGTACAGAAAGGTTAGCTTCTGACAAGCGTGCGTTAATATCCATAGGGGCTTCACTTGTACTTAATGCGCCATCTACCTCTATGATCTTCTTTCCCTGCCGGACGTTGGTTAGGTTAAGATGCGGCCGTCCCTCCTCAAAATCTGTCCGCAAGCTGATGTCACCAATTAAAAACCTGTTGATATGCAAATCCCGGATCCTTAATCCACCCTTGGTTCCTGTTTCATCATAAAAGCCATTAAAAGCTACCAAGCCATTAGCCGTTCCTTCAAATTCCCTCAGATCCAAGGCATTGAGGAAATTCATATTCAATTCATTGACTTCAACATATAGAAAGTCTTCGGGATTTCTATTGATATTGCCATGGGCCGACAGGAACTGGTTATCATTATACAGCATTAAATTCTTCACACGGATATTGTCCCGGCTAACGCTGATAAAGTTGTCCTTTTCAAATTGCCAGTGCCTGTCCAAAAGCTTGATGTCAGAGGGCTCAAATACAATCGTTGTACTGTCTTCTGCAATGTCTATAACGCTGTTGATCCGCGCATAACTCTCAGTCTGTAATTGATCCAAACCAATATTAAGATCCACCACCGACTCATTCCAAATTGCTTCAAGAGAAAAATTATGAAAGTTAAATCCCGACTTCAGCTGTTGGTTTTTGGAAAAGATATAAAAGGCAGCCAATACATCTTTGGAGTTGTGGATCTTTGATGTGTTAAAGTCAATATTGTTTTCCAAAAAATAGTTTTCCTTATAGAATATTGTATCAATGGACGAAAACAAGTTAAATACGGTATTTTCCCCCGTTCGGTAGAACGCCCCTTCAAGTTGGGTGTTGTTGGAAATGGACAAAGTGGGGTCCAGCAAGTTGATGATTGGATTGGGATCTCTAAAATCTACATTAATATCTAAGCTGTACTCCTCAAACTCATGACTGAGCGTCTTGCTGTCGGGTACTTCTGCATTGGTAACAATGGAATAGTATTCCTTCCAGAGCTTTTGGATATCCTGGGTTACATCAGCGATTTTAAATTTGCCGGATATGCCTGCTACCAACAAGTCCGAATTAAGAGAGATCAAGCGGGAGTTATCGGTAAACAGAGACTGGAATATAAAGTTGTCAACTTCCAGCTCCCGCCCTTCATGCACCACCTTTACATTTCTAAATCTCGCACTTCCTTCGATTTCGTCCAGAGTGATGCCGCGGGTGTCTAGTTCAATACTTCCACTGACAAAGGTTTCCGTATCCAACAGATTTAGCTCGTTCAGAAATGCTGTGTCCAACTTTGCCACCAATTGGGCAGAATCTTTCTGGTTTCTCAGATCAAGCACACCATCCACCTCCATTTTCAGATTAGGATCGTTGATTTTTAGCATTCCAGCAAACAGATCTTTCCCATAGGTAGCATTCGTCTCAATTCCTGTGTAATTATAGTGGTTGATGCCTATGTTGTTCACATTTGCCTGAAGCTCCAATATTGCGGTCTCCAAGGTCAGGCCTGTACCCTTAACTTGCCCTTTCATGGAGACTTTTTGATAAAGGTCCCTGTTTTCCATTACCACCCCCAGGTCAAGATTATTCAGTTGGAGTTGACCGTTATAAGTGGGCAAGCCCCCTACCGATCGGTAGTTGAGGTTACCGGCTATTCTGCCAATACCGGTACGGAAGGATCCGTTGGTTCTAAAATCAGTCAGGTAACCAGAAAAATCAGCATCAAAACGAAATTCACGAAATTTATCCACCTCCTTCTGTGATTGAGGCGAGATATAGGGGCTAAGATCTTTGCTGGTCAGAACTGAATTCATCAGGGATAGATCAAAGTACGTCTGATCCACCACCGGCAGCCCTTCAATCTTGAATTTACCAAACAGCGCACTGCGTTCGCCAAAACGCACCAACAACTGATCTGAAAAAAGCTCACTTACCTTACCGCTGATATCTCCACTGAGGTAAATCCGGTCATCAATATCCGGAAATAAAGGACTGAAATACCGTAGATCTTTTATATCCAATACTGCCTCATCCAGGCTGGCAAAAACATTTACCTCGGTATTGAAATTATTCAGAGCAGTGACATTGTCATAGGTAAATCTCAAATAATCTTTGATCTCGGTATCATTCGCTTTAAGGTACAGATTGTTAAATTCCATCCCAGAGTTGGAATATATAAAATCTGTCCGCAGTTGCTGAAATGTCATGCCGGAGGTGGATTCTACTCCACGCATAAAATTAAGGCCTAGAGCAATGGTATCCCCTTGAATAAAGAAATCATCTGCATCGGCAGTTAGATCCCTAAACCGCAGCTTGCCATAGTCGAAAGCACTTTCCATCGGATCCATTTTATAATTGAGGATATCGAGGGCGGTATTTTCTAAGGTTATATGATCAATACGAAACCTCACTGAAGCCCTTTTGACTGTGGGATCTTTAGGGCGTGTAAGCTCGGTGAGACGGGCCAAAAAGGTTGAAATATTTGGAGCTTCTGCCGCGGGATGGGTAAGGATCCTTACCTTTCCTTTTTTTAGCACTATCTCGTCAAAACCGGGTTCCCGCTTGTCCATCAGCTTGGTGAGAGAAAAATCGATATATACTTCCTCCAGATTGGCCATAAGGCTATCCTGCAGGTCAAAGACACGGACATTCCTCAAGCTGACGGCATCCCACCAACGGATATGAACCCGTTGAATCTCAGTTTTGAAGCCGGTATTTTCCGTCAGGTAGGCTGTGAAGTATCGTGTGGCACGGGTCTGTATGCCTGGAATCTGCAATAAGGCCGCTACAAGCAACAGCAAGAAGACCATCACCAGGAGAAAGCGCAAAGACAGCCTCAATGCTTTCGACAAAATTTGCTTAACTTTCGAGTTCTTTTTCAACAGGTAATGGTGAATATTAATATCCTCGCTATAGAGTCATCTTGCGATGAAACCTCAGCTTCTATAATATCTAATGGCAAAATACTTAATAATATTGTCGCCACGCAATCGGTGCATGAAAAATATGGCGGGGTAGTTCCCGAACTCGCTTCCAGGGCGCACCAGCAGCATTTGGTGCCAGTGGTCCATGAAGCGTTAGCTACATCCGGGATACAGAAAGAAGAGCTTTCAGCTGTTGCATTTACCAGAGGTCCAGGTCTTATGGGGGCTCTGATGGTGGGCGTTTCCTTTGCCAAATCCTTCGCCTACGCACTAGACTTGCCGCTAATCGAAGTAAATCACATGCAGGCACATATATTGGCACATTTCATTGAAGATCCAAAGCCCAATTTTCCGTTTCTCTGCCTCACCGTAAGCGGAGGGCATACGCAGTTGGTATTGGTGAAAGATCACCTTGAAATGGAAGTGGTGGGTGAAACGCTCGATGATGCCGTGGGTGAGGCATTTGACAAAACGGCCAAACTACTTGGCCTCCCCTATCCAGGAGGACCATTAATTGACCGCTATGCCCAAAAAGGCAATCCAAGGGCATTTGATTTTCCTGTTACCGACATGCCAGAATTGAATTTCTCCTTCAGTGGGATTAAAACAGCGGTGCTTTATTTTCTAAGGGATAAACTCAAAGAGGACGGTGGGTTTATCGAAAAAAACATAACCAACATCTGTGCTTCCCTTCAATACACGCTAATCAAGATGCTGATTAAAAAATTAAAAAAGGCAGCCAAGCAGTACAAGGTGAAAGAGATTGCTATTGCGGGTGGCGTTGCTGCCAACACTGGCCTTAGAAATGCCGTAAACGAATTGGCATTGGAGTTGGGAGGCAAGGTCTATATCCCCAAATTTGAATATTGTACAGACAATGCTGCAATGATCGCAATGGCGGCCCATTTTAAATATTTAAATAAAGACTTTAGCGGACTGGACGTTAGTCCTGTGGCTAGAATGAAAATTTGATTGTATATGGCAAAAAGCATTAGATTCGAAAAGCGTATAAACATCAAAAATAGGAAAGCCAGCTTTGAGTTTGAATTTATCGACACTTACATTGCCGGCATCATGCTGAAAGGCACCGAAATTAAATCCATCCGTGAAGGAAAAGCTTCTTTGACGGAAGCATTTTGCTATTTCAAAAATGGTGAGCTGTTTGTGAAACAAATGCACATTGCTCCCTATTCCATGGCCAATGTGTTCAACCATGATCCTGTGCGGGATAGAAAACTATTGCTTAGTAAAAAAGAACTCGATAAATTAGAAAGTAAGTTTGAGGAAAAGGGACTGACAATCATTCCCGTGCGGCTATTTATCAATGACCGTGGGCTTGCCAAACTCGAAATTGCCCTTGGCCGAGGCAAGAAACTGCACGACAAGCGGCAAAGTATTAAAGAGAAGGACGCCAAACGGGATCTCGACAGGATGGCTTACTGAAAAACAAAGGTACAATGGAAAAGAAGGTACTAGTGCTCAATTTAGATCATTCCCCCGTGGCGGTAGTTAATGTTCAAAAAGCAATGGTGCTGACTTACCTCAACAAAGCCATGCTACTGAAACCTTTTGAGCAACTTTCGATCAGAACGGTAGACCGTACCTTTCACTATCCCGCGGTGATCAGGTTACAAGAATATAAACCTATCCCTTATCAAGGCGCTTTATTAAATCGACATAACATCTTCCGGCGGGATCAGAACGAATGCCAGTATTGTGGCGCAAAAAAGAATCTCACCATTGATCACGTCATCCCCAAATCCAAGGGTGGGAAGACCAACTGGCAAAACCTTATCACGGCTTGCCACCGGTGCAACACCAAAAAAGGCGACCATACGCCAGAACAGGCGGGGATGAAGCTTCGTCGGGCGCCCTTTCGCCCCACCTTTTCTTATTTTTTAGCAGAATATGCGTTACAAAATGCGAAGGAATGGCTGCCCTTTTTGGACATAACAGCAGCTCATAAGGCACATGAGAATTTGACGGTAAATGTATTGCCCTAAATTAAGACAGCACCCTCAGATTAAAATCTGCCTGTTAAAGTAGCGGTCTAAATTGCTTTAAAAACCTGATATCATTTTCCGTAAACAACCTTAAGTCATTGATCTGGTACTTCAGCATCGCAATCCTCTCTATACCCATTCCAAATGCAAATCCGGTGTACTTTTGAGAATCGATGTGACAATTTCCCAACACATTAGGATCTACCATGCCAGACCCACCAATTTCTACCCATCCACTGCCTTTACAGATGTTACAGCCTTTGCCTCCACAAAGCTGACAGGAAATATCGATCTCCGCACTGGGCTCCGTGAAGGGAAAATAGGACGGCCTAAATCTCACCTTGGTGCTTTTGCCAAACATCTCTTTCGCAAAATGATACAGGGTCTGTTTCAAGTCGGCAAAGCTCACATGCTGATCCACATACAAGCCTTCAACCTGATGAAAGATACAATGCGCACGGGCTGAGATAGCCTCGTTTCTGAACACTCTCCCAGGAGAAAGGGTACGGATAGGAGGAGCTTGGTTTTCCATTACCCTCACCTGCACCGAGGATGTATGAGTCCTTAATGCAATGTCGGGTTTTTTTTCTATGAAGAAGGTGTCCTGCATTTCACGTGCAGGATGGTTTTCAGGAAAGTTCAACGCCGTGAAGTTGTGCCAATCGTCCTCTATTTCCGGTCCTTCGGAAAGGTTGAAGCCTATCCTTTCAAAAATTTCTATGATCCGTTGACGGGTTGAGGTAAGTGGGTGTATACCGCCAATGGCGACATTTGTGGCAGGCAGTGTCAAATCTATTTCAGAAGAGGCTGTGCGGTTATTTTGGTTGTTAACCTTTTCAATCAGCTCCTGAAACTTTGCCTCAGCCAACTGTTTTACTTCATTGACAGCTTGTCCATAGGCTTTCTTTTGCTCGTTCGGAATAAGACGCATATCAGCAAACAGCTCTCCTACCACACTTTTTTTACTGATAAACTTCATGCGGTACGCTTCCAACTCTTCTGGAGTATTGGCCTGGGCTTGGGAAATAGCTACTTTGATTTGGTCTACTTTATCCTGATACATGTTCAACGGCGTTTGAGGCACAAATCTAAAACATTATCGCCGAATGACCAATTAGCATGGTCCTTACATCAGGGGGTCCCGCTGCATCATGGCTGGAAAAAAATTCCTGATGCCTTTCCTATCTACTTTTCTTCTTTGGGTTTTCCGAGTCCGACACTTCCCTGCAAACCTGTCATTGTAGACTTCCATAAATAATTAAACACGAATTTGCTCTTGTTTCTTTTATAGTAGATAGGAGATGTGACCATTCTGTTAAAAAATTTCCTCGGGTTGTTACTTCTCACCGCTAAGTTGTTGATCACAAAGGTCAAAACATGCTTTCTTCCCCTACCTCTTTCTAATGTCCGCTCTTCTAAGAGCATCAACTTAAGATCGTTGTAGTGCAATGCCATAGTTCCCCGGGCTTCATTTTCATCCAAGGTGAATTCCCATCGGCTCTCCCTGACTACACCATCTAAAACTTTGAGAAAGGCATTCGTTTCTATGATGCTGTTGAGGGTGGCCAATTCAAACTCACCCACCTCAGCTACCAACTGTATAGGATAGGGTGCTTCAAAAAACATCTGTCCAGACAAGCTGATAGGAGCACTGCCATTGATCATGGCGCTGGCATTGATAAAACTCGATGATAGAGGAAAAGCCTCGGACTTTTTGTTCATGTAAAAGGGTGTAAACACAGCTTCCAGCTGCCGGAAGGATAGCTCTCCGGGAATAAAACCCTTATTGGGAAATTCCCGATAAACCACTTCTGCGTTATGAATGAGCAAAGAATCTATCCTTACGTCTAACAAAGCCTTTGCTATCAGCTCTTGGGGCATCGGCCGATACTGATCCGGATCTTCTTTCCATCGCTTATCCCTAAAAACATCAACCTGGGCCTGATACACACTTACCCGTTCTGCCTCTAGTGCCTTTTCACCCATCAACTTATCCACCTTGAGTCCCTCAATAATGATCTCTGGAATATATACCTTCGCCACATCCGTCTGATAACCCACCATGCGATGATATTCAAAATCTCCATATCGCGGGGTTAAGAAAACATCCCGTAAGATAAGGCCATCTTCGGACAGGAGTGCCAAACCCACCCGCAACACATTTAGGCTGTCCGGAAGCTTAATCTCATAGTCGGTCAGCTCAAATTCAAACTCCTTGTTCAGATAAAAATTTCTATCCAGGGTGGACGGAGAAGCCAAGTCAAAATGAAGGTCAGTAAGGGAAATACTTAAGTTCCTGAAGGTACTAACCTTTTCCGGATTACCCTTTTCTTTAAGTGTCAACAAGCCATCCTTAATTTCAAAATCCTCGATATTAAGGTTTTCAATCACCTTCTGCGCAAGTTTTTCTTCATCTTCTTCAAGCTTGTCAGCTTCCTCTTTGTCGAGGTACAAGGTGATCTCCGGCTTTGACAACATCATTTGTTTCACCACAAAATCGCCTGTGCTTTGTAGACTGGTGAGGGAGTTGGTCTTAAGCGACACATGTGGGATGGTAGCCTCTATGACAGGAAAACCTTTCTTTCCAGTTTGATCCTTGGGCACAATAGACAAATTATCAAAGGCAATTTCTCCGCTTTTAGAATCAAACCCAACCTTGGAGAAGTTAATGCTGTGCACGCTGTCTTTCAGGGCGAGAGAAAATTGGTCCATTTCAACCGCCATGCTAGAAAAAAATGCCGCCAGATCCCCTTCCGTAAGTTTGGCCGAATCCAACATAAACCCATAAAAAGACATATTGACCCCACTATTGATCAGCTCTCTATCCTGCCCCTCTTCTCTATAGGCTAAATTCACCTGGGCATTTGCTGCCTCTACGGTGTCAATGCGAATAATATCAATTGTTTTGGGTAGGTTTCGTTCCCTTCTTCGCTGGCTTCTGCTAACCATAAGTTCTTCAGCTTTCTCCCTGTTGAGATAAAGCTGGACAGCTGCATCAGTAAATTTAAGCTTGGATAGTGCCAAAGTGTTTTCAAAAAGGAAGGCTTCCAAGTCTACCCCTTTTACCGACATATTGGGTATATCAGCTTGAATCACAGCCTTGGCGTCCAGCGTTCTGCTCGGCCTCAACCGCACATTGGTTGTATTGATTTCTTCCCGTGCAGAGTTGAAACTTATCCCATCGGCAACGATCCGGTATTTGCCCTCAGCGATATTAAAAACATAATTATTCAAATGGATATCAAGCTCCTCAGCAAAAAGCACTCTTGTGTCCAAGGGGTCAATGTACTTGTCTACATAAAAATTTTTGATCCCAATGTTAACATCGTTTTCTGCAAAGGTCTGTAACTTTTCCCCTCCATAGTTTTCCAGTTCTAAAGTTCCCTCCTCAATGGTCACCGCATCCACCTTCACAACCGAAAAGTAACTGGTAAGCAAATTTACCACATCCAGCCGGTCCAACCGGTTGTCCTCATTAACAGCATCTGGATTACTGTGAATCTGAAGCTTAATAACCGGAGAAGGAACTTTGATTTCGTTAACAAAAAGCTTTCCATGAAATACCGCCTCACTGATGTCTATCCCATAAACATAAAAATCCGGAACTTCAATATCAAAGACCGTGGTTTGACTGTATCTATTCAATACATTTTTGATATTGCCTCCACCCTGCGGCCGTAATCTGAAACCGGCAATGCTCACGTACTGTTCTTTCGTATCTAGCAGAATCCTTTGTGCAGTAAATAGATGTAAGTTATCAGAAAGCTTTAAGGCATAATCCTCAACCTCCAACCGTAGGTCCTGGGCCAGGAATATCCTGGAAGATGATTCCGCCTCTGTTTGTTCGTCTAATCGGAAATCTTCCAGGACAAAACTCACTTTACCAAAGGAAAGACTGTCCTGCCTCACCCTTAGGTCATTGTCCAATACCAGACTTCCATCCACCATTTCCAAACGCTGTACATATATTGCCTTTAGATAATTCCGGGTAAGTTCCTGCAGCGTGGTCTTGCCCGACAGCTCTTCATTGGGAGACAAATCCTTCAACAATACCGCTGGAGACGATATTATCATCTCATCGATATCGAGAATATTCTCATTGTAAATCTTTTTTAGATTTGTGTTATCTAGGGCCACTTGGGGTATTTCTATTTCGAACAAAGTCATATTTGGCGGTTCTTCCTCATAAACAGGCTTAACCTCCACCCTTTCCATGGTTACTCTATCCTCAAAAGAAGAGATAAATACTTTCTCACCGGAAATCCAATGTACCCCATCCGCCAGTGCCACCCTTACCTTGGCGATATCCAACTCAGCATCCTGCGCATAAAAAAATTGATCACGGACTTTTAATGAATCCGGCCCAATATATACCCGATCCATTTTGAAATTGATACCATCCGCCTCAATCCTGTTTCGATCAGGTTCCTGAAGGCTGCTGTGAAGGTACTGCCCCTCTGAAATCGCCAAATCCTGTATGCTTATTGATGCCAATATATTCTCTATCAGAGGGTAAAGCCCCTGAAGAGAATCAGTGCCCGAATTAGGCGTGGTTTCAGAGTAGTGGGTAAAAACAGGCCGATCCAATCTCAAGGATCCTATATCCACATCCGAAGTATAAAACATCCGGTCTATATCCGCTTCCATTAGCTCCAGATTATCCAAGTAGATTTCATAATAATCTTCCGCCGGCCTATTCAGATCGGGTATAATGCTCACCTTCTCTGCTCGGATGTATTGATCCAGAGAAGACACATTGATGGAGGTGGATTTGACGGTATGAATGCTGTCCGCCAATACGATTTCGAAATTTTGAAGGTCCAACGCGAACCCTTGCGCATTAAAAGGAGGCGCATTTTCCTCTGATGTTAACAGTTCTATATGTCGCACATAAAGGTTGGTGTTGTCTGCCGTAATAGAACGTTGACTGATGAAGTTTTCCAACAACAGGTCAGCTTCATCGATAGAAAGATGATTAATGATGATGTTTTTCAGCCCCCCTCCAAAAGACTTCCTAATTTCTTCTTCCAGCACTTCCAACGGGGTTACTTCGTTTTTTTGTAAGACGTTTGGATCCTGTCTTGACTGAATGCCTGGCTTAGAAAAACGGATATCTTCTATGGTCAAAATATCATGGGCGAAGTTATATCCAAGCCCTTTGACGCTGATTTTAGGGATGGTAATCTTATAAAGCGGTCCTTCATGGAATTGATACGCCTCTTCTTGGGGAATAAGGGTGAAGCCCTGCACATAAAAGCCCCGTTCCAAAATGGATAAATTGAACCGGTCAAAATCTATAGCATACTTTCCCTTTGAAACCCGCTCTACCTCTCGCTGCAGATAGCTTCTCAGCAGCAGATCTGATCCGAAATAAAGGGCTATCTGTAAAAATAACAAGGCGAAGAAAAAATATCCCAAAGCCTTAACGGTCCTACGCTGTGCGGGCTTGAGCTTTTTTATATTTATCCTTTTCTTCCCCATATAGAAGCAAAATAGCTATTTCAGCTCAAAAACTCTTCCAGTTGATCATTTAATATGATGAGCTATAATTGCCATAAACAAAAAAACTATAGGGCAGAACCCTATAGTTTTAGTCAATTAACAATAAACCCAAAATAACCAGTTGTAGGAGAAGGACTCGAACCTCCACGAAGCATTGGCTATACACGAGCTCTATGTATCTGCTTGCCTATTGCCCACATTTTAAATAGTGAGCAGCTTCACTCCCCGTTAAGGAAGCTTGTCTACCGTTTCAACATCCTACAAGTTTAAAGACCTTCTGTCTTATCTTTCAATGATGATGCAAAGATAATTCACAATTTCAGGATTGCAAAATCAACAATAAATTAATTGAATCTTTATTTATCTATCAATATACAGTCTTGTTTTGTAGAGAATATCCAAAATAAAGACCGTTATTTGTCCGATACTATAATCTAACGAAATCCCTTTGCGATTTGTTCAAGAATTTTCCACTTTTTACAAATTTTAACATTTAGTCGACAAAGGTGACGTAGTTCTCCCATTTCTCCAGCACTTCTTGCATGTCGGCAGGAAGCGGGCTTTCGAAATACATCTGCTCTTTGGTAATCGGATGTACAAAACCCAAAGACTGCGCATGCAGGGCTTGCCGAGGCAGCACATCGAAGCAGTTCTTAATGAATGACTTATACTTCGCAAACTGCGTGCCTTTTCTTATAATATCTCCACCATACATCGCGTCATTGAACAAAGGGTGCCCCAAATATTTCATATGGGCCCGAATCTGATGCGTACGGCCGGTTTCCAAATTGCACTGTACCAAAGAAACATATCTCAGCCGTCGAAGTACCCGCCAATGGGTGATGGCATTTTTCCCCTGATTTCCATCGGGATACACATCCATAATTTTGCGATTTTTGGCACTTCTACCAATATGCGCGTCGATGGTTCCCTCATTTTCTGCTGGCTCACCCCACACCAAGGCAATATAGGTACGGCTAATACTGTGATCAAAAAACTGCTTGGCGAGATGTGTCATCGCTTTTTCAGACTTAGCAATTACCAAAATACCACTGGTATCTTTATCAATACGGTGCACCAATCCGGGTCGGCCCGAATTGCCAGGGAGTTCCGGAAGCTGAGCAAAGTGGTATGCCAGCGCATTCACCAAAGTGCCGGACCAGTTGCCATGGGCGGGATGTACTACCATTCCAGCGGGCTTATTGACAATCAACAGGTAGTCGTCTTCATAAAGAATATCTAAAGGAATATCTTCAGGCAAGACCTCAAAATCACGCTTGGGTTCTTCCATCATCACCGTGATGACATCTCCAGGCTTCACCTTATAGTTGGCTTTAGTAGGCTGACCATTAATCAACACACTGCCTTCATCAATCGCATTTTGAACCCTGTTTCGGGTCGCATTGGCCATCTT
>DATGQZ010000070.1:0-33146 GCA_035303945.1 Cyclobacteriaceae bacterium
CCTCAAGTACATAAGTCGTCGCCTCAACGGAATCATCGACTTTGACATCGTGATTTTCCAGGAAACCAATCTTATATTGGAACTCAAATTCTTTTTGTTTTTTCCAATCAATGCCGTCTGCTGATTCCATGACGGGAAGGGGATCACCTAGGAGCCTAAACTCTTGCTGCTTGATGTAGTCATTCAAGGAAGACGAAAGGATATCGTTGATTTCATCTACCAATACGGAGGTGCCGTAGAGGTTTTTGACCATCGTGATAGGGGCTTTTCCTGGACGGAAGCCCTTGATGCTGGCTTTTTTGGCCAAGTCTTTTACTTTGGCATCAACTTTTGGTTGATAATCTGCCTCCTCTAGTTTAATTTTGATGGTAGCCTGATTGGAAGAATGCTTATCTAATGTAATTTCCAAGGTGATTTTGATTAGGTTTGCTAATAACTTAAAAACCCCCAACCCCGATCCCGAAAGCTATCGGGACCGCGATCGAGGGTCTGTTTGTGCGGATGGAGGGACTCGAACCCCCATGCCTCGCAGCGCTAGATCCTAAGTCTAGTGCGTCTACCAATTTCGCCACATCCGCATTTTTAGATTTGTGCCTTCGCCACATCTCTCTTTCAATGTGGATGCAAAGGTAACAAGGAAATCTATATTTTCAATAGTAGGTAAAAAAAAATCGGAAAATAATTCAGCGTCATTTATAGAATAAAAATTCAGAATTGTTTTTAACTTCGATCATATGATTAAAGTAGATTTAGAGGAAGAGCGGAAAGAGATCCTGAAACGGTACAGGAAGCTGCTGAGGCTGGCCAAGCCGCTCTTAAAGCCTGGAGATGCCAAGATCATTAAGAAGGCATTTACCGTTTCGAGCGAGGCGCATAAGGACATGCGCCGCAAATCCGGGGAACCTTATATCTATCATCCCCTGGACGTCGCGATCATATGTGTGGAGGAAATAGGCCTAGGTACTACCAGTATTGTGTCCGCACTGCTCCATGATGTAGTGGAGGATACGGATTGGGAATTGGAAGACATTGAGCGGGAGTTTGGCCCTAAGGTCGGGCAGATCATTGACGGACTGACCAAGATATCAGGCGTATTCGAATATGGGAGTTCGCAGCAAGCGGAAAACTTTAGAAAGATGCTGATTACCCTTTCGGATGATGTGAGGGTAATACTGATCAAGCTGGCCGACCGTTTGAACAATATGCGGACCCTCGACAGCATGCCGCGGCACAAGCAGCTGAAGATCGCCTCCGAAACCATGTATCTCTACGCTCCTCTGGCGCACAGGCTGGGATTGTACTCCATTAAATCCGAGCTGGAAGACCTGTATCTAAAGTTTATGAACCCTGATACCTATAATTTCATTGTTCAGAAGATCAGTGAAACGAGGGTTTCCAGGAATAAATTCATTAAGAGCTTTATTGCTCCGCTGGAAAATGAATTGAACCAACAAAAATTCAAGTACAGCATCAAGGGACGGCCAAAGTCCATCTATTCCATTTATAACAAAATGCAAAAACAGAATATACCTTTTGAGGAGGTGTATGATCTTTTTGCTATACGTATTATTATAGATACCCCTTTCGAACACGAAAAGGCTGACTGCTGGCAGGTATATTCCATTGTGACAGATTTCTACAGGCCTAACCCCGACCGTTTGCGGGATTGGATAAGTACACCGAGAGCCAACGGATATGAATCCCTACATACTACCGTGATGAGCCATACCGGGCAATGGGTAGAAGTGCAAATCAGAACCCAACGCATGGATGATATTGCAGAAAGAGGCTATGCCGCCCATTGGAAATATAAAGACCGGGATGCTTCTTCTTCCAAGGCCGGAATGGGGCTGGATGAATGGATCACACAGGTCAGGGCGCTGTTGGAGACAAACGACGGCACCGCCATTGAGTTTATGGATGACTTCCGGGGGAACTTGTTTCACGATGAGGTTTTCGTATTCACCCCCAAAGGTGACCTGAAAGTCCTACCCAATGGAGCCACCGCTTTGGATTTCGCCTTTGAAATTCACTCAGAGGTTGGTTCTAGATGTATTGGTGCCAAGGTAAATCAGAAGCTCGTCTCCCTCAACCATCCCCTTAAGAACGGAGACCAAGTGGAAATCCTTACTTCCAGCAAGCAGAAGCCGAATGAAGATTGGCTGAAATCTGTAGTGACCTCCAAAGCAAAAGCCAAAATTAAGGATGCGCTGAAGGAGGAGAAAAAGCAATACATCATGGATGGCAAGGAGATCGTCCAACGGAAGCTGAAGCAGATGAAAATGGAATTTTCGTCAGTGGTAATTGAACAGCTCAGGGCCTTTTTCGAAACCAAAACCCCCATGGAGTTTTATTACAAGGTGGGGAAAGGGATCATTGATCCCACTTCTATCAAAAGCTTCAAAGACTTCAAACAGGCCAAGAAGCAGAAGGGCAAAAGCCCTATGAACCAAATCATGGATGAACTTTCCTTCACGAAGGAAATCAAAAACCTGAAAGGAGCAGAGCATGACCAATTGCTGATTGGTGAGGATATGGATGTGGTGGATTATATTTTAGCCCGCTGTTGTAATCCTATACCCGGAGACGAAGTTTTTGGTTTTGTTACAGTCAACGAGGGCATTAAAATACACAGAACCTCCTGTCCCAATGCTTTGGAGCTTATCTCCAATCATGGTAACAGAGTCATCAAAGCAAGATGGACTAGCCAGCAACAAATAGCCTTCTTAGCAGGATTGAAAATTGTGGGTACGGACAGAGTGGGTCTAATCAACGACCTCACTAAGGTGATTTCCGACGAGCTCAAGGTAAACATGCGCTCGATCACAGTAGATTCTGATAGCGGAATATTTGAAGGATCGATCAAATTGTATGTCCACAGTACCAATCATTTGGACAACCTGATTGCCAATTTGTCCAAAGTGCCAGGGGTCATCAAAGTTTCCCGCTTTGATTAGAGATAGAAAGGCTTATTAACATCTTTTCTAAATAAGAACCCTTATATTTGTAGAAAAATTGTTGCCATGGCTTTGAACGAGACGCTCTTTGAGGAGGTAAAAAAAATATTTACGGCGTATCTTGAAAACAAAAAGCTCAGGAAGACGCCGGAAAGATATGCGATTTTGGAGGAGATTTATGGTAGGAGTGGGCACTTTGACGTAGAATCTCTCTACATCAGCATGAAAAACAAAAATTATCGGGTGAGCAGAGCTACCGTCTATAATACTTTGGACTTGTTGGTTGAATGTGATCTGGTGACTAAGCATCAATTTGGCCAAAATTTGGCCCAATACGAAAAATCATATGGGTATAGACAACATGATCACCTGATCTGTACCGAATGCCACAAAGTAAAAGAGTTTTGCGATCCCCGCATACAACATATACAAAACACTGTTGGAGAGATACTGGACTTTAATATCATCCACCATTCTTTGATTCTATACGGCAACTGTACCAATGAAGCCTGTGAAAACAAAGTGGGTCAACCCATAAAAGAATCCCGCATTTATGAAGATTAGTTACGGATACAGGAGAGAAAACAACGCCATTATTCTACAACTAAAAGGGGATTTAATCGGAGATGAGGCCGGGCCTCAACTGGTAGAAGTGGTTTCGGATGCCATCAATGACCACATCAAAAACTGTATTGTAGACCTGAAGGAGGTGCGCTATATCAGTTCAAGTGGTATAGGGGTATTGATTACCATGCTTACAAAAATGAGGAATGTAGGGGGCGAGGTTTATTTGACCTGTCCCTCCGAGCATGTGAAGAAGCTGCTAATCATCACCAAGCTCAATAATATCTTCACTGTTTTTGATTCTTTAGAGGAAGCCATTGAAAAAGTGACACAATAATCTTTTTCATGATTGCTGAGGTCTGATTCATTTCGAACCACTTCCGGCTTTCGCATTGCACATTTGATTTAAAAAATACTAATATATAAAATGAAAATTGATGTTCTTTTAGGCCTACAATGGGGCGACGAAGGTAAGGGTAAAGTAGTTGATGTCCTTGCCCCCCAGTATGATGTGGTGGCAAGATTTCAAGGCGGACCGAATGCCGGCCATACTTTAGAATTTGATGGAATCAAGCATGTTCTTCACCAAATACCCAGTGGTATTTTTAGAGAAAACATCAAAAATATCGTCGGCAACGGGGTTGTATTAGACCCTGTTATTTTAATCAAGGAAATTGAAGGCCTAAAAAAATTCAACATCTCTTTTAAGAAAAACCTCTTTATTTCTAAGAAGGCAACCATCATCATCCCTACCCATAAATTGCTGGATGCGGCGTATGAAAAGTCTAAAGGAGAAAAGAAAATAGGTTCAACCCTTAAAGGCATAGGACCAACCTACCAAGACAAAATCGGAAGAATGGCTTTGAGGGTAGGGGACATGCTTAGCGCTGATTTCAAAGAAAGATATCAGGCTTTGGTAGAAAAACATAAAGCTATTTTGTCCTTTTATGATTTTGATCTTAAAGATCTTCCCGAGCTAGAGGAAAACTTTTTTAATGCAGTTGAATCGTTCAAGACTTTAAACTTGATCGACAGCGAATATGAAATTAACGAGGCGCTGCAAGAAGAAAAGAGGGTGCTAGCAGAAGGTGCCCAAGGCTCTTTGTTGGACATAGACTTTGGCAGCTATCCTTTTGTGACCAGCAGTAGCACCATGGCCGCGGGAGCCTGTACCGGACTCGGTGTAGCTCCTTCGGCAATAGGAGAGGTATATGGTATTTTCAAAGCTTACTGCACCCGTGTGGGCAGTGGTCCCTTTCCCACAGAATTGTTTGATGAAGATGGGGAAAGGATGCGAAAAGAAGGAAATGAATTTGGTTCAACAACCGGCAGGCCGAGAAGATGTGGCTGGATTGACCTTCCCTCTCTAAAATACTCTATCATGATCAATGGGGTGACCCAATTGTTTATGATGAAGGCGGACGTGTTGAATATTTTTAAGGAAATCAAGATTTGTACCCACTATAAAAGGGAAAACGGTGAAATCATCGACCGATTGCCTTTTGAGATGGTAGATGAGAAACTTGAGCCCGTGTACAAAACTGTTCCGGGGTGGAATCGCTCTTTGGCGGATGTTACTTCTTTCGAGGCCTTCCCTGCAGAACTTCGTAACTATGTTACTTATCTTGAAGAGGAACTAAAAACCCCTATAAAGATGGTCTCCGTAGGTCCTGATAGAAAACAAACCATTATGCGATAAGGCATGATGTATGATGGTACCGTTACCCCAAATTAGAAAACATCTATAACCACCAAATAAAAAAACATGAGAATTCTAAAAAGCCTATTAATTCTTTCTGCTGCAGCCGTAATCGGCAGTTGTACGAAAACCAACGAAAAAGAATTGTTTAACGGTAAGGATCTGACGGGCTGGGAAGTTTATGGTACTGAGAAGTGGTATGTGGAGGATGGGGTGATTGTATCGGAAAGCGGACCGGACGCAGAGTATGGCTACTTAGCCACCAAAGATTTTTACAAAGATTTTGAGCTTACCGCGGAGTTCAAGCAGGAGCAGGATGGCAACAGCGGTATTTTCATCCGTTCTACATTCGAAGGCACAAAAGTGTCCGGATGGCAGGTGGAAGTAGCGCCTCCCGGTCACAATACCGGTGGGATTTACGAATCATATGGCAGGGGTTGGTTGATACAGCCTGACCCAGAAAAAGATAAACATCTAAACTATGGGGAGTGGAACACCATGAAGGTCCGTGTAGTGGGTGGTCAGGTAACCACCTGGCTTAACGGGGAGCAGATGGTAGATATCACTGATGATAAAATTGCCGAAGGCGAAGGATCTATTGCGCTTCAAATCCACAGTGGTGGGGGCTTAAGAATTCTTTGGAGAAATATCGTGTTGAAAGACTTAAGCGGAGAGAATCAATAGTTTGAGGCGCAAGGATTTAAAAAAGTTTAGTTTTCACACTTGACAGAAGCCCTCACGGGCTTTTGTCGTTATAGAACTATTACAAATTATAAGCAGAGGTCGAAGGAATCTAATTAAAAGTTATTTAGCTGATTCCTTTTTTGTATTTTGCACACGGCGATAATAATTATATATGTCAAAATTTGATGCGATAAGACCCTATTACGATACGGAAGTTAATGCTGCGCTTCACGAATTCCATAATCACCCTATGATGAAGGCGATTATGAATTTTACATTTCCGGATGTAGAGGATCATGTGTGGATGGAGCAGCTTAAAAGGACGCATTCAATTAGAGATTTTCAGATCAACTTTATTTACCCTGCAGTAAAAATGGTCTTGAGCAAAAGCTCTGATGGACTTACTACTGCTGGCTTTGAAAATTTAGACAAACACACCGCCTACCTCTTTATATCCAATCACAGGGATATCATTCTTGATACTTCTTTGTTGAACTACTCCCTTTACAATCATGGGATGATGTTGACGGCTTCTGCTATCGGGGATAATCTGGTGAAGAAGCCTTTGTTGATGGCACTGTCACGACTGACACGGAACTTTATTGTTCAGCGTGGCCTACCGGTGAGAGAGCTATTGGAAAGTTCCAGACTGGTTTCGGAATATATTAAAGAATGCCTTCTGCATGAAAACCGTTCGGTATGGATCGCACAGCGGGAGGGTAGAACAAAGGACGGACTGGACGCCACCCACACCGGTGTCCTGAAAATGTTGGCCATGGCCAAGGCTGAGCTCACCGAAATGGAATACCTAAAGCAGTTGAAGATAGTCCCGGTGTCCATTTCCTATGAATATGATCCAACGGACGTTCTGAAAATGCCCGAACTTATGGCCAAAGCACGTGCGGAGGTGTATGTGAAATCAAAAAATGAGGATTTTATTACTTTGGCTACCGGAATAATTGGGCAAAAGAAAAGAATACATATCGAAGTGGGAAGCGTGATCGAGGAGGAGATTGATGCTATTGTAGCAGACAACAAGTCGGTGAGCAAGCAGTTTCAGGCTTTGGTAGAGGCCGTAGACCGGCAAATTCTTAGCAACTATAAACTCTGGCCTACCAATTATATCGCTCATGACTTGTTATACGGTGATGAGGAATATAAGGATTTTTACACCCAGGAGGAGAAGGAGACCTTTGAGCAGCGACTTAACAAAGGTGTGGATCCTGAAGATAAAGTAGCATGGAAAAACTTTTTGGCCATGTACGCCAATCCTGTAAACAACCAAAAAAGAGTACTGGAGAAAAAGGCGCCACCGGCTATTTAAAAGTAGCGACAAAAATTAAATGGACAGAACAGCATAGCCATTAGGGCTACGGTTAAGGATATTTATCATTGACACTAGATTATCAACTTAAACCAAAATAACGAAAATGGATAACCGTAGAGGTTTTATCAAGAAAGGATTGCTCGGCATGGTGGCAGGATCAGCACTATCCGTACCCAAGGCTGCAGCCATGGTACAAGAAAAAGAGGAAAGCGAAGCAGCGTCTTTTAAATTAGGTATTGCAGGCTACAGCTTTGTGCACTTTGATCTGGAAAAGTCCTTGGAGATGATGGAAAAGGTAGATGTACACTATCTTTGCATTAAGGATTTTCACCTGCCTTACAATAGCACAGCTGAACAAATTTCAGCTTTCCATGCCCGACTTAAAGCATCTGGCGTCACCGGGTATGCAGTGGGTCCAATTTATACCAAAACCCGGCAAGAAATTGATAATGCCTTTGACTATGCCAAAAGAGTCGGCGTGAAAATGGTCGTAGGTATACCAAATCATGAAGATCTGGAGTATCTGGATCAAAAGGTAAAAGAATATGACATGCGCTATGCTATTCATAACCATGGACCAGAAGATAAACTTTATCCCAATGCTACTTCCGTTATCGAGCGGATCAAAGACCTAGATTCAAGAATCGGTTTGTGCTTCGATATGGGGCACAACATGCGGGATGGACATGACCCTATTGCGGATCTGAAGAAGTACTCCAAGAGAATCTTTGACATGCATTTGAAGAACGTTACTGCAGCAAAAGCGGAAGGCAAAACCTGTGAACTCGGGCGTGGCGTGATTGATATACCTGCCTTTGTAAAAATGTTGCGGAAAGTTAAGTATGCTGGAGTATGCAGTCTAGAATATGAAAAAGATATGAAGGAACCTTTAGCTGGGATTGCAGAATCGGTGGGTTACTTCAAAGGCGTGGTCGATGCGACCCGATGACAATCGTTAAGTGTAAGGTCCCGCAGTTGTGTTCACTGCGGGATTTTTTTATTGACCCAAAAAGATATAGATTAATACGGTGATCAAGCATAAGGCTATTGACACCGGTTTGGCAAATTTCCATGGCGTCATGTCCAAATGAGCCTTGCTTGGCATTTCCTCTCGGTAAACTCTTGGGTATTTCAGAGACACAAAATACATTACCAACAAATTCAGGACGAACTCTATTCCCCAAATATGGATAAAATGGATGTTGATGTCCATCACATAGGTGGTGAGCAGGTAAAAAGATAAGCCTGTGACCATTCCCACCTTAGCTCCGGTGGCGGAGATTTGAGGGATAAATAAACCCGCTAACAGAATGGATGCAATAGGTATAAAGAAGATGCCGTTAAGTTGTTGCATCAGTTGATAAAGGCCTTCTGGTGCATTCCCCACTAAAGGGGCTATCATGATAGAAAGTACAGCCAGAACAATTGAGCATGCCTTTCCCACCCTCACCAGTTGCTTGTCAGTGGCCTGTTTGTGCATGATCTTCTTATATAAATCTAGGCTGAAAATAGTAGCTGCAGAATTCAAAACGCTGTTGAATGTACTAAGTATGGCGCCAAGGATTACTGCGGCAAAAAAGCCCACTAGACTCAATGGCATTACCTTTTTGACCAGTTCAGGATATATAAAATCCTGGTTGTCGTAAAACTGTTCCCCGAAATAGTAGAAGGCAACAATGCCTGGCACGACAATGATAAGTGGCACCAGAATCTTCATTATCCCTGCATACAGCAGCCCTTTTTGGGCTTCTGCCATATTCTTCGCTCCAAATACCCTTTGTATGATGGTTTGGTTCATCCCCCAAAAGTAAATTTGGTTGATCATCAAGCCGGTAAATAGTGTGCTGAAGGGCATAACGGAGTCTTCCGCCCCCATGACATTGAATTTTTCGGGAATCGCCTGATAAACTTTTGAAACCCCATGAAAAACATCCCCTGCACCGATTTCCCATAAGGCGAATGTAGGAACTAACAGCCCTCCAATAATTAAGCCTATGGCATTAATGGAGTCAGAGTAAGCTACAGCCTTTAACCCGCCGAAGATGGCGTAAATCGATCCCACCACGCCAATGACAATCACGGTTAACCATATGCCTTCCCCCTTGCTGATTCCCAATACCTCTGATACGTTGAAGATGCTCTCCATATTAATGGCACCGGTATACAGTACGATGGGCAATAAGGTCACCACAAAGGAAACCATCAGCAATAAAGCCACGATGGTTTTCGTGAGGCTGTCGTATCTGTTTTGGATATATTCGGGAATGGTGGTAAGGCCCATGCGGAGATAGGTGGGCAGAAAATATAATGCAGCAATCACCAGGGCAATAGCGGAAGTGACTTCCCAAGCGATGATGATCATGCCATTTTTATAGGCGGAGCCGTTCATCCCTATAAGATGCTCTGTAGAAATATTGGTCATGATCATGGATCCGGCGATGATAATGCCGGTGAGGCTTCGTCCTCCCAAAAAATAGCCGTCTCGCGTGCTAAGCGGATCTTTGCGTAACTTGTACCAAGAAAGAAATGCTACTAATAAGGTGAATCCAACGAAGGTGATCAACGTAAGCATGAAAAGATTGATTTTTTGGGTTTATGAGGCAATATAAGGGAAGTTGGCTCAAAGATGGAGGCCAGCCGTAGAAAAATAGCAAAAAAAAGAAGCGGCCTATTGAGGGTAGGCCGCTTCTGCAATAATTAGAATTTTAAGGTAGGAGGCAAATACTTGGCGACGAGATCTTCGTAGTAGGGCCTTAATGCTTTGGCATCAGGCGGCACCGGGACTTTGGAATACAAATCGTAAGGATTGAACTTCTCGACCCATTTGAACATCTCCCGGTCATGGTCGTTCATCAAATGGTCATAGGCGTTTTCTCTGTGTTGAGGGTAGAATGAATGGTACCGAATCATATAGAGTGCTGGTTCGGGCAGGTAGTCCTTCATCATTTGGTACAGGTATTCATCATGCCCCCAAGACATCAACACATTGTCCAATCCACAATTGGGCTCGTAGATGCCATATTTGGTATTGAAGCGTTCATCGTAAGTGTCGGGATTGGCCTCAAAAAACTCGCTATAAACAATCTTGTCTGAGTGTTTGCAGCCTACTGGAAAAGTATCACCTACTACTGCCCATTGAGGCTCACCAAACAGGCATAGAACCTTGCCCATATCGTGCATAAAACCGGTGAGCACAAACCAATCAGGATGTCCATCTGCTCGAATGGCTTCAGAGGTTTGAAGCAAGTGCTGTAACTGATCCAAGCTGGTGTCGGGATCCGAATCATCCACTAAGGTGTTGAGAAAATCTACTGCATCCCAAAAGGACATTTCCCGCTTGTCGAATTTAAGAAAATCCTCCCGCTTCGCCTTTACGAAGTCATAGGTTTGATAGGTATGGTTGAGCCGATAAAACTCCCTTACGGTATCTACCCTTTCCGAATCCACATAATTGCGGTATTCTTCTTTGGACTTTCCGGCAGTTTTGGGTTCAGGGTAGCGGACGAGCAAATCATCCTCCCATTCTTCAATGTTGTTTAGAGGGGCTATTTCTTTTTCTGAGAAATTGGTCTTCATATGATACTGCAATAAGTGTGGCTAAATTTAATCATTTTTTTGAAACAGAATAATGCTTCTTTTCGATTGGAAGCAAATATTTTGCTGTTCAATATCATAACGGAAATGATTATGGTCTGTTGTCATTTGTGTAAGGTGATCTGTTTTTTTGCCGCTCAGCCAAGGCTTTTCCCGACCTCGTTTTAATCGCCGAAAGTACTTGAACCTGCATTGTGAGCGCATCCCCGTTCTCTTAAGAATTTGTAAACTATCCTTAGAAAATTTTGAATTTTTTAATCCTAATCTTGAGATAGTTGTAAAAATAAATTAAGTTGTGTCTTTTAAAAAGCTATTTGAATAGTATACGTACAGGCTGTAGAACTGATGTTAAGGGTATGTTTCAAGTAGGGCGATAAAGCAACAATTTTATAACCGTGCGCTAACAAATAGCTGAAGAAGTCCGACTAGCTTTGTCACGTTGAAAGAGCTAGCTATGTTTAACTTAATGTTCACGACTTAACCCATTGTTTATGAAAAGAAGACGACCCCCGGCCTTGTCTTTTAGCACCTTTCTGCTGTTGCTACTGATTGTTCTCAGCCGTGCTAGCTTAGCAGCAGTTCATGTTCATGACAGCACTTTACATCAGGATGTAGAGGTTACTGGACAAGTAACTGATGCGAGCGGAGAGGCAATACCAGGAGTTACGGTACTGGTCAAAGGTACTACAATAGGTACTGCTACAGATATCGATGGCCAATATGCCATTGCTGTACCCGAGGAAGCCGTTTTGGTATTTTCCTTTGTAGGTTATATTTCCCAAGAGCTTGCCGTGGGCACGCGAAAGATTATCAACGTTACTTTGGAAGAAGATGTGTCGGCTTTGGATGAAATTGTAGTAGTAGGCTACGGCACCCAGCGAAAGGTAAATGTCACTGGCTCCATTTCCGTTGTTGACAATGAGTCGCTGCAAAATAGACCGCTCACCAATGCCACCCAAGCGCTTCAAGGGGTGCAGGGCCTATATGTCAACCAGGCCGGGGGACAACCCGGAGCTGATGATGCCACCATCAGGATAAGGGGCATAGGCTCAATTGGCGGTGCGGGAAAACTGTCACCTTTGGTTTTGGTAGATGGCGTAGAATTTCCCTTGAGAGACGTCAATCCCAATGATATCGAAAGCATCAGTGTGCTAAAAGATGCCGCCTCTACAGCCATTTATGGCTCCAGGGCTGCAAACGGCGTGATACTGATCACAACGAAGCTGGGGAAGGAGGAGCAATCAGTGATAAGCTATAGCGGATATATTGGAAGCCAACAGGCGACCTATCTGCCAGATCCGGTGGACAATTCTGCCGACTTTATGGAAGCTTACAACAGGGCGATGATCAATCAAGGTACTACTCCCATTTACTCTGATGAGCTTATCAACGAATTTCGCACCAACCCCACCAGCCAGTTATACCCTAATACCAATTGGATGGAGCTCATGTTTGGATCGGCACTGATCCATGAACACAATTTAAGATTTTCCGGGGGCACCAGTAAAACGCGCTACAATGTGTCCACCGGCTTTCTGGACCAGGATGGCGTACTGAAAGGCATGACCGGCGCAAAGAAATATTCACTTAACGTACGTGTTAATTCGCAATTGACGGAGCGCCTCAACATGGAGGGGTCGGTGATAGCCACACGTTGGGATGTAGAGCATCCTGCTTCAGGTATTGGTACAGCTATGAACAGGATCATGAGAATGGTGCCTGTTCAGCCTGTGGGCAAACTTCCCAACGGCAACTGGCCAGACAGTTGGGTTATTACGCCTGGGCAAAACGGTTTTCAAAATCCTTTGATTTGGGCAGAGGAAGCTTATAGAAACGAGAGAACCGACAGGATTATGGCCAATCTTTCTGCGAGTTATCAGCTTGCAGAAGGCCTGCGCTACCAAATTCGTGGTTCGGTGAATTCAGGGGACTTTTTGAGGGAAGATTGGTATCCGGCAGTGATGGCCTATGATGTAAGAACGGGAGAGCCAAGCCGCCCTTGGTCCGCTACCTCTACCAAAACGCATCGCAATGAAAAAGAAGAAAGGCTCAATTTTACCCAAACCTTGACTTACGACTTCTCCCTGGGAAGCGATCATACTTTGTTTGCACTCCTGGGCCATAGTTTAGAACAATTTACCACAAAGTATTTCCAGGCGAGTGTACAGGGCTTTCCCACTACCGATTTAGACGAATTAGACATCGGTACTGAAAATCCCCAAGTTGCCGGCACATCAACCAAGGATGTATTGATCTCCTACTTTGGAAGGGTACAATATGGTTACAAAGATAAGTACCTCTTAGAGTTTAATAGCAGGTATGACGGTTCGTCCCGTTTTGCAAAAGGCAATAAATGGGGATTTTTTCCATCATTTTCCCTTGGGTGGCGCCTCTCCGAAGAAAACTTCCTAAGTGATGCCCGATGGCTCGATGAACTCAAGATAAGGGGTTCTTGGGGCCAAATTGGTAATCAGGAAATTGGACGGTTTCAGTATATCAATGCGGTAGAACTAGGATATGGATATCCCTTTGGAGGGGCCTACCAAGGAGGATCAGCAGTAGTGCAATTGAGGGATCCCAGTTTGCAGTGGGAAGTCACCTCTATGACGAATGTGGGTGTGGACTTCGCGTTGCTGCAGGGAAAACTCAGTGGTGAGTTGGAATATTTTCATCGCAGAACTGAAGGAATTCTACGGCAAGTAGCCATTCCCTCCCAAGTAGGGGCCCTCGCCGGCCCGATACGAAACATCGCTGTAGTGGACAACTCAGGCTTTGAGTTAGGCCTCAACTACACCAATCAAATTGGCACTGACTTCAGCTACGAGATTGGCGGAAATTTTTCAAAGATCAAAAACGAAGTGGTAGATCTCAATGGGGAAGAAATTATTAGTGGGGGAAGAATCACCCGGGAGGGGGCACCGATTGACTCCTGGTATGTTCTGAAAACCGATGGGCTGTTTCAAAGCCAGGAAGAGGTGGATAATTATCCCACCATCACCAATAGGGTAGGTCCCGGAGATGTCAAATATGTTGACCTTAATGAAGATGGCGTCATAGATGGAGACGATCGCTATATTGCAGGCAATACCTTCCCTGAGTTTACCTATGGATTTAACTTTACCCTGAGGTACAAGGGACTTTCGCTCTCCACCATTTGGCAAGGGGTAGGGAACATTCATGTTCGCCCGAACAATAACCTTGCTTCGCCTTTTAACAATGGTGCTGGCTTAACCAAAGATTGGTTGACGGACTCTTGGACACCCGAAAATCCAAACGCGCGATTGCCCCGCATTACCGCCCGAAACCAGTATACGGCGGAAAACTTCTCCGACTCTGACTTTTGGTTGGAGGATGCTTCTTATTTAAGACTAAAGAACGTGCAGTTAGCCTATGATTTTAAGGGCGCATGGCTGGATAGAATCGGTGTGGATCAACTGAGATTGTTTGTAAATGCGCAGAACATACTCACCTTCACCAATGTTCGTCTATTTGATCCGGAAAGGAATATTACAGCAACTAATATTGATCAATATCCTTCGGTAAAAACTACTACCGTCGGTGTCAACATCAACTTTTAAGTAGATCGTAATGAACAAATCATATTACCTTGTGATCGTCCTGTTGGCCATCCTTCTTCCATCCTGCCACCATTTGTTGGAGACAGAACCAACGGACTTCTATAGCCAAGAAACCTTTTGGCAGACCTCACAGCATGCAATAGAAGGATTAACTGCCAGTTATCAGGCATTGACGCATGATGAGCTTTATAATGCGCAGACACCCTTTATGTTTGAAGCCATGTCACCTAATGCCTTTAATTATGACAATCAACGCTTGGCAAACGACTTTGCCCGCGGCGTCCACTCCGCTACTTCCTTAGGGATGAACGCTGCCATGTGGCGAGGCTGTTATAGGGGAATCGGCCGGTGCAATATGGTTTTGGACAATGTTCCAGGTATAACCATGGATGAGGATTTAAAAAGCCGGATCCTGGGTGAAGCAAAATTTCTTCGAGCCTTCTACTATCATCGCCTAAACGAGCTGTTTAACGGTGTGCCTTTAATTCTTTCCCAACCAAACGCCCAAGAGCAGGCCAACCTTCCTAGAAATAGCCATGCAGAAGTGTTGGCGCAAATTTTAAAAGATCTTGATGAAGCGGCTTCGGTTTTACCTGTTTCATATCCCGCATCGGACGGAGGAAGGGCAACCAAAGGGGCAGCATTGGCTTTGAAGGCCCGGGTGTTGCTGCAACAGCAAAACCATGCGGAGGTAGTTGCTACAGCAGAGGAAATTTTTGCCCTAAATCAATACGCCTTGTTTCCGGATTATAATGGCTTGTTCAGAAAGGCAAACCAAGGTAATTCGGAGATCATTTTTGATATACGGTTTAAGGCACCTGAAGTCACGAACATCTACGATATCATTATGGCGCAATACAGCACCCAGGCACCGCTGCAGGATTTGGTCGATGCCTATCAGATGGTGGATGGACAGTCTATTGAAGACAGTGAACTGTATAATCCTGATCAACCCTATGCGAGTCGTGATCCGCGATTCAGCCAATCTATCGTCTATATTGGTGCTCCTTGGAGAAATAGAACGGCTACGACGGTTGATCTGCACCAAACAGGTTATACTTTTAGAAAATTTACGGAATATAATGAAACCACTCCGGGAACATTGGTCAATTCTGATGTTAACTATGTGGAGATAAGGTATGCGGATGTGCTCTTGATGTACGCAGAGGCGCTCAACGAATTAGAAGGCCCTGTTGCTGGCGTGTATAATGCGATCAATGAAATCAGAAGTCGGCCTTCCGTTGAAATGCCTCCCCTGCCGCCAGGTCTCTCTCAGGAGGAGATGAGAACGGCGATCCGCTTGGAACGAAGAATTGAGCTCGCAGGAGAAGGATCTTATTTTTTTGACATCCGTCGATGGGGAACGATAGAGCAAGAAATGGTGGGAACTATCTACAATTATCAAGGGAATATTATCCAAACCCGTAATTTCAATCCCGAGCGCGATTACTATTGGCCTATTCCTTATACGGAGATTGATTTAAATCCTAACTTAGAACAAAATCCAAATTACTGACAGATATCCATGCTTAAGTATCTCAACTGCCTTGTTTTGTTTTTCCTTTGCGTTTCTTATGCTTTTGCCCAGCAGGAGCAATCTAAAATGTTTTTGGTCGGCGGAGACAGCAAGCTGCTGCTGGTAGACTACAACAAGTCTCAAGGATCACAACCCCACGTGTTATGGACCTGGGATGCCCACGACGCGGCTGACCTTCCCGAACAATACAGAAACAGGAAGTTTAATTCCGTGGACGATAGCAAGGCCATTGCGAAAGGGGAAAAAATATTGGTTTCATCTTCATCGGGTGCAATAGCCGTGTTACGTACGCAGGATAGAAAGGTGTTATACTACGCCGATGTTCCCAATGCGCACTCGATAGAAATGCTTCCCGGCAACCGATTGGTAGCCGCTGCCTCTACCCATAAATTGGGGAACAAGATTATGTTATTTGATCTAAGCGAACCGGATAAGTTGCTCTATACCGATAGCTTATACTCTGCCCACGGCCTTGTTTGGATAGAAGAGAAGGAAAGCTTATACGCCTTAGGTTATGATGTGCTGCGGGAATACAAGCTTGCTTCAAGTGATAGCTTGATGAAGGTGAATGAATGGAAAATTCCTGGTGAAAGCGGCCATGACCTTTGGTTGGGCCCAGATCGGGAAAGTTTATTTATGACCGAACACAGTGGCACATGGGTTTTTGATCTCGCTAATGGTACCTTCAGCAAGAAGGAAGGGATGCCGGATGCCGAAAACATCAAAAGTGTCGGTCAGAATCAGGAAGGGCAATATATATATACCGAACCTGAAGAAAGCTGGTGGACCTTTCATGTAAGTTTCTCGCAGCCTGACCGGAAAATCGCTTTCCCAGATATCAAAGTCTATAAAGTCCGCTGGTTCAATCCATAGTTTATACCATTTGGTATGACAATGCCAATGAAACAAACCATTGTCTTGTTTTTTACGGTATTCTCACTTCTATCCTGTTCAGCGGAAAGGAAAGACAGTATGTCCTGTCTGTCGGACCGTTCTGAAAGACCCAATGTCATTTTCATTTATGCGGATGACCTGGGTTATGGGGAAATTGGCGCCAATGGGCAAGAAAAGATAATGACGCCAAACCTGGATATGATGGCTGCGGAAGGGATCAATTTTACCCAGCATTATACCGGAGCACCTGTATGTGCCCCTGCCCGATGCATGCTCATGACCGGCAGGCATGCTGGAAATTCTTATATTAGAGGGAATGTAGAACTTGGCGGGATGTATTTCACGGATGACAAGGAAAAGGGGCAGGAACCGCTGCCAGAGGATGCTTATACCCTAGGGCATATGTTTCAGCAGCAGGGTTATGTGACAGGAGCCATTGGCAAATGGGGCTTGGGGATGACCGGAAACACAGGACATCCCAACAAGCAAGGCTTTGATTATTTTTATGGTTACTTAGACCAAAAGCAGGCGCATAACTATTATCCTACGCACCTTTGGGAGAATGAGTCCTGGGATACCCTGCTAAATGACTTTATTTTTGTCCACAATCTATCGGCAGGCGATCGCCCCATTAATCAGGATGCCGTGAAAAATTTCCCCAAAAGTCATTTAAGGTACGGCGATGATCATTTTTTTGAGGCTTATAGCGGTGAGGAATATGCGGTGGACAAGATGACAGAGAAAGCCTTGACATTTATCCATAAATATAAAGATCAGCCCTTCTTTTTGTACCTTCCTTTTACTATTCCGCATGTTTCGCTGCAGGTTCCTGACCTAGCACTGGAGCCATACCTCGGAAAGTTTGATGAAAATCCTTACCTGAGCGAGAGGGGATATGCTCCCCATAAATATCCTCGGGCCGCCTATGCTTCTATGATTACCTATTTGGACGCGCAGGTGGGGCAGGTAATCAAAACCTTACAAACGCTGGGTTTGGATGAAAATACGCTCGTGTTTTTCTCCAGTGACAACGGGCCTACCTTTAATGGTGGAGTCGACGCAGAATATTTTAACAGTACAGCGGGATTGAGAGGCTTGAAAATGGATCTTTATGAAGGCGGGATACGGGTACCCATGTTGATGCGATGGCCTGGTAAAATCGCGCCGGGGCAAGTAATAAATCATGTATCTGCTCAATATGATGTGATGGCTACGCTCGCAGAGCTGCTTGGGGCCACGCTACCTGTGGAGACGGACGGAATATCGTTCTTGCCTACCCTATTGGGCAAAGAGGAGCAACAACAGAAACATCCCTTTCTCTATTTTGAATATCCCGAAAAAGGAGGACAAGTAGCTGTCCGCATCGGCAATTGGAAAGGAATTAAAACAGGTCTTATACATCATCCTGATCAAGTATGGGAACTCTATAACCTCGAAGATGATCGAGCTGAGACGACGGATCTTGCTGCCAAACATCCTGAAATACTGGAGGCCATGAATCAGGTGGTTGCTGCCGAACACCGGCCCAGCCACCTGGATCAGTGGAATTTTCTGACGCCCCTGCTTAAGTAGGGAAGCATGAGCTGTGATAAATAGGTTCTTTAGCTACCAAACAAAGTTTTAGCCGCTGCTTTCAATTTGCTTAAGATAGCTGCATTTTGCGGGCTGGAAGAAGTTATCTCCAGGATCTTAGGCTTTACCGATTGTTGAAAGAAGGTCTTTAATGCTTCGTTCAGTGCAATCTCATCCGACACCTTGGTATATTCAAAATTATTTTCTCTAGCCAAATATGAAGCGTCTAGCCGCTGCTGCGTTTCAAAGTATTCTTCCAATTCTGGCTGACTGGCTGGGCCATTTATCAATCGAAAAATCCCGCCGGCATGGTTGTTCAAAAGAATAATCCGCAGATTAGGAAGGCTGTAATTGTGCCAGAATGCATTACGATCATAGAAGAAAGCCATGTCTCCTGTAAACAACACCACAGGTTCCTTGGTAGTAAAGGTGCAGCCCACAGCGGTACTGTTGGATCCGTCGATTCCACTGGTGCCGCGGTTGCAGATGACTTCCTGATTTAGCTTTGCTAATCCTATATAATTGGCATACCTGACCGCCATGCTGTTAGCCAAATGGACTTTGGCAGGGGAGGGAAGGTGGTTAAAGCATGTGTGCAGCGCCTTAAACTCACCAAATTGAGCTTGGTCAAGCAACATAGGGAGATGCTCTGCGCTGAGGTTTTGTCGTTCATGCCACTGCTGGTAAAATGTAGTGTCTGGGTCTCTCGCCTCATTGGAGAAAAACTCAAGAAAGGAGTGGGGGTCTGCATGTATAAGCTTGTCCAGAGACTGGTAAGTGTCGGGAAAATAGCCGCCAGGTTGAACATGCCAATGCGCTGCACCACATTGGCGCAGAAAAAGTTTCAAGGGCTTCGAAATAATGGATTTTCCAAAGCTGATGATGAGATCAGGATATAAGGATTGCGGATCGTTTACCGCTCCCAAGAAGAAGTCATGATGGGTGACACTACCCTCAGCTTGCAGGTTGCTAATGATATCCGCAACTACAACAGCCTGTTTTTCACCTGCGATTTGTTGTAAAACGCTAGCCAATTTAGTGTCAGGACGCTGCTGGCCCGGAACAATCAATATTCGTTTGAAACCTTGGAGAGAAGCCCTAATCACTTGCTTAACTTCTTCGGAAAGAGATATAGTACCTTTATGCACCTGGGTGATGAGAACATCGGCGCTAAAGTTGAAAGGTTCTCCAGCTTCTGGATAAAATGGCTCTCTCAAGGGAACATTAATATGTACGGGTCCTTGTGGAAAATCGCAGGCTTGATTGATGGCTTCATTGCTGATGCGGTGGGCATGCCACACCTTGTCTTTGTGAGAATACTCATCTGGAAAATTATAGGACTCTTTTACATGGGCACCAAACACCTTGGGCTGGTGGATGGTTTGACCGTCCCACTGGTCAATCCATTCCGAGGGCCTATCGGCGGTTATGACAAGTAGTGGTATTTGTTGAAAATAAGCCTCGGCTACAGCTGGTCCGTAGTTGAGCGCCGCAGAACCGCTGGTGCAAACCAAAGCTACTGGCTTGCCTAACTGCTGGGCCATACCCAAAGCCACAAATGCCGCAGATCGCTCGTCGGCAATGAGCCTGCAATGGATGTCGGGATGCCTAGCAAAAGCCAACGTCAATGGTGCACAACGCGATCCTGGAGATAAAATCACATTTTTTATTCCTTTTTGGGCACAGATACTCGCCAGATCTAGGATGGGCTGTAGAATCAAAACTATTGCTCTTGGATAAATTTGCCAATAATATCACATTTCAATTCTGTCTCTTCCCATTCTTTTTCAGGGATAGAGTCTTCGGTAACGCCGGCACCGGCATACAGTACAGCATGATCCGCTATTAGCTTAGCACAACGAAGATTCACAAAGATAGCGGTCTCTTCTTCAATATTTATGGGACCTAGATAGCCTGAAAATAGGGAGCGGTCAAATCCTTCATTATCTCTTATGAAAGCTAACGCTTCTTCCCGAGGCATGCCAGCTACGGCTGAAGTAGGATGAAGCAGGTTGAGCATCACTGACCCCAATTGCGGAAATCCTGTGGCCACCATATCTACTTTAAAGTCCGTTCGTAGGTGCAAAAGGTTGCCCGCAATATCAGTTTTGGGCCCTATTTCTTCGTATTCTCTTAGGCGTATTTTTTTGAAGCAGCCCACAATATACCTGCCCACCAAAGCTTGTTCCTCTATTTCCTTTTGCGTCCAGGCCACATTTTTAAGTGGATTGTCACCTATGGCTTTTTGTGAACCGGCGAGCGCCATGGTTGAAAATTGATTGCCTCTGGTCTTAATAAGGATTTCCGGCGAAGCGCCTATCCAACTGCCTAGGGTAGGAATATGGAAAAAGTTGACGAAGGCATTGGGATAGGATCTGCAAAGGTCAAGGATTGTTTTCGTAAGGTCGAAGTCTTCTGCCAAAGCCACTACTTTTCTCTTTACCGGAACGATTTTGGAAAGTTGGCCCGCTTGAATGGCATTTATGCCTTTATTAACATAGCTTATAAATTCCTCTTTCGAAGTGGATTTAATAGTGTCTACCGTATGGATTGTGGACGCTTGACTTTTTAATAGTCTTCTGATTTGGGATTTGGAATCGTTCCCCTCAGCATGGGCTTTTACCGTCAGCGGTAACTGTTCTGCGGCTACTTCTACTTCATCCAGGCCTACCTGAATATATTCGCTGGCGGCAAGAAAATAGGCTTTCTGGTCGGGCTGGTCGGCAAATGGATGAAGGACAAATCCGGATGGTAGCTCCTCCAAATCCAATGGCACGCGCTTGATTTTTCCAGTAGTATCTATGAGAATATTAAGAGTTGTCTCTTGGGGTTTTTTCCATACAGCCAGCTGATGCTGACCGCTCAATGCAGCCAAGACCGCCAGATCTAAAAATTTTTCCAGAGATAGTTTTACTTCCGAGTCAGTCGTTATGTCCATATTCATTTCTTCTCCAACACAGCAATGGTTATTCTGCTGATACAGCTCAGCTCCTCTTTTTCAGAGAATATCTTTGTTTCCCACACCTGCGTTTTCTTTCCTATATGTATTGCTTTGGTAATGCCCCGCACCATGCCGCTGCCGATCGCTTTCAAGTGGTTGGCATTGATTTCCAAACCCACACAGTAGTGTGTTTCTTCATTGACCATCAGGGATGATGCTACACTCCCCAAAGTTTCTGCCAAAACCACATTCGCTCCTCCGTGCAACAATCCCATGGGTTGTTTGGTTCTATGATCTACAGGCATCGTAGCCTCTAAAAAATCATCTCCGATTCCCGTAAAACGGATGCCTAGATGCTCTACCATGGTGTTTTCACCTAATTTGTTTAAAAAGTCAATGTCAACCTTTTGGGTAAATTTCATGTTGTGGGAGAAAAATGGTTTCTTTGAAAATAGTTGAACAAAAATAGATAATCTTGAGCAGGAAAAAAATCTACATTGTAAGGCATGGGCAAACTGACTACAACTTAAGAAATGTGGTACAAGGAGGCGGTATTGATTCGGACCTCAACGAAAACGGTATCAGTCAGGCCAACGCTTTTTATGAAGCCAAAAAACACATTCAATTCGACAAGATATACTACACTGGGCTGAAAAGAACCAAACAGTCTGTGCAGAAATTTTTACGCGAGGGAGTTCCCCACGAAGCAGTTCCTGACCTTAACGAGATCAGCTGGGGCAAGTATGAGGGGGTGCCCATGGATCACTCAGAAAACGAATATTATCTTAACATGATCGCCCGCTGGTCACAAGGAGATCTGGATCACTGTATAGAGCGGGGTGAGTCACCCAATATTGCAGCCAAGCGTCTGAGACGTGGAATTGAGTACATCCTACAGCAAGAAGGGCAAACTATCTTGATCTGTATGCATGGTAGAGCCATGCGTATTTTGCTGTGCATCCTTTTCAATTACGATCTTCGATTTATGGATGTTTTTGAGCACCAAAACCTCTGTTGTTATGAGCTTACCCAATTGGGTAAAAACAATTTTAGGATGGACAGCTATACGCCTACGCCTGCGATAAAGGAAGTTTGTGTAGCAGAGTAAGTGTGTGTAGTTTAGCTACCTCTCTCGTTTTGGGAGGAACGGCTATTATGGGTGATCAGGTCTTGGTAGTGACTTTGGTTTTCCTCAAAATCGATGATCCTAAAGGCGATCTCTTGAAGGCGAAGCGTGGTGGAGGGGTTGATTTGCACTTTTAAGTCGCCAATTTCACATGCTGTAACGACCGCACTTGGACAGGTAATCAACAATGCCGCTTCTGAATGGCCGGAATAACTGCGCGTCTGAAACCGTTCGGGCATGCTAAGACTGATATATTCGAGATTGGTGCGCTGCTCCTTTAATTCTAATTTGTCAAATAGAATTAAAAATGTCTTTCCACTTTTCTCTTTGGAAAATGAATTCAAGGAAAAGGTGAGAAGGAATGCGAGGGCGATCCAATACTTCATGCATGTAATATAACAAAATACAAGTATCGAAGGCAAGGGCTGAAAAGCATTCGATCAAAAATTCTAATCCACACAAAAAAGCCCAAATTAATTGGGCTTTTTATTTTTCCTTTAAGCTTTTGAACGCTTTTTCTTTGGTTGTGTATCGTCTTCGATCTCGTCTTCTACACCCGCGAGGATTCTTCCGCAGTGTTCGCAGACAATGATCTTTTTCTTTTCACGGATATCTGCCTGTCTTTGAGGTGGAACGATGTTGAAACAGCCACCACAAGCGCCTCTTCTTACCATCACTACAGCCAAGCCGTTCTTAGCATTCTCTCTGATCTTGTTGTAGGATTTGATCAGACGCTCATCAATCTTTTTGACAGCCTTTTCTTTTTCCGACTTCAGCTTGTTTTCTTCTGACTCGCTTTCCGCTACTATGGTTTCCAGTTCGCCGTTCTTTTGGTCAAGGTCTTTTTTGCGGTCCTTTAAAATTTCTTTTAATTCCTCAACATCCTTGTTTTTATTTTCAATGGTGAATTGTGCTTCGCCAATCTTTTTCTTTAGTACCTGGATTTCTAGATCCTGAAGCTCTAGTTCCTTGGTGATGGCGTCATACTCTCTGTTGTTTCTGACGTTCATCTGCTGTTCCTGATACTTTTTGATCAGTTTTTCAGCTTCTTTTATCGCATCTTTGTGCTTTTTGATGTCTTCCTCTAAAGCGACAATATCTTGTTTGAATTTGGATAGCCTGGTCTCGTACCCGATGATTTCGTCTTCTAGGTCCTGCACTTCTTCAGGGAGGGCGCCGCGGATTTTAAAAATGGCATCAAGACGGGAATCAATTTTCTGAAGATTATGGATAGCTTCGAGTTTCTGTGCAATGGTACTTTCCATGTACTATATGTAAGTTATGGGATTCGTAACTATTTTGGTCAAATAGAGTGCAATATTACTAAAATTTTGTGACAAAAACTCCATCAGCAGTTCTTTTGTATGAATTTCACTTTCATAATGTCCGATATCGGCAATAACTATCTGGTTTTCAGCATCAAAGTATTCGTGGTATTTGACATCGGCTGTTATGAAGATGTCCGCCTGAAAACGTTTGGCCGTAGGAAGTAAAAAGATGCCCGCCCCTCCACAAACGGCCACTCTTTTGATTTTTTTCTTTAGCAGAGGGGTATGCTTTATCACTTGAAGATCCATTTTTTCTTTTAGGTAGTGCAGAAATTCTCTCTCTTCCATGGCTTGCTCCAGTTCTCCAAGCATGCCCGCACCTACCTCTTGGTTTTCATTTTCCAAGTGATGAAGGTAGTAGGCCACTTCCTCATAGGGATGCTTCGCTTTCAACACCCGCAACACCTTGTTTTTCAGATAAGCCGGAAATATAACCTCAATCCGATTTTCTGCTACACGCTCCAGTTCTCCACGCTTACCGATGGCCGGATGGGCATCTGCAGAAGGAAGAAAAGTGCCTGTGCCCGCAACCTGAAAGCTGCAGGACGAATAATTGCCGATCTTTCCCGCGCCGGCCTGATCCAAAGCTGCTAATACCGCATCCGTATGCTCCAAGGGTACAAAGGTGGTCAACTTCATCAATAGGGAAGGCTTTGGCGCGAGGATGCGGGTGTTAACCAAACCTATTTTGTCACAGATTTTCTTATTAACCCCATGCTGCACATGATCCAGATTGGTGTGGATGGCATAGATGGCGATGTCATTTTTGATGGCTTTTATAACTGTCCGCTCTACATAGTTTTTACCTGTTAAGCTTTTAAGCCCCTTGAAGACGATAGGATGATGGGCTACGATCAGGTTGCAGTTCAAATCCATGGCCTCTTGTACGACATCTTCGGTAACGTCCAACGTGCAAAGGATACCGTTTACTGGATCTGATAGATTGCCCGTGATTAACTGGGCATTGTCATAAGATTCTTGATAGGAGGGTGGAGCAAGGGTTTCCAGAGCGGAAACAATATCTCTTATAGAATAAAGCATATATTTGTCCCAAGGTTGAAAGACAAAAATAACAAAATTTACACAATGCGGCCGCTGGACCCCATTTTATACCCGTTCTCTCTGCTGTATGATGGCATCACCCGTTTGAGAAACAGAATGTTTGATTTGGGGATGAAGAAGAGCATCAACTTCGTCGTGCCAACCATTGTCGTAGGAAATTTATCTTGGGGAGGTACCGGTAAAACGCCCATGGTGGAATACCTGGTCCGGCAGTTTAAAGATCATTACTGCCTTGCCACCTTGAGCAGAGGTTATGGTCGCAAAACCACAGGTTTTCTCCTTGCTAATGAACAGCTTACTGCCCAGGATTTGGGGGACGAGCCTTTTCAAATATATAGCAAATTCGGTAATATGATTAGCGTAGCAGTTGGAGAGGAAAGAATATTGGCTATTCCTCAAATTCTAGCTGAAAAGCCCGATACGAATCTTCTCATTTTGGATGATGCCTTTCAACATCGTTATGTTAAGGGGGATATGAATATTTTGTTGACCACCTATCAGCAACCTTTCTTCAACGACAAGATCATCCCCCTCGGCACATTGAGAGAAGATCCCAAAGGGGCGGGCAGAGCTGATGTAGTTGTAGTGACCAAGTGCCCGGCGGATCTTGGTGAGGAGATAATAAAAATATACAGGCAACAAATCAGGCGGTTCACTTCGGAAAAGGCGATAATTATCTTTGCTGGGCTGCAGTATGGCAGACCTTACCAAATTTTTACCGGTGAGTCTCTCCCCCAAGAAGCAGCTGTAATTTTACTTTCCGGTATTGCCAACAATGAGGTTTTTAGGCGGGAAGTAGAGCTTAAACATAAGGTTTTAGAGGTACTGGAATTTGGCGATCACCATAAATATGCGGAGAAAGATATTGAACTGCTGCTTGCACAAATCAAAAAACACGCAGCCCAAAAGCCGATAGTCATCACCACTGAAAAAGATGCGGTTAAACTTAAAGCGGATAAATTTCTTCATTATTTAAGGGAAATTCCGATTTTTGCCCTACCGGTGGAAATAAAATTGAAACCCGAAGAAGAGGATGCCCTGTTGTCATTGACGGCAAAGATTATCCGAGACAAAAGATCTACCACGTGAAAATCAAGCACCTGATTGTATTCCTATTACTGCTGGTCCAGACGGCTGCTTGGGCACAGCAACAGGGTAACCAACCGCCTGGTGAAGAAGATACCGGCAATCCAAGAAGGGGTTTGTTGGACGATTCTACTAAGATGGTCTACGGCCCCCGAACATCCCTTTACTTTTTGGAAAAACATCTGCGCTACAACCGTTTTGAGCAATTTGAAATTGATACGGCATTAAGCAATTTCCATAACTACGAGCCCGTAGCAAAGACTGGCTATAAATATCAGGACCTGGGTAATCTTGGTTCTGCCACAAAACCGGTTTTTTACCATGTCCCCAAGGAAATCGGCAGAACTTCCGGCTTTCACGCCTATGATATATATTATCATGCTCCTGATACCCTCAAATACTACAATACCAAA
Organism: Cyclobacteriaceae bacterium; assembly: GCA_035303945.1. Lineage (GTDB taxonomy): Bacteria > Bacteroidota > Bacteroidia > Cytophagales > Cyclobacteriaceae > DATGMS01. Next base: position 26,363 of record DATGQZ010000070.1, read on the forward strand.
TCGCCACACACCAATTTAGCAGCCTACTTTGGTGGAGGTAACAGGAACAAGCTGGATATAACGTTCACCCGAAACGTTACGCCCAAGTGGAACGTCGGTTTTGACTTCCGGACCATCAGGGCCACCAAAGTACTGAACCCCACCCGGAGGGATGACCATCTGACTGTGCAAAACCATTACGATATCCATACCAATTACCAATCGGAAAACGAAAAATACTTTTTACTCGCCAATTTTACCAGGATGAGACATCTGGTCAATGAGCAGGGCGGAATTATTCCTCCTGAGGCAGATACCACCTCTTCCTACTTTACCTACAAGGATGCAAAAGTATGGCTGCGAAATTCCCGTGCAGTGGACTTAAGGCAGGATTACCATGTTTATCACCAATACGAACTATTGGAGGGGTGGCAGGTGTATCATGTATTTGATCGGAAGAAGCAATTGGTAACCTTCTTCTCCGACCTCTCCACCTCAGATGCACTTTTCTTTAATGAAAACAGGTTCAATTTTCCGGAATCCACAACGGATATACCAGATTCCCTCAACATCACCAACAACCACAACCACTTTTCGGAGTGGAGGAATGAAATCGGCTTCAAGGGTGATTTTGGCCCCGTGTATTACAACGCCTATGTGAAATTTAGGACCGGGCGTATGGCGAGCAATTTTTTCGAAAGCAACAATTCTTTCAATGAGCTCTACCTGGGAGGCGCACTGAGGGGTGAAATTAATGAAAATTGGCTCTTCGAAGCTGAAGGGGAATATTTGATTCCGGAAGGTTATCGCCTCCAAGGATTGTTTATTTCGCCTTTCCTGGAGGTTTCATACACAAAAGCCCTCTACAGACCCACCTTGGCGCAGCAGAGGTTCTATGGCAACCACTACCGGTGGAATAATGATTTTTCCAATGTTGGGGTGGATCAAATAAAAGGAGAAATTAAGGCTGACTTCAGTGGATTTTCGCTACGACCCTCCTTGACCATCAACAGGATCAACAATTATATCTACTATAGCCGAGAGGTTGTTCCTCAGCAAGCCACGGGACAGGCGGTAATGGTGATTCCCGGGTTCAAGAGCCATGTGGAATTAGGGCGGAAGTTTCATTGGCAAAGTGAAGGGTACTACACATTAATCACAGGAGGGGCCGCGGATGTTTTCCGAATTCCTGAACTTTTTATCAACAGCCGGATCTTTTTCGACGGCCCGCTGTTCAATGAAGCCATTTTTGTACAGATTGGTTTGGAAGGCCGGTATAGAAGTGCATATTATGCCGATGCCTATATGCCCTCTGTTCAGCAGTTTTATCTGCAAGACAGTTTTAATGTTTTCGATTATCCGGTGCTAGATGCCTTCTTCAACTTCAGGATCAAGCGCACTCGCGTGATGTTCCGCTACAACCATGTAAACAGCTACGTCATGCAACAGCCAGGATATTTCGTGACACCGTATTTTACAGGATTAAACAGTATGTTGGATTTAGGGATCAACTGGTCCTTTTTCGATTGATACTATGGGATGGGAAGAAAGCACAAAGCAAAAGATGCTGAATCTGAAGTTGCCCACGGATCCACGTTGGGTAGATATCGCATCCATGAATTTAGCCGATATCTTGATCGATCATGCTTATTGTGAGCAAAAGGCAGCTTCTTCATGTATTTCTCTGATCCTACGTTTCCCGGATTTAGATCGGTTGGTGGATGAGCTTACGCCGGTGGTGGCCGAGGAATGGGAGCACTTCGAACGGGTGATGAAGCAGCTCCGCAAAAGAGGCATACCTTTTGGCTGGCCGCGGAAAGATGAATACGTGGTGGCCCTATCCGGCTTCATCAAAAAAGGCGGCAGTAGGATGCAACAGTTGACGGAACACCTATTGATGAATGCACTGATTGAAGCTAGAAGCTGTGAGCGATTTAAGCTGCTTTGGAAAAATTTGGAAGATGAAGAGCTGAAAAATTTTTATTATGAACTGATGGTGTCTGAGGCGGGCCATTACGTCAATTTTATTACGCTAGCACGACATTACTACCCGGAGGAAAAAGTCAATGCCCGTTGGGCAGAATGGCTGGCATTTGAGGCAGAGGTGCTCAGCCAAATGGATATGCGGGGCGATAGGATGCATTAAAGGTACGCATTCGTCCGCTCCAAGATTAATATACTGTAATTTTTGGAGTAATTGCTGGCGATGCTAATAGCACTCCTGTCTTTTTTAAATAGCATATTACCGCGTGTCGAAGATCTGCTGGCCCACCTAGGAGCACCTTGTGGACACTTGGCGGAATACTATGCATCGATCGAGAACTGCTGCGCAAGGAGACTATGTGTTGCGTAGCTTTAGCCATGCTACCTCTACAAATCAATACGGCTGCACACCGATTATTATATGGTAAACCAACATTCAAACCCAAAGGCTTGCGGGTCATTCTCATAGAATAGCATGGTCGCTTAGCATGTAAGGCAGCTACTCTTTGTACAAAAAAAGCCGCCTGTCCATGACAAGCGGCTTGGTGTGCACGCGGAAGGATTCGAACCCTCAACCCTCAGAGCCGAAATCTGATATTCTATCCAGTTGAACTACGCGTGCAAAATGCCTGTCAGACCGTCCGTCCAACAGGCCACAAATTTAGTATTATTAAGCTTCTTTTAAAACGTTTTGTACTTTTTCTGCGGCTTCTTTTAGCGTAATTGCAGAAGTGACTTTCAAACCGGATTCATCGATAATTTTTGCTCCCTCCTCGGCATTGGTTCCCTGTAATCTTACGATAATGGGAACATCGATATTACCGATTGACTTATAGGCTTCTACTACGCCATTGGCAATCCTGTCACATCTTACAATACCGCCAAACACGTTGATAAGTATGGCTTTTACTTTAGGATCCTGAAGGATAATTCTAAAACCGGCTTCAACAGTCTGCGCATTGGCCCCACCCCCTACGTCAAGGAAGTTGGCAGGCTCGCCGCCGGACAGTTTAATCATATCCATGGTGGCCATGGCCAAACCTGCTCCGTTTACCATACAGCCCACGTTACCGTCCAATTTTACATAGTTCAATCCAGAGTTACTGGCCTCTACTTCCAAAGGATCTTCTTCCGCCAGGTCTCTCAGAGCGGCTAGGTTCTTTTGACGGAACAAGGCGTTGTCATCCAAGTTTACTTTGGCGTCAACAGCCAAAATTTTATCGTCAGATGTCTTAAGTACCGGGTTGATTTCAAATTGTGAAGAGTCAGTGCCTTCGTAAGCTGCATACAAAGCAGTGATAAACTTCACCATTTCTTTAAAGGCGTTACCTTCAAGACCGAGTCTAAATGCTACCTTACGGGCTTGGAATCCTTGAAGACCTACCATTGGGTCGATCCACTCCTTGATGATTTTTTCAGGAGAATGCTCGGCTACCTCCTCGATGTCCATACCGCCTTCAGTTGAAGCCATAATGACATTGCATCCTTTAGCCCTGTCCAATAGGATGGAAAGATAAAATTCTTTAGGCTCGGATGCTCCTGGGTAGTAAACGTCCTCAGCTACGAGTATTTTACCGACTTTTTTGCCTTCTGCACCAGTCTGAATGGTGACCAAAGTTCCACCTAGGATGTTTTTGGCTTTTTCAGGTACTTCATCCAAGCTTTTGGCAAGCACAACACCGTTTGAACCGGTTTCCTGAATTTTACCTTTACCACGTCCGCCCGCATGGATCTGTGCCTTTAGCACATACCAAGAGGTGCCAGTTTCTGCATTAAGTTTTTTTGCTGCTTCCAGTGCGTCTTCAGGAGTGTCGGCTACGATGCCTTCCTGTATCCTCACACCGTAAGATTTTAAAACTTCTTTAGCTTGATATTCGTGTATGTTCATCCTATTGAAATTTTTGCACGAAGTTAATCGCTTAGGCCCGATAATTCAAGGATTAACGTGGTCTTTTTATCAATTTGCGAGGATAACCGATAATAAATTTTAAATTTGGAATTCATGTTTGTCGTATATGCTAACAGTTAGAGGTGTTCATAAAAAGTACGGAGATCTGCATGTCCTTAAAGGCGTGGATGTTACCATACAATCCGGAGAGGTGGTATCCATTGTTGGACCTTCGGGAGCCGGTAAAAGTACGCTGCTTCATATAATGGGTACCTTGGACCAGGCGGATCAAGGTACCCTGGTAGTGGAAGGAGAAAACCTGTCCGCCTTGAACGGCAACAAACTGGCGGCTTTCAGAAATTCTAAAATCGGCTTTATTTTTCAGTTCCATAATCTGCTGCCTGAATTCACTTCCGAAGAAAACATCATGATCCCAGGTTTGATAGCAGGAAGGGGGGAGAAGGAATTGAGGAAGAGGGCAGGGGAGCTCGCAGTGCTGTTGGGGATCCAGGGAAGGCTGCATCATAAGCCTTCAGAACTATCAGGCGGCGAGCAACAGCGGGTAGCGGTGGCCCGGGCCCTGATCAACAATCCCAAAATTATCTTTGCTGATGAGCCTAGCGGCAACCTAGATACGAATAGTGCGCAATCCCTCCATGAGCTGTTTTTCAGGCTTAGAGATGAATTTGGACAGTCCTTCGTGATCGTTACGCACAATCAGGAGCTCGCGCAAATGGCGGACAGAATGCTCACGATGCTGGACGGGAAGATTGTAACAGGCTCGGGGTGAGTCTTGGTGTATATTACAGGGTCCAAAATGCCATCCTGAGTCATTTGCTACCCTAACTTTAAGAATTTTGCACAAGGTTTCTAATAAGTCTTCCCCAGGATCAGTCCGCTAGATCTACCTGGTTCATATTCCTTAACGTTTCCTGTAAAGCCTGCTGGTCGTCGGTGATGATCAAAACTTTGTCGTTTTCCTGCAAAACAGTTTTTCCTTTAGGAACGAAGTACATTCCATCTCTTTTCACCAAAACCGCCAGGGTCTTGTCAGGTAAGGGCAAGTTCATCAAATAGGCTCCCCCTCTTAATGCTTGAGAGGTAATGGTGATTTCGGTGGTGACGGATTTGATCTCATCCGAGAACTCCATGTCAAACTCCTCAAGTTTCTTCAACTCACTGGGTTTGTCTGCCAAACCTAGCCAGATAGCAACTCTTGAGAGGGAGGTGCCCTGTACAATCAAAGATACCAAGGTGCAGAAGAAAACGATATTGAACATAAACCTCGCGTGGGGCACCCCCGCCGCAAGGGGGAGAATGGCAAAAATAATGGGTACAGCACCCCTCAACCCTACCCATGAGATAAAGAGCTTGTCCTTATTCCCCATTTTGGTAAAGGGAAGAAGACTAGCAAACACACTAATAGGCCGTGAAAATAAAATCATGGCAACACTGATAATCGATCCTGGCACGATAACATGCACCAATTCACCGGGATTCACTAATAAACCAAGGGTGAGGAACATCAGCAGTTGACTTAACCAAGCCAAACCGTCAAAAAAGTTCAGCGTTGAACGTTTATGGACGAAGCGGGCATTTCCTATCACCAATCCACTGATATATACCGCTAAAAACCCGTTGCCTTGTAAGAAGTAGGTGAAGGAAAATATGAAAATGCAGCAGGTGAGCACCAAGATCGGATATAAGGCACTGTTGTCAACCTGCAGCTTGTTTATTAGGCGAATCGCCAACTTCCCGAAGAAATATCCCGCCATTGCTCCTATCATCAGCTGCATCAATAAGGTCCCCCCCGCCATCCAGTAATTAGGCATACTGTCCATCATAATGAGGTCAATGAAGGTGACAGTAAGAATATAAGCCATGGGATCGTTACTTCCACTCTCCAATTCTAGCATTGGCTTCAGGTTATTTTTCAGGTTCAATCCTTTGGAGCGAAGAATTGAAAAAACAGAAGCTGAATCGGTAGAAGCCATGGTGGATGCCAATAACATCGAGGTAAGTAGGCTTATTCCTAATGCTTCATGAGTCATTCCGAGTATCCACCAAATAATAAATCCGGTAACAATAGCGGTCAATAACACCCCAACAGTAGCTAGTATGATACCTTGAACCGCAATCGGTTTTATCTCTTCCAATTTGGTATCCATACCACCTGAAAAAAGGATAATACACAAAGCGATAGTTCCTATGGCTTGGGCCACTGCCAAATTTTCAAATTGAACTCCCAAGCCGTCACTGCCACTCAACATGCCTACCGTCAAAAACAGCAACAAGGCGGGCACCCCAAATTTATACCCGGCTTTGCCGGCCAGTATACTTAGAAAAAATAAAATAGATATACCTAATAAGACAAGTTCAACCGTAATTTCCATTAACTAATTCTTTATTTTTATTGTTGAAAGCGTTAAAAAAACCGAAGGACAATATATTACCTGCGGGCTTGGTAAAGGTGCAGAGGCGTTTGCCCCTATAAAAATACAAAAACACCTCCATTAAAGAATACTTTAACCGAAACTTCCTTCGAATTTTCCTTTAGATCACCTTAAATCAGAACAGAGGAGCATGGAGGTAATATGATAATCAGGCCCCTTGGCATGGAGTAGGAGCCATAGCGTCCTAAAGGCCGGAAAACTCTTTAAAGTCCGTATCTATCTGCTCATCATTCACCTCTATTCCCGAATATATAATGATGCGATAATTGAAAGTTGTCGATTGCCCAGCCTTCAATTGGAAGTTTAGCTCTTCTTTACCATCACTTAGCGCCTTTTGTCCCAATGGATTGGCCGCATAAAGTCCATAACCTCTCGCATGCCAGTACGTGGGATAACCTACGTTATCGGGATGGTCCAAAATGACAACTGATATTTTTTCGCCATTAATTTCTCCGGACAGGTTCATCCATTCTCCTCTTGT
>DATGQZ010000071.1:0-47876 GCA_035303945.1 Cyclobacteriaceae bacterium
AGCCCCTCTCATTCTTGGCAATACCGATATACAAAAGCCTGTCGCCGTTGCGGAACTCCATTCCTGCAAGGCCGTTCATTCCCGCTGCCCTGCATTCCCTGATAAAGTCCAGCGAAGCGGCACTGTTGTTTATATCCGTCAGTACCGCTGTATCGTAGCCGTTTGCTACCATACCGTCTATCAGTTGCGGAAGGCTGAGTGTCCCGTAACGTAGGCTGTAGTAGCTATGTAGGTTCAATAACATCTTTCTAACCCGTTTTATAAACTTATTCCCCTCATGATTGAACGTGTCCCGAATTTCGTACGGATCCTGTCCATCGCGTTGGAAAGGTTAAGCTCTTCCATGGTATCGTTGAAGAGGTCGGTCTGGTAATTGCCGGACACCAAGCCACTAAACTTTACCCCCACCAATCTGATCAGCATCCTGCGGCTGTACAGCTTCGTGAATAGGTCAAGGGCTTTTTCGGACAATACCCGTTCGGAACTTGTATAGGGGATCTTTAGCTGTCTGGAATGGGTGTCAAAATTTGAATAGCGGATCTTCAGTGAAATGCATGAAGCCAGCCTTCCGCTTTTCCTTAGTTCGAATGCCAGTTCGTCCACCATGGTGAACAGGGTTTTCTGCAGGATAGTCATGTCAATGGTGTCCTGTTGAAAAGTCTGTTCCTTTCCGATGCTTTTTTGTTCCGTATAGGGCGTGACGGGGGCGTCATCAAGGCCGTTGGCTTTTTTCCAGATTGCGACCCCGTTGGCTCCGAACACCCGGTGCATGGCAGTAACTTCCATCTGCTGTAAGGTATATACCTTGGTGACACCCATATTGGCAAGCATGGTGTAGGTCTTGATGCCGATCATGGGAATCTTACGTACGGATAAAGGGGCAAGGAAAGGCTTTTCTTCCCCGGTAAGCACCTGCCTTTCCCCATATGGCGTTTTGCCTGCAAACCAGTGGAAGTTTAGACCAAGAACATCCTGAACTGAACAAAGGACTGCTATCGGGTCCAAATCTAATCCCATGGAACAGCTGGATTACCAACTCTACTCTCAACAATTTGCAGACCCGTTGTTTGGATCAATTAGTTAAAACAAAGCTACTTTGACCGGTATTGATGCCTGGCCAATACCTCCCGCTCCTGAGAGAGGTCATTCAAAACAAATACATTGTATTTATCTCCTCCCTGATAGACTCTTACGACGAGATGACCACGTTTGGAAGTAAAGTCTTTTGCACGGCTCTCTCCGATATAGCTTTCATTGATCTTATGTAGGCTCGTGATGAACAAATCCCGCTCACCTGGATACACCCAAGGGCTCATAATCCGTCTTAAAACATCCTCTCCTGGATGTCGGATCGTCCAGCTTTGGCAAATCCACACCCTAGGCTGTAACATCCGCACAAAGAATTCATTCTGTGAGTCACGGTTACCATGATGGTTTAAGGTAGCCACATCTACATCGCCAATCACCGGGGCGGCATAGGATTCCATGCTCTGAGGGTCGGGTGCACTCGTGTGGCCAATACCAGGGATATCTCCTCCAGTATAAAAATCGAACGCCCCATAGCTGATGCGGATGCCTAGGGACAGGTTATTTTCTGAAGGATCATCTGTGGCGTCAAACCGTCGAAAGGCTACTGTTGTATCTCTCACCGCGGCGATCTCCCCATTGGCAAAAAGATTTTTCACGACAAATTCAGGATACTCATTGGCATGGTGAAGCATCTTTATCTGATCGACGGATCCCACTTTAAACTTTTCGTAACGCAGCCCTTGGGCATCTTCTGCGTAGCTTAGAAATTTTCTGTACTCAGCAATACGTTCTTTTTTCTGGGATTGACTCTCCCCTGTATTTTGCAGAAAGTCATCCCCTCTGTCGATGATTTTCCCAATAGGAATAATAGAGCCCACTTCGCTCATTCCGGATAAGCCGTAGTCCCCTTTTTCGTGCACCCTTTTACGAAAGTTCATCGATCCCATATGATCGCTATCGTAGTGGGTAAGCAGCGCATAATCCAAGACAGCATCCTTGCCTTTGGGATGAAACTGATGGATGTAATCAGCGATCCACTCTCCAGGACTTTTAGATTTATCCGGAACGGCTGCAACCATACTCTCGGCATCGCTATCCAAATCCCCGGCATCCACCAGCAAGCTGCTCCCATCGGGCATGATAATGAAAGCGGCATCGCCCCTTCCGGTGTTGATAAAGTGGATGTCCAAATAACCTTTTTCCCATGCTGGAAGTGGATTATTCTGTGCAGAACCCGCATTGCCTAAGGTCAAGAAAAAAGCTAAAACCAATAATTTTTTCATTTGCTGTATTTATCGATTGTCAACTGATAGATGCGCTCGTTTCACATTCCTTCGATTATTCAAAATAACCCCCGTAGTTCATTACCTACTTTCATAGGGTCCGTGGATGGCTTTGACAGTAAAATGGTCCACCTCGTCCAAAATATAAATGTCATAGAACTCGCCACCCGGATGTACACGTGTTACAACATGACCCCGCTGGCTTTTCATTTGAGCAGCACGTCTGCCGAGTACTATTCTCGTGGCTTCTAATAAGTTGGTGGCAAAAATATCCCGTTCTCCAGGATAGAGAGAGCGATCCATCATCCGCTGCAATACACGGTGGTCGGGTTGATCAGCCGCCCAGTTTTGAATAATGACCACCTTAGGACGTACGGCTTTTAAAAAGGCCTCGCCCATAGTTCCATGACTGCCGTGATTATTTGCTTTGCTAACTTCCACCGGACCAACCGCCAAGCCCACTACGGTTTCAACATCTCCCCATGTCCCCTTTGGCGCTACATGGCTGATATCACTCCCGTGGAGATAATCAAATTTTCCATACGATATACGAATAGCGGCGCTTAACAGGTCCTCTCCAGCATATTCATCGTCCGTCATCACATCTTTGGAAGGAACGAGATCGTAAACCTCGTGTTGAACGCCAGTCCAAACCTGCCCATTTGCAGCCAGGTTCCTGATTTCGAACTCGGGATATTTATCTGCATCATAACGAAGCTTGAACTGACTATTGGAACCAACCTCAAACCGCTCGGCTGTTGCGCCGTTATCAACCTGCCAACGCACAAACTTGATATAGTTGCTGATGTTATCCTCCTCGGCTATTGGGCGAAGCTCTTTGTAGTATGGCCAGCTGCGGTCAACAATTATCTTAAAGGGAATCTGATCACCTACTTCGGTAATACCAGAGCGCACATAGTTGCCAACGCTTGAGGTATTAAGGCCGTTCCGCACATCCCCCATGTGATCAGGGTGAAAGTGTGTCAAGAAAATATAATCCAACCGCTTCTCGGGCAAAGCATCCATCATATGGCTGATGTAATCCACAATCCGTTCTCCGGCAATACGGTCATTAGATCCATCGGTAGAAAGGTTTACATCACCGGCATCGATCAACATGGTGGTGCCGTCCGGAAGTATGGCAAACACAGACTCTCCCCTTCCTGTATGGATGTGGTGAATATCTAGATAACCAGATGTCCAAAGTGGAAATGATTCACCTACTTTTACCTGTGCAAATACTGCAGTTTGTATAGCCAAGGCAAACAGTAAAAACACACGTCTCGATATATAGCGTGGAGATGGAGAATTATTACTCCGCTTATTTGCTTGTATACGGCCCATAAACTGCCTTAATGGTGAAATCTTCTGACGCATCATCCAGAACATAAACTTTAAAACTGTCTCCTCCGTGATTTACTCTGATGACAATATGCCCTCGCGTGCTCTTTAATTGGCTGACTAGTTCGTCTCCCAGCACTGCTCTATTTACATCAAAAAGATGGGTACTAAAGACATCTCTTTCATCGGGGTAAATTTCACGCGAGAGCATATTGCGAAGCGCTGTGGCATCAGGGTGACTTAAGGCGAAAGCCTGTATCACAAACACCTGTGGACGCACCGCTTTGACAAAACCTTCTCCCATGGCATCTTTTGCGTGATGATTTGCGACACAAACCTCTACAGGGCCTGTGGCCAACCCTACGGGTGTTTCTATATCTTTCCAAGTGCCAGGCGAATAGGCATGTACAAGATCTCCGCCGTTGAAATAGTCAAACTTGCCATAGGATATCCGTATGGCCGTATTGAGCGCGTTTTCTTCAGGATATTCCCCTTGCACCAATTGATCCAAGGGAGGAAAATGACTGCGGGTGTTGGTATGTACACCTGTCCATACCACGCCATTGGCGGCAATGTTTCTGATTTCAAAATTCGGATATCTTTCCGCACTCTTCAGCAATTTAAACTGTAGGTTAGACCCCACCACAAATTGCTCTGCTGTAGCTCCGTTAGCTATATGCCAGTTTACAAAGCTGATGTAATTTTTCATGTCCGGATCATCGACCATCGAACTGGGATAATCGTAGGTAGGCCAATTCCGATCCACAATTTTTCCAAATGGAATAAGGTCCCCCACTTCACTGATGCCAGTAAGGATATAATTGCCGTTGCCCGACTTTTTATTGCTGAGTTGGACGTTACCCATGTGATCATCATGAAAATGCGTTGAGAGGATGTAATCCAACTTTTGCGCTGGCATGTGTCGTGTCATCCTGAGAATGTATCGAGCTATCCACTCCCCAGAACTTCTACTTCCGTCTGGCTTGAAATTGCGTTTGTCTGTGCCTGTTTCGCCGGCATCAATCATCATAGTGGTGCCGTCAGGCATAATGACAAAAGCACATTCCCCTTTACCAGTACTTATATGGTGTATATCTAAATAGCCGCTGGTCCAATTGGAGTAGACCTCTCCAACATCCTGCGCACTTGCTTTGCTATTCCAACACAGCCAGAGCAATACGATACAGAACAAAACATTTCTCATACCCATACTTGACCGTTTAGTATCTAAGCCTCACCTTCCATCCTTTGTTCACCGCAATACTTCGATCGCAGTCAGCTTCTCCAGGGTTACCACCAACAAATGTGGTTCCAGCAGCACCTTCATAAAGGGTTTCAAATAGTGCGTTTAACCCTTCAGCAGTCAATCGATTGTCCGTACAGACTGCATAATTCATGACGGTATTCTTGCTCAAATCCAAAGCTGTCAATCGATTTTCATAGCAATCCATGCGGTTTAGCACAGTATTGTTGCTGACGTCAAGTTCTACAAGCTGATTTTGCGAGCAATTGAGCCGCGTTAAAGCAGGATTGTTACTCAGATTGAGCTCTGACAAAAGATTCTTATGGCCATACAGATGGGTGAGCTGTTTATTGTGACTAAGATCCAGAGCTGTCAGCTGATTATTATTGCACCATAAAATCTCTAGCATAGAATTATTGCTCACATCCAGTCGGGACAAGCGATTGTTGCTCACATCCAGAAAAGTCAATTCTTCATTTTTGCTTAAATCAAGGTAGACAAGTCCATTATTTTTGGCGTCCAATCCTTTAATGCTTGCTCCCTCTATGGAGATGGTATGGCTGGCTGCTGCGGTGTAGGAATGAATGACTTCTACCCCCTCATCTTTCGTCAGCGTTAGAATGGTTTTTTTAGTGCCGTCCCCCCAATCTACCGACGCAGTACCACTCCCAAACAAACGAAATATTACCCGGCCTTCGGCTTGGGAGATCATGTTGATCTTTCCCTCATTTTCTTTATTTTCTACAAAGAAATCGGGATAAGACGCAAAAAATAGCCGTTCAGTACTGTGGGTGGGTACCCAAATATCCAAGTCACGGCTATTGTCGTAAAGCTTCAAGATCCACGAATCAAACTTCCTTTCTCCCTCATAAAGTTCGATCACACGGGCTCCGGATCCACGTTCACCGTATATTTGACGTCCGCCCGCCTGACCGAAGCCAAGACTGATACCATCAAGATAGCCAATGAAATTGTTATTGTGATGATGGCCCGCAAATACGCCCATCACATCTTTTCTGCCTTGCATGGCAGTATACAGGTTTGACTGAAGACCAGGTCGGGATTTTTCTCTTTCAGATTGGAAGCCCACCGTGGTGCTTTTACCTATAACTTCATTAAATTCAGGAAATGGGATATGAAAGAAAGCCAATGCAGGAAGTGGCTTTCCGCCATTTTGCTTAGTGAAGGCTTGGCTCTGATCTTGATACCATTTTACCTGACTCTCATCAATCCACTCATAAACCCCAGAATGATTCTCCGGTAGATCATTGGTCGCTGAAACATCAAAAATATAACATAATGCAGCTGTTTTCTGTGACTTTGAGGATTGTATAGGCAGCACGTAGTTTCCTTCCCCTGCCACTTCTTCCGGACCGTTGATCGTAAGGTTGTAGGGTAGGCCCACAATCGCCTTCATGGTTTGCTGTTTGTTCAGTTCGAACTCCGCATCATGATTTCCCAACATAGCTGCCCAGGGGGTTTTGGCATCAATCATAACTTGAGCAACTTTTAACCAAGCTCTCTTCCTGTTGTCCGAGCCTACCACATCTCCAGTAATCACTACCAAATCAGGTTTCTCGCGCTCAATCACTATTTTCATCATGGCCAATGTGCTATCAGACCGATAAGAATCGTATTGGATGTGGATATCAGTGAATTGAACAATTTTGAACTTTGAGTTGGCATTAAATTTTAAAACAGGCATTTCTTGCCCAAAGACAAGAAAAGTGGTGAGGAAAAGAAGATGGAAAGCTAGAAGTAATTTTTTCATTAGTAATTGTTATAGGGCCATGTAAATTTTGCGGCTGACAAACGGACGCTCATGATTTGAGATCTAGATCGCTTCTGTTTTGTAAACCATTATCCAACCGCGAGAATGCTTTGATTCGCGCAGTTGGATTAAACCAGGCGTGATTAAATTGTAGAAAAGCAGCAATGTGATCAATAGGATCCATTCAAATCCTTTTCGACTGTCGGTACCTGCCAGTAGTAGTTCGCATACGGAGCCTCAATGGGAGAAAATCTTGCAGGATCTCTATCTCCAATACCTATTGGCAATCGTAATCCTATCAGGTAATACGTCCTATCACCATTTTCTGTGGCAAGTTCTTTGATTCTCTCATTATGGATAAGATCAGCCGTAATGTCCTCTGCGCTGATCGCATCCAGTCCGGCTCTGGTCCGTACTACATTTAGATCACTGGCAGCTCCTGCCTTATCATTGTTATTAAATCGAATGATGGAACGGGTCAGGAAAACCTCAGCTAAACGGATCAATGGCCTGTTCGACCTCCTGGCGTCGGCCGCTCTAAAGTACTTATAGCTCCAAACCATTGGGGGGACCAGCTCAGACCGCGGATCAACATCGTACCTATAATAGAGTTGTGTATATCTTAAATCTTTCCGGGCTTCGTCTGTCTCTGACAGATCTTCCGCCATCCATCCAACAGCTTTCATGGCACTATGGGACATGGCTTGGCTGGACCAAGAGCTTTGGGCATCTCTAGCGTAATGATTTCTCGAAAATATTGATTCCGTCCTTCCATAGGCATCTGATGCTGCATCACTTGCGGTTTGCCAAATCACCTCTCTCCCCCATCCCTCATTTGCGTTTTTATTAAAAGCTGCAATTGGATTTTCACTTAAATCATATTGGGAGCTGCTTATGATATAATCTGCTTCGTTTGCCGCGAGATTGTGACGTCCCGTAATAAAATACAACCGCATTAACATTGCGGAAGCTGCATATTTATTGGCTCGTGCACGCAAATTAGCCTCATTGACTACCGAAGAATGGTTCTCCAGAAGCAGTTCCTTTGCATGGGTCCAGTCTTCTTCGATCGCGGCATAAACTTCCGCCACACTGCCAAGAACAGGGTTCTTTATTTCCTCCGAAGAAGAAGGGAAATGACGTCTTAAGGTGAAATATCTTCCATCATTGGCACCATTAGGATCATAGGGTGGTGCGTACATCCGGGCAAGGTACCAATAGGCCAAGCCTCTCATATAAAGCAATTCTCCTTTAAACTGGTTTACCTTTTCATGGTCTGCTTCAGTCATATTCGGAAAGGGATCTTCACCCGCATCCGCTGCATTTTGCAACATTTGCAAAGGACCGTTGCATGCCGTGACCATTTGATAGAGGATGATAAAGGTATCCTGCATTTCATATGCTGGCGTGGCGTTGCTAAAAAGCCTATTGTAATATTCTGCGGAAGCACTTGCTCCTACGAATTGAGGCAGAAAAACTGCGATGTCTGATTCCGTAAAATTCTTTAAGGCTATTGTCCCAAATGCATTGTCCCAGGGACCGCGGTTCAGCAAGTAATAAGCTTCCCTGACCCCGATTTCAAGTTCCTTAACATTCCCCCAAGGAAACTGATTGGGCCTCTCCAACTCGAAAAAGGCATCATTGTTACATGACACACTGAGCATGAATGTGCATATGATAATCCAATATTTATGTAAATTCTTCATGATATACCGTATTAGTTATAAAGAAATATTTAAACCCAAACTAAAAGTGCGTGATTGCGGCATAGATTGATAGCTTACAAAACTTGCTGCGGAGGATTGATCAATCGGCACTTCTGGGTTGTATCCAGAGAATTTAGTCAGCGTAAAAATATTCGTCGCACTCAGGGATAACCTCATCGACTTCATACTGAGCTTGGAGGTTACCCTCGAAGGGAATGTATAGCCGACATTAAGGTTGTTTAATTTCAAATAGTCTCCTCTTTCTAGGAACATGGAGGAAATGTATTTTTCTTCTGTTCCATATGACGTAGGCTCATCTGTAGGGTCTCCATTACTGTCATAGAAGTATTGGACGTTCATCACTACCTGAGGCCATTTGGCATTGTCGCCCGGAGACTGCCATGACTCACTTAACAATCTCGAAGACAAAGCTCTCATCCCTCTGTTTGGCGTCAATGTACTTTGCAACAACCTGTTGTAGATATAGTGACCGGTAGCAAAAGAAAAATGCATATTTAAATCAAAGTTCTTAAAGCTAAACTGGTTATTAAATCCACCGATAAATTTGGGAAGAGAGGTTTTCCCTTCTAAAATCATTCTATTGGCCTCCATATTTTCAGTGGTTGCTGGGATAATTTTGCCAGTATGGGAAGTAGTTCCGTCTTCGTTTGTTCGCACCTCGTATATCATCGGAATACCTCTTTCCGGATCGACTCCAGCCGATTCGGCCATATACCAGTTTCCTACAGGTAGGCCAGTTTTAAAAATGGTAATTACGCGGTCTTCATAGGGTTCAATTTGTGTAAATCCTACGTTTTTGCTGTCAGAAACAGGATCAAGGGCAAGGACTTTGTTGTTGTTGGTAGAAAAGTTAAAACCCAAGTTCCACTTGAAGTCTTTGACCAGTACTGCCGCATCGACATTAAACTCAATGCCTTGGTTTTCCATATCCCCAACATTTTGCCAAATAATATTTCCTCCCGAAATCCCAGCTGAATACGGCAATGCTACAGCCAACAACATATCCTCAACTTTTTGCCTGTAATAGGCTACAGATCCATTGATCCTGTTTTCCAATAAACCAAAATCAAAGCCCGCGTCAAGGCTATTGGTGGTCTCCCATTTGATATCGGAATTACCTATACTTATCAGTTCTGTACTCGGAATTCCTAGTGTGCTGCCGGTTCTTACCTGATAGTTGTCTGTGGTGATACCGCTTGGGATATTGGTATTGCCCGTCTGACCCAAACTTCCCCGCAATTTTAACAGGTTGATAAGCCCGGAGTTAAAAAATTGTTCTTCAGAAATAATCCAGCCAGCAGAACCTGAGAAGAATGTTGCCCATCTGTTTTCGGGGGTAAATTTGGATATGCCGTCTCTACGTGCACTTACGCCAACGATATATTTTTCTTTAAATTTGTAATTGCCTCTGCCAAAGAAGCCGCGCAAATAACTCTCACCACTGAGGTAACTCCGTCCCCTTATGGATTCAGGCCTACCCACTTCCTTGTATTCTCCGATCAGCTCCTGGCTGTTTAGGTGCGTGTAATGGACATGCGAGCGCGTATTTTCTACCCCAGCAACTACATTGATCCAATGATCTTCGTTGAGGTACTTATCATAGTTGAAGTAGGAATTATAATTCAGAATTGTCCTTTGGTTTTTGTCCTCTTCTGCCTGAGCTCCGTCAATTCTTATTGCAGCGCTGCGATATGACAAAGCTTTGTCATAGACAAGGTTGATCCCCACACCCCCGTGGAGGGTTAAACCTTCTAAAATTTTAAGCGAGCCCGTGAGTCCCTGCAAAAGGTTCAAAGTCTGTAGGTTATTTTCCATATTGACAGGAGAAATTCCCGCCAAAGCATTTGCATTTGACAGCGGATTCCAGAATGCCCCGCTGCTGTCATAGACCTTCATCCATGGTAATGAATAGGCATTGATCTGCGACCAACCGCCGGCTCCGTTTGTTCCATGCTCAGAGTTACTTCTGTTATTGTTGGAATAAGACACAAATCCTCTATAATTGAGGTTTAACCTGTCCAATACTTTATAGTTTAAGTTAGCATTTGCTGACAGCAATTCCATGTTATTATGCCTTAAGTTGCTGTAGTCCTTTCTATAGCGTAAAGACATAAAAGAGTTACCGTTTTCCTGGCCTTGGGATGCAGAAATGTTGGCGTCTACAAAGGAGCCTGTCCGACTGATCACATCCCCCCAATCCGTATTTGTCGCAAGAGCTTCTTCCCGTGTGATACCGGATGTTACACCATCCAATTGATTCAAAGAAGTTTGTGGATCATATTGGCCCGGGAATTTGCTGTTGGCGTAGGCCTTATCCATGATCTGGATGTATTCTGCACCAGAGGCTAGTTTGATATCTCTATTTGCCCAGGTGCTGACGCCGGTTTTGACATCCACATTGAAGGATTTTGTTTCCTTGCTCCCGGATTTGGTAGTAACCAATATTACGCCGTTTGAGCCACGGGAGCCGTAAATGGATGTCGCAGCTGCGTCTTTTAGAACTTGTATAGATTCGATATCATTGGGATTTATCAAGGACATCATATTTTGGGATGAAGCTCCATTAACATCTGATCCAACCGGATCACTAGCTATGGGAATACCGTCAACTATCCATAAAGGATCAGTCCCGGATGAGATGGAGTTAATCCCTCTCACCTTCACCTGAACAGGTGCGCCAGGGATACCTGATGAATTAGACACCATCAGGCCTGAGGCCATTCCCTGCAAGGCGGCATCAAAGGACCCCGCACTGGATGCTTTCATAATATCCTCGCTGCTAATGGTGGCTATAGAACCAATGATATCTTCTTTTTTCTGGCTACCATAGCCTATCACCACTACTTCTTCCAAAGCAGTCATATCCTCCAACAAGGTGACATTGATAAGCGATCGGTCACCTACCTCAATCGTCTGACTTACAAATCCTACAAATGAAAATACCAAGGTGGAGCCGTCAGGCACGCTTAATGAATATCGGCCATCTAAATCAGTAACCATACCTATAGTAGTACCTACTACTGAAACAGTTACACCCGGCATAGACTCACCATTTTGATCCCTGACGATACCGCTTACAACGACGTTTATCGTGGCCGGCGTCAATACCGCTGGACTTTTACTCTTCTTAACGTCAATGTTGTGGTTGACTTGTCGGAAACTGAGGAAAGCCTGTTGGGCAGCCTGCTTTAAATATTCTTCCACCGAAGCATTTCTCGTTTCGACTTTAATGGGAAGATGGGTGTCGAAATCTTTTCTGTCGTAGGAGAACTGAAAATCTGTTTTCGCTTCTATTTGTTTAAATAGATGATCCAAGGTTAGTTCACTTCGGTCTAAAGTGACTAAAACCTCATCAATCTTTTTATACTGGGCATTGACATTAACCGCTAAGACGAAGTTTAAAAACAACATCTGCAGCACCAATCCTTGGAGAAAATATCTTGACAACATATAGATTGTCCTTTGTAATTTTATTTTCATATTTTTAAAAGGTTTATTGAAAATTTCAGTAAGCTGGAAATCCTGGATGCTGTTCATTCCCCAATGCGTTGTCATCCGGGATAAGTTATGGGCCGGGGGACCTTAGTTCCCTCGGCCTTCTTTAGGATGAGTCTGATCTTGCCTTTTCCATAGTGTTTAGAATTTAATCTCTACGCTTTTATCTTGGATGCTAAAGTTGAAGTGTTCTATATAGGAGATCCGGTCCAGCACCATGTCCAAATTTTGGTTTGAATAAGATCCTGTCAGCTTCCATTTTCTCGAAGGGCGTCCGATAACCTTAATACTTACCCCATACCATTTCTCGAGCTCCTTACTCACTTCTTCAAATGACGCGTTGGTAAATTGGAGCAGGCCGGATTTCCAACCTACTACTTGACTCTCATCAAATAGACCAATTAGCGTTTTTTTAGACTCCAACGAGTAGGTTAATTGTTGGCCAGGGAGCAGCAAGACGTTTTCGTGGGTAACCGTATTTTCAACCTTTACCTTTCCTGTCAATAGGGAGATACGCAAGGCATCATCCTCCCCATCTTTAATATTGAAGGAGGTCCCTAAAGCTGTTGTGGCCAGCCCGTTAGCTACCACTGTGAAAGGTTGGTCACTTTTCTCAACTTCGAAAAAACCCTCTCCTTTAAGATACACCACCCTTTCCAATGTGTCAAAGGTCTCAGGAAATTGAAGTTCACTTCCGGAATTTAACCAGACGACGCTACCATCTGGCAATTTAAAGTTGAGTTTCTCCCCATATTCAGTAGCCTTGGTTACAGTCCGCCGCTCGGAAACAGGCAAAGGCGACGTATTCTTTGTAACTATTAGGGTCGAGGCAAGTGCCAAGGCCAAAGTTACCAACAGAATTGCAGCGACTTTATAAAAACGGCTGATTTTGCTCCAGGAGCTTCGATAAGTTTTAGCAGCGGGAGATACTGTTGTCAGAAAGGAATCATCAACTTCTTTGTTTTCTTCGTTCAAAATTTTCGCCAGCAGGGACTGTTTGACATCGGAGCGGGGAATTTCTGCCCTGAATTCAAGTCCAAGTACAATCTCCCTCGCCAGAAGAATCGTTTGGATCCTATCCGGATGCCCCTGCATCCACTCCTGCCAAAAAAGCTCCAGCTCCTTATCCGGATCACGCACCCATCTGACGAATTCTGGATTGGTCAATAATGCATTAATTTCGCTATTGTCTTCGCTCATCTTTTACTGATTCAATAGTATAAGATGAATCAATAGCAAATGACATCGAAATTTTAAAAAAAAATTCATTTGATCTGCTGCCGCAAAAAATCCAGCGCTTGATACAGGAGGTTTCTAGCCGATTTAACATGAGACAGATCCATTAGCTCCTGAATCTGCTGATAGTTCATGCCTTCATAGTAAAAATAGTACACGACTTCTCTTTTTCTTGGCGACAGAGCCTGGATTGCACGGTTCAATTTGGCTGTCTTTTCCTCATCCAGCTGCTTCTCTATAAGCACCTGCTCATGGGAAAAAGTGAAATCAAAAAATTGTCTGTTGTCTAAAGCTTCACACTGGTTAAACCATTGGCCATTCTCTTTGAGAATCAATCTTTTTAAGCTTTTGTACAAATAGAGTTTGATGGAATCGGTTCTGCCTAGTCTTGATCTGCTTTTTCTTAGCGCGATGAACAGATCCTGAACGGCATCTTTAACCATGTCTTCATTTCGACTGAATTGACTGCCATAGATGAACAATTGGTCAAAGTAGGTTTCATAGATGTAAATAAATGCAGATTCGTTTCCCATCTTAAACGCCTCCCAAATGGTCGTTTCATCTCTATTTGGCTTCTTCGTTTCCGAGATTTCATTGCAGAAATAGTCAGGTTTAATCTTGGGTTCTTGTTTCACTTTCGACTGTCGGTTTGAGATAATTGGGCTTGGACAAACCATAGATCCGCGTTGAAGATCATAATATTTGTTTAAAAATACTAGCAGCCATGATGGAATATTGTAATTGTATGGTGGAGAAATTTTCTGCCTGTGGCAAGATGGACAAAAGAGTGCTGTAGTTTCCACCTGCTTCAGGGAAATTAATGTAGTACCGATACCTGACCTATAAGGAGGGACTTGTCCTTATTGTTAAATCAGTCATTATAAAAGCTTTGGCAGCTTCCAATTTTCTCCTCCCTTTTGTACTTCCCTGATTTTCTCACCTGCCTTAAAATGATCTATAACATTAGTAAACGTGGTACCTTAAAAATTTTCTGATCGTCCACACCACAACACTGACCGATGAAGCTCGGAACAGCCTCGCACCTGCTCGTTGATGTAACGGAAGAACAGACTATATAGCGAAATTCACTAACTAATTGCTAAAGGCAAACATCAATTAATCGGCAAGATTACAATTTTTACCAACTATTAATCTCGAACATATCTCACCTGCCCCTTCTGCCTTACCGCTCTCAACGATTCCCGGCGGTTCATTGTAGGATCATAAGATACGTGAATCCATTGGTTGAATTCATGAATCAATTGATCATATGGCAGATTTGAATTTTTGATGGTAAGGTAGAGTTCATCAATACTTAAGTTGCTGGCGACAATGTCTGCTGCTTGCCCTTTCAAATGCTGACTGTGTGTGGCACCTCCAATAGCCTGATTGACACGGAGACAGCGGTATCCGCTCGACACGTGTATACTCCGGTTTAGCTTTTGCCTCAGGGGTTGTAAAACATGGACACAAAGCTGTCTGAGGTTGTGAACTACATCTTCACCTGGTTCATACTGCTCAGAAAAATTTAATCGAATAGCTGCCTGACTGGCCAGCATCTCTTTGAGAGAAAAATTTTCAGTGAGTTGCATCTCGCCTATTATTACCGTTTATGTAGTCAATATGTTATGAAGAACTTTTGGGCTCAGCCTCCTATTTCAACTCGTAAGTTAATCGAACCATTCGCCTTTGTAAATAAGGCAAATGACGTATTTTAAGGCTGAACCATGTCCTTCCCATGCTTTTGAACAACAAAAATCATCGCCCAGTATTCGGACGATGATTCGTAATGTGAGCCAAATGAATGCGCATCCTTAGGCTAATTTTCGCCTTCCTGTTTTAAATTCATCAGCAACTCATATAGATCGGAAACCACCCAGCGCTCGGCGAGTTTCCCGTTTTCAATCCTGTAAATGGCAACCCCCTTCAAAGTCACTTTCTGACCCGCAGGTTTAATATCGATGCCTGGAAAATAATCGCGATAGCTGGCATGCATGACCCAACGCACAGCCACCCGATCTCCATCGGCCAGTATATCTTTTACTTCATACTTGGCATCCGGCACCGCATTTTTAAAGACTTTATAGTAATCACGAAAGCCTGCTGGTCCCTTTTGACCTTCGGGCCAATCATGTGAGACGAAATCGGGTGACAACAGCTCGTCAGCTGTCTCCATTCGCCATTCCTGGTAAACTTCTTTGTAAAAACGCTTTAGCAATTCCTTGTTGTCAGGACCCTTTGGCAAACCTGTAATCAAGGACAATGACAACCATGCTGTGATTAAAGTATAGCTCATATCTGTTAAATGTTTGTTGATGTGCAAACATCCCACAAGTTCTGCGCAAAAACTTGTATAATCCTGCTATCCTTTTAGCGTCTGCAATGGATTGCTCCCAAAGGTCTGAACAAACACTTTGTTAAAATGGGAGGAATCAACAAATCCCGCAGCATGCGCGGCAGCGGTCAAAGAATCGCCTTCAACAGCCTTTGACAGTGCCAACGAGAGCCTGTTCCATAAGATATACTGGCGAATTGATGTGCCGACCTGATCTTTAAACAGATGGGAGAGCCTGCTTTCCGACAGACAGGCTTCCAAGCTTAGCGCTTTGATGGACAGCTTGTCATCCTCTAGCTGATTTTGAATGGCCACAATGCATTTTCCGATCCTTTTATCCAATTCGATAGTGCTTTGTTCCTGTAGAGTATAAGTTGGTAACTGCAGATTAAAAAAATTGGAGATTCCAACGGGATTAGCCAGCACATCCTGCTCCGGATCCATGCGATAATTGGTAGAGACGTAGTTGCCCCACGGGGACAGCGGATCGAGGAAGAGCAACTGACACCGCGCGCCCTCGCATCTGAATGCATGTAACGTGTTGGAAGGTATAATAGCCGCGTAAATGTTTTTATGTTTAATCTTTGAGGTAAATAGATCAAATGTTCCCTCTTGACAGTATACCAGCTCAATGCCGTAATGCCTATGCATTTCCGTTTCGTGAAAAGAACGCTCAAAAAGTGCGTAACCTGTATGTAAGTCCAATTTCTGAATTGCCATATATCATCCGTTGAATTATTGTCAATTCCCTGAATAAATTACGCTTTAAATAACGTTTATACCTTTCCTTTATGTTCCTGTTTGGCTTCCCTATCTGCCCCTGTGCTCAACAGTTATATATCTGGAGCGAAGTCCATGTGCAGTTACGGCCACCCATGTGGCCAAGGAATTTCGGCAAATTATTACTTTCTTGCGAGCAATTTCTGACCCTATAACCACCCCAGATAACCATCAACATCAACATTTAAAGACGTACACAGTGACAAAATCTTACTTTACTCTCCTACAGGCATTGATGCTTATGCTTGTAATGGGCTGCAAGACAAACGAAAGCAAGGTCGTAGAAGAAAATCATGCTGCTGCAGCCTCAAAACCGGTAGTCATGGCCTACTATGTGCCCGAACGAAATTACAACCCAAGTGCCATTCCGGTGGAGAAGCTCAGCCACATTATTTTTTCTTTTACCCATGTAATTGACGGCGAAATGAAATTTCGGCATCCGGAAGAGGCAGGTCCTAAGCTGAAAGCACTTGTAGAGCAAAAAAAGCGCAATCCGGATCTTAAGGTGATGATAGCCTGCGGTGGATGGGGCGCCGACGGATTCTCTGATATGGCCCTTACCGCCGAAAGCCGTCAGAAATTTATTCAAAGCGCGAAAGAATTTATTGCCCAATACCAACTTGATGGAATGGATATGGATTGGGAATATCCCGGCATATCCGGCGCAGGCACTAAAGCACGTGAAGAGGACACCGAAAATTTTACTGCCTTAATGAAAGGGCTACGTGAAATGCTGGATAGTTTTGACGAGCCGAAGCTTTTGACTTTTGCTTCTGCCGGCTGGAAACGTTACTATGACTTCATCGAAACAAATGAGGTGATGAAATATGCAGACTATATGAATGTCATGACCTATGATCAAGTCTCTGGTGAATCTATCTATACAGGCCATCACACACCACTTGGGGATGTAAAAAACAGCGATATTGAAGGAACACCTTTCCAAAGCCATTTAGACAGTTTATACCAGTCAGGAGACAACCTTGATGCTGATCCACGTTCTATACAAAAGATTGTCGAATTCCTTATCGATGAAGGAGTGAATCCTCAGCAAATTGTTATCGGCAGTGCTTTTTATGGCCGTGTTTGGAAGGGAGTGCCCGCCGAAAGCAACGGATTATACCAGCTTAGCACAGGGCTTCATATTGGGTGGATGGCCTACGAGCATATTCGAGAAAGGTATGAAGCAGACAGCAACTTCCAACGCTTCTGGGATGATAAAGCGCTAGCTCCATTTATGTATAATGCAAAAGACAGCCTGATGGTGTCCTACGATGATACCGTATCGGTGGCACTAAAGACGCAATACGCGGTGGACAAAGGGTTGGGCGGCATCATGTTCTGGGAATTGGGCAATGATACCAAAGAAGAGGGTAGCCTGTTAGATGCTATTTATAAAGCAAGTCACAGGTAGTGAATTAGATTCCCTAGACCGGAACGCTTGATAGGGGGTACAGTGATAGCTGTACCCTCTTTTTATACCTTATCAGGCACAACAAATGGTGCTCTATATGCTCTCTTTAATAGGCGATCTGCCTCTAGATCATTTGCAAACTTCATCCGCTCCGGATCGAAATGTAAGGTACGGCCTAAGCGGTAGGCAATATTTCCTAAATGGATTAAGGCACAACTATAAAAGCCTTCGCGGATATCCCCTTTAGCCAACTTTTGATCATTGTGAACGATGGCGTCGATAAAGTTCGCATAGTGATCTCCGATACCAGAGCCACTATCCCCCCTTTCCCTTTCCTTTCCTAGGTAGGTCTCCCAGCCGTTAAGATTTTTGGTCATGTAGCCTTTTGATCCATAAAATAGATTTCCCACGGAATTATCCGAGCTAACCATATACGTATTATCTGCCATAGGACTTTCACTGTAAACGCCTTCACGGTTGGTAATCCAATGCCTCACCTCAAATTGCAGGATTTTCTTTTTCTCTCCTGCGCCTTTTGGATTTGGAAATTCAAAGATGGCCATAAGCTGATTCGGCGTTTGCTGATCGTCATCGAACATGAAATGTCCCCCCACAGCTGTAATCTTCGTAGGAAGCGTAACCCCCAAACCCCACCGGGCAATGTCCATTTCATGCACGCCCTGATTGCCCATATCACCATTGCCATAGTCCCAGTTCCAATGCCAGTTATAGTGAAACCGATTTTGCGAAAAAGGCCGTTTGGGAGCAGGACCGAGCCAAAGATCATAATCTACACCCGGAGGCACTGCCGCATCTGGTGTTTTTCCAATCGTGTCCCTCCATTTATAACAGATGCCTTTGGCCATATATACTTCTCCCAATTTTCCACTATGTAGATAAGCAGCCATGCTCTGGGCGGCGGGGTTGCTCCTTTGCTCCGCCCCATCTTGGACGATAACGCTATACTTTTCGGCTGCTTCCACCAATTTTTGACCCTCATAAAAGGTATGGCAACAAGGTTTTTCTACAGAAACATGCTTATCTGCCTGCATCGCCCAAATAGCAGCGAGTGCGTGCCAATGATTGGGAGTAACAATGGAAACGGCATCTGTGTCCTTGTCTTCATACAATTTTCGCAAATCGCCGAAAATTTTGGGTTTTGGCAAGCCCTTATTGGTGAAATGGGTTTTTATCCGTGAGGCAAAAAGGTTACTATCCACGTCACACAGCGCCATAACCCGAGCATTCTTCAATTTAGAATAACCCTCAATGTGATTTTGACCCATCCCATTTATTCCAATAACGCCGACATTCACTCTATCATTAGCTCCAATAATGGCGCTATACGAGCGGGCACTCATGCCCATGCCCGCCATGGACAAACCCACGGCTCCTACAAAGCTCTTTTGTATAAATTCCCTTCTTTTTGTCATTGGTAGATATGGTTGATTACTAAAAAAATACTTAGGACATGGGCATCATTATCAACTGCAAAGTGATTAGTTTCTTCAATCTAACCTTCTATACGGAGACAATCCCACTCCGCCTAACAAGTTATCGCTAAAACAAAAAAGTATAAAATTTAAACTTATATTTTTTCAAACATTCTAAACTCACGCGCATGCCGAAATTCCTATCCAAGCCTTGACTTTGGTTCAGCACAGAAAGCTGCTGCTACTATCAATTGAGGTCATATATATTCTGCTATTCCCGTAGGAACTTATGCAAAAGCTTTTAAATTTGTTCACACAAGGCAATAAACCCGAATTCCCACGATGAATAAACGATCTTTTTTAAAGAGGCTGCCCTTACTTGCAGGAGGGGTAATCCTATCTCAACAAGCCATGGTGGCATGTTCACCTAAAAACAATCATCCGCCGTTGAAAAACTGGGCAGGTAACCTCACCTATAGTACAGATCTGGTACACTACCCCTCCTCGGTAGAGGAAGTACAGGAATTGGTGCAAAAACATGATAAAATCAAAGCGCTAGGTTCCAGGCATTCCTTCAATCAAATCGCGGACAGCAGACACCGGTTGATTTCCTTAGAAAAAATGAACAAGGTGGTCGCCCTCGACAAATCCGCAAACACCATTACCGTAGAAGCCGGAGCTAAATATGGCGAATTTGCTCCTTACCTTCATGAAAATGGCTATGCCTTACCCAACCTTGCCTCTCTTCCCCATATCACCGCCGTTGGCGCCTGTACGACTGCCACACATGGTTCGGGGATCAAAAACAGCAACCTATCGTCCTCCGTTTCAGCTATTGAATTTGTGGATGCTTCAGGCAATCTTATTACTTTGTCACGACAAAAAGATCCTGACATCTTCGCCGGTGCAGTGGTCGGTCTCGGAGCCTTGGGCGTAGTAACCAAAATTACCCTTGACCTCCTCCCCACCTTTGACATGTCACAGGTAGTTTATCTGGATCTTCCTATAACAGAACTGGAAAATAATTTTATGGAGCTCCAATCCCGTGGCTATAGTGTTAGCCTATTCACGGACTGGAAAAATAAAAACATCAACGAGGTCTGGATCAAAAGTGTTGCAGGAGAACAGGTGACAGCTGCAGATCTCGATCTGTATGGAGCAAAATTAGCCTCGGAAAATATTCACCCAGTTTCTACACAGTCGGCAGAAACTGTCACAGACCAACGAGGTATACCAGGCCCTTGGTACGAAAGGATGCCGCACTTTAAAATGGGATTTAAACCTTCCACCGGTGAAGAACTTCAAAGCGAATATTTCGTCCGCGTAGAACATGCCTATGAGGCGCTACTGGCTATGGAAGCGATCCATGACAAAATCAGCCCCTACCTGTTCATTTCAGAAATACGTACGGTGAAAGGTGACAATTTCTGGATGAGTCCCTGCTACCAAAAAGATGCTGTAGCAATCCATACTACATGGAAACAGGATGTGGATACAGTAATGGGCTTGATTCAGCTCGTGGAAGAGCAACTCGCACCCTTTGATCCCATACCGCATTGGGCTAAACTGTTTACAATGTCTCCAAAGACACTCCAGTCAAAATACGAAAAATTGGCGGATTTCAAGCAACTCGTAGCGCAGTTTGATCCTCATGGAAAATTTAGGAATGACTTTTTGGACAAGAACCTGTATAGCTAGTGTGATTAAAGCCGGTAAGATACCTCTGATCGGCTTATACCAATGTGTAGCGAAGAGACTGGGAAAAACTTCGGTCAAATTGTTTAAACATCATTTAAAGTTGCGATAAAAATTCCCGTTCCCCGTCCTAAGAATTTGACGGAAGTAGATGGCATCTAAAGTAAACGTTATTTCACACTCCGCCCTTACCATTAGAACTCAGGCTTTTGAACTTCAAATATATGCCATTGGTCCACCCAAAGCCATCCTGATTGGGATATTCTCCACCTCCGGCGGGCTGTCCAAGGTCCACTACATTATATTTTTCCATCATTTTGCCAGTCTGCTTGAATACTTCATCATTGTTAGCAATCCACCTCCTTTTCAGTTCTTCGGCAGTCTCGTAAAATCCGTAATTACTAAGGCCAATGTATGTCAGATATTGCAGTGGAGGCCAACCATTCGGAAAGTCCCACTGCTGCCCACTTTGATGAAGCGTGGAAACCACCCCACCTGGCTGCAAAAAGCTTTTGACAATATGTTCATGAACCCGTGACGCTTGCTTTTGCGAAGCAATGTTGAAGAAAAGCGGATATACACCTGCGAGAGACATTACCTTGGTAGGCTTGTGAGACACGGTGTCGTAGTCCATAAAAAACTGGGTATCATCGTTCCAAAGGTGTTTGTTTATCGCTTTTTTGCGTTGTTCTGCTTTGCCGAGAAAATAGGTAGAAGGTTCAGCAAAGGAGCTATGCGCATAAGCATCGGAAAGGGTTAACTCAAGGTCATATAGCAAACAATTAAGATCCACAGGCACAATGTCCGTAGTGTGAATGGTAGCCATATCAGACGCTTCACGAAACCAACGACAGGTGAAATCCCACCCCGACTCACAAGCTGCCCTGATATGCCTATACACTGTGCCGGGCTCTACACCATATAGCGCAGCTGCATGTGCAAGCGCTACATCCTCAACATACGACTCCGGTCTTGGCGCGGGAAGATCGTCCCAGTAGCGGTTTAAGATCATATCATCAGGCAACAACATCACCCTCCTAAAGCAGATTTCCCTTTCCGACAATCGAAAATATCCATCCATCCAGAAGTTATACTCCTTTTGCATATGGGGCAGGTATTTGGTCAACACATCCAACCCATCTATTTCAGCAAGAAGTCGCACCATCAACGAAAAAAAAGGAGGTTGAGAACGGCTAAGGTAATAACTTCGGTTCGCATTGGGAACATGCCCGTAGGTGTCTA
This sequence comes from Cyclobacteriaceae bacterium, assembly GCA_035303945.1. GTDB lineage: Bacteria > Bacteroidota > Bacteroidia > Cytophagales > Cyclobacteriaceae > DATGMS01. The sequence goes on from DATGQZ010000071.1 coordinate 22,025, forward strand.
TAAGATGGGCAAAATTAGCCACCATATTTCTGATAAGTTCATACTCTCCAGAACACTGCAATCCTAGCATGGTGAAATAACTGTCCCAATAATACAGTGCCCTGAACCTTCCTCCCGGCACAACATAGGACTTAAGGAGAGGTAGCATTGAACAATTTGTTTGCGAGCTTCGCGTCAATATTGGCCACACATTAGAAATATGTTCCGCGACCGGCAATTCCTGATTACTTACATAAGCCGTATCAATGGGTTCAGGTATTTCAAAATACTCCAGCACAAACGCTTTAAGGTCAAAATCCTTGGTATGTTTCTGTATCTCGTATAAACTTAATATCTCTTCTGGTGAACGTTTGGGAAAACAATCCGCAAAGGTGATAGAATCAGGAAACACTTCCTTCATTTGGACATCATGAAAAAGTGGACCAAACAACTGGTCCGGAGGTAATATTGCAGGTACAATACTATAAATCTGCGGAAGTTCTACTGTGCTCATAGGCTGTTTTTGCTTGAAACTGTTGAGGCATGCGTACGAAATATTTGGCTTAATATAAAAATTTGACTAGCCTCATTTATGATAGATATGACAATATTTCTGCCAATATTGCCATGCTTCCGATTTTCAGGAAGTGACCTTTGGTAAACACAAACTAAAGGGTAGTTTCGCTGGAATCAATACAAGTCTGCTGGCTCTTTCCACACCAAATCGCTGTATACTTCTTCATCTGTAAGCCTTACAGTCGGACTTTTAAAGCCGGCATCACGGAATTTCTTTGCCAAAGCAAACAAAGCCTTAAAATCCCCGCCGTAAAAAATATTATTCATCACTTTAACATAACCACTTAGCGTCCTTTTGGCCTCCTCCCATTCACGCGGATACTGCTTTTGGATGGTTTCATGAAGATCCAAACATACCGCTATGTAAGCTGCCCGGGCTTTGTCGTTGTTATCCCCATTGCGAATATCCGCTATGAGACGTTCTAAAGGTTGTTCTTTCAATATTGCCTGCTTCAGCGCCGCCTCGTCCATAATTTGGGTGACTGGCTGGGGGCGTTCTTGTTGTATCTCATAGATCATCCGCCCTTCCTGGGATAGCTTCTTAGTTCCTCCTTTTTCATTGTTCACCAACTCAAAAAGTTCTACAAGACGATCAGCAAAACTGGTAATGGTTTCATCCATCGGCATATTGTCGCGGGTGGTGTTCTTATACCTGTCGACGATCCTCCAACCATTGGCCATCATACTCCTGTAGCCGTCCATGACGCCTATAATAGTTCCCACTTGCGCGGCATTGTTGTCGGCATCCCATCCAAAGTTAAAGGCAAGCTTTAAGCTTTCAGAAAAATCCCCCCGTCCATATAGCAAGGCGCCCAAAATCGCACCTGTATTCAACTCGCTCCCATTGGTGTCTCTGATCCTGTTATTTTCCTGTGTATATTTCTCCCAAAGCAGTTGCCTGGTTTTTTTCCAATCTTCAGGATATTGCGCGTGCCATGCTTTCATATCTTCAGCAATGGCCAATATCCGACTGTTCGGATCCAGCGCGGATAATCCAGCGGCGATCACCTCATCAATGTCATTGCTGACAAAACCTGTGGCAATCATGGCAGTGAACATTTGTGTAGTTTGAGCTGGCTCACCGTCAATGGCAACCTGCGTATAGTGCAGTCCTATTCTAGCAGCAGTCTGTGGCATGGCTGGCGCTAACAACCCGAAGGTTTCACTCAGGAATTGTCCTGATATATTGAAGTCTGCCCACGGATTCAACAACACATTGCCCGTCAGCGGTGGCATTAGATCCAAATCCATCAGATGCCGCGCATACCGATTGGCACACCAAATTCTTCTATTGATCCTTTGTTGCCATAGCCTATAAACCTCGTCATAGGGCAGGAATACATTTCTGTGCTTCTGCATTTCCACAATATATACCCATTCAAAATCGGTATCGTCATCGGTATAGGCACCGGAAAGCAGTTCAGGAACATAATTCTTTACATCCCCAGGCGCATGAATAAAAGCGAATTCGTATTCTAATCCATTTAAGTTACCGAGAATTTGCCCCAGCAGCCCACCCCGTATTTTGTCGACAACGGTTTCAACAGGAAGTTCTAGGGTTTGGCTGAACGCGTGTTGTGCGGATAGGGCAAAACATTGAAGGATACATAGCACACCGAAGATATATCGATGGACGGAGGAGGTTTTAAATGGTAGATTTTTATTCATATAGCATCGTTTAATGAGGACAAAGCCCAAAAATGACATTTTATAATCACGGTTTAAAAATATACAAAAAAAATCAGTGTCAAAATTTATTTTGCTGATCTAGCGCCACTACTGCCTGAACAGCGGGGAACTATGTAGTTATTTGTGAAAAAAAATTATACTAACGCTATACCTTTATCAAAAATAAAACCGGCTCAAGCATCGTTTAGGCTTGAGCCGGCTGTCTTAAAATTAATAACCTGGGTTTTGGGTTACTTTATTGTTTTGATCCAAGACATTTTGTGGGATCGGACTCATATACTGTTTTAATTCGAATCGAACATTGTACTTCACTTCCGGTTCCACGCTATATACCCAAGTACCGCTATTGTCCGCAGGTTTGGTATTCCTGATGACCATATTGTGTCGGCGTTTGCCCATCACATCTTCCGCGATCTTCCATCGTTTGTTGTCCAAATAGCGCTTATTTTCAAAACAAAGCTCTACCCTTCTTTCCCGACGTATTTCATCCCGCATTTCTGACTGACTAAGCCCTGCTTGCAACGGGGGCACATTTGCCCGTTCTCTCAGCTTATTCAAAGCAGCATATACCTCCGCAGTGGGGCCTTCAGCCTCATTTGCAGCTTCGGCAAAATTCAACAACACCTCCGCATACCGGATAAAGACATAGTTCTGCCCACTCGCATCTGTACCAGGAGGGGCATCAGGATTGAGCTTCTTCTTCTGATAATACCCCGAGTCGCCGACGTCTGTTGTTCCGGCGAGGTCAATCTGATTGGTTTTGTCAGGATCAGGGTGAGTTGCATCTATCCTGGTATAAATGGTGTCTGCTCTGGGCATCCAGTCCAATTTATAGGGCGCACCATCGTAAACGATAAAGTCATAAAATCGCTTCTCTCTGTTGACATAAGGGGCTTGCGGATCGTAACCCGAATCGGGATCGTCAATACGTTTACCGTTGGCCATCAAGAACTGATCCACCAGCTCCTGTGTCGGATTGTAATTACCCCATGTGCGGTACTCGCCCAATACGTAGGTGACACCACCCCGGCTCTCGTAGCTACCTCCCATGCCTGGCACATTGGCCACGACCTGTCTATCCCAGATAACTTCTGAGTTATATTCATTCGCTGCTCTCCAAATGTTGGGAAGATCTGGGAAAAGGTCATAATGTTGCCCATCACCGAACATTTCAATAAACTTTTTGTTAGTGTCGGCAGCCTTTTTCCATCTGGCCGGATCATGGTTTCCAAAATGGACAAAATTTCCAGGATCAGGGAGATAAGGGGATGCTGTGTTAAACAAAGGACTAGCACCAAACAGCTCAACCCATCCTTTTAAGGCCAGCGCAGCACCCAAAGTGGCCCGACCTGCATCCCTATCTCCCGAGTTGTACTTAATCCTCAGCGCTTCGTTATTTACAATATCCTCTAATTCGCTGGTGATAAAATTAAAGGTCTCCTCAAAGGTTCCTCTTTTCACCTGAAGCTCATCTTCACTCATGGTATTGCGGTCCAATGGCTTGGTGATAATCGGCAAACCTCCTACATGAACAAAGAACTCGCTATAGAAAAAAGCTCTTAAAAACCGGGCTTCATCTATGCGTGCATTGAAATACTCCTCTGAGAAGTTGTCTTTGTATTCGGTCATCTTCTCGATAAAGGTGTTACATTTTCTAACCTTCACAAAAAAGGAAGCCCAAGTATAGCCATAAGTTGGTCCATGGGTACCGCCCCACACGTTGTCGGTACTTTCGGTAGGTGGCATGACGATTCCGCCCCGCCAGTTGGATGCGGTATAGTAATGACTGATGTTGTAGTCATCGGAATAATAATCCAAATTCTCCGCAAGATTCCATTTGTTGGGAATTTCACTGTAGATATCATTCAAAAACACATCCGCATTTGCCTCCGACTCCCATTGGGTGACATCAGTCAAATTAGCTTTGTTTTCATTTTCTAAAAACTCAGCGGTATCGCAAGATGCTATGCCGATTACGAAGGCAAGGAGCAGCCAGAGGGAATGAATAACTTTATATCTAGATAACATAGACAATTCGATTTTAAGGTTTAGAAACTAATATCAAGCCCAATGGTCGTGGCTTTCATAACAGGATAAGCCGTTTCACGGAAAGTATACCCCATTTCAGGATCGATATGTTTGATTTTGCTGATCGTGAATACATTCTGCGCAACGCCATATACCCTCACACTGCTCAGCTTCAGCTTTTGAACCAAGGTGCTAGGTAGCGTGTAGCCAATGTTGAGCGTCTTCAACCTGAGATAGCTGCTGTTGATCCACCAAAAATCCGAGTCTTTGGTATTGTTGGCATAAGGTGCGGGAGTAGCCCGCGGATACTTTGCATTCGGATTGTCAGGGGTCCATCGGTTGTTCATGTATTCATAACCCGTGTTACTGCCGTTGTTTTCAAAAGGCACAGTCATAAACTGTCTCACATTGATGCTGGACTGCCCACTGCCTTGGAAGAACAAGCCGAGATCAAAACCCTTCCAGGAAAGCGTTGGAGAAAGCCCGAAGGTCATCAATGGATAGTAGGGCTTGCCAATGACGGTCAAATCATGGTCATCAATGACACCATCAGGTATGCCGTTAGGGCCGCTGAGGTCAACATAACGAATATCTCCTGGATGAAGATTACCAAACTGAGTGACATTGTAGCCATCTTCCTCATCAATGATACCGTCTCCGTTTTTGTCATCTGAAAGCTGGAATAAGCCGTCAGATTTGTAGCCATAGGGCGTCTGATAAGGCCGTCCCACTTTTGTTCTGTTGGGGTTGGCCCGTTCAGCATCAGTTTCAAAAACCTCCTGCATACTGTTGGTAGCATAAGTAAAGTTGGCCGTGATCGAGAAGTTGAGACCATTGGCATAACGCTGATGGGTACCCAAAGCAAGCTCAACACCATTGCCTTTCATGCGACCTTTATTTTCCTGAGACAAAGACAGTCCATATTCAACGGGCAGCGTAACCTGTGGAGCCAGCAACATACCAGTACGATTTTCCATAAAATAATCCACCTCCATGTCCAACTTTCCGCTCCACAAGGACAGGTCAAAACCAATGTTGGACTTGGTAGACACTTCCCAAGTGATGTTAGGATTGGCTTCCCGCGGTACACGGGAACCCTGTACTAAGGTACCGTTGCCAAAGGCATAAGCATTGCCTCTCAAATCATAACCAGACTGGTATTGGAATGGCCCACCTGCCAGCATACCGGCTTTACCCCAAGAACCTCGGATCTTTAATTCATCCAGCCAGCCGTTGGTCTTCATGAAATTTTCTTCCGAAATTCTCCATGCACCGGAAAATGCAGGGAAGTAGCCCCACCTAGCGCCGGGCGCAAAATAGTAGTGCCCGTCGTATCGACCTGCAGCTTCTAGAATATATTTGTCCTTATAGGTATAGCCTACGCGATAAACATAGCCGATTTCAGAACCTGTTGTTGATATCCCACTGTTGTCGTAATCTAGCTTATCAGAACTTCCGAAGTTTAGCTCATCTATTCCAATCGCGAAATTATTCCTTCTAGTAGTCAATTCAGATGTACTGGTTTCCCTTACCTCGACTACGCCGAGTGCTGATATAGAATGGTCACCAAAAGTTTTTTGATAATTGATATAGCCCTGATAGGTATAGTTGATCAAAGCATGTTCTTCATGTCCTAACCATCTAAAAGGCCTGCCCTGCCCCTCTTGGAGAGAAATGGCTTCCGTATAGGTATATGGCTTCTCGGAAAGGTCAATCTTGTGGTAGACAAAAGGCACGTGCCATAATTTCACCTTGCGATAATTGGGATCATAGCTGAATACCCCCCTGACACTTAGCCCATCAATGATCTTTTGCTCTATAAAAAAGCTGGCCAATTGGGTGTTGCCTTGGGTCTTTCTGTAACCTGGAGACCTGAGTACGCCCACTGGTGTACTGGCTGATGATTCTCCCCATTTATCCCCCTCAGGATAGATTAAACTTTGGTTGGGAAGAAACTTATAAAAGCTTCTAAATAAATGCCCAGAAGTTTGCTCGTCTGCGTCCACGTCATTGGTTTGCTCAATGCTCGCCAACATGGACATTCCCAATCTGGTGGTGTTGGTAGCTGCCACCTCTATACTCATGTTGTAGTTATACCTTCTGTAGTTTACCGGATCAAAAATTCCTTTTTGATCAAAAAGACCTACGCCAGCATGATAGGTGACAAAGTCATTGCCGCCACTCACCTGGACCGTATGGTTTTGCACGGGCACATTCGTATTGAAAATATCCAAGAAGTTGGAATCTGGATACCGCCAAGGATCTTCCTGATGCAAAGCATCATAATTGGCTACTACATCCGGATTGTTGGGAAGGTTGGTTCCTCCAGGGGTCTGGTTGAGATAAGCTTCGTTCTGTAAGGCCATATAATCTTTTGCAGATAGCATCTCTGGAAGATAGGTAGGATTTTGAAAGCCAAATGAGGTATTGACAGAAACACGTGCTTTACCACTTTGTCCTTTTTTTGTCGTTATTAACACAACGCCATTAGCTCCTCCAATTCCATAAGGTGCAACAGCAGCGGCATCCTTGAGAATGGTAATCGTTTCTATGGTCGCTGGATCTACCTGCCGGATGTTATCCCGTCTAATACCGTCTACCACTATAAGTGGCTTGCTATTACCGGTTGTGGCAATTCCCCTAATATGGATATCAGGATCATCATGCCCCGGCTGGCCTCCGTTGGGCCGCATGCTCACCCCTGCCACGCGTCCCGCCAGGGATTGGGAAATATTCGGCACAGGCACCTGGGTAATATCTTCCCCCTTCAATGCACTAACTGACCCGGTCAAGGTTGTTTTCTTTTGAACGCCATAACCTACAACAATCACCTCCTCCAGGGAGGCCATGTCTTCGACGAGCACCACATCTATAACCGTCTGACTTCCTACCGGCACCGACTGGGTTTCAAAACCTATAAAGGAAAAAACCAAGGTAGAACCTTCAGGAACAACTAATGCATATCCGCCATCCAGATCTGTTGCTGTTCCAATAGTACTTCCCTGAACTGAGACGGTTACGCCAGGGATGGGTTCACCGCTAGCATCCCGCACCGTTCCGCGAATGGAAATATCTACTTCTTCATTGGCAATAACCACAGGTGGATCTACTTTACGAACAACCCGTTTTACGTGAATATTATGGTTCACTTGCTTGAATTCAAGCTGCGTCTGGGAGGAAATAGCCACCAGCACGTCATACAAACTTTGCTTTTTATGGTCCACCGTGATCTTCTGATCCTGTGTGAGTTCCTTATTGGTATAGACAAAATTATAACCGGTGCGGGTTTCTATTTGGCTAAACGCCTCTTTAATGGGCACATCGCGCCATCCCATTTTGACAAAGACCTCGTCAATGCTCTTCACTTGATTACTGGCGGCGGATGCATAAAGGCTCCCCATCGTAACGAAATGAATCAGCAATAGGTAAAATAGTTTCTGCGTCGTATGATGTACGATAAGCGGTATTGGGTTTTTCATATGTCATTTGGTTTATTGTTAGTTTTTGGCAAATCGAATTTGTAGCCCCGCTACAAGAGTTACCTCATAAGGCAGGAGAATTCCTCAGGTCCAATGGTAGAGGAGTCTCAGAATTATTTACATAGTGGTATCTTCATAGGCATGGTTAAGGTTTAATGAAACGGATGAAAACTTGTTTACCTTCAATGTCAAACACGAAACGGGCGGAGTAACTCAGCCCATCCAAAATATTCTTCAGTTGCTCATTTTCGAATTTTCCGGAAACCGTCAATCCCTCTGGCGGCTCATTCCGGAGATGAAAGCTTACTCCATACCATTTTTCCAGAGTTTGGATAGCGCTATAAATGGGAGTCTTGTCCAAAATTATTATCCCTTTGGTCCATGCCGTCACCTCCTCTTCATCAAAGGAGCTCTTTTGAATGATTCCTTGGGAATTTTTGGATGCTGCCTCACCTATTTCTAGAAACATTTGGGCCTCTTGATGCAAGCTATCGGTCACCAAAGCCTTTCCAGCCAACAAATAAATCTTAACAGCCTCCGGTTCGTAGGCGTGGATATTGAATGAAGTGCCTATAGCCATAGTAGCAAGAGATCCCGAATACACAATAAAGGGCTTCATAGAATCCTTTTGAACCTCAAATAATGCCTCCCCTTCAAGGTATAGTGCCCGTCTATTCGGTTCAAAATTCTTTTTATAACGCAGAATACTTTCAGAATTCAGGAGTACTTTGGAACCGTCCGCCAATGTTATTGAAGCTTTTGCGCCCGCTGGGACCTTGTGCTCGGCATATTCCACTGGAGCAGGTGGCATCGACACATCCTGGTGTTCTTTAGTTAAGTTGACCACAAGTGAAAGACCCGATGCTACAAGAAGTATTGCTGCTACCTTATGAAATTGGGATAACCTGTATCTTGCTGTCTTGATAGTATCCACACGGCTGTTATACCCTATTAGCCTCTGATCTGCAGCTTCATCAACGATTTTTTTCTTTATCCCCTGCCACAGCAAAGTTTTATCCTTCAGCTCAAGACTTGTAGGCTGACGTTCCATACGCAGCAGGATCTCCCGCGCCTGCTCAGCCGATTTTCGTTGGTGAGGATGTCTTTCTAACAGACCTTGCCAGTATCGTTGGTTATCCGGCCTGGGCGATATCACCCAATCCACAAAAGTTTCGTCTATCACGAAATCCTCAACAGTCCAGTTAGAAATATCCATATATCTTTACCTTCTAACTACTATAGGAGAAAAATGGAAAAAGTTATCCTTCTAGCGTCTGTTTTTTTTTAACAAACCAAAATTGCATGATTCAGGAGACGTCTCTTAGCTGAATTTTGTACACTTCCAAAAAATAGTTTGAAGACAAGCGATCAATTGCTGCAAAATATTCAACCTATAAAAGGGAACAGCGCCGGGAGCCAAGACAGCATATTTTTCTTTAAGGTAGCAATTGCTTTCCAAACTAAGGTATATACGGATCGGAGTTGAAGATTCATCTCGGTGGAAACCTGTTCATAGGAGAGCTGCTGAAAAAACACCAGTTGAATCGCTTCTTTCTGTCGGTCAGGCAGTCTGTTCAATGCGTTACTCAATTTTTGGTTCAATTCCTGATCGCTTTGTTCCTTCAGCAGTTGCTTTTCAACAGAATCTACCCAACCTACCTGCATCTCATCATCAACACCCAGGGAAGGATAAGTCGCGACGTATTGGCCTATTTCACGACGGATACGATTACCCAAACTCCTAAATAAGTATGCTTTGATATGTTCTGTTTCCTTTAGTTGGGATCGATATTTCCAGAGGCTGATAAATACCTCCTGAATACAGTCTTTAACAAATGCCTCATTTGGATGAATTCCCATGCCATACCTGTACATCTCGTCCACGTAGACCTGATAAACCATCTCAAGGCCTTTCATTTCGCCACACCTTAACAGCTTCCAACCCTCCATTGCGTCCTTCAAGGAAGAGGCGGCATTTTTTTCTTTGTCACTAGGCATATGCATGAGGTTATATTGGGTAAGGCAAGATACCAAACAAGATCAACTATTTCAACAATTTACAACTGCCTTGACAACAATATATTCATCTATACTTGATTCGAACCGGTGATCACTCATTCTTTACCTGCAAAGCATCGGCAGATGATCTGCAGGTGGACTAGGCAATTCGTCGGAACCGCTGCCTTCTATCATCTCTTCTTACTTTCCAGTGTAAATTGCCGAAATAAAGGGTACAAATGCGGTAACTTCCTTTCTTATTACTGAAAAAAGCGATATCTATGCGCGATTTTTGCTGCAACGACAGCACATGAAATAATGGAAGTCCAATCGGGGATCCAAGCAATCCTTTGTTAATCAGAAACCGGTAACACCGTTAAACATGAACAAGATAGCGATTTTTACATTAACCCTCTGCTTATCGACCGCTTTAGCCTCCGCTCAAAGCTCGCTCATCGGCATTCATAACAGCCCTAGAAAGGGCATGACGCATGTAGCAGTTAATCCCGCTGAGATCAACCACCTTCGTCGTTCAGTGGAAGTGAATCTTTTTGCTGGAGGCACTACTGTCAGTAACAATGCCCTTTCCTTCCAGGATATTTTAAAAGAAAAAGGTGAGCTGATAGATCTGGCACTCGACCGCATGGGAACACCTATCAATGTCAGTGCAGAAATGCAGCTCTTGGGACCATCGGTCGGTTTCTCCCAAGGAGACTGGTCCTTTGGCTTCATGTCGCAAGCTTTTGCAAAGGGTGACATCATCAACCTTAATCCTGATATAGCTAACGCTTTAAATGGGGACCCTTTTTTCAATTCTTTGAATCAAACGCACATGATCGACGCGTCCAAACAAAAGGTAAATGTTTCGGGTTGGACGGAATTAGGCTTTACAGCAGGGCGTGAACTGTATACAGTGGGTAGTCACATTTTCACCGCTGGAGCTACATTTAAGCTGCTTATTCCTATGGCCTACTTAAATATGGGTGTAACAGACCTTCGGGGTACATTGATTCAAAATGGGACTGATGTCATATTGACTGATGCTAACGGAGAGCTATACCTGAGCTATCCAAGAGATCTTGAAGAAGGGGATATCGCAACCTACATGACCGACCGCTTTTCCTTGGGTAATATCACCGGGACAGCCTTTGATTTGGGCATTGCCCATCAATGGTACGCCGAGGGAAACATGCGCGTACTATCTGGTATTTCTGTCAGAAATATTGGAGGAATGCGGCTAGGATCAGAACAGTCCACCCATAGATACAGCATAAATATACCGCAAGGAGAATCTTTTAGGCTTGATTTGCTGGATGGCGACTTGGAAGAAATTGAAGATCAACTATTAAACAGTGGATATTTTACCAGAAGTAACATAAGAGAAAAGAGCCGAGCAGGGCTCCCTCCCTTGCTTTCCGCATATGCTGACGTACAATTTACCCGGAAATTTCAGGTAAGTGTATTTAGTCAGTTTAGGATCGCGGATAAAACCGACCACGAGCAGCTTATGGCGCAGCATGTTTTTGCCATTACCCCTCGGGTCAATTTTGGTCTCTTAGAGGTTTATTCCCCATGGACCCAGTATGAAGTGGCAGGATTAACCGGGGGATTAGGGCTTAGGATAGGGGGCTTCTTTGTTGGTAGCCAGTCCCTACTTACGGGCTTGCTGGCAGATACCAAACAGGCAGACGTTCATATCGGGTTCAGTATGGGCTTTGGCGAAAAAAACTACTGATCCCAAAAGGAGCCTCAGCGGTTTTGTATAAATTGCTTTAAAGCAGGCTCCTCCTCCATTTTTTTCAATAATTCGACAATGTTGTTGACCCTGAGTTTTTTCATAATGTTAAAGCGGTGAGTTTCAACCGTCCTCACGCTTTTCCCCAGCTGTTCTGCAATTTCTTTATTACCCACACCATCGGCTATCATGGCTAGTATCTGTCTTTCCCGTTTGGTAATATTATAACTGTTGGCAACAACTGAATCAGCGCCTCTAGTACGCTTATCTCTTCCGGAGAGGTAGCGGTTCACCAATGCGTTGCTCACATCTCCGCTAAAATATTTTCCACCTTGGTTTATGATCCTTATAGCCTTTAACAATTCCTCTTTCGAAGTATCCTTAAGTAAATATCCCGAAGCGCCTGCCTCTACTGACTGTAGAATATAATCTTCATCGTCGTGCATGGACAAAATGAGCACATGTGGAGCTTTTTCTTTTGTTGCTAGAACCTGGGTAGCTTCGAGCCCACTCATTTCCGGCATACGTATATCCGCAATCAGCAGGTCGGGCTGCATATTCTCCACCGCCTCTATTGCTTCAATTCCGTTTGAGGCCTCCCCAACGACTTCCAATCCAGTCTCATCTTCTAAGAGATTTTTGATGCCTTTTCTAACAATAAGATGATCCTCTGCCAGCACTATTCTGATATGATCCATAATCTTTTAAACCTACTCTAAAGGCACCTGAATACTAATCGTGGTACCTTTCCCCACATCAGTGCGTATATCAAATTGCCCATTGATGAAATTTGTCCGCTCCCGAATATTAAAAATCCCGTGGCCGGAAACACTAAAATGGTCCTTTTCTTCCAATTCTTCAAGGTCAAAACCTTTTCCGTTGTCCTTAATTTCCAAATGAAGAAACTGTGCATTATGACTAAGAATAATCTTCACCTCATCTGCTTCGGAATATTTAATGGCATTGTTCACCGCCTCCTGGACAATGCGGTAAAGATTATTCTCCACTTTCGGATCCAGCCTAGAGAGAAAGCCTGTCTGGTTTTCAAAAATCACCTGCAACTCCGAAATTTTGGTGATCTCACGCGAAAACTTTTTTAGAACAGGGACTATACCGTAGTCCGACAGCGCACTGGGTGTAAGGTTAAAGGAAATCCTTCGAACCTCCTTGATGATATTTTTCAACAAGGATTTGGCGGACTCTAGCTTTTCCAGTTCTGCATTGCTCTTAACGGAGTGAATTCCCTCGAGGTTAAACTTCAGTGCAGAAAGTAGCTGGCCTATCCCATCATGCATATCCCTGGAAATACGTTTCCTTTCCTCCTCCTGTCCTTCCAAAATCAATGCTGACCTAAACTGCTGCTCCTTCACCTTTTTCTCTACCCGCTCCTTATTTATTTCCCTCGAGATGGATTCTGCCTCTTTCTTCTCTGTTTCATCTACACCTACCACAATCAAGCTTTCCACTTCCTCGCTTTCGGCCAAAGTCGGAACGATATTCAATTTTAGCCAAACAAAATCTCCCTCCTCATTTACTGCGGTGATATCCCCGTTCCAAGATTGGCCTTTCGCCACCAACTCCTGTATTTTTTGCAGGTACTCTTCGTCATACCCCTGATCCTTCAGCCACATAAAAAGATTTTCAGGCCACTTATGATCAAACCCCATCACCTCCATAAATCGATCGGCGAGATAAAGCATATTGCCATTTCCGTCACATTTGGCAAAAACAGTATAATCATCCAAAACAACATCGACATCCACGAGATTTTGGTAGGCATCCTCCAAAGATCCATAGAGAGCGCCCAACTCGAGTGCCATAGCCTTGGATTGCTCTCCGGATTCGGCAAGCTTTTGTATGGTGGATCGAATAGATCGTGCAGAGGGTAAAAACACAAAGAGAATCTCGAACAGGATCACCCCAAGACAAATCAACATCAAGAAAAGCTCTATATTCTTCAGGTTGTTGATTCTGCTATCTGCTTCTTGTTCAAACTGCAAAACTATTTTGTCCATATCCCGCAAAAAAGCAGCTTCACTTTGGATGATGATTTCAAGATCCGTGACCAAGCTATCGATGGGTATATGCTTGTTGATGTGAAGCCTGTGACTAAACCGTTCCGCAGCACCATGCATGGTCGCGTAAGAAGAATCAATAGCCACAAAAAGTACTGAAGAAGTTTGACTCATTGTCTGTTGCCCCTGCAGGAGCCGATGGCTTTCCGACCATTCCTTTAAAGAAGAGTCCAACTCCTCCAACCAAAGTGTACGACGCGCTGCTTCAGACGAACCGGCCAGTAGCAGGGCAGACTTGGCAATTTTCTGGCTCAGCATGCGCTGACGGCCTGATACGTTGATCAAATGCGCATCACTGCTTTGTTCGCTGATAAAACGCTGAACCAGCACCTGACTAAGGATAACTACTAAGGCTATAGAGCACAGTGCGATGAGGTAATACACACCCAGCTGAGCGTATTTTGCTTTCAACGCCTCCGTAGAAGTCCTCAAGTTTGATTCCATAAGCTAAAAATACGTAAAAGCACTTAAAAACCATCATTTGTGGCAGAGGAGCTTAAAAAATACAGGGGGTCATGGGTGCTGTCATAGCCCGATATATACATAACCATCCTCTACTTTTACCGGAAAGGTTACGATGGAACAGGTATCTCCTTCAAGGTTTTCACCCGACCTAAGGGAAAATGTTTTTTTATGAAACGGGCACGCAACTTTGGGCTCATCGCCTTGGGTACCGATCATCCCACGCGATAGAATCATCTGCATTTTATGCGGGCAGAGGTTTTGGCAGGCATACCATTCCTTTCTTCGGGTAAAGTTAAAGACAGCAATCTGTAAGTCCTTGTATTTGACACAGGCACCACCGTTTTCGGGAAAGGCCTCAACAGGAGCAGCCTTGAACCAATTAGCAGTTCCCAATGCGGCGGCCGTTTGATATTTTTTCAATTCAGCAATCATGATGTTACATGGATAAGGTTCTAATGTCGTTAATCGGTGACTTGGTCTAGGATGCCCAAGAAGCCGGAACTTTTTGCCCGCGCATTTCACGAAACTCAAGACTTGGATCTGTTTCTTCCACATTGACGAAATGCTTGAATCGCTGTCTTAATGCCGGATCGTTCACTACAGCCTTCCACTCACAAGCGTAAGTAGCTACCATAAATTCCATGGCTTGTTCCAATTCCTCACCAATGCCCAAGCAGTCATCTACCACCACCCGGCGCAAATAGTCGATCCCGCCCTCCATCTTGTTCAGCCATGTGGCTGTTCTGTTAAGCGGTTCCGCTGTTTTAATATAAAACATCAAAAAGCGGTCAATGTATTTGATGCAGGTTTCGCTATCCACATCATTCACCAAAAGCTTTGCGTGCTGGGGTTTAGAACCACCGTTGCCACAGACATAGAGATTCCATCCTTTTTCCGTAGCTATAATTCCAAAATCCTTGCTTTGTGCTTCAGCACATTCTCTGATGCAGCCCGACACTGCGCCCTTGATCTTATGAGGAGACCTCAAACCCTTGTACCGCTCCTCCACACGAATGGCAAAGGACACCGCATCCTGCACCCCATACCTACACCAAGTAGTTCCGACACAGCTTTTAACCGTCCGTAAACTCTTTCCATAAGCATGCCCGCTTTCGAAGCCTGCATCTATAAGCTCTTCCCAAATGTCCGGTAGCTGGTCCACCCTTGCGCCAAAAAGGTCAATTCTCTGGCCCCCAGTAATTTTTGTATAAAGCCCATACTTTTTCGCCACCCTGCCTATCACCATTAACTTCTCCGGGGTAATCTCACCGCCTGGAATACGCGGCACCACAGAATAAGTACCGCCGCGCTGGATATTGCCCAAATAACGATCATTGGTGTCTTGTATAGTATCTTGTTTGACAATCAATTCGTTCCAAGTACTGGCTAGGATAGACGCTACCAGCGGCTTACAAGTTTCGCAGCCATCTCCGCATCCTACCTCATCAAGCAAGGCATCATAAGTGCGGATACCTCTCACCTTAATGATATCTAACAGTTCCTGCCTGGAATAGTTAAAATGTTCACAAACGGTGGATTTCACCTGTTTGCCCATGGACTTCAACTGATATTTAAGGAGGTCATTGATCATGGGCACACAACCTCCACAGCCAGTTCCTGCTTTTGTGCAGCCTTTGATCTCCGCTATCTGGGTAAGTCCATCCTGTTCTATGGCATCGCAAATTTCCTTTTTACTAATATTTTCGCATGAACAGATTTGCGCATCATTCGGAAGTGCTTCTATACCAGCGCCGGCTATTTCTTTTCCTCCACGCGCTCCCAGAATGAGATCTTCGGGTTCCTGAGGCAACGGCAATTCATTTTGCACCATCTGCCATAATTGGTTGTAGCGGCTTGCATCTCCGACTAAGATGCCTCCGAGCAGCCTTTTCTTGTCTTTAGAGATATTTATCCTTTTGTAAATGCCCTTCGTTTTATCCTCAAACACAATGGATTGCGAGGGCTCGAGCTCTCCAAAAGCATCTCCAAAACTCGCTACATCTACCCCGATAAGCTTTAATTTGGTGGACATGTCAAAACCAGTAAATGGCCTGGGTTCTCTGCCCATTAGCTGGTTGACCACTTGGGTCGCCATTTCATAACCGGGGGCTACTAAGCCATAAACCATCTCTTGAAAAGATGCCGCTTCGCCAATCGCATAAATATCGGGATCTGATGTCTTCAAATATTCATTTACCACTATTCCCCCTCTAGGAGCCGTAGCCAATCCGCATTCTTTGGCTAACTCATCTCTCGGCTTTATTCCCGCCGAGATGACCAACATATCCACTGCCAACGTGGAACCATCTGAAAAATGCAAACCCGTTAACTTGCCATTGCCTTCAATCCTTTGGGTATTCTTATTGACATGCACAGCGATACCTAATTGCTCTAGTTTTTCCCGCAACAGGCTCGAGCCAGCCGGATCTAACTGCCGAGGCATCAGCCGGGAGGCAAATTCCACGACATGGGCTTTTAACCCCATATCCAAAACCGCCTTAGCAGCTTCCAGACCTAAAAGACCGCCGCCCAGTACCGCTGCCGATTTGGCTTTTTTGCCATATGCCAGGATTGCCTCCAAATCCTCTAAAGTCCGGTATACAAAAACACCTTTCTTTTCTACACCTGGAATGGATGGCACAAATGCCGCAGAACCCGTGGCGAGAATCAGTTTATCATAGGAGGTTTCTCTTCCTGTATGGCTTATTACTTGCTTCTCATGTCTATCTATACGTACAATAAGTTCATTGCTACGTAGATCGACACCATGTTCCCTGTACCAATCCCTAGGCGCCATCAGCAAATCGTCAGCTGTAGCCCCGGAAAAATAAGCACTTAAATGAACCCTGTCATAGGCTGGCCATGGTTCCTCACCAAAGACCGTTACCTGAAATTCTTTATCGGCAGCCGTGGAAGTCAGCTTTTCACACAGTTTGTAACCGACCATCCCATTTCCTATTACTACAATTCTTTGCATGGTTTATTAGCTGTTGGGGTAAATGATTGCAACGGCTAATATAAAAACCAAAATTGTAATTTCTAAGTATTTATACTTATTTTTTCAAAATAATTACGTAAATATCTGTGATTAATATTCAGTCTGCTAGAGGGTTGGGAAAGTTCTGGCTTTCATCTTCATCTGGGCGTTTGTGAAGACACTGAAAATCTTTTTCGACTAAGATTTTCAAGCTGCCAGGCAGGATTGCTGTTAGGCCGACCTGCTGTCCAAAAGCCCAGCTTTTCGCCAGCTGCATCGGAACATAGACGGTCAAGTTGTTGGACTGAAAAATTGCCTCCATGCGCTCACCCTGTGCTAAAGGAACCAAACTATAGGAAAAGTTGCTTTCGAAGCTCCGGTTAATGACTAAGGTGTCCGTTAGGCTCTTTCCTTCGCCGATTTGCGCTACCTCAGGTTGGGAGAGCCTCAACCTGATGGTGTTGTTATGCAGTCTAAGTTTCATACATCAATTTGTCTCTATAAGTCTATAAGCGGATTTGGGACTATCACAAACTGGACAGCTGTAATCAGTTGCAAGCTTCATAAAAGAAGTTCCAGCGGCAACTCCTGATACCGGATCCCCCAGTTTTTCATCATATATGGTCAAGCATTGGCTGCATTGATATTTCAAAGCCCGTTTTGGGACCTTATCTACCCCACCCTCAGCAGATTCGGCAGTTTTTTGCACCTCTAATTGATCATAGTACTTATGACTTAACTCAATCAATAAAGATGGAATGGTTTCCTTGGGAACCTCCTTGGCGTAGTAGAAGTATTCCGATAAATTAGGGTTGAAATCCTTGGAGTAAAGGATGTTGAAGGTGTCTGAATTGCTGTTTTTTTCCTTTACTGCCTTTTCTATTGCGATTGAAGTGAAAAGTGCCATATGGCGTGTTTTGACAGAGAAACTGAGCCCGTAAGTACTGATATCCTGCTTATCTAGTGCCCGGACAAGATAATTTTTGATGTCCAAGGCCTCTTCATCCAACACGGGAAGATGCCAATTCAA
Source organism: Cyclobacteriaceae bacterium (assembly GCA_035303945.1). Classification (GTDB taxonomy): domain Bacteria; phylum Bacteroidota; class Bacteroidia; order Cytophagales; family Cyclobacteriaceae; genus DATGMS01. The sequence continues at coordinate 40,056 of DATGQZ010000071.1, forward strand.
TTCAAGGGAGCTGTGGCGTATGTTGATGCCGTATTTTCCGAGCAACTTCTCCCAACTTAGCCGGTCTTTCTCCGCGATGCCCTTTACAATAATTGACTTCCAAGGGGTAAGGCTGATTTTTCCTATATCCGTATCCAAGCAAAGCTGACAAAGTGCCTTTAAAAAATTGATGCTAAACTTGTTATTTCTCCAATACAGTCCCAGCCAATATTTGCCACCCACAATGCGGTTCATGCCTTCATAATAAGGAGAAGTTGCCTCAGGATACAGCAACTCCTGTTCTCTTTTTTGGCAGGTAGGTTTCCCCGCATCTTTGGCTTTTTGAAATATCTCCGCATAGGTCATACCGCTCTTGACAGGTTCTATTTCTTCAACGGCTCTGGCCATCTTTGCCAAATCATACCCGTAGATCAATTCGGGTGCGCACCAAGGCTTGGGATCCAATTCCGAAAATCTTAAAAAGAGATACCAATAATTATCATGGGACGAGGCTATAAAATTTACATTTCCGGTGAATAAAGGAACAAGGCTTTGGATAGGATCTACTAGGTTGACTTTGATCTTGGGCTGGTAATCAAAAGTATCCAAAATATAGTGGTAGGTATGTGATGCCAACCAATGCGTCGTGGGCATCACATCCAATGCCGCATAAGACGATAAAATATTTTGATAATCCCTGCCTCCAACATCATAATGGATATTTAGCGCATCAAAAGTTTGACCTAAGGCCGCTTCCATTTTATGCCTGACTGGAAAAAGGATATCCTGTCTTGATCCTAAATGGATATAACTTGTCCCCAAGTCATTGGCTTTCTGAATTATCAGTAGAAAATCACCGGGAGAGAGAATACCACCCTTTACAAGTACACGGACCAAATCTTCTTTTTGCATCTATAGAATTAATTTTTATCCGAATGGGCCATCCCGATCGGCCGCTTACCTTAGCAGCGAAAAAGGCAGTATAAATAAAGCCCCAATGATCGCCAAGCTCCAAGTCACCCCTACTCCCAATAGCCTGAACGGAAGAAGGATTAACCAAATAAAAGGATAGAGCAATAACAGCAAAATAGCCAGCGGCCAGCACAGTACCAAAAGAATCGCCCAAACAGTTAAACTGATAAATAGCTTCATGTCATTATAGCTGATGTGATATCTTTGCTATTCGATTGTTGTGCCAACTGTCTTTTTGCTTTCCCAGGGCCATTAAGCTTTGCCATACGTTCGGCTTCGGACATATAAATGAACATTTTCGATCTGCTCCGCACAGCGCATAGCAGAACTACACTTCCACTATCGCATCAATATGCTGATCCAACAGGTGCTGTACTTCAGGTTTGCAACTGCCACAGCCCAGTCCCGCGCCCGTTTGCTGACATAAAGTTGACAGGTTGCGGCAGCCGGCGGTAATGGCTTGTTTAATGTTACCACGCCCGACATTTCCACAAGAACATACCAGCGGACCCAGAACTTCTGACCTGTCGCTTCGGCCCCTTAACAGTTCCTTCCGTTTGTTAGAAAGTTCGGTCTTTTCCTGTATTAAACTTTTGAAAACTGCAAATTCAGACTTGTCCCCCATTAATATAGCACCCACCAGGCGATCTTGATAAACGATACACTTCTTATAGTAGCGTAGCGCGCTGTCTATAAGCAGAACTTCCTCATAACCATCTCCGTGAGGAGGGATTTCGGGAATACCTAAGGAGCATAAATCCAAATCTGCAAATTTTAGAATATTCATGGCTATCGTTCCTTCATAGATGCTCAGCAAATCGCCATTCATATGTCTGGCAGCAATATCTGCCTGCATTTCAGCAGCAGCAGTAATACCGTTGAGCTTGCCCCTGTGTTCGGCTATTTCTCCTATTGCATAGATAGAGGAATCAGAGGTCTGCAGGTAGTCATTCACCTTAATGCCTCTTCCACACTCCAAACCGGCGGACTTTGCAAGTTCCGCATTGGGCCGGGTGCCAATGGCATAAACGATAGCCTGGCAGCGGAGAGATTTTCCGCTTTTTAGGTGAACAACCATCTCCTTCTCCGTGCCGCCTTTCTCCAAAAGGTGCACCTGGTTATTCATAAAAAGCTGCACGCCCATTTCTTCAATTTTCTCCTTCAATAGGGCGCTGGCAGTAGGATCAAGCTGCCTTTCCATCAGCCTCGAACCAAGCTGAATAATCGTCACTTCTACGGCAAGCTCCCTTAAAGCAGCTGCAAGCTCCAATCCGAGCAATCCGCCACCCACGATCAACACGCGTCCATTTCCTTTAATATACGCTTTTAATTCATCCGCATTTTCCCTGTTTCGCATGGTAAACACGCCGGGCAGGTGTAGAGGTACATCGCCGGGCACAAAGGCACGACTACCGGTAGCCACTACCAGTTTGTCGTAATGGTGAACCTTTCCTTTCTCATCTGTGAGGGTTTGGTTTGCAGGATCGATGGATTCGACCCCATTTTCGACATATAGCCTGATGTTGAGCCGGGCCAACTCCTCATCCGTCTTGAACTTCTTTAGTTCCTCCCAACTTTTATGTTCGCTCACATAGTCGGGCAGCAATACACGGTTATAAAAAGGATGCTTCTCCTTTGAAAACACATGGATTTCGTCTTCTTCGTTTAAGGTTCTGTAGCTGTGAATAAAGCGAAAAGCCGCAGCCCCAGCTCCAACGATGACCACCTTTTGCTTGGGCTGTTGGTAAAGAATCACCTGCACAGCCGAATATTTGTAGTCAGGTTGCTTGGATACGGGATCAATGGTATTTCCCGTTAGATTGTTTGCCCTGGCAAAATCGCTTTGCAACAACTTACCCCAATGCATGGGTAGAAATACTACTCCTTTCTTTATTGTCGGAGTAATTTTTGCCGGGACTTGTACTTCTCCTCGCCGCCCGTTAACAACCACAGTGTCAGTATCTTTGATACCCCTGCACGAAGCATCGTCAGGATGAATTTCCAAAAAGGGTTTAGCTATATGTTTGTTCAGCCGCTTCACTTTGCCTGTCCGGGTCATAGTATGCCATTGATCCCGGATTCTTCCTGTTGTAAGGATTAGTGGAAAATCGGGACTGGTAGCCTCCTTTTCATTGGCCGGTCCCGGCACCTGGATTTTGGCCCTGCCATTGGGCGTGGCAAACTTTAGGTCAGTGAAAAGCCTAGCCTGACCCCCTGCTTCTGGACCTAAGAATGGCCATTGTACCGTCCCATGATTTTGGAGGTAATGGTAATTCAATCCGCTGATGTCGATACGGCTTCCCCTTGACAATCGGACATATTCCGCGTAGACTTCGGTCATAGTCTGGTAATTGAACCCGCTAAAGCCCATGTGGCGGGCGAATCTGATTAATATCTCAGCATCCGGCAAGGCTTCCCCAGGCGCTTCCGTAAATTTTGGCAAATAGCTGATTCTCCTTTCAGAGTTGGTCATCGTGCCTTCCTTTTCGCCCCAACCGGCGGCAGGCAACACCAAATCCGCATAAGGAATAGCAGCGGCATTTTGCGAAATATCCTGTACGACAACAAATTTGGCTTTCTTCAATGCTTGCTCTACCCTTTGCGCATTGGGAAGACTAACCAAAGGATTGGTGCAAATGATCCAAACCGCTTTAATTTGACCTTCTTCCAAGGCTTCAAACATCTGGGTCGCCGTTTTACCGGGTGTAGTAGGAAGATCATCCACGCCCCAATAGTCGGCAATTTCCTTTCGATGCAAGGAGTTATGGAGGTCGCGGTGAGAGGCCAACAGCGTAGCCATTCCCCCTACTTCCCGACCTCCCATGGCATTAGGCTGTCCGGTGAGGGAAAAGGGGCCAGACCCGGGTTTTCCGATGTTTCCGGTGATCAGGTTAAGGTTGATCAGCGCCAAATTCTTGTTCACTCCATCGCTGCTTTGGTTCAGTCCCATCGCCCACAAGGTCAAAAAACCCTTGGCACTTCCTATTAGGGTGGCGGCATGTCTGATATCATCCGAAGGAATCCCACATAGATTCGCAGCATCTGATAGGCTCGTCTGCATCACCTTGTCTCTGTAGGCTTCAAATCCATCAGTATGCGCGTTAATAAATGAAATGTCCACATCTCCTGCTTCGATCAAGCACCTTCCTATTGCATGCAGTAATACTTCATCTGTGCCGGGGTTGAGCTGCAAATGCAAATCCGCCAATGCACAACTTTGGGTAGCCCGGGGATCCATCACAATGATCTTTACCGCCGGATGGGCGGCTTTGTGTTGTTCAATTCTTCTCCAGAGAATAGGGTGACACCAGGCAGGGTTGGCCCCTGCAACCAAAAAGCAGTCAGCCAGTTCGATGTCATCATAAGTGGTGGGCACAAGATCTTCTCCCAAAGACTGTACATAACCCATTACGGCAGAACTCATGCAAAGTCGCGAGTTGGTATCTATATTGTTGGTTTTTAGATAGCCCTTCACGAGCTTATTGACCAAATAGTATTCTTCTGTGAGGCACTGCCCAGAGATGTAGAAGGCTACCGCATCCGGGCCGTGCTTTTGGATAATGGATTTAAACACCGCGGCTGCCCGACCTAGTGCCGTATTCCAATCAACCCGTTCCCAATCGTAGCCTCTACTCCACCGCATTTGGGGATAGAGTAGCCTATCCGATTTGTCGTCCACCACATAGTGTAAATTCATCCCTTTGGAACACAGCATGCCCTTGTTGACAGGATGGTCAGGATCACCTTCAACCTGAATACTTCCTTTGCTGCTACGATGCACAATGATCCCACAACCCACTCCGCAATAGGAACAGGTGGTCTTAAATTTTTCAGCAGTTGTGGCTAGCTTGTTCATAGCTTGTCATGAATTTATTTCGGCAGTCTCCAGTACTTCCTTCTGACGCGCGTACTGGATCTCTTGATTTGCTTCTAGGTTGTCTTGAGGAGAAAAACTGATCAGCAATGAACTCATGCTAGTCAAAGCGACAGCTATTCCCAAAAATGTCAGTGCCTCTGCATAGGGTAATCCCTCGATTCCAAAAAGAAATCCTGCCAATACAGCCCCTGCATTTCCACCGGCCCCTACTATTCCCGATACCGTTCCGATCGCCCTTTTATTCACAAATGGAACTACAGAAAAAGTAGCCCCCTCTGCCATCTGCACGAAAAGGCTAAAGACGATCATGCTGCCCACTGCCAAGGGCAAAAGGCTCATTTTCGAAAACAGAAAAAGACAAAAGCCTTCCATCAAAATCAGTAGGCCTAAAAACTTCACCCTTCCATTAAGGCCCCACCATAGGCCCGCCTTGTCTCCCAAATAGCCGCCAAGGGAGCGGGCAAATAAGTTCATCAAACCAAACAGTCCGGCGATCAAGCCAGCCGTCTTCAAATTGAGACCAAAGCGGTCATGATAGTAGATAGCAGCTATATTATTGATGGTCAGCTCTATGCCAAAGCACGCGCCGTAGATTAAAAAAAGAGCCCATACGCGTTTGTCTTTAGCAATCCTCCAGAAGCTCATCTTTGAACCCTTCTCCACCTTACCAGAAATCCTTGTGCATTCACCCATATTTCCCTCGGGAAAATCTTTTGTCCATCGATAATAGGCCATGCCGCACAATAACATGGCAATACCCGGCACAACCATGGCGTATCGCCAGGCGACACCTTCCACAAAACCAAGGGAGACAAACAAGGCAAATAAGGCCGGCATCACCATTTGTGTAACACCGCCGCCTAGATTCCCCCAGCCTGCTGAAGTGGCGTTGGCTGTTCCCACAATATTGGAGGCAAACATTACAGATGTATGGTATTGGGTGATAACAAAAGAAGCCCCTATAATGCCTATCGTAAGCCTAAAGAGCAAAAAGCTTTCATAGCTATGACTCAATCCAATAAGCATAACCGGAAAAGCCCCTCCGATCAACAAGCAGGTATAGGTGATCCGGGGACCAATCCTGTCCACCAACCAGCCGATAAAAAGCCTCGCCAGTACAGTCGCAGACACGGAGGCAATTATCAAATTCCCAACTTGGGCCTGCGTGAGCGCCAGTTCCTCCCGTATAACGGGCATCAGCGGTGCAATCCCAAACCAGCCAAAAAAACATAGAAAAAAGGCAAGCCAAGATAGATGAAAGGTGCGCATCGGAACGGTTTTCAAATCAAGAAGACGGATGGATGTTGCTTTTGATCGGGGCATATCTGGTGGTTTTAGGGTACATTTATTTCGGACGCAGCGCTACAGCCTTTGCTGAACCAACTGGGCAGCGCTAAATTAGAACAAAACAATAATAAAATAAGTATTTTTACGTATTTTTTTTACGTAATGTATCTGTAAGTTGTGCGGCAATGGGTAAGCACATAAATTTGTTTCTTTCTAAATTTTGCTAACTTTGAGTTAGCAAATAAACCCGCCATACATGGATCGTTTAGCAGCACTAGGCGTAACCAGAGCTACATTGAGCCAAGAAGAAAAAGAAAAGTTAGACAGGGATGGGTTTTTGAACCTGGGAAAATTGCTGTCGGACGAAGAACTTCAAACCATACGCCAGAAGATCAGTCACTTGCTATACATAGAAGGGGAAAATGCGGGCAGCGAATTGCTCGACTCCCCCTATATTCGACATCCTAAAGAAAGTGGTGCGGACCGTTTGGCGGATTTGGTGAACAAGGGATCAGAATTTGATATTTTCTACACTCATCCAAAGGTGCTAGCCGCCATTTCCCATGTATTAGGACCAAGCATCAAGCTTTCTTCCCTCAACTATAGGGCTGCCAAGCCAGCTGCGGGATTGCAAAAACTGCACGTGGATTGGCATGAAGCCGTTGAGATGGGGGATTATAAAGTTTGTAATTCGATCTGGCTTTTAGATGACTTTTATCAGGAAAACGGCGCCACGCGGGTCATACCTGGCAGCCACCTCAAAAGCAGCCTTCCGCAGGATGTACTCGATGATCCATTGGCATCCCATCCCGAGGAAGTGATTATCGAAGCACCCGCAGGATCGGTGGTGATCTTTAACTCCCATACCTGGCATGGCGGCACCATCAACCAAACAGCTTCACCCAGAAGAGCCATACACAGCTACTTTTGCCGCTACGACCAACCGCAACAAGTGGATCAGAAAAGGTATATCAAACAAGAAACGCTGGATAGAATACCCGAAGCGGCAGCAAAGATATTGGGAGTTAAATAATTGCGCGAACGATTTGTGAGGTATGTTTAGCCACAATATCTTCGAGTAAGAATATATCTTGGACTGAAGCGATTAAAAACTGATATTGAAATTTCTTGTTACGGTATACAAATTCTATAACGTTTGCCGTGCCATTGGACATAGCAGGATACTTTACAAACAATGCATAACCCTTTGTGGATTTACCGAAATAATCATAGCAAAGGAAATTTGTAACGCGTACCTCATCCATCGCAAACCGTTTTGTTCCGACCCGAATTTCGTCAGCGTTAATCTGAAAGCTTGCATGAAGAGACCCGTTTAATGGTTTTACTTTATTCCATCTAGAAAAGGCATTGCCAAAGCAAACAGTAAGTAAAGCAATTAAAAATAAAAAGGCGATAAGATCCAACTCGAGAACTAGAAGTATTATTATAGCTACGCATGTCATCCAACCGAGCAGATTCCACCGTCGGGCATTTGACTGTACTTTTTTGTTAGGCTCAAAAATATAAGACTCAAATTTTGCTTCCATTGACAATGGTTTTTTTTAAATTCATTGGATTTGTCACTACATGGAATTTCCCTTTAATTGAAAGCTGCGTTTGCCAATTTATTTTTGGCAGAGAATTTATTGAAAGCTTCTTTATATAGGAAAAAGCATAGTACCAACAAGACCTTTAAAACAGAAAAT
>DATGQZ010000072.1:0-36157 GCA_035303945.1 Cyclobacteriaceae bacterium
TCCAATTTAAAGCCTATGATATTACTATGGTGCTCAACGGTATTTTGGCAGGTCTGGTTAGTATTACTGCCGGTGCCGATGTGATGGCGGTATGGGAATCTGCTTTGATAGGGTTTATCGGCGGAGGGCTTGTCGTCTTTGCGGTTATCTTCTTTGATAGAATACGAATCGATGACCCAGTGGGTGCGATCTCGGTCCATCTGGTATGCGGGATCTGGGGAACCTTGGCTATCGGACTCTTCGGCAACTTAGCCAGCGGCGCTCAGTTATTGTCACAACTGATCGGTATAGTCTCTGTTGCCATTTTCTGCCTAGGCTTTAGCTTCATCGTCTTCTATTCTCTAAAGAAAACGATCGGCATCAGAGTACCAGAACAGGAAGAGATAGAAGGTCTGGATATCAACGAACACGGCATGTACGGTTATCCGGATTTTGCTCCTAACGAATAAAAACAACCACCAACCATAAATGAGAAAGCGGCTCCTAAGGGAGCTGCTTTTTTTTAGTCAGAGATAATTATTCCCTTTGATCCTGCCACCGCCAAACTGGATACCCAAGCCAAGACTGATAAAGTCGGTAATCCCCTGCCCTGTAAAATGAAAAGTGGCGTCCATCCTAAATTTCCCTGCCACCAAGCCCATCCTTGGGGCAAGGCCAAAATTCACGTGCGTGCCTTGGTTATTGATAGTCGTGCCGCTGCTTTCATCGATGATCTCATAGTCGCTCCTTCGGTACATCCCTACGCTCATACCTATATAAGGCCGCACATTTTCTTTAGTGAAAATATAATCCCCGGTGACAGAAATATTTCCAATAGCCTGCGCCCTGGTGACAGCCTGCGTGTTGTGAAACAAAAACTGGCCTTCGCCGATAATATTGCTTCCAAGATGAAGGCCTACATGCAATTGGTCGTTGATCCCGTAGCGGGGCTCGACAAAAAATCCCCCTCCTACGGTGAGATCCGTGTTGGCCGGAAAGGTGAGGTTGATCCCCACATCTACTTTTAAGGGCTTATAGATTCTTGAAGGCTGATCCAATCCCTGGCCCTGGGAGACGACCGACATTATCATCATCAACAGCCAGATGCTCCACTGTAATTTCTTCCTCATATATTCACCTTCTACTGCCTTGCAATATAGATGCTTTCCTCAAAAATCCGAGGCCTTATACATGTCAAAATAGCTTAAAGGATAGATTGAAAATAGGGAGCATAAGCTATTCCAAAATTTTAGATCTTTGACAAGATTGTTTTAATTTTCCGCTCCAAGAAACGCTTTATGTATGGAAACCTTCCTCTGAAGCTGTATTATTACAAAGGTGCTCTTGTCGCTCATCCTAAAAGAATCATACATCAATAGAAAACCGCTGATGTTGGTGCTTCGAAACTAAAAAGCATCATGTTAATCGAACTACCTGTTGTTATTATGCTATCGGCGTATAAGGCAACCGATCACCATCCCAAAACTGATTACCATGTAACTGCTAAAGAACTACACAGAAGTAAGGAGAAATTACTCTCCAGAAAGCAACGAAAAAAACGCTGATCTGCTTGTAACAAAAGGTTTTAAGGTAAAATAATGAAAGGTATATTTTTTCCTCGGCAAATATTCTTTATATTTGCACCTCAATTTTGATAAAACAGATCTTATCGCTTTATTTATGTACGCAATAGTTAACATAGCCGGAAAGCAGTTCAAAGTAACAAAAGATCAATACATCTATGCACCTAAATTGCAAGGTGATGTTGACGCTTCCGTTGAATTTGATCAAGTGTTGTTGGCAGACGACAACGGCACCGTATCAATCGGCGCGCCTTTATTGAGTGGCGCCAAGGTTTCAGGAAAAATTCTGGGACATGTAAAAGGAGACAAAGTAATCGTCTTCAAAAAGAAAAGAAGAAAAGGGTACAAGAAGAAAAACGGTCACAGACAGGATTTCACCAAAGTACTTATCGAAAACATTGTATTATAAGATTTTCCTAGGAATATCATAACTTTAAAATATTATGGCTCACAAGAAAGGTGTAGGTAGTTCCAAAAACGGAAGGGAATCCCACAGTAAAAGATTAGGCGTCAAGAAGTTTGGCGGTGAGGCTGTTATCGCTGGTAACATCATTGTAAGACAAAGAGGCACAAAGCACCACCCAGGTGTAAACGTTGGTCTGGGTAAAGACCATACTTTGTTTGCCCTTACTGACGGTAAGGTTGCTTTCAAAAAGAAATCTGATGGCAAATCATATGTCAGCGTAGTTCCAGCTGAAGCTTAATTTGTTCAGTGAAAAATAAAAAAGGTCTTTTCCGTTGGGAAAAGACCTTTTTTTGTTACAAAACCATAGCAGGATCACATTGGATCCTCCTATTTTTATCTAGCGGTACCTGCATCTATAGTCTGTCCAAAGAAAATTCCATTCATAAACAGCTTGTTGGTTCCAAACCAAAAAGCCCTAAAATTAGGATTGTCTACGTAGCCAATAATCTTTCCACTCCCTAGTCCCGCAACCTGAATCGCTCCGGAATTTTTTATCTGCTCCAGATTAAAAGGGTACACATAGCCCGCCGCCAAAGGTGCATCGGTATAAATCAAAGGATTTGCATAGGGATTGGAGGCTGGTTGTAAAAATTGGTTTCCCGCTCTAAAAGTGGTCAATGTAGGTTGGGTATAACCATAGCCAATCGGATGGCTGATATCCAATCGTACATTAAATATAGCGCCTCCCGTAACCTTAGAGCCTTGGTCTTGTGCAAAACGTGCATAATTCTTTTGAATAGCACTGTCCGCTTCTGTTTCAGTTTTAAATGCAAAATTTGCCAGCTCATTTTGCGCTAGCCAACTCATAGCCGATCCGCGGGCTAATAAGGTTCCACCGCCTCTCACCCAACTTTCCAGTTTGGAAGCTCCTTGCTTGCCTAATTGGGTATAGTTGCCGTTAGGCATAATAAGGACGTTATATCTTGACAGGTCCACCCTACTCACTTGATCCAAGGGCAGTAGGGTAGCTGGCATTTCAAATCGCTGGTCCAGTAGATGCCAAATTTCTCCTGCTTCATTGCTATACACGCCTCCTTCAACCAACAAAGCAATGGAAGGCTTTTCCAATACTTGTATACCTGGAGAACCTAGGTTTACTCCGGACGTGTAGCCCGTAGACAGTGCATGCACAGTAACGCCTGATTCCTTGGCCGCTTGTTGCAGGGACTGATAAAATTCCTGATCACTTTCGGTAGATTGTCCTTTGGTGACCAATATTGTTCCCCTGCTAAACTGTTGCCCTGAGGCTGTTTGAAAAGGCTCATGACTGACCCGCACAAGATATCCTTTATTCAATAATTTATAAGCTGCCTTGGGCGCGTAATATTCCTTCCACTCAAAAGCGTAGCTATAGGCACCTTCAGCCCCGATTACCGATCCTTCTGGTTTGGCCAATGGCCCTTTCACTTCCTCCACCTCAGCCAAATTCAATATCTTACTGTTTAATGCCAGATAGTCCACGTTAAAAGCCATGGGAAAAGTCCAGGCTGACACGTCATAAAACAGACTATCTTGAAATTCAGTCCTCGTCTCAAACATTCCTTTGATCAAGCGATATTGCGGTTGGTTGAGGGGAACAATGAAAGAATTATTGGCGCGGAACTCTACCCCGTTTAGGGTGACATCTTGCTTGAGCTTAAACAAACGGATATCGTGATGTTGGATGATGTCCGCCAGATGAAAAACCCTTGCTGCATCTTCTTTAGAACCAAATATGTAAGCACTGTTGGGATCAGCATTGGCTTCTGTCATTGCTTCTTTATAAAAATCCTGCATGTACTGGTTCATTTCCACGCGCATGTCCCGAGCTGCTTCAAAAGAGGAAAGCGCAGTAGTAAACTGGTTCCGAATGGTAAAAGGGAAGGTCAACAGGCCATGTTGGCTTTCCTGCAGATGCCCTCTGGAAGAGGCTTGCTCAAACAAAATTCCCACAGCTCCTTGGATATCAGGATAAGTAGACCCCTTACCAAAGTAGAAATCATCAAAGCTCTCTTGGGTATAGTAGAGTGAGCCGATTTTGTCGAGATGCTTGGCATGATAGGTGGCAATTTTTTCAGTCAGCTCAAAGTTCTTCTTGGGCGTTAAAGGATGGTTGCGGCTTGGTACGCCCGGCTGAAAAAAGAAGGTACTGTTGGTACCCATTTCGTGAAAATCAAGTACCAAATTAGGTTTCCATTCCTGTATTTTTTCTATTCTTCCACGGCTTTCGGGATGCTGCACTGGCAGCCAATCCCTGTTCAGGTCAAACCAATAGTGATTGGTCCTGCCTCTAGGCCATGCTTCATTGAGCTCTCGGTTGTTGGGATCACCGTTCATATGATAGCTTTTGTGGGAATTGACCCAAGAAGCAAAGCGATTAATCCCATCGGGGTTAATCGCAGGATCAAAAAGAATGACTATATTTTCCAAATCCTCCGCTATTTCATTGGCAGCAGCAAAATGGTAAGCAGATAGTAGAGACGCATTAACCCCACTGGGTTCATTGCCGTGCACGGAATGTCCCATATACATGACTATAGGCATGGATTCCATAGAAACAGAGGCCTGAGGATCGCGGAGATTGTTTCGTTGGGATTTTATCTCATCCAGCCGGGAAAAATTACTGGGTGCTGTAATGGTTAATAAAAGCAAAGGCCGCTTTTCGTAGGTTCGACCATACTCTTCAATTTGTATTCTATCTGATGCAGCCGCCAAGGCCTTCATATACATCACCACCTGATCATGGCTCACATGCCACTCCCCTACTTGATAACCCAGAACGGATGCAGGTGTAGGGATCGATGGATTATAGGTGTAACCTTCTGGAAGGTAATAACTGAGGTCGACTTGGGCGCGAACAGACCCAGCTAAGAGCAGTAATACAATAACAAACAATCTTTTTATTTTATCCATATCGTAAAGCATATTCCGACAAATTTGGTAAAATTACCCACCTACACCAAATCAATGTGATGTATTGGAAGAGGATATCACTTATAGATATCTTTTAGCGCCTCCTTTACAAAGGGGAATTGGTATACAAATCCCTCATTTTCAATCTTGGTAGAAGATACCCGGCTTCCGCCCGTGACCATATCTGCCATTTCACCTAACATGCCTTTAAGCACAAATCGGGGAACAGGAATGGGTAAATAGGGCTTGCCTTTTTCTTTAGCAGCGATTTGGGTCAGTTGCTTGTTGGATACAGGATGTGGAGCGACAGCATTGTATATGCCCATTATGGGTTGGCTTAGGGCAAAGTTAAACATGGCCGCTAGGTCATTAAGATGGATCCAACTCATATATTGATTGCCGCTGCCCAAAGGAGCCGCCACGGGAGGCTTTAACATTTCCTTTAATGCGCCTCCTTTTTTATCCAACACGGTCCCGATACGCAGTAGTACGGTCCTGATGCCTAAGGACTGGATTTTCAATACCTCCTCTTCCCACAATAGTACTACCTGAGCTAAAAAGTCAGTGCCTTGCGGGCTTTCTTCATTTACCCATTCCCCGCCTGTATCAAAGCCGTAATAACCAACAGCGCTGGCAGATATAAAACACTCCGGGCGACGACTTTGCCGGCTGAGGTAATCGAATAACAAACGACTGGATTTGGTCCTGCTCGCCAATATCTCCTTCTTTCTTTCTTCTGTCCAGCGTTTTTCCGCGACACCTGCCCCCGCCAGATGGATAATGCCGTCGCACCAAGCCAATGCATTTTCATCTAATTTACCCTCTTCAACATTCCAGGAAAAAGATCTTTGTTTTTGTTTTTTGGCTTTCCGACTTAGCCAGGCTACTTCATATCCATTATTTGTCAAGTGAGCGGTGATGGCTTTACCCACTAATCCCGACCCACCTGTAATCAATATCCTTTTCATGACATGGGTGTTTTAACTATTGTTCTTGCTGATTAAGTTAAAGAATATCAAGCAATAAACCAGCCCAACATCAAATTCATAGCCGCGGACGGAACCTGCTATTCATCCAACTCCTCTCTTGGCGCCGCCTTATCAATCTTTTCCTCTGCCCAGACTTCTTCTTCCTGATCTGCCTCAGGCTCCTCCTGCTGGTCTTTAGCCCTTGGCTCAAGATGCAGTTTGATATACATGGGGAAATGGTCGGAACCTATGTTTTTCAGCCGCTTGATTTCCTTCACCTTAAAATCATTGGAGTGAAAAACATGATCCAGTGGCCAACGAAACAGGAAATGGTCTGCATGAAAGGTATTATAAAATCCCCGGCCAACCCTCGGATCCAACAGCCCACTAATTTCTTGAAACAACCGGGTTGTCCTGGACCAGGCCACATCATTGAGATCACCAAACGCCAGCACAGGTCCATTATCGGTATCTATATACTTTCCTACCATCAATAACTCCGCATCGCGATCGGTAGACGTATCGCTTTCTGTCGGACTAGGAGGCATAGGATGCAGACAATGCATACGCACCTTATCTCCAGAAGGCAATATTACATCGCCATGTATAGAAGGAATTTCTGGATCGACGAGATATTTAACCTCGACATCACTTAGTTCCAATCTTGAATACAAGTGCATCCCGTAGTAATTATCCAAAGGCACTTTTACGGTATAAGGATAATCTGCTTCAATAACCCTTAGCTCCTTTTCCCATGTGAGGTCCGTTTCAAGGGTCAGCAATATGTCCGGTTGGCATTGCCCGACAAGATCTATTAGTCGTTGATATTGCTTATTAGGAGTGAGCACATTACTGATCAACAGCGATACGGTATGTTCATCATCTTTTCCACGATAGGCCATTACCTGCTTTTGGGAAATAATGGTATAGGGATAAATTTTTGCCATCTGGTAAACCAGACAAACTGCCATACATGCAAGCAAAACCCATATCCAAAGATCCCAAATGCTGATTTGTATCAACAAAAGTGTTATAGCCGCAAGGGTGATAAAAGTAATCTGCAGCCTAGGGAAATCAAACATCCTGATCCACCATTCATCCCGTCGGAGAAGGGACGCAATGAGTGCAATAATGGAGATGGCTGCCAAAAAGATGGAAAGAACCTGGATCGCTATCATTTATCGTTCTTTGCTATAACCCAAACAGCATGAATAATTCCGGGAATAAACCCGAGCAAGGTGAGCAACACATTGATCCAAAATGATTTTCCGAATCCCACCGTAAAAAAAACTCCCAAGGGTGGCAAAATGACAGCGAAAATAATTCTTACTATACTCATAGATTAAGTGGTTTATGGAGTGGATGATTGCTGGCTTCAACAACGGAATCAGCGGGCATTTAGGTGATGAATATACAGCTTATCGGCCTGCTTTTCAAGATGCTTGGACTAGTACAAGTATGATATCGAGAAAAAAATCCCCGACCTACAACGGCCGGGGATCAACAATGGCAGATAAAGAAGATTGAATTATATCAACTCTACGCTGCGTTTTACAAATTCCGTTAAATCTTTGCCAGAAAGCATTCCCTGCGAAAGCATAGCCAAATCGAATGCCTGCTTGGCGATCTTCAACTGCGTTTCCTCATTTTCTTCCTTCAGAATTCTGCTGATTACTGAATGATTTCCATTAATAGCTACTTTATAGCTATCTGGGAGAGAACCATAGAAGCCCATTCCGCCACCGGATTTGGCCATGTCTTTCATTCTCCTCATAAATTCCTCCATGGTGATGGTCACTGGAAGCTCTTCAGGATTTAATCCCTCTACCTCGACGCTCATAGCGGTATTGTTAATCGCTTTTTCGAAGATCTCCTTTACCTTTTTGCTTTCATCCTCTGTCAATACGTGCGAAAGGTTTTCTTCCTTGTCAATCAGCTTATCCGCAACGGAAGAATCTACTCGTTTAAGGGAGGTTTTTTCCAGCTTTTGCTCCAATTGGTTGATGAAGTGGCTATCGATAGGCGAATCCATAATAAGAACATCGTAGCCTTTCTTTTGTGCTGATTGGATAAAAGCATCTTGTTGTTTCGCATCGGTGGCATACAACAAGATCTGCTGATCATTTTTATCAGTTTGATTGGCTTTAACTTTTTCCTGGTATTCGGCAATGGTGTAGTATTCACCTTCCGTGTTTTTAAGCAAGGCAAATTCCTTTGCTTTGTCGTAGAATTTATCTTCGGTGATCATACCATATTTCACAAACAGGCCTATGCTGTCCCATTTTTCCTCGTAAGGCTTTCTGTCCTTTTTGAAGAGTTCGCTCAGCTTGTCCGCTACTTTTTTGGTAATGTAGGAATTGATCTTTTTCACATTCCCATCCGCCTGCAGAAAACTTCTGGACACGTTCAAAGGAATATCTGGAGAATCAATCACCCCATGCAACAACATTAAAAATTCAGGAACGATATCTTTTACCTCATCCGTGATGAACACCTGTCGTGAAAAGAGCTTTATCTTGTTCCTCTGAAGCTCCAATTCATTTTTAACTTTTGGAAAATAAAGGATCCCAGTAAGATTGAATGGATAGTCCACATTAAGGTGAATCCAGAATAAGGGATCTTCACTGAGTGGATAAAGATCCTTGTAGAAGCCCAGGTAGTCCTCATCTGTAAGCTCATTTGGAGACTTGGTCCAAATAGGTGAGGTGGTATTAATGATGTTGTCCACCTCTACGGACTTATATTGGGGCTTGCCATCTTTGTCCTCCCCGTCCTCCAGACTCTCGGTCTTGGTGCCAAATTTTATGGGTATGGGCAGGAACTTACAGTATTTATCCAAAATCTCCTGAAGCCTCCATTTGTCCAAAAACTCTTGCGATTCGTCATTGATATGAAGGATAATGTCAGTTCCCCTTTCTGTGCGGCTACCGGTAGAAATTTCAAATTCAGTACTTCCATCGCATATCCATCGCGCTGGCTCGGCTCCTTCTTGGTAAGACAATGACTGTATTTCTACCTGATTGGCTACCATAAAGGCAGAATAAAAGCCTAAACCGAATTTTCCAATGATCTCATTGGCATCTTTAGCATCCTTAAATTTCTCTACAAACTCTGCAGCACCTGAAAATGCAATTTGGTTGATATACTTCTTGATTTCTTCTGCAGTCATACCTATCCCGCGGTCGGAGATGGTAATGGTCTTTGTGTCTTTGTCAAAAGCCACTTCAATGGTAGTGTCGCCGAGTTCGCCCTGATACTGACCCAAAGAAGCTAAACGTTTTATCTTTTGAGTCGCATCGACCGCATTGGATACAAGTTCCCTTAAAAAGATTTCGTTATCAGAATACAAAAATTTCTTGATGATGGGGAAAATGTTCTCCGTATGTATTGAGATAGTACCTTTCTCCTGCATAGTTATGATCAGTTAATGTTTAGACAATACTTAGGCAATGCATTGCAACTGTTATTCCAAACCGTCGTCTGTGTCAAAATGGCAGATGTTAACAGCCATTTTCGTTCTACATGTCAATGATGCACAAGCATAGCCCTTGCTTAAGTACTGCGCTTCGTGAAAAGACACTTTATTGGTTTTTGAGGAGAATCAACATCTTGACGATTGATTAAGGCTACAAATCCAAGGGATTTAGGCTATTGTTTGCTACCTTTAAAAAGAAAATTACCGCTATGGAAGATTTACTTGCTGCCAGGTTACAAATGGCAGTGTCTCTTGGCTTTCATATCATCTTTGCCTGCATTGGCATGGCCATGCCATTTTTTATGGCGATTTCAGAATGGAAATACCTCAAAAGTGGCAAGGAAGTCTATAAAGATCTTACCAAAGCTTGGTCGGTAGGTGTGGCTATTTTTTTTGCGGTGGGAGCGGTGTCTGGTACAGCCTTGTCTTTTGAATTAGGCCTGCTGTGGCCTACATTTATGGAACATGCAGGACCTATCTTTGGTATGCCTTTCAGTTGGGAAGGTACTGCATTTTTTATTGAAGCGATTGCCTTGGGTTTGTTTCTCTACGGCTGGGATCGACTCCATCCTTGGGTACATTGGGGTTCGGGCGTAGTGGTAGGCTTGTCAGGTGTAGCGTCAGGAATATTTGTCGTTGCCGCCAATGGGTGGATGAATGCACCATCGGGATTTGATTGGGTAGATGGTCAGGCGCATAATGTAGATCCTGTTGCAGCCATGTTCAATGAGGCTTGGTTTTCACAGGCTTTACACATGACCATCGCAGCCTTTGTAGCCACCGGCTTTGCAGTGGCCGGCCTTCATGCATTTTTGTTATTAAAGGACCGCGATAACCTCTTTCACTGGAAAGCATTGAAAATTTCACTTACCGTAGGTGCTGTTGCGGCCATCCTGCAGCCCATTAGCGGCGACATTTCTGCCAAAGATGTAGCTGACCGACAACCGATCAAATTAGCCGCGATGGAAGCTCACTTCCACTCCAGCGCCCCTGCTGATTTTGTTATTGGAGGAATACCCGATGAAGCGGCCAAGGAGGTACGTTATGCAATACATATCCCCAAGTTGCTAAGCTTTCTTGCGCATGGCGACGCCAATGCTGAAGTGGTTGGACTAGATGCCTTTCCAGAAGATGAACACCCACCGGTGCTCATCACCCACATAGCCTTTCAGATCATGATATTCTGTGGGATGCTCATGGCTGCGGTAGGACTCTTATTCTTGCTCATCAACTGGCGTTGGAAGCATCTGCTGGATCGTCGGTGGTTTCTTTGGATGATTGCTTTGTCCATGCCCTTAGGATTTATTGCCGTAGAAGCAGGATGGACGGTGACGGAAGTAGGTAGGCAACCTTGGATCATCTATGGAATTATGCGAACGGAAGATGCCGTCTCCTCCATGCCTGGTTTGGATGTTACCTTCTATATTTTCACCGGGCTATACCTTATGTTAACGTTTATACTGGTATGGCTCATGAGGCGGCAGATCATGACCCTGTCGGATAAATACCACTCAGCTAATATACGTAAACCTGTTGCAGAAATATAATATGTTATATGTGGTAACAGCCTTTCTTGGACTTTCTTTATTGGCCTATGCGCTACTGGGAGGGGCAGACTTTGGCGCTGGTATTATCGAGATATTTGCGGGAAAAGTGACTAAAAAGACCATTACCCATGCAATTGCTCCTGTTTGGGAAGCCAATCACATGTGGCTAATTCTGATGGTCGTTATTCTCTTTATGGGTTTTCCCTTGATATATTCCCAGCTTTCCCTGTATCTGCACATTCCTCTTCTGATTTTGCTGATCGGAATTATCCTGAGGGGAACCGCCTTTACCTTCCGCCATTACGATGCGATAATAGATAAGTCACAGGATCACTACACATTTATTTTTAAGCTCTCCAGCATCATAGCACCCCTGTTTTTAGGTATAATTACTGGAGCAATGATTCTTGGCCGAATAGATCCAAACCCTCCTACATTTTATGAAGGCTTTATAACTCCCTGGCTGAATAGTTTCTGTATAATGCTGGGGATTTTCACTTGTTGTCTTTTTGCATTCTTAGCAGCAGTATATTTGATTGGAGAAGCAGAAACTCCTGCTATTCGACGACGTTTTTTAAAAATTGCCAGAAACGGGAATATTGCTACGGTAATTAGCGGCGGACTGGTGTTCGTTTTTGCCGAACTTAATGGATTTCCCCTAGCACAGATGTTCTTGGGCTCTCCGGGAACTTTGGCCGCAGTAATTCTCGCTACCTTGTCCCTTCCGCTCCTCTGGTGGAGCTTGACAAAACAAAAAATTGTACTACCTCGTTTAATCGCAGGTTTTCAAACCATGATGATCCTCGGAGCTTGGTTTTGGGACCAATACCCAGCTGTATTACGATACACCGATGGCAGCTACCTCGGTTTATTTAATACTGCAGCACCGGAGGCTACGATACGGCAGCTGGCTTTGGCGCTTTTGATTGGCTCTTTGTTGATACTTCCTGCTTTATTTTACTTGATGAAAATTTTTAAAGGAAGTGCTTTTAGTGAAGATATTGAGTAAGTGATACCACGAGGCGTATTAATAAATCAAATCAATAGTAGCAGTTAATAGTTTCTGCTTACAGCCTCAAATAACCCTGTCAACAGGTCCTTCTTGTGGTGGCTCACTGGTATCCTGTGGTCATTATCCATCATTACATACCCTCCGTCCTTCCTATGATACTTCTTCATATAGTTGGGATTGATCAGATAGGACTGGTGTATACGGATAAAGAGATATTTCTCTAGCGTTTTCTCTACCTCTTTCAATGTTTTACTGATCAAAAGCTTGCTGCCGTTGGTAAGATATATATTCGTATAATTATTTTCACTCTGACAAAATAGGATCTGGTTGGTCTCCAAAAATTCATAACCATCTGCAATGGGCACAGCGATTTTACTTTTTAACATGCCTTCCTTCTTCATCTGATCCAAAAGCTGCCTTACCACTTCCTCAGAAGCGGCATTGTCCATATTTTCCTTACGGGATTTCCATTGCTGCAACACCTCTTTCAGTTCGAGCTCGTCCACCGGCTTCAGGAGATAATTAAAAGCCTTCAATTTAAAAGCTTGTACCGCATATTGGCTATAAGCCGTTGTAAATACAATGTCAAATGAAAAACTTTGAAGCTGCTCCAACAATTCAAAGCCGTTCATCCCAGGCATTTCAACATCTAAAAATAGGATATCGATATCCATCTTAGGCAGTTTTTCAAGTGCTTCCATGGGTTGGTTGCATTTATACACCACTTTGATGGCTGTATCAATGCTATTTAAATCCAGCGCTAGACTTTCAATGCAATGAATCTCATCATCAATAATTGCTACTTTCATAAGATGCTATTTTAGGCTGTAATGCTTCTGCTTTGATAATTCCTTTGAGGCTCAAAATGACTTTGGTGCCCACCGACGCTTGCTGATCATCATAAAGGTCCACGATCTCAAAACTTATTATGGATTGGCAGGTTTTATTGAATAAGTCAATTCTATCTTGGGTGATCCTTGTGCCAAGGCTTTTATGTAAATCCACAGTGGGTCCGACTTTGTTGTTGTTTCTGCCGACCCCATTGTCTTTGATAATGAGGTAACCATCATTGTTGTCCCTAATGATTTCAATTTCTAAAATCTTCTTATCCTTTTTACTGGGGATCAAGCCGTGCCATATAGCATTCTCCACAAAGGGCTGCAGTAGCATAGGAGGAATAAGGATACAGGCAGTATCTTCAGGCGCCACGTTAACATAATTAATGTGAAAGATAAAGTTTTGGTCAAATCTATTCTCCTCAAGCTGCACGTATTTCCTGATCAGTTCCAATTCCTCACTTAATGGAATCTCTTTCTTTTTCCCAGTTTCTAAGACCGAACGAACAAATCGGCTAAAGACGGTGAGGTAATTGATGGCTTCTTTAAACTTCTCGGTCTGGATCAGGTATTTCATAGAGTTGAGACAATTGAACAAAAAATGAGGGTTCATTTGCATCCGCGAGGCGAGGATTTCAGCTTGTAAGAGATTATTTTCATATTCGGTTTTTAAGCGCTTCTTTTCTTCCTCTTGTAAGGACAAGCGAGCATTTTTTTTCAAATTGAGATTTCGGTAGATCAAGAGGAAAAACATCATTGCTACCACAAAACCACCCAAAATCAGCGATACAATGGCCTTCTGCTTTTTAAGTGCTTCAGATTGAATATATAGCTGGGCTTCGCGAATATCCTTATCTTTTTTAAGTAAGGCGATCTCCCCTTCCTTTTTCTCAAAGTCATAGGATAGTTTGATGCCTTCGATCTTGGTTTCCTGTTCTAAGAGGTTGATACTATCCTTATAAACCTGAGAAATTTTATAGTAGTTTAAGGCTCTGGCAGGATCTGCTGTTTGTTCGTATAAAAGGGACAATTCAGCCGCATTGTCCTTTATCAATTGCTTATGATTAAGCTCCTTTGCTAAGGAAAAGGATCTCAGGTAATGATCTTTGGCGAGGGTTAATGCTCCTTGTTTGGCATATAACTCTCCCAATGAGTGATAGATGTCAGCCTCTTTACTTCGGTTGTTGATTTTCTTAAATATATCCAAGGCCTGCAGGTAATAGGATTTGGCAGTTTCTATAGCTGAGCCTTCTCTGAGATAATTATGGCCATAAAATTCATAGGTCATACCCAAACCAAAGGAATCGTTCATCTTTTGGTTTAGCTCAAGCAATTTGTTTAGGTAAACCCGGGCGGTATCATATTTTCCGTTTTGGGTAAAATAATCGCTAATGGATAAATAATTAATGGCAATTCCCCTGTTGTTGTTTTGCTTCATCTCAGCGTCCAATGCCTGGAGAAAATACTTCAATGCTTCATCCATCCTTTCAGGGATACTAAAAAAAGTATTGCCCAAACCATTGCTGGAGATGGCAATATTCCGTAGATCATCCTCTTTCTCAGCGATGCGCAGAGCTTCTATAAAATAGTTTACGGCCTGATCATACAATTGATCGTATCGGGCAGCTGTGGCGGCATTATTAGCGAATCGCATCTTATAGTAAGGCCTTACTTCTTTGACTTTAATCAAATCGTAGGCTTTGATATGAAGCGGAAGGGCTTTGCTGTAGTGTTGATGAAACCGGTAAATAAGTCCTAAGTTGTCCAAAGCTCTTGCGTAGATAAGGTCATCGTTAAGTGAATCAGCCTGTTCTACTGCGTGGATTGCAAAGGTATAATCCTCCTGATGTAAGCCTTCATCATGCAATGCCCGAGACAGCTCAATGCCTATCAATACCATAGTAGAGTCGTGATGCTCAGCTGACAGCGCTATTTTAAGACTGTCAATCCTTGACTGGATTTGGGCATAAGCTACCAAAGGCGTAGACAGTATATAAAGGAATAAAATAAAGACTTTCATGCCTGTCAAGTAAAAATAGGATGATTTGGAAATTTCTGACGAAGGTACTAAAGCTTTAAGCCTAAATCTATTCTACTTGATCAATAACCTGTCGCGAACTAGTATTTGACGGTTTTCACCTAGTAACCGAATTAAACAATGCGCACTTATCCAAAACTCAATCGGAAAGCCGTTCCACTCAACAATATTGTCTTAGTACTCATTATCTATTTTTTCTTCCGCAAGGAATACTGAATATCGTGCAATCATTTAAAAACAACAACATTATGAAAAAATTATTTTTATTACTTTTTCTTGGAGCAATTTCCACTTCATTGTTTGCTCAAAAAGGTTTAAACGAAGTTAGCGTCGGTGCAGAGATAGGCCTTCCTACCGGTACCGCCAGCAACGCCTTAAACATCGGTTTGGGGGGCACCGCCAAGGGGCTTTACGGAGTAAGCACAGACGGTCAGGTAAGTTTTACCACAGGCTATATCCGCTACGGAATGGATGGAGCTGAAAGTGGTGTAAGTGCGGGTATGAGTGTTATTCCCATTATGCCAGGTTACCGTCATCATTTCGACAAGCTGTATGCGGAAGGACAATTAGGTTTGGTAGTAGTAAAAAGCACTTTTAACTACCTAGGCTATTCCGGCTCTGCTTCGACCACAGATGCTTCCATAGGTATTGGAGGTGGTTACCTTTACAACAATTTCGATTTTTCACTGAGATACCAAACCTATGGGACAGGATTCGGCACATTGGGTTTGAGGGTAGGCTATAAGTTTAGCATTTAAAGCTGAGGAAACGGGTTATTTTTTAATGTCCATTTTTCTAGAGATTTTTTCAAAGTAATGGATGAAGATGATGCTCCTCCGGATCTAATCCGGAGGGGTAACATCATTCTATATTTAAATGAAAAAAGGATATTTCTCCTTCTCCAGCATATAATCAGCAATTTCTCTTCTTAGTTTTTTGCTGTTAATTATATCGGCTTTGGTAAAACGTTTCAAGCCCATCATCATTATTTTTTGCTCATCGCCGGTTACGAATGCCGCAATAGCTTCTTTTGCAGCCACAATAATTTTATCTACTGCTTCAAACAGATATACCTTAGCCATGGCGATTTGATGTTTGCTGCTTTCTTCACCATTGGTTTTGGAGAGTTTTTCTGCTCGAAGCATGACAGACTCTGCGGCATAAATTTCTATCATAATGTCTGCTAAATTCATCATGATTTCCTGTTCCTCCTCTATTTTATCCTGAAAAGTCTGGGCCGCTTTTCCGGCTACCATAAGAAATACCTTTTTCAGCTCTTTCAAAAGATCCTTTTCCTTTGCAAAAAGCTGCGTAGTATCTACTGAATCAAAAGAGGGTACAGCGGTAAGCTCCTTTGCCACTTCCATGGCAGGCCCATAGATATCCAATTCTCCCTTTAGCGCCCGCTTCAACAGCATCCCAACCATCAACATCCGGTTAATCTCGTTGGTCCCTTCATAGATCCTAGAAATTCTTGCATCTCTATAAGCGCGCTCCATGGGAACATCTGCCGAATATCCCATACCTCCAAAGACCTGCACACCTTGATCAACCACATAGTCCAAAACCTCAGACCCATGTACTTTGGCAATGGCACATTCAATGGCAAACTGTTCCACCCCTTTGAGTTTGGCTTGGTTTTCTTCCATCCCTTCTGCGGCAAGTGCCGCAATCCGATCTTCAATATCTTGTCCTACCCTGTAGCAAAGCGACTCACTGGCAAATGTCATTACTGCCATTTCGGCAAGCTTGCTTTTTACAGCTCCAAAGGAGGCAATGGCAACACCAAACTGCTGTCTTTCTTTGGCATATTGAAGTGAAAGCGCTAAAACTCTTCTACATCCACCCAATACGCCTGCTCCCAATTTGACACGCCCTATGTTAAGGATGTTAACCGCTATTTTAAAGCCATTGCCTCTTTCCGAAAGAAGGTTTTCGACAGGAACAGGACAATCATTGAAAAATACTTGCCGGGTGGAAGAACCTTTGATACCCATTTTTTTCTCCTCTTCATTCATCGTAATTCCTCCAAAACCTTTTTCTACAATGAATGCCGAGAGGTTCTTATCGTCCTCTATTTTGGCGAAAACAATCATAACATCCGCGAAACCCGCATTAGTTATCCACATCTTCTGTCCATTCAATAGGTAGTGTGTACCCTCTGACGAGCGTACTGCTTTGGACTTACCACTATTAGCATCCGAACCAGCATCAGGTTCTGTAAGACAGTAGCAGGCAGCCCATTCAGCAGTAACGAGTTTGGGCAGGTATTTTTGCTTTTGTTCTTCCGTACCATAATATAAAATGGGTAAGGTGCCTATTCCGGTATGGGCACCATAGGTAGTAGAGAAGGAACCAGCACTACCAATAATATCCGCAATGAGCATGGATGTGTTGAAGGTCATACCCATTCCCCCATATTGTTCTGGAACAGAGATACCTAACAAACCCATTTCCCCCGCCTTTTTGAGGATACGAGGTACCAAATCAGGATCTTTCATACTGTCTATTTCCTCTGCAAACGGCAATATTTCTAAGTCTATGAAGTCCTGACAAGCCTGAGCCATCATCCTCTGCTCTTCAGAAAATTCTTCCGGAATAAAAATTTCCTCGGCAGCAGTCTCCCGTATCAGAAATTCGCCACCTCTTATCGGGTTGCTTTTAATGATTTCCATAATTACAAGTTTAGATAATAAGGACTTAAACAGTAAGCGTGAAATTTACGCTAACATACCCAATGCTATTTTAACAGCTCAACAATCCCTGCCACACCTTGCCCACCTCCCACACAAGCTGAGACGATTCCATATTTACCGTTTCTACGCCTGAGTTCATTGATCATTTGCACCGTGAGTTTTGCTCCTGTACAACCTAACGGATGGCCTAGGGCAACGGCTCCTCCATTTACATTGATAATATCGGGATTGAGATCCAAAGACTTGGTAATAGCTATACCTACCGTAGCAAAAGCCTCATTTATTTCAATAAGGTCAATATCGGCTTGGTTTAATCCGGCCATTTTCAATGCCTTTGGAATGGCTTTGACCGGTCCGATGCCCATAATTCTTGGTTCGACACCTGCAACAGCATAAGTAACCAAGCGGGCCACCGGTTCAAGATTCAGTTCTTTAACCATTCGTTCTGACATTACCAAAGCAAAAGCTGCTCCGTCCGAAGTCTGGGAGGAATTGCCGGCTGTAACCTGACCACCTTGCTTAAACGCCGGTTTGAGGTTGGCTAACACTTCCATAGTAGTACCAGGCCTAGGACCTTCATCAGTGTCGACCGTGAAGGTCCGTTTCTGACGCTTGCCATTATCGTCTACATAAGTCTCCTCTACCTCTATAGGCACTATTTCCTCTCTAAACTTTCCTTCAGTAATTGCTTTTAGTGCTTTCTCATGTGATTTAACCGCAAATTGATCGGCATCTTCACGCGTAATGTTATAATCTTTAGCCAATTCCTCTGCAGTAAGACCCATGCTGAGGTAATAGTCGGGATGTTCTGAAGCAATCCTCCAATTGAGTGCCGTCTTATAGCCCATCATGGGCACCATTGACATAGACTCTGTTCCTCCTGCTATAATACAATCACCCATCCCGCTTTTTATCTTAGCAACAGCCAAAGCAATTGCTTCTAATCCAGATCCACAGTATCGGTTCACTATAAATCCTGGAACTTCTTCGGATAAAGCGAGTAAAGAAATCATTCTGCCCATCTGCATACCCTGCTCGGCCTCAGGTATCGCATTACCAACAATTAAGTCGTCTACCCGTAGCGGATCAAGTTGGGGAGTCTTTGCCAGCAGATGTTTGATCACGTCCGTAGCCAAATCGTCAGGTCGGTAAAACCTGAACCCCCCCTTTTTTGCCTTACCTACGGCTGATCTATATGCGTTTACGATAAATGCTTCCATGACTTAAGTTCTTTTTAAAATAGGTTGTATGGTAATCATTACGTACAAGTTGCTCATCGCTCATGTATCAAACCTCTCTTTACCATCTGCACTTCACGCTTTAATTTCTAAGCGTTTTGTTTTTAAACAGTATACTCTGTATCCGCTCCAATGTTTTTCTCTCCCCCGTCAAACTCAGGAAAGCTTCGCGCTCCAGATCTAGCAAATACTGCTCACTCACCAATGTGGCTTCTGATAGATCTCCCCCACTCATCACCCAGGCAAGCTTGCGGGCTATCTTTGCATCATGCTCAGAAATATAATTGCCGTACAACATACTGGTAATTCCAGCTTCGAATAGGGCCAGAGAAGTTTTCCCCAGCACCTTTATGTCTCTCCTTTGAACGGGTTGGCTATATCCTGCCTCATAAAGTGCTAAAGCTTTGTCTTTGGCATCTGCTAAAACTCTTTTTCTATTTAGCG
This sequence comes from Cyclobacteriaceae bacterium, assembly GCA_035303945.1. Classification (GTDB taxonomy): domain Bacteria; phylum Bacteroidota; class Bacteroidia; order Cytophagales; family Cyclobacteriaceae; genus DATGMS01. Next base: position 19,175 of record DATGQZ010000072.1, read on the forward strand.
TTATACTATCCTTTTCTCTCAAATAGCCCAACGACCTTGCTTCCTCTGCTGAAGTAGAAACTTTGGCGGTGGCCAAATTCATGAAATATTCCTGAAGCCTATTCAATTCTACATCTCCGGGTTTAATTTGGTCCGAAAATCTCAATGTCATCTCCTTGCTACCACCTCCCGCAGGGATTAATCCTACACCAAATTCTACTAGCCCCATATATAGTTCCGCATGTGCCTGTATACTGTCAGCATGAAGTGAAATTTCGCAACCGCCTCCTAACGCCATATTATGAGGAGCCACTACAACTGGAATGGCACTGTATCGCACCCTCATCATCGTATGCTGGAATTGAGCGATCATCAGGTTGATTTCATCATAATCTTGGTCTGCCGCATACATGAAGACTATGCCTAAATTGGCACCGGCAGAAAAATTGGTCCCTTCATTCCCAATAACCAGACCTTTATAGCTTTTCTCAGCCATTGTAATGGCTGTGTTGATCCCTTCGATCACTTCAGCGCCCATAGAATTCATTTTGGTATGGAATTCCAATCCCAAAATGTCATCTCCAATATCGTATATAGAAGAGCCAGCATTGCCCCATAGTTTCTTATTAGCCGCTTTTAAAGTCTCCAACAGGATGAAATCTCCAATTCCAGGAACTTCTAAGTAAGATTTGGAAGGAATATCATAATACAATCTTTTGCTATTCTCAACCTTGTAAAAGCTATTGTTGCCTGCGTCCAACATATCATAAACCCAAGCTGCAGGAGCCATGCCTGCCGCCTCCATGCGCTCTACCGTTTCCTTCACACCTAAAATATCCCAGTTCTCAAAAGGTCCATACTCCCAGCCAAATCCGGCACTGACGGCTTGGTCGATACGATAAAGCTCATCTGCTATTTCTGGGATTCTATGGGAACAGTATCTAAAAAGATCGTAAAATGTGTTTCTATAAAACTCTCCTGCCTGGTCATGAAAGTTTACCAAGAATTTCATCCTCTGCTTCAGGTCATCTATTTCCTTAGCTCCTTCCAGCGCTTTGAGTTTCGGCTTTTCTGCATCCTTATATTCCCAAGTTGAAAAATCTATTTCCTTCAGTTCCTTACTTCCGTCTTTATGCCGGATCATTTTGAAGTAACCCTGACCGGTTTTGTCTCCCCACCATTTTCTGTCATAAAGTTCTTGAACTATCGCAGGCAATTTAAAGGTCTCCCTAGACTCATCTTCCTGTAAGGCTTTATAAAGGTTGTTAGCAACGGCGACGGTAGTATCCAAGCCAACGACATCCATGGTACGGAAAGTCGCTGATTTGGCTCTTCCAATGATTGTACCGGTAAGTTTATCGACTTCTGACACACCCAAGCCCATTTCCTCTATTGTATGCATACTGGACATGATCGCATATATACCAATCCTATTTGCTATAAAGGCTGGAGTGTCCTTACATAAGACTGTCTCTTTACCTAAAAACCTATCTCCATAATCCATCAAAAAGTCTATAACATCCGCTTTAGTCTTAGGTCCTGGAATGATTTCCAACAACCTCAAATAACGCGGTGGATTAAAAAAGTGTGTGCCTGCAAAATGCTCCTGAAAATCGGCGCTTCTACCCTTACACATCAAATGCATGGGTATGCCGGACGTATTGGAAGTAATTAATGTGCCCGGCTTTCTGAATTGCTCCACTTTCTCAAATAGGGATTGCTTGATATCCAACCGTTCTACCACCACTTCCATCACCCAATCAAAATCCTTAATCCTTATCAAATCATCCTCGAAATTGCCCGTAGAGATGCGGGAAATAAAGGAAGCATCATAGAGGGGAGAGGGCTTTGCCTTCAATGCACTTTCAAGCGCAGAGTTAACAAGCCTGTTGCGAACTGCTTTATCCTCAAGAGAAAGACCCTTTTTGATCTCTTGTTCGTTGAGTTCTTTTGGAACAATATCGAGAAGAAGTACTTCTACTCCAATATTGGCAAAGTGACAGGCAATCCGAGAACCCATGACCCCTGATCCTAAAATGGCTACTTTTTTTATGATCCGTTTCATGTATCTATAGTTTGGATTTATAATCTATGCAAACAGTCATTAATAACTTTCAATAACTTTGTTGATCTTGTTAAATACATTGAAGAAGGTGTGGAGCTCCTCTTCGGTCAATTCCTGCCTAATCAGCGCGTTAAACTCCTTAATAGTCTGTACCGATAATCCTTTTAAACGTTGCCCCTCCTCTGTAAGGAAAACTTTTACAGACCGTTTATCCTGATGATCTGTCTGTCTGTATATCAGCCCGCTTTCTTCCATGTTTTTCAGTATACGGGTAAGGCTTCTGGATTCCAAGCCTAGCAGAGGGGCAATTTTGGTAGCAGGAGTACCTTCTGTAGAACTGATATTGATCAAGACAAAACCTATAGATGCGGTAAGCTTCTCAACTTGCGCTGCTTTCTGATTGTACATCCTGGCTATTGCATGCCAGGTGGATTTGATATGGTAATCAACTGTTTCCTCGCGTTTCATGCCTAAATAACGTTCTCCTTCTAATATACAAAAAAAATTAGGCATGCATACTATTTAATTAAAAATCAATCGCTGTCTCTTTTGGTAAATTTACCTATTGCAAAGTTAAATTTAACATAAAACGCACTGGGATTAAACTCCGGAGAATTACTCATGGAGAAATCATTTCGGATCGTAGGATTGAAGTTTCTCCTCAATTTGGTTCTGCTACTGAATACATTGAGCATATAGCCAATCTGGAATCCCATTCTGGAATATATGCCGACTTGGGTGGTGGGTTGCATAAAACTTCCTAATAATTTATCAGCATTTAAACTGATATTGATGCCATAATTCTCTTGGTAGAGAAAGCTCGTGTTCATAGAACCTAATAAATTCTCATCAAAATCTCTGTTGGGATTGTTGCTTACCAAATCCAAAGAAGTAGTTCCAAACACCAATCCTAGCTTGGGATAGAAACTCCAATCGTTGTCGCCAATTTTGGCCCTAAAGAGATGATACTGCACACCTGCAGTCACATGAACGGGTAAATAACGGTAGCTAACTTGAGCGTTGCTATAGCCTTTTTTATTGACATTAAGCTCAGTTTCTGCAAAAAATCCCCATCCTGACTGTGGCAGATAAGAAAACCCGCCGCCTAATGTACCTACATTGGCATTGAAGCTTTTTAATCCATTATCCACTAACCGTTGATTCAAGGCTGAAAAAGGTTGATTTTTATAGCCTACTGACAGAAAAAAATCAGTTAAGGTTACATCGCTTTGCGCGTAAACTTGGCCTAAAATTAAAAAAAGTCCGATGACGGTAAGGTGAAATTTCTTCATGTGCTTGCAACTTTAAACAGAATTGCTCCAAAATTTATGCCTATAAATTTCTAAAAGCAATGCTCGAGCTTTTATCCACACCCTTATATTATTTATATATTTTTATTTAAATAAAAACTATTAAGGTTATTAAGCTGTGGATTTGGGGATAAAGACGGCATCTTATCTTATCCACCTTGATATTCCTGGCTTTCAACCTGACTTTCACAGTTCATAAACATATTATCCACATGTAAAGTATTGAACTTAAGCGAGATTTAAAAAGAAACCTTAATTGTTTATAAAATAGCTTTTAAAAGATGTTGACGAATTCCTGTGTGTACAATTGTGGATAAGCGTTTATAAAGCTAGACTTATCTGTGGGTGCTGTTTTTTGGACCACAATAATTTGCTGGTGTATGGATAAGCCTGGTTTTATGCAGAGGTTATAGACGATAATCCACCGTTTTCCCAAGGTTTATCCACCGTTGTTGTCATCGCTGTTATTAGCTGGGGCGTCAACAGGCGGTCTTATAACAATACTATTTAAGGTCCATCCCCCTCGAAGCAGAAGCTGATCGGAAGAAGTTTCGGCGTCGTAGAAATAATACACAGGCTCCGGTTGAATATTTTTATATAGATTTCCTGGATCCCATCGACCGTTTTTGTTTCTGTCTATGATGGCTCTCAGCCTGTATTGACCAGCTTCTATGTTGGTAAATTTGTATTTGTTGGACGTAGTCAAATATATTTCCTTGGCCACCGCATTCGATTTGTCTATCAGCTGAATCAGTATGGGAAGTTCATCTGTTTCCACATAGCCAGAAAGCTCCTCTGACAAGGATTCCTCTTTCAGCTTTGCATAGTTAGCTTCGAGCTTTGTATCGTTCCACTGATTTTCTACATCTACGAAGGTTGAATCGCCGGCATATACGGTAAAGGTATTGTAATTCAGGGAATCCGGAATGGGCACATTAAGGTGGAGTATGGTCCTATTACTGCTATCTGGCCAAGTTATCATTTCCGATGAAATTGGTATTCTTCCCGCGGTATCATAGCGAACGAAAAGTGAGTCGTACCGTATTGTCTGAAGCGGTTTGTTGAAGCTCAGAATGGATTGTATACTTTTCACAAAGCTTTTACCCGAATTAGCTTTTACTTCCAATTTTTCAGGTGCTCTTTCAGTGGATCCAAATTTTGCATAGAGTGTAGTGTCTATTGAAAATCCAACTGAATCCTTTAGCTGAAGGCGGACAGCCGTACTGTCCGATGTTGGTTGTTTGTAATACAATCTTACTATTTTCTCCTTAACCCGATAGAAAAGCAGCTCATTTAGTGCGGGATGGTCTATTTTAATATCGACAGGAGATTTGCTTAGGATGATATCAAAATTTCTTCCTACTGGCGTACTTCTGTTCACTTTGAGATCAGACAAATCTCCTTTATACAGGTCAAAATGGGCACTGGAAACATTTTCTGTCAGCTCCACGGGGTCACTTAAAAAGCCATAGGCCTCACTCCTATGTTCCGCTTTGTTGGAATTGTTGTCATCATGCCAGGCGTATGCGCGGTAACGTCCTGCTTTAATATTGGTTATCTCAAATCTACCTGCTGAATCGGCTTGGGCTACATAGTAAGGAGCTGCTGTAAACAGATCTGTGGTGTCAGATTCAGGATATAAACCCACTACGATATCTTTATATTCCTTTTCCGGAAAAATATAGGATACAGTGCCGCTAAAGGTTAAACTATCAATTTCGTCTCCAGTAGAAAAAACGAGTTTTAAACGGTTGGCGGGATTGCCTTCTGTGATATCTTGAACGCTTTTTTGGAAGTTAAATACATAGGTCGTTTTATCTTCTAATTCTTGGTTCAGGCGTATACGGAGCTGGTTTTTTAACGCCCTGAATTCTACTTGCTGGCTGTTTATCCTCGGGGTAATTATAACCTGATTTGTTGGATTTTCTACCTTAATGTATTCGTTGAAGGTTAATAGAATTTCCGAAGGCTTAATGTTCGTGGTTTCGTTCTCCGGATTAGAGGAAACTAATTTGGGAGGATCTTCATCTTTAGGCCCACCCATAGGCGAACTTTGTCGCGCGCAGGAATTACAGCATATCGCTGCTAAAAGGAATAAAATTATGGCGTAGTGATGCCTCATGCTTTTCGAAGTACAAATAGGAGACTGGAATAATTATTTTCTTTTTTAGCTAATTTATTTGATTGGAACCCATTTTTTAATGAGTTAATTATCTTATTTTTACTATTTATATAACTCTCTGACAACATCGATACATAAAAGCTATCGAATACCATTGGTTTGATTGTACGAATCTTAAGCTTGTTTACTGATGCGAATTTTTCCATGGTTTCAGATGTAAAATGGTAAAGATGTCTGGGAACATCAAGTGCTGCCCAGTTTTCTTTATACAACTGCGCATCGTAGGCATTTATATTTGGGACTGCTACAAACAAGGTTCCACGTTTCTTCAGTTTACCAAGCAATAGCTGCATGGTTCCATCCAGATCATGAATATGTTCTAACACATGGAATAAGCATATAGCGTCAAATTTTTTGCTCAATTCCAAAGCTTCGTATTCATGCAATATGGTAAGGTGGTGTTGACGTATTGCTATTGCTGCAGCATCTGGGTTTGGCTCATACCCGACTACCTCCCATCCATCCTTTTCTGCAGCCTTTAAAAAATATCCCGTGCCACAGCCGAAATCCAGTAGTCTTCCCTTCGGTTTTGCAAACTGATTTAACCAGGCAATTTTTTGTTTAATCGTTATTCTTCTTACGGTTTTGTATAGGATGTTGGTCAGGTTATTGGCTTTGTCCTTATGGGAGATATAATTTTGCGACTCATAATACTGCTGTATATGCGCTTGATCTGGACGAGGATTGGTAAATAAAAAGTTGCAGGAACTACATCTGCATATAGAAAATGCCTCAAGACTGACGGCATGATCCTTTACTACCATGAAGTTACTGAAATGCCCACTCTTACAGAGCGGGCATTGGCTTAATCGTTCGTACATGTTATCTTCCTAAATAAACCGTTAAAATGGAAAGATCTGCTGGAGTTACCCCACTTATTCTGGAGGCTTGTCCCAGCGTTTCAGGTTGGACTTTATTTAATTTTTGTTTTCCTTCAGCGGATAGAGCAGTAATTGCAGTATAATCGAAACCTTTCGGTATTCTGTAATTTTCCATATGGCTCATTTTTTCCACAAGTTGCTGTTCTTTATCGATATAACTCTGATACTTGATTTGGATTTCTGCTTGCTCCAATACCTCTTTAGAATATTGTGATAATGTTGCTGCTAAATTATCATTCATCTGTATCAGATCTTGTAAGCCTAAATTGGGCCTTTTTATCAGTTTTTCTACAGCAATTTTTTCTCTTATAGCTGCAGTTTGATGTTCAGCCAAACTATCATTGATTACATCAGGAGAAAGTTTTATCTCTGCCAATTGCTGTATTAGCTTCCGCGTGTTCTCCCGCTTATCGACCATTTTTTTGTAACGTGCTTCCGAAGCAAGACCTATTTTATAACCTAATTCCGTTAATCTAAGGTCTGCATTGTCCTGTCTCAGCAATAACCTGAATTCGGCCCTTGAGGTAAACATGCGATATGGTTCTTCAGTACCTTTATTAATAAGATCGTCTATTAAGACTCCTATATATGCATCTGATCGCTGCAGTACAAAGGGATCTTTTTCATGGACTTTATTGTGGGCATTGATACCAGCAACTAATCCTTGTGAAGCAGCTTCCTCATAACCGGTCGTACCATTGATTTGCCCTGCAAAAAAAAGATTTTCCACTAACTGGGTTTCTAGCGTCAAAGAAAGCTGTGTAGGCGGAAAATAATCGTATTCAATGGCGTAACCTGGTCTAAACATTTTGGCTTGTTCAAAACCAGGTATTTTTCTGATAGCCTTATATTGTACATCTTCGGGGAGTGAAGTGGAAAAACCGTTAACGTATATTTCAATGGTTTTCCAACCCTCGGGTTCTACAAAGATTTGATGGCGATCTCTTTCAGCAAACCGATTAATTTTATCTTCTATGGAAGGGCAATACCTTGGCCCTAAGCCCCTGATTCTTCCATTAAACATGGGTGAACGATCAAAACCCGTCTCCAAGGTCTGGTGAACATCTTTATTGGTATAGGTAATCCAACAACTTCGTTGTTCGGTCAGCGGTTGCGTCTCATCTGTATAGGAAAATTTTTCAGGTTGCTCATCTCCATATTGAACTTCCATTTTAGTATAATCCAAGCTTCTGCCATCCACACGAGGTGGCGTACCTGTTTTCATTCTTCCTGCTTCAAAGCCCAATTCTACCAGTTGAGCAGTTATTCCTGTTGCAGCTGGCTCACCGGTCCTTCCCCCTCCTAGCTTCTTTTCACCGATGTGTATTACGCCATTCAGAAAAGTTCCGTTCGTCAACACAACAGATTTTGACTCGATTTCCAAACCCATACCCGTTATAACGCCACAGGCACGTCTATCTTTAACCAAGATACCTTTAATCATTTCCTGCCAAAAATCTACGTTGGGATTGGATTCCAACTTTAACCTCCATTCTTCTGCAAAACGCATCCGGTCATTTTGAGTACGTGGAGACCACATGGCAGGTCCTTTAGACCTATTTAGCATCCTGAATTGGAGCATAGATTTATCTGAAACAATACCGGACACACCGCCCAACGCATCAATTTCCCGCACAATTTGCCCCTTTGCTACACCACCCATGGCTGGATTACAGGACATCTGTGCAATGGTATTCATATTCATGGTACACAACAATACCTTTGAACCCATTTGGGCTGCGGCGTGCGCTGCCTCACATCCCGCATGTCCTGCACCTACTACTATTACATCGTATTTTGGAAACATATTAAATTGGATGTTCCACGTGGAACATCGGATAATGATTTAGACTTATTTTTTGTGGTGTTCCACGTGGAACACTACTGCATCACCTTAAATTTGTCAATTGCGAAATCTTCCTTAGAACGCATAATTTTAATTTCTTGTTCAAGTTTGTCTTTGTATCCGCTAAGGTGGTATAATCCGTGGCTTAAAACACGAAGAAGTTCGTCTTGGAAATTCTGTTTTTGTAATTCAGCATTTTCTCTGATGCGGTCAATACTGATGAAGATATCTCCTTCTATGATATCTTCCTGATCACTGTTGTCAAAGGTGATGATATCTGTATAAGTGTCGTGATTGAGATAATCTACATTGATAGCATGAAGGTATTCGTCACTGCAAAAAATGTAATTGAGTTCGGTGATCCTGAACCCTTCTTCTAAGGCTATTTGATTTAGCCATTTTTTAGTTTTGATTTTTTGGGGCAGGTTAAACGATATGTCTTCCTGAAAGAAATGAATAGCCATGTTAATTCATATAAAAAGTCAAAATCGCCGTTCTTCCTTCATCTTCAAATTGTACTTCATCGGAAAGGTGCTTCATGATGAATACCCCTCTGCCTCCGGGTTTTTGTATTTCTTCCGGAGATGTGGGATCTTTTAAGGATTGAAAGTCGAAGCCCTCCCCTTGGTCTTCTACAATAAAGCGAATCTGATCATCCAAAAACCTGAGTTCTATATTCACCACTTTCTTTTTGTCCTGCTTATTGCCATGGATAATGGCATTGCTGACACATTCGGTGACAGAAATCATGATGTTTCCGTAGATATCATCATTAATGTTAAATTTTTCCCGGGCATTATCAATGAAACTTTCAATGATCCTGATGTTTTCAATCAATGAGGGAATAGCTATTTTAATGGATTTCATTCAGGTTTTTGTTTGCTTGTAACAATATTTACTCCTCTAGTGCAATTCCAATAATATGGGACAATGATCCGAATGAACCGCATCGGGTAATATTATTGATCGTTTGATTCTTTCTCTTAATGCAGGCGTCGTCATGTGGTAATCTATCCGCCAGCCCTTATTATTGTTTCGCGCATTCGCTCTATAACTCCACCATGTATAGTGGTGAGCTTCTTGATTAAACAACCTAAAACTATCATCAAATCCTGTCGTAATGAATTTTTCCATCCATGCCCTCTCCTCAGGCAAAAAACCTGATGAGTTTTTATTGGCTACAGGATTATGAATATCTATGGGTCGGTGACAAATATTAAAGTCTCCGCCTATTATTAATAAAGGAAGCTTTTCTTTTAAATCTTGTGCATAGCCATAGATATCATCTAGAAAACGGTACTTAAACTGTTGTCTAACATCACCAGAGGTGCCAGATGGAAAGTAGGCACTCATAAAAGACAATCCATTAAAGTCTGCTCTAAGAATTCTTCCCTCGTCATCATAATGATTTACACCCATTCCATATTCAACATGATCAGGCTTTACCTTGCTCAGTATGGCGACACCACTGTAGCCTTTTTTTACTGCAGGATGCCAATACACATGGTAACCCAAATCGGTAAATATATTCATATCTAACTGATTATCAATACATTTTACCTCTTGTAAACCAATAACATCTGGATCTACAGCAACTAACCATTGCATAAACCCGCGATTGATCGCGGCACGAATTCCATTAACATTATAGGATACGAATTTTTTTGGATTTGGATTATCTATGCTTTGTATATTCATGCTATCTTCTTCCACACGGGTTATTCGCCAGAACGCGACCCCATGGCAACAATGTTTTACATTTATCGCCCAGCATGCGTTACTGGATGCTGACGTCAAATTCGGTTTCGAAATATTCAAGGACATGCAGTTTAAGGAGCTTCTCCTGTTCTAACACATCAAAATGTGGAAGTTCCTTCACCAACTTCCAATGAGGCCATCCATCCTGATCTATAAAGTCAAGTTCATAGAAGCCTGAAAGACTTAACACTTTGCAAATGGCAATATGCATTAAATCCTGCTTTTGCTCTTTGGAGAAATTTTTAAAACCCTGTCCAAGTTCCTGAACACCAATGATAAACAACACCCCGTTGAGATCTGCGGGCTTCCTGCCTATTAATTCCTTAATGCCTTCCAGAAGTTTTCCCCATCGCCTCTCAAGATCCAGCTCTTTCTTGAACATTTTGTTAATTTTCTGATAATGAACAAATTTTATTATCTTTTAGTATGGTTTGTTCCAACCTACAAATATAAGTAATCTAATTTATTGCTGACTAACAACGTGTAAGTGATATGCGGTTCACTTATTATGAAGATTTCTTAGCCCTGGTATTTCCACGAACCTGTTGTATCTGCAGCAGGAGCCTTTTTGATTTCGAAAACCAACTCTGTAGAATATGTGTGGCTCAGCTTCCAGTTACCCATTACCACCTTCGCCCTGAGGACAATGATCTGAAATCAAAGCTTCTAGGTCTTACAGACGTTCGTAAGGTGATGTCTTTCCTACGGTTTACCAAGAGGGGTGTCAGCCAAAAGATCTTGCATCAGCTCAAATACAAAAATAAACCGGAATTAGGTAACCTCCTGGGGAGGATATATGGAAGAACATTGTCAGAAACATTTGGCCCGGCATGGGATATGGTGGTTCCGGTGCCACTGCATGCTTTGAAATATAAAAAACGAGGGTACAACCAGAGTGAACGATTTGCACAAGGTTTATCAGAAAGCTTAAATATCCCGGTAGTGAACAGATTACATAGAACTAAATTTACAACAACGCAGACCAACAAATCCAGATGGCAAAGGTGGGAAAATGTGGAAGCTGTTTTTGAGGTATCCTCTCCCGCTGAGGTTGCTGCTAAGGACATACTTCTAGTTGATGACGTAATGACTACCGGCGCCACCCTGGCGGCCTGCGCCAATACACTCTTAGCAGCCGGTGCTCGGTCTGTTGATATCGCAGTCGTAGCGGCAGGACGTCTCTAAGGGTAATCACTTAGGATCATCATCCTTTGGCACCAATATTGGATCACTTTGGACGGTTCGCTTGCAAGCAACCCGTAAATCCAATACATTTTAACCTTTAACCCTATGAGCAATTCATCAGAAAGAACCCATGATCATAATCAGATTAAGAAGTGGGCGGAAGCACGTGGCGGAGTACCCGCCAGAATAAAAGGAACAGGAAAGGAAAAAGGTGACGGCGTATTGCGTATCCATTTTCCTGATCACAGCGACAGTGATGATTTTGAAGAGATCAGCTGGAATGACTTCTTTGAAGAATTTGACGACAGCGAACTCGACTTCTTGTACCAAGACAAGAAGGCAGACGGTGAGACCAGCACTTTTCACAAGTTTGTTTCACGTGAATGATATCAGAGAGAAGGTAAAGCCTTCTCTTTTTTGTAATAAAAAGCCAGTTTAAAAACTTATTTGATGAACTACCAACCAATAGAAGATTATGGAGTGGTGGGAGACCTAAATACTGTAGCCTTGGTGGGTCTGAACGGCTCCATAGATTTTTTGTGTTTTCCTGACTTTGATGCTCCTTCCATATTTGCTGCACTTTTGGACAAGGAAAAAGGAGGCTATTTCAAGATTACCCCTGTATTCGGCGAGATGCACAACAAACAACTCTATCTACCTGATACAAATGTGCTGCTTACACGATTCCTGTCCTCAGAAGGTGTGGGTGAATTGACGGATTTTATGCCGGTAGAGGAGCTTTATGAAGGACATGTGCTAATCCGGAGACTGACAAATGTACGGGGTGTCACCCGCTACAAAATGGTTTGTCAGCCTCGCTTCAACTATGGAAGAGCTCGTCACCGCATTGAAGTAGTGAATACCAAATGCTTGCTTTTCCATAGCCCTGATATGATCCTGAGGCTGAGAAGCACCGTTGATTTGGCTGTAGAAGTGGATGCAGGAGTGGCAGAATTCATCTTAGAGCCCAATCAAATAGCTGATTTTGTTCTGGAATTGCATGATCATCGACGGGAGGATGAGCGTCAACACCTATCAGATCTGGTGGACAAAGAACTGAAAGAAACCTTGTCTTACTGGAAGGATTGGGCAGGTAGATCGCAGTATAATGGGAGATGGCGCGAGATTGTCAACCGTTCTGCTTTGACCCTAAAATTATTGATTTCCCACCGTTATGGTTCCATAGTAGCCGCCCCCACTTTCAGCCTCCCAGAACACATAGGCGGAGAGAGAAATTGGGACTACCGGTATACCTGGATCCGAGATGCCTCCTTCACGGTATACTCCCTGATGCATCTGGGATATATTAAGGAAATGGAGAAATTTATGCAATGGGTAGAAAAGCTGTTCCAACACATGCCCCAAGGAGGTGGCTTAAAGTTGATGTACACCGTGGCCGGCAATAAAGAGGTTGACGAACAAATTCTCGATCATTTGGAAGGGTATAAAGCCTCTGCACCCGTCCGAATTGGCAACAATGCGCATATGCAGCTACAGCTGGATATCTATGGCGAGTTGTTGGATGCTGTTTATTTGTTTAATAAATATGGCTCTCCCATCTCCTATGGTTTTTGGAAGAACATTTCCCAACAAATCGATTGGGTAGCGCGCAATTGGGATCAGGAAGATGAAGGCATATGGGAAGTCAGGGGAGGCAGAAAGAAATTTTTGTACTCCCGCCTCATGTGTTGGGTGGCTTTGGATAGAGCCATTAAGATTGGACATGCGCGTTCTTTTCCGCAGAATCCAGCATGGTGTGCACAAAGGGATTTGATCTTCCAATCAATCTATGAGCGGTTCTGGAATGAGGAGCGTAAATGTTTTGTGCAATTTGAGGGAAGTGATAATGTGGACGCGGCTTTGTTGTTGATGCCTCTGGTGAGATTTATCAGCCCCAAAGATCCCATGTGGCTCTCAACGTTAAAAGTTATTGAAGAAGATCTGGTGTCCGACTCACTTGTCTACCGTTATAGACACGAAAAGGCAGCGGATGATGGGCTTGGACACGGAGAGGGTACTTTTTCCATGTGCTCCTTTTGGTATATAGAATGCTTGTCCCGGGCAGGTCAGTTGCAGAAAGCAAGGCTATACTTCGAAAAAATGATTGGGTATGCGAACCATCTGGGCTTATATGCCGAACAATTGGGTTTTCAGGGTGAACATTTGGGTAATTTTCCGCAAGCCTTTACCCATTTGGGCTTGATAACGGCTGCTTTTAATTTGGATCGACAACTGGATAACCAAAGAAACCGGCAGGATGCCGCTGAGGAGGAATGGAAAAAAAATAAATAAATGTGAGACAGAAAGTTATTCTGTCTCACTATATATTTATATTACCCGTTCAAATTGGCTGAAGAAAAAGTTTCCTTCAATGGCCGCATTGTCATCGGAATCAGAACCATGCACTGCATTGGCTTCGATAGAGGTGGCAAACAATTTACGGATGGTGCCTTCAGCAGCATCAGCAGGATTGGTCGCACCTATTAATTTTCTAAAATCTTCAACAGCATTGTCTTTTTCCAAGATAGCGGCAATGATTGGTCCTGAGGACATATAGGCACATAAATCTTTGTAAAATGGCCTTTCTTTATGTACTTCGTAGAATTTTCCAGCCAATTCAGCCGTCAACCTTGTTGCTTTTAGCGCTACCACTTTGAAGCCGGCTTCTTCTATCATCTTCAAAATTGCCCCTGAATTTCCCGCTCCGAATGCATCGGGCTTGATCATGGTAAATGTTCTGTTACTTGCCATTTTATTGGTTTTAGAGTTGGAATAATTGGGAGCAAAAGTAGCTTTTTTACTTCAAAATGCGACCATATTTCCCTACTTTTAGTCCTATATCCTTTATAGTAAGCGAGTTGGCTTGGTTGGGAAAATTAAAAAATTATATTGACCTTTGCACCTTATGTACCAAAAGTGCAGACGCAAAACTGTATAGATGCAAGATATAAAGTCATTCAAAGAACGATTATCCCTCTCTCAAAAAATAGTTATTACCACCCATCATAAGCCAGATGCAGACGCATTAGGCTCTTCTTTGGCATTAGCCCACTACCTAAAAAAGAAAAATCATCAGGTAACCGTGATTACGCCATCGGATTATCCATCCTTTTTGCATTGGATGAAAGGCAATGAAGAGGTGGTTAACTTCGAAGAAGAAGGGAAACAGGAGAAGGTTGCGGAGATTATATCTAAAGCAGATATGATTATTTGTGTCGATTTTTCCAGCTTATCAAGGATCCATGAGATGGCCGAAATGGTGAAAGCTTCCAAAGCCTTTATTGTCAACATTGATCATCATCAAGATCCTGAGGACTTTGCTCATTTTAGCTATTGGTCCACCAATGCGGCGGCCACCTGTGAACTGGTTTATGAACTTATCGTGGAGATGGGCGATAAGGAGCTTATTGATGTCGACATTGCTGATTGCCTTTATTCCGGCATCATGACGGATACAGGAGGCTTTAGGCATCCCAACACCACCAAGAATGTTCATTTAGTGACAGCTGAGCTGATAGGCTTGGGTGCAGATGTGTCCAAAATATCCCGCCTGATCTATGATACCAACTCCATCAACCGGCTCAAGTTCATTGGTTTTGCGTTGACCAGAAGATTGGTGATCCTTCAGGATCTGCAGACCGCTTATTTCGCCATTAGTAAAAAAGACTTAAAAAAATACGATTCTCAAACCGGAGACACCGAAGGTTTGGTAAATTATGCCCTATCTTTGGACGGTATTAAGTTGGCTGCGCTGTTTACCGAAAGGAAAGACGGCGTCAAAATTTCTTTCCGCACAGCCGAAGATGTAGCCATCAACAAATTTGCCGCAAAGTATTTTGACGGCGGAGGCCATAAGAATGCTTCTGGAGGAAAGTCCTCCCTGTCTTTGGCCGAAACGACGGAGAGATTTGAACAACTTGTCAGAGAAAACAAACACACTTTATTCAATCAATTGGAATTAATCAATGAAAAGCATTAAGAGTATTGCATTATCCGCTGCTGTATTGGCAGCATCAGTCAGCATGGTGGCTTGCCAGAAGAAAACGGAAACCACATCTGACGGTATAGAATACACCTATATCAAAGAAGGTAAGGAAAAGCCAAAAGACGGGGAATATGTGGTCTACCACTACACGGCAAGAACTGACAAAGACTCCGTTTTCTTGTCCAGCTACGACTTCCCAACCCCTGGTTATATGCAATATCAAGACTCAGTGGATGGGGAAATTGAAGGCATCAATGAGATCTTCCAAGCGCTGAAAAAAGGAGATAGTATTGTGGTGAATGCTACCGCAGAAAAGATTTTCGGCCCTGGGCTTCCTCCTTTTCTATCAACAGGACAAAATATCAGCTTGAGCATCGGGGTGGTTGATGTTTTGGAGGAGCAGGTTTTCCAGGATTATTTTAATGATCTTTTTGAAGCCAGCCAAAAGAAACAGACTGATAAAGACGTTCAAATCCTAGAGGAGTATATTGCCGAAAATAATTTGAATGCAACCAAGACAGAATCAGGTCTTTTTTACGTCATAGAAGAAGAAGGTGATGGACCAGAAGTAGAGGCGGGTAGTACTGTTTCGGTAAATTATACCGGTTATGTGCTTGATGGAAGAGTTTTTGACACCAGTTCTGAAGAAGTAGCCAAAGCCAACAATAAATTTATGGAAGGTCGTCCTTATGAGCCGATCGAATTCCAAGTAGGCATGGGCAGAGTCATTCCAGGATGGGATGAAGGGCTGCAGCATCTGAGAAAAGGCTCTAAAGCCAAACTGTTGATTCCCTCAACTTTGGCCTATGGCAACCAACAGGTAAGTGAGGAAATTACCGCTAATTCGGTACTTATCTTCGATGTAGAAGTGACAGACGTTAAGTAATTAATGAAAAGCGTTTTAAAATATACATTGACAGCAGCACTGGTGACAGGGCTGCTGTTTTCTTGCATCTCAGAGGATGAATCCTCTGAAGTAGTTCATCAAGAGGATGTAAGGAAAATTGAGGCTTATGTCGCCGACACTGATTTAGCCTATACCCGAAAGGTAGAAGTAGGGGATTCTGGCATCACGCTGTTGTTTACAGAAGATAATACAGGCGGCACAGCTACCAACGCGGGAGACTCCCTCTACGTTGATTATACCGGATATTTCCTTGATGGAAAAGTATTCGACACTTCAGTAGAACAGATAGCAAGGGACAACAACCTTTACAATTCGGCCCGCGACTATAGCCCCTACGGCATTGTCCTAGGCTACACCAGTGTAATTCCAGGTTGGCATTATGCTTTGGCACAAATGAAGGAGGGAGAAAAAGCAACCGTGCTTATTCCCTCAGCTTATGCTTACGGATCCCGAGGGCAGGGCGCGATCGGGCCAAATACCGTTCTAATCTTCGACCTTGATTTGGTGGAAGTAAAAAAACAACCCTAATATTATGATCAGATACGCATCAGGAATCCTTATTATTCTTAGCATTTTATTCAGTGCCTGTGAGTCTAATTTTAATCTTGGAGGTCCCGTATATGATGAGGAGGGTAACCTGGCGATTGACAGTGTCAAAATAGCCGAATATCTTCAAACTGCCGATTACGATAGCCTGTATCGTATCCATGATCCCAGTGGCGTCGTCGTCATTGTGCAAGAAGAAGGTACCGCTTCACGACCTACCATCGGCAATACCGTCCATGCCAACTATACAGGCAAGCTGCTAGACGGAACTGTCTTTGATACCAATATTGAGGCAGTAGCGAAAGATCATGATATTTATAATGAAGACCGTGAGTACAG
>DATGQZ010000073.1:0-40062 GCA_035303945.1 Cyclobacteriaceae bacterium
GCCCGTACCCATTGGCCCGCCTTTACGGCGGGCCTTTTTTTGTTTATGGCCTGTCCACCCCGCCTCCCCTTCGGGATCTTGCCCTGAATTTTATCCCTGCCCACACAAGATTCACCCCAGCAACCTTCATTTTTAAAGATTAATGTTGCAGTTTTGCACAAATTAGATGTCTATGTCCATTTTATTCAAATCATTGAAGTTGATAGATGACCGGGTGCATGATCCGGCTGATTATATTTTTGAAGGAGATGAGATCAAGAAAGTATCAGCACAAACCATAACTTCGGATCAATTAGAAGAAATAGACTGCAGCGGTTGGCTAGCTTCTAAAGGCTGGATAGATCTCCGCTGCTTTGCGGGAGAACCAGGCCTTGAACATCGTGAAACCTTGGAAAGCTTGGGGGATACGCTAAAAAAAAGTGGGTTTGTCGAAGCTGTGTTGCTACCTAATACGGTGCCTGCCATCCAAAGCAAAAATGAAGTTGAATTTATTAAAAGCAAAATACGTAATTTCTTTACTACGATCCACCTGCAAGGAGCCATAACCAAAGACACCCTCGGGGAGGATTTTACTGACATACTGGACATGCACCACCATGGAGTCCGAATATTTGGAGAAGGAACAGTTCCTTTGTCTAACTCTGACCGGATGATGAAGGCCTTACAATATCTTCAAAAATTCAACGGGATATTATTTGATCATTCCTATGACCCTTTGTTGGCCATGTTTGGACAGATGCACGAGGGGCTCACCTCTACGCAAATCGGCCTTAAAGGTATCCCCGCAATGGCGGAAGAAGTGGCGGTGAAGAGAAATATAGATATCTTAAAATATACTGGAGGGTCACTTCATTTTCAGACGGTCAGTACAGCTGGTGTAGTCGAAGCCATCCGACAAGCAAAGGAGGAAGGACTTCAAGTCACCGCTGACGTATCCTTATATCAACTGCTTTTTTCAGACCAAGATTTGATTGATTTTGATACAAACCTAAAGGTGATACCACCTTATAGAGGAAATGAAGACAGAGAAGCCCTTATTGAAGGTCTTACAGACGGTACCATTGATGCCATTGTCTCCAATCATCAACCATTGGAAGTAGATGCTAAGCATATGGAGTTTGATCTAGCAGCTTTTGGGATGCTGGGGCTGCCTACTTTTCTTCATGGTCTGATTCAGCTTGAAAAGGAGCTCGGTTGGCCAATGCTGATCAGCAAAATTACAAAGGGTCCCTCTAAAGTACTTCAAAGGGCAGAGACAGGTTTTGACACTTTGACAATTTTCGATCCTCGAGAAGAATGGCGTTTTGACCGCTATAGTAATCCATCCCTTTCTGAAAACTCTCCCTGGTTTAACGGAAGGTTAAACGGAAGAATAAAATTTCTGATCAACAAAGGGAAACTCGAACGCATAAATGGATAGATATTTTAAAGCAGGCAGAGGGTTCGGTTTAATAGGTGGGGCTTTCTGCGGACTAGCCTTTCTTGTATTTTATTTTATAGGGTCAGAGCCGATAAGCTTTACAGAAATTTTCGGATATATCCTTCTCCCGATCTTCATCTTCTTGGGGATAAAAAACTTCCGAGACAACATGAACCGTGGAGAATTGTCTTTTGGACAAGGAATGACGGTTGGTTTTTTTGTATATACGCTTTTGGCATTCCTCTCCGCAATCGTTATCTTTATCATGTTGCATATAGACGTGGCGGTTTTTGAAGACTACAGGGCGGCCGCCATGGCTCTGCTGGAGGAAAAAAGGGGAGAAATCATGCAACAGCTTGGGGAAGAGTCTTACAAAGCTACTGTGGAAAGCATGTCTGGTATGACTATCTTTGATGTCGTCCTAAATGATTTTTTACGGAAGTTGATCCCCGGACTATTTTTCACGATCATCCTATCAATTATACTTAAAAACTCAAAAGCTTAAAATTATGGAAACCGCCACAACCCCTACACAAGCTGGCATAAAGGCCGGTGTCATTGTTGGATTAATTACAACAGTTCTCACCTTCTTGGTATATTTCATCAATTACGAGCTGATGGTTTCTGCTTGGTATGGCTTTGGTACGTTGGCTATCTACGTAGGACTCATCATATACTTTGGGATCCAATATCGCAGGGAAATCGGTGGTTTCATGACCTTTGGTACTGCCTTTCAATATGCTTTTATAGCTTTGGTCGTTATGCTTGTTATTTCCACCTTTGGAAGTATCTTGCTATTTGCCGTATTAGACTCAGGTCTTGGGCAAAGGCTGGCGGAGCTGACAATGGAGAACACCCTCAGGATGATGGATTCCTTTGGAGCTGGCGAACTTCCCTCTGACCAAATGGATGAGATGAGGAAAGGTTTTGAAGAAGCATATACCGTTCCGGGTATGCTGAAAGGTGCTGGCTTTATGTTAATTTTTTACGCCATTCTTGCATTAATTCTTGGTGCTATCATCAAGAAAAAAGATAAGTCTCTTGATTATTAATTTGAATGGTTGACATTTCCATAGTAGTTCCTGTTTATAATGAAGAAGAATCCCTCCCTGAGCTTGCTGAATGGATCGGAAGGGTAATGGCCGCGAACCGTTATTCCTATGAGCTTATTTTTGTCAACGACGGTAGTACCGATTCGTCCTGGGAAGTTATTCGTGAACTTTCCAGGACGAATGGACATATAAAAGCAATAGGATTTACCCGTAACTATGGTAAGTCCGCTGCTTTGGATATTGGGTTTGCAAAATCAAATGGCCAGGTTGTGATTACAATGGATGCGGATCTTCAGGACAGTCCTGACGAAATTCCCGCATTGTATAATATGATCACCCAACAAGGCTATGATATTGTATCAGGCTGGAAGAAAAAGCGACATGATCCTATCACCAAAACTATTCCTTCCCGTTTCTTTAACGGCTTTACACGCTTTATTTCCGGCATCAAGCTGCATGACTTCAACTGTGGACTGAAAGCTTATAGGCGCAAGGTTGTTAAGAATATCCATATCTACGGGGAGATGCATCGGTATATTCCCCTGATTGCTAAATGGAGCGGATTTGGAAAAATCGGCGAGAAGGTGGTGGAGCACCGACCGAGAAAATACGGTTATACCAAATTTGGGCTCGAACGCTTCGTCAATGGGTTTTTGGACCTGATCTCGGTTTCCTTTGTCAATCGATACAAAAAAAATCCCATGCATTTTTTTGGCTTATTAGGCTCCTTGTCCTTTTTAACCGGATTTGGTATCACACTTTGGCTTATATTCGAAAAACTGCATGCACTAAAGGAAGGATTGAAGGTTCGTGAAATCACCGATCAGCCTTTGTTCTTTCTTGCCATTGCGGCTGTCATTATCGGAGTCCAATTATTTCTAACCGGTTTTCTAGCTGAAATGATGACCTCCAATAATTCCCGAAAAACGGACTACAACATTGATGAGGAAATAAATTTCTTAGAATGATTTTTTCCGTTGTCGTTCCGGTTTACAACCGGCCCCAAGAACTACATGAGTTACTGGAAAGCCTAGTCAATCAAGATTACAAAGCTTTTGAAGTGCTTATTGTAGAAGATGGTTCTGTTTACACCTCCGAGGAGGTCGTCAAAAAACACCAAGAGCGGCTGCGTATGCGCTACTTCTTTCAAGAAAATAGCGGGCAGGGCTTCGCCCGAAATTTCGGCATGGAAAAAGCTGACGGCGATTACTATGTGCTGTTCGACTCTGACTGCATCATTCCCCCCGATTATCTTTCTACTTTATACTCGGCCATCCGAGAGCGCAAGTTGGATGCCCATGGGGGACCCGACGCTGCGGCCAAGGATTTTTCAATATTTCAAAAGGCGATTAATTTTAGTATGACTTCCTTCTGGACTACTGGTGGTATAAGAGGGAAATTGAAAGATCCAACAAAGTATCAGGCTCGTGGATTCAATATGGGTATGTCAAAAGAAGTATTCGCTGCTACCGGCGGCTTTGTAGATCCAAATAAGGGAGAAGACATAGAACTCAGTATCAGGATTAAGCAGATGGGTTATCGGTTAGAATTGGTAGAGGAGGCTTATGTGTTTCATAAGAGAAAAAATACCTTGCTTTCATTTTTTGCCCAAGCATTCTCCTTTGGAAGAAACCGGATCAATGTAAGCAGATACCATCCCGATGCGGTAAAGTTGGTTCATTTACTGCCTTTATTTTTTCTGGTAGGGTTTATAGGCTGGTTGGTTGGAGGGCTTTTTATTCCCTACTTAAAGCTCTTGGGAGCGGTAGTCTTTGGCTTATGGACATTTGGACTGTTGGTGACAGCCACATGGCAAAATAAATCCATATCGGTAGGTGTATTGGCCATTATAACCTCCTACGGACAGTTACTGTCCTACGGGATGGGTATTCTGTGGGAAGCGCTCAAAAAAGCCCGAAGCGGTTAGCTCCCTTTGGTACAATAGAAAATTACTTCATCGGGCGCCAAAGCAAAGCGCTGAATCTCTTCCGCCGAAAGTGTTTTAACAAACAGGTTTTCTTGTACCCGCAATCCGGATTTGCTAAGTCTCTGCGCGTAATCCTTACCGTACTTACGGAGATGGTCTCTTTGTCCAAACAGTTTTTCCCTTTCGGCAGAGTCAGTTACTGTCTTATCTTCAAGGGTCTTATCCTGTCCATACACGGGAGACTGAATAATTCCCCAGCCGTTTGGCTTCAGCACGCGGTTAATTTCTTTGCATGCCAAAATATCATCATCCACATGTTCCATTACATGGTTGCAAAAAACTACATCAAAAGTATTATCATCAAAAGGGATTTGATGAATATCCATTTTTACCTTAGCCAAGGGGGATTCTATATCTCCTGTAATATAGTCAAGGTTAGATAAAGCGTTAAAGCGATCGATAAAACATAGTTCGGGAGCAACATGTAGAACATGAATGGGGGAGTGAAAAAAGCAAGTCTCTCTCTGCAGGAATAGCCACATCAACCGATGTCGTTCCAGAGAAAGGCAATTGGGGCACAGTGCATTTTCCCTGGCCTTTCTGCCATATGGCAGGAGTTTCCTAAAAGTATGGGTACAGACCGGACATTGTACCTTATTTCCCCTATAAAACAATGCTATGATCTTCAAAAAAAAATGGCTTACCAGTTGAAGATACTTGCGAGGAATATAGCGGATGACAAAACTAATGATTGACTTCATGAAGATGAATTGCAGGAAAAATATAGTCAGGCCTATTGGACCAGCCAATAAGCCTGTGTAAATCTATATGAGTTAAACGATAAATTATTCGATACTATATTTTTCCAGTTTATTGTACAGCGTCTTCCTATCCATGTCTAGGATCTTGGCTGCTTTTGATTTATTGTATTTAACCTCTTCCAAGGTTTTAATAATCAAGGATTTTTCTTGTTCTTCAAAAGAGCTTTTGAGGTCTTTGGCACCTCCAATTTCGGTAACCGAATTCTCCGGAAGGCTAAGCTCCAACGGTATCACATCTGGAGTGATAACGCCTTCTCCAGTCAATAATACCGCTCGTTTAATGATATTCTTAAATTCCCTGAGATTACCCGGCCAGCTGTAGTTCATGAAGATCTCCTTCACCTCATCGCTGAAGCCAGTTACGTGCTTCTCCAAACTTTTGTTGCTGGCTTGCAAAAAGAGTTCTGCAAATTTGAAAAGATCTTCCTTTCTTTCTCTGAGAGGGCTGGCCTCCATACTGAATTCGTTGAGACGGTGGTATAAGTCTTCCCGGAATTCACCGTTTTTAGCTGCTACGGCTAAGTCTTCATTGGTGGCTACAATAATTCTGACGTCTATGTCTATGTCTTTGTTTCCACCTATCTTTCGGATCTTCCTTTCCTGAATGGCTCTCAGCAACTTGATTTGAACTTCATAACTCAAGTTACCAATCTCATCTAAGAATATGGTTCCTCCCTTTGCGCTTTCGAAATGGCCGGTTTTGTTGTCAGAGGCTCCAGTAAAGGCTCCTTTGACATGTCCAAACAATTCGCTACCTGCCAAGTCTTTGGATAGTGCACCGCAATCTATAGCTACGAAAGGCCCGGAACTTCTTTTAGATTTTTGGTGAATTCTTTTTGCGATATATTCTTTACCTGTCCCGCTCTCTCCAAGAACAATAACACTCATGTCCGTGGGAGCAACCAAATTGATATACTGCTCGATTTGCAGCGCCACTCGGCTTTCTCCCACAAAGTAATCATCCTCTAAATCGTCATCCTGCGCAGGTTTAACGTACTCTGTTTCAACGTCGTCAACAATTCTATGTTTTACATTGAACGCCTCGTTTACGGTGGCAAGTAGCTCGTCAGGATTAACAGGCTTAGTAATATACTCAAATGCGCCCATCTTCATTGACTTCACCGCTGTACGGATATCCGAGTAATTGGTAATGAGAATAACTGGTGTATGTTTTTTACTGTTGATAATTTTTTCCAGAATTTCCATTCCTGTTCCATCTGGCAAACGATAGTCAGTGATGATCAGCTCCGGCGACTCCCTTTCCATTAGACTATAAGCATCCACTAACTTGGTAGCCGTAGTCACCGAATATTGATTTTTCTCCAAAAACTTCTTGATGATTTTAGAGTACGTAAGGTCGTCTTCTAGAAGAAGTATTTTTTTCATACTGAAAGCTAACATTTTCCAGTCACAAAAGTAAATATAAAAAAGCAAAAGCACCGACTAAAAATCGGTGCTTGGCGTAATTGTAGGTATGTTGATTATTAATCCCGATATCTTTCTATTTTACAACTGCAGCTGTTACCAACGTAGGCAGCTTAGTTATTTGGAACTATTATTTCTCCTTTTTCATCATAAAAGACCATGATGAGCTGACCATCTGCATCCTTGAAGGTCATATCATAATAAGTGAAATTGTCTTTTGTAATCTTTGTGATATCAGAAATATCCAAGCCATGAAATATTTCGTCATTGTAGATTTCTTCTTTGACGTCCACTGGCAATTCCTCTAAAGAGATCTTCTGGGTCAAATGGTTTGCCCAAGTACTATCCGCCAAGGCACTACTGTGCTGGGGAGAGACTTCCGGATGGTTGCTGTGACAAGCAACAGCTAATAGAAGTAGGATGAATGATATATATGCTGAGAGTTTCATTTGATTAAACTTAGGTATTAGTAACCCCTCGCTTGCTCAGTTTCATGTAGTTGATATTGGTAACTGTCTACATAATATTGACTTGAAGATTGATCGGACTCAAGGTATAGTATCGTTTGAAATTTCATGTAGGAAATCAATGTCATCATTACAAAACTTATCGCGAGGAACAGTAGTATTATAACTTTTTGCATCATATACGTTTTTGATTTCGGTAGCATTAAGTCTAAGGTTGTGCCACAAAAAAATCCCTAAAGCAAGCGTTCTGAGGCATATTGTCAAAGAAAAATTGTGGATGATCACCACATTGTGTAGATCATTTTTTGAAAATTCTGGAGCAAATTTGCTGAACCCCGGTGATAAGTGAGGCAGAACCGAAAGATTCTTTGCCTAGCAAGGTATATTTGATGCATATGCCTTTAATTTGCACTTTCATTAAATGGTTATGTCAAAAAAAGCATCTGCACCCATTGGGATTTTCGACAGCGGAATTGGAGGCTTGACTGTTGCAAGAGCGGTAAAAAATCTTCTTCCGAATGAACAGATCATCTATTTTGGTGATACTGCCCACCTCCCTTATGGCGATAAGAGTACTGCCGCCATACAGGCCTACTCCATCAAAATTGCTGACGTGTTGTTAAAAGCTGAATGTAAACTGGTACTCATAGCCTGCAATTCAGCATCTGCTGCCGCTTTCGAGCTTGTCAGCGCTTATGTAGCTTCCAAAGCCAAAGTATTCAATGTTATAGATCCCGTAGTTGACTATCTTAGAGAAAATCACGCGAACAAGAAGGTAGGTTTAATAGGCACCAAACAAACGGTAGGTTCAGGGGTATACCGCAAAAAAGTGGATGCCCTTGGTGAAAACATTTCCTTTGTAGCACTAGCCACACCCTTATTGGCTCCTATGATAGAAGAAGGATTTCATAACAACGAAGTAAGTGAAGGCATTATCCGTTCCTATCTTAATCATCCGGAGTTGCAAGGTTTAGATGCTTTGGTGTTGGGATGTACCCATTACCCTCTCATCAAAAAGCAGATAGAACTGTATTTGGGCAGTGATGTGGAAGTGATCGATAGTTCGGAGATGGTAGCAAAAGCAACGAAGGCGTTTCTTGAACTTAACAACTTAATTAATCACGATACTGAGCCTAAGCGAGATCGATTTCTTGTATCTGACTATACAGCCTCTTTTGAGCAGGCGACCAGGTTGTTTTTTGGTGAGGCAGTGTCGTTGGAAAAATACCCGCTATGGGAATAAATGAAGAAATAAGCTATCAATCCATGTGATACTCGCATTATCTTGCTCTTGGCGGGGTGTAGTTTACGTTGATAAAACCAAACAAGATAATGAATTTTTTTTTCTGATTTATAGTTACAATTGGACCATTAATAAAATTTGGTTTTAAAGGAGTAACTTTGTTGCTTCCAAACTCACCTCAAGTCTAATGAGTGAACAAATAAAACATGAATGCGGGATTGCCGTGATCAGGCTCCGCAAACCTCTCCAATATTATATTGATAAGTACGGTACACCTATGTATGCAGCTAACAAGTTGTATGTGTTGATGCAAAAGCAGATAAACCGGGGGCAGGACGGTGCGGGTGTTGCTAATATTAAAATTGGAACTAAACCAGGTACTCGGTATATCAGTCGTTATCGGTCGGTAGAAGCTCAAGCGGTCAACTCCATATTTGCTAAAATTTCCAAGAAGTACAAAAAGGCGAAAAAGCATGGTGGAGAAGAAGCTTTAATGGATGCCGAATGGTTGAAAGAAAATATTGCCTTTACAGGCGAAGTTTGGTTAGGCCATCTGAGGTATGGGACTCACGGAGAAAATAGTATTGAAACCTGTCACCCTTTCTTGAAGCAAAATAACTGGAGGAGTAGAAACCTGGTGATGGCGGGCAACTTTAACATGACCAATGTGGAGTCGCTTTTCAGCAAACTGGTAGAGCTCGGCCAGCATCCTAAGGAAAAGACGGACACGGTGACCGTCATGGAAAAGATAGGACACTTTTTGGACGAGGAAAACCAAAGAATCTTTGACAAGTATAAAGCAGACTACTCTAACGAGGAGATCACGGAAGTCATAGAAGATGAGCTTGATGTGGCAAGGATTTTACGCCGTTCTTGTCGAGACTTCGATGGTGGCTATGCGATGGCAGGATTGATTGGTAATGGATCTAGCTTTGTTGTAAGGGACCCTGCGGGAATTAGACCGGCTTATTATTACGCCGACGAGGAAATTGTGGTGATAGCATCCGAGAAGCCGGCCATTAAATCTGCCTTCAATATAGACTATAAAGAAATCAAAGAGATTCAACCCGGTCATGCTTTGGTCGTAAATAAGGATGGCTCTTATGGTGAATATCAAATCCTTCCTGCCCTAGAAAAGAAATCCTGCAGCTTTGAGCGAATTTATTTTTCGAGAGGTACCGACCCAGATATCTATAGGGAAAGAAAGATGTTAGGCCGCAACCTTGTTCCCCAAGTCTTAAAAGCGATTGATTTTGATCTTAAAAACACGGTCTTCTCCTATATTCCTAATACTGCAGAAACAGCCTTTTATGGATTGATCGAAGGTCTTGAAGACTATCTCAGTGCCAAACGCAGGGAAGTGTTGCTAGAAGGGAAGCCCCACTTAGGAGAACTTGAGGACCTGCTTAGTTTCAGGCCAAGGGTTGAAAAATTGGTCACGAAGGATGTCAAATTAAGGACTTTCATTACCAATGACAATGATCGCGACGCCATGGTAGCTAATGTCTATGACACCACTTATGAAGTAATTCGCCCGCATATTGATACCATAGTGGTACTAGACGATAGCATTGTCAGAGGGACTACTTTGGAGAAAAGCATTCTCACTACCTTAGATCAGCTCAATCCAAAGAAAATTATTATTGTATCCTCTGCCCCACAGATTAGATTTCCTGACTGCTATGGAATCGATATGTCTAAAATGAAAGATTTCATTGCTTTTAGGGCTGCGACATCTTTGCTCAAAGAAGGTGGAAAAGGGTATATTCTTGACGAAGTATATGCAAAGTGCCTAGAAAATCCCCAAAGCAATGTTAACTACGTCAAAGAGGTATACGCGCACTTTACCGATGAGGAGATTTCAGACAAGGTAGCTGAGATTATTACCACTCCACAAATCAAAGCTGAGGTAAAGGTGATCTACCAAACGGTGGCTAGTCTCCATCAAGCATGCCCAGACCACAAGGGAGATTGGTATTTTACTGGGAACTTCC
Source organism: Cyclobacteriaceae bacterium (assembly GCA_035303945.1). Taxonomy (GTDB): domain Bacteria; phylum Bacteroidota; class Bacteroidia; order Cytophagales; family Cyclobacteriaceae; genus DATGMS01. Next base: position 10,350 of record DATGQZ010000073.1, read on the forward strand.
CAACGGTAGGAGGCATGCAGGTGGTCAACCGCTCCTTTGTCAATTTTATGCAGGGAAAAGCCGTAAGAGCTTATTGAGTTATATAATCTGATGACACCAAACACCCATTCGTTCTTCAATGGGTGTTTTGGTTTTAAAACCAAAATGTGATATGTCAATCGATACTGCACTTTTAAAACAAACCTGTGAAATTCCCGGTGCACCTGGATTTGAAAAGAAAATCCGCGATTTTGTGATAGCGCAAGTCTCGCCTCTAGTTGATGAAGTTAATGTAGACAATATGGGCAATGTGGTGGCCATTAAAAGAGGAGTAGATAATCCGGAGGGAAAACGGGTAATGGTAGCAGCTCACATGGATGAAATAGGTTTTATTGTTACCCATATCGACGATAATGGCTTTATCCGTTTTCATACCTTGGGAGGTTTTGATCCCAAAACGCTAACCGCCCAGCGAGTGATTGTTCATGGCACCGAGGACCTTGTGGGTGTGATGGGTAGCAAACCTATCCACGTGATGTCTCAGGAGGAGAGAGGGAAGATGCCCAAGACCACCGATTATTTTATTGACATGGGTCGCTCCAAGGAAGAAGTGGAGAAATATATTAAAGTGGGAGATCCCATCACCCGTGACCGTGAACTAGTGGAAATGGGCGACTGTGTGAATTGTAAATCAATTGATAACCGGGTGGCCGTATTTATTCTGATGGAAGCCCTACGCACCTTAGGTAAGGTTCCCTATGACGTATACGCCGTCTTTACGGTACAGGAGGAAGTTGGCTTAAGGGGAGCCAATGTAGCGGCACATAATATCAATCCAGACTTCGGAATAGCCTTGGACACGACTATAGCTTACGATGTACCAGGTGCTGCTCCCCACGAGCGAGTCACCGAGCTTGGCAAAGGCGCGGCCATAAAAATTATGGACGGGATGACCATCTGTGATTACAGGATGGTGGAGTTTATGAAAAAGACTGCAGATGCCCGGGGAATAACTTGGCAGCCTGAAATTCTTCCCGCAGGGGGTACTGACACAGCCGGTTTACAAAGAATGGGCAAGCAGGGCGCTATTGCGGGAGCTATCTCTATACCGACACGGCACCTACACCAAGTTATTGAAATGGCTCACAAAAAGGATATAGATCTGTGCATTCAGCTGTTAACAGCTTGTTTGGAAGATATCCAGCAGTATGACTGGAAACATTAATCAGAACAGGGAGTGCAAGCCATTGCACTCCCTATTTATTTAATTCTATTTTTTGCTATGAATGCTCCGAACTGGATACACACATACAAGGACAATCCCTACTTGGCTTATGCTGATCTGCCTTTTGAGTGGAAGGGGACACCTGTTGACCGTAGAGGAAGATTTGCCAACCATGAATACCTCTTCGTTGATTCTATCCGGCAGTTGCTGAAATGGCAACTGATGACAAATCCTCAGAAGGAGGAAAAGCAGAACGAAAGTTGGCGGCTACAAGTGTCTGTGCCCAATCTTGACTCAGCTAGTAGAGGGGATTGCATTATTTGGTTAGGACACGCCTCATTTTTTATCCGATTAGCAGGTTATTCTATCTTAGTTGATCCAGTGTTCTTCGATTTGCCCTTTATTAAAAGACAATCTCCCCTTCCTATTTCTCCTGATCAACTCGGTGACATTGATTACATCTTGATATCCCATGACCATAGGGACCATTGCGATATCAGAAGCCTTAAGTCTTTGGCGGCGATTAATGCTGAGGCCACTTTTCTAACAGGTCTAGGTCTGGACCGGCTGTTGTCCACCTGTACAAAGGGGCAGGAGATTCAAGCTGCTGGTTGGTATCAGCAGTACCGAACGTCTCCCACGATCAACATCAGCTATGTACCTTCCAGACACTGGGGGAGACGCTATTGGCATGATACCAACTGCAATTTGTGGGGAGGCTTTGTCATTCAAGGAGCAGGGCGTACCCTTTATTTTGCGGGAGATTCAGGATATGGAAGTCATTTTCATGATATTGGAAAAGTCTTTCCTTCCATAGATTATTGTATGCTAGGAATCGGAGCTTATAAGCCTGAATTTTTTATGGGGCAGAGCCATACCTCACCTTTAGAAGCAGTACAGGCTTTTGTGGATACCCGCGCCACTTATATGATTCCTATGCACTACGGTACCTTTGATCTATCAGATGAGCCTCTTGGAGATCCTGTGCGGGTTTTGAAGCAAACAAACAATCAAGCGGGAATCTGTTACTTACAGCCTGGGGAGGTTCTGTCTTTACATTAACTTAAACTTCTTTTGATCCATATTTACTGTTAATCGGTATGGGTTTTGTATGGTAATTTGCTAAAATGCTGTTTGTTTGTTTGGGTTATTTGATTAAATTGTGGAGTTAAAATTGATTATATGCGGATATACAAAGCAAATAAAATAGGCCCTGCTGTTTATTTATTGGCTGGCTATTTCATGTTTTTGGTTTTTCTCTATGCTAATGATCCAAATCATTTCTTTCAAAAAACTCACTGGTTCTATCCGTTTGCTCTCCCTGTTTTCTTAAATGTGTGGGCATTGTTTTATACCTATTATAAAATAGAGGGAAACAAATTGTTCTATCGCTCTGGATATATCCACGGGGAAATTGATATCAGTTGTATCAAGGAAATCGTCAAAGGGAAAACCAGATGGATTGGCTTTAAACCCGCGCTGGCTACAAATGGCATTATTATCAAGTACAACCGTTATGATGATGTGTATATAGCAGCCAAGAATAACGATGCATTAATTGCGGATCTACAAAAGTTGAATGCAAATATTACTTTGGTAGAAGAGAAAAAGATAGCAAACTGAAGTGAGCAGGTTATTAAAAGACTTAGCAATTCTCCTATAAGTACCCGGGGTTGGCCTTAATATGAAGATTTATCCAGCCAACAAGAAAGGAATGCTGTACATGTTGATGGGATATGTCGTCTTGCTTGTTGGTTTCTTTTGCTTAGGTCAGCAAGCCTTTACACAAAATTCGGAATTGCTTCTTCCCATGCTTGTCCCATTAGTGTTGATCCTATGGCCGTTGTTCAATACCTATTACCAGATCAGAGCCGAAAAACCCATCTATAGGCCTGGCTATGTACACGGGGAAATAGACATCAACAGTATTAGGGAAATCATTAAAGGTAAAACGATGTGGATAAGATTCAAGCCTTCACTCGCCACAGGTGGTTTAATTATAAAATTCAATCGCTTTAATGAAATCTATCTGGCACCCAAAAACAACGAAGAGCTGATAGCAGATCTGCCGAAGTTGAACGGAAGCATTAATATCATAAATTAGCTATTCTACTTTTTTCTTCGCCAACTTTCCTTTAAAAAGCTTTATCAATTCACTATACGACGTATGTTCTTGATTGCTGAGGCTAAAGGAAGCATGGTCATCAAAGAGAATAGTAAGTTGTCTGAATTCCTTTTTGTTGGCCATAATTACTTCTTCCTGCCAAGCTTTGATGCTGGATAAAGGATAAGTCCTGCTGAGGCCTTTTAGCGGGATCCGTAACATGATGTTGTTCTTTTTAACTGTCAAGAAACGATAATTAGCCATCATTTTAACCAGTAGCATCAAAAGTACCACGGTGATAATGGAGCAGCTAACGAGGTAAAACCATAGCCCAAAGCTTTGCTTGGTAGCAAAGTCATTCAGGATATACATCAGGCCCGCCACCAATAAGACCACAACCACCCCTAAGGAAAAGTAGGTGGATATTTTTGGTTTACACACAATCATAATTCAGATTTTAATTCGCTGATTTTGTTTTTTGAAAAGCTGACCAATTCCGGGAAGAACTCGTTAAAGTAAGCCCGAAATACTTCTTCTTTTTCTTCCAATACCAGATGCGCCTGTTCCATATGCGATTCAAAAGTAGCTCTTCTTGACATGTTGAAAAAGGCTGTTTTCATCCCCTCTAGCGTGGCATAACATATCAGCCAGTTCTGCTCTTTCATGTATTCGAAAATATGCAAAAACTTTCGTGGTAGGCTGGCGCGATGGGATTCCAATACATCATAAACCGAGAGAGAAAAATCCAACAACGACCTTTCGTCGTATTTGCTCCACTCGCTGCTCAGAAAGTAATCGAAATAAAGGTCTGTGATCACCAAGGCATATCTGCCAAATTGAGGTTTGAGCAGCTTTTGGGCGGCTTTTACAGATGGGTGAAAATCCGTAAAGTCATCAATTTCCCGGTGCAGATAAATGCCCCGAACGATTTCTGGTTCAAAGCGATTTTCTATATCCCCACGAACGAAGTCACCGATGAAGTTCCCTACCAGGATCTTCGGATCATTAAAGGACAAATAGGCATGGGCAAGAAAATTCACGGACGGATGCTTTTTAGATTAAATCGTAATACCTTTATTCCAGTTCAGTTTAAATGTTAAAAATAACCTTTGATGCCGGATTTACAGCAGGAATTAGCATATACTTTACAACTTTTGAGACAGGAGTGGGAGGAGGATCTGCGGCAGTATCAAGAAAAGAATCTTAAAAGCACTTTAGCGGATAAAAAGAAAGAAGGGATCTGTTGGTATCCAATAATTATCAAAAAGATCAAAATTGGGTACGGGGAGCGGTATATATTAGAGATTGAGAGGAATGACCCTAATCAATCCCACAGTTTCCAATCGGGAAAATCCGTATCTCTCTTTTCCAACGTGCATGATCAGGAAGCGAAGATGCCGCGCGTCAACGGCGTGGTCAACTTTGTCAAAAAGGACATGATGGTCATCACTTTGACCGGTGATTATTTGCCTGACTGGATCGATGACGGAAAGCTGGGCGTCGATTTGCTGTTTGATGAAGCCAGTTATAGAGAAATGGAGTATACGCTGAAAAAGCTTATTAAGACAGAGGAGGGAAGGATTGACGAACTAAAGCGGATTTTGCTAGGCCAGCGGCAGGCTCACTTTTCAGCACCATCTTTTACTCCTATTGCCACTTTAAACGAAAGTCAAAACGCAGCACTGGGATTGATTCATGCAGCTAAAGATCTGGCCATTGTACATGGACCTCCGGGCACAGGAAAGACTACCACGATAGTGGCTGCCGTAGGGCAAACGTTGGAGAAGATCGATCAGGTAATGGTCTGCGCTCCCAGCAATGCCGCCGTGGATCTTTTAGTCGAAAAGCTTTCTGATGAAGGATTGTCAGTACTGCGTCTGGGACATCCGGCGCGTATCGATGATAAGATTTTGTCATTAACCTTGGACGCGCAGATGGTGCAGCATCCCAGCTATAAGGATTTGAAGAAGCTGAGAAAGGCAGCAGAGGAGTACAGGAGCATGGGGAGAAAATACAGGCGTCACTTTGGGAATGCGGAAAGGATGCAGCGAAGACGCCTATTTGAAGAAGCGGATCAACTCAAAGAAGAAGCCTTAAGTCTGGAAAACTATATAGTTTATGATATTTTTAAGCATACGCAGGTTGTAGCGAGTACATTGGTAGGTGCTAATGGACCTTCCTTAAAGGGAATGAAGTTCCCAGTGGTTTTTATTGACGAGGCCGGACAAGGTTTGGAGCCTGCTACATGGATCCCCGTGCTCAAAGCAGAGAAAGTGGTATTGGCGGGCGATCATTGTCAGCTTCCGCCTACCATTAAATCCTTTGAGGCGGCCAAGGCTGGGCTCAGCGAGACTTTATTTGAAAAGGCTATCAAACGCCAAGGGCAGGCTTCCATGATGCTTAACCTGCAGTATAGGATGCCTGAGTTGATCATGGGATTTTCTGCCAAACAATTTTATGATAATGGATTGAAGGCGGCGCCAAATACGCTGGATCATTATTTGTCGCCGGAAGAGCCCGTATTAACTTTTATCGATACAGCAGGAAGTGGTTATGCTGAAGAGCAGGAGGAAGATACTTTAAGCTCCTTTAATGTGGAGGAGGCAAATCTTGCGTTACAAGTACTGGAAGCCTTGTTAAGCAGGGTCGGAGTGGATGAATTTTCAAGGCAGCAGTGGACAGTAGGCTTAATTTCCCCCTATCGGGCACAGGTAAGACGCTTTAGGGAATTGTTGCTTGAAAATAGTTATCCTGCCATAAAGGCACTTCAAGAGGCGATCACCATTGACTCCATAGATGCATTTCAAGGACAGGAAAGGGATGTAGTCCTGATTAGTCTTGTACGTTCCAATTTGAAAGGAGAAATTGGTTTTTTAGCAGACATTAGAAGAATGAATGTGGCACTCACGAGAGCCAAGCGAAAGCTTATTGTCATTGGCGATAGTAGCACACTAAGCACGAACGTATTTTATCGTGATTTTTTGGACTATGTGGAGCAACACAATGCTTACAAAAGCGTCTATGAATATATCTCATTCTAAATTCCGTTATAGCAGATCTACTTATCTACATGAAAGTTTTTATCAATAAGGTTATACCACAGACTGGCTTAACACTGCTTCAGGAGGCGGGTATTTCCGTTACGATGTGGGAGGACGAACGTATTTTAAGCAGGGAGGAAGCGTTGAAGTTTTGCCTTCAGCACGATGCATTCTTAAATGTTGGGCAAGAAGGAGTTGATGCTGACTTTCTTGAGCAATGTCAGCATCTGAAAGTCATCGCGTTGCATTCCGTCGGTTTCGATAATGTTGATGTGGAAGCGGCCACAAAGCTAGGCATTCCTATAGGAAATACACCAGGCGTTTTGAATAAGGCTACAGCCGAAATCGCATTGTTGCTGATGCTGACGGTTTCCCGAAAAGCACTTTGCCTTCATAAGAAGATAGTGGAGGGTGCATGGGGCATAAGCCGTCCTACAAAGGATTTGGGCGTAGATCTAAATGGTAAAACCCTTGGTATAATTGGCCTAGGGCGTATCGGAGCGGAGTTGGCGCGGATGTGCCAGCTGGCCTTAGGCATGAATATTATCTACTATAATAGGGGCACCAATCCTGAGGCTGAAAAAGCACTTGGCGCTACAAAGGTGCCATTTGACGAGCTGCTGGCACAAAGCGATGTGGTATCTGTGCATACGGCATTAACAGAGGAGACCAGAGGCATGTTTGGGATGGAGCAATTTGCCAAAATGAAACGTTCTGGAATCTTTATAAATACTGCTCGTGGAGGAATACATAAAGAAAAGGAGCTTATTCAAGCACTAGAACAAGGATTGATTTGGGGAGCTGGTTTAGACGTGACGGATCCAGAACCTGCGCATAAAGATAATCCCCTCCTATATATGGAAAACGCTGTGGTGTTTCCTCATATAGGCTCTGCCACAGAAGAAACCAGGGGCGCCATGTCGAGATTGGCAGCTGAAAATATCATTGCAGGCTTGAAAGGAGAAAAGCTTCCCTATCCTGTAAATCCTGAAGTATACGCTCATCCATAATGGAATATCTTGATCAAATGGGTCGGCGGATTTGGCTCGAACAGGTGCCACAGAGAATTATTTCTTTAGTACCCTCTCAAACGGAGTTTCTCTGCGATCTTGGTTTGGAAGAGCAACTAGTCGGCATCACTAAATTTTGCGTTCATCCTAAATGGATTAAGAAGGGTAAGGTAATCATCGGCGGCACTAAAAATTTTAACTTCGATCGAATCGACGCGCTGAAGCCTGATCTTATCATTGGCAATAAAGAGGAGAATTATAAGGAGGGGATCATAAGGCTGTCAGAAAAACATCCGGTATGGATGAGTGATATAAACGATTTAGGCGCTGCCTTTGAGATGATGAGGCAGCTGGGGAAGATCACCGATAGGCAGCAGCATGCAGAACAAATAGTCTCTGACATTCAACTAGGTCTGCAAGATGGATTTGACCACAGGGGGACGGCTATATACCTCATCTGGCAGGATCCATTGATAGCAGTGGGTAAAGAGACCTTTATAGATGATCTATTGCGTCGTGCTGGCTATGTAAATCTGATCAGTAATGACCGTTATCCGGAAATAACTGCAGGAGAAATAGCCAGCCTCAAACCTGACTTTCTCCTGCTCAGTTCGGAGCCATACCCTTTTTCAGAAAAGCACCGGCAGGCGTTCCAGCAGACCTTTTCAGACTTGGACGTAAAACTGGTAGATGGGGAAATGTTTTCCTGGTACGGCAGTAGGTTGTTACACACTGCCCATTATTTCCGTAATCTATAACGTCGATCAACCTCCGTAGTCTAATATTTTTTTGATCTTATTGACTTCTGCCATTTCGTCTCTCAGTCCCTCTGCATCATCTTCCATAATTTTTTCTCTGAAGGCTATGAGGTTTTTGATGTATAGATCAAGGGCTTCTAAGACATTGGTCTTATTGTCCAAAAAGATAGGGGTCCAGGTTGCCGGTGAGCTCTTTGCCAAACGAACAGTGGTCGAAAAGCCACTTCCGGCCATATCTAAAATATGGCTGTCATCTTTCATTTTGTCCAAAACCGTCTTCCCTAACATAAAGGAACTAATATGAGAAAGATGGGAAATATAAGCAAACTGAAGATCGTGATCGTCGGGGTCCATAAACCTCAAATTCATTTGTAAGGCTTCAAAGATGTCATAAGCCATCGCTTTCAGTTCCAGAGAAGTTTTTTCCATTTCACAGATGGCTAATACCTTTCCCTGTAGCAAACCTGTTATTGCAGCCTTGGGGCCAGAATATTCCGTGCCAGCGATGGGATGGGCAGCTAAAAAATTTTCCCGCCTCGGATGGTCTGCAACAGCCTCACAGATACTCTTTTTAGTGGAACCAAAATCCATGACCAAAGTGTTTTTGGGTACGTTGTCCAAAATATCCTTCAGCAAGGGCGCGATCGTATGTATGGGAGTGGCAATCACGATGACATCCGTGTCTTCGTCCGGCTGCTCCCGGATTTCATCTATAATACCCAGCGCGACTGCTTCTTCCAGATGTTGTTGATTGTTGTCGGTACCTGTAAACAGAATTTCAGGTTTTTCTCTTTTTAAGGCCAAGGCAAAAGATCCGCCTAAAAGACCAAGACCGATGATATGTATTTTTTTCATGATAAGTCAATTTAGTCCCTCTATGCGTTATGCGGAGAAAAAGATTTTGTCCGTTGGAGGGCCTTTTGGATAGCGTCTTCTTTAACACATAGTGAAAAACGGATATAGCCCTTTCCGTTGCTGCCGAAGATGTCACCGGGGGCAATAAAGATATGCCTTTCCTGCAGTAACCGATCAACATAAGCTTTAGCATCTAGGTTGTGATCGAGCTTAGCCCACACAAACATGCCGCTTGTATCTCTTTGATAGGATGCACCTAACTGGTCGCAGAGCTGCCATACCAGCTTCCTTCTCTTTTCATATATTTGATTGAGAGCTGCAAACCAATCTAGATCTAGTTGAAGTGCAGCCACCGCGCCTTCTTGTATCCCCAAAAACATGCCGGAATCCATATTACTTTTCACTTTAACCACCGACAATAGAAATTCCTTGGCACCGCATAACATTCCTACACGCCATCCCGCCATATTGAAGGACTTACTGAGCGAGTTGAGTTCCAAACAGTGACGCATAGCACCTTCAACGGCTAAGACGCTGACGGGCGACTGGTTTAGCACGAAGCTATAAGGGTTGTCGTTGACAAGCAATATATTATGCTTTTGGGCAAAGCGGACCAAACTTTCCAAATCAGCTAGGCTAGCTTTGGCTCCAGTAGGCATATGAGGATAATTGACCCACATCAACTTGATGTCTTGTTTGGCAAGGGTTTCCAACTGTGCTATATCGGGGAGCCAATTAGAGTCAGCCTTTAAGTCATAGTATATTGTCTGGGCACCTACCAACTTGGTAACCGAAGTATAAGTTGGATAGCCTGGATTTGGAACCAACACTTTATCACCCGGATTAAGAAAGGCCATGGAGATGTGCATAATGGCTTCCTTTGATCCCATCATGGGAAGAATTTCGCCGTCAGGGTTTAGCTTGACTGTGAAATGTTTCTGATAAAATTCTGAAATTGCTTCACGTAAGGCAGGTATTCCATGGTAGTTTTGGTAGCCATGGTTATGCGCGAGGCTGCTGCTACGGTGCAATGCCTGTATTACCGAAGGGTGAGGCGCTAGATCGGGGCTCCCTATGCCCATATTGATAACATCAATTCCAGACGCTTTCATAGCGGCTACTTCCTGGAGTTTTTGGGAAAAGTAATATTCGGATACATCAGATAATCGATTGGCAGGAGCTATCATTTTCTTATTTGCGATTTTGGTATTCACCAAGAATTTTTACGGTAATCCCTCTCTCTATCAATTGAACAAGCGTCTTCCTATAATCGGCCAAGTTGTCAAACAACACATCAATAAAAAACGCATAATTCCAAGGCTGATCAATAATAGGAATGGACTGGATCTTTGTCAGATCAAGGCCGTTTTCACTCATCAGGGTGAGTATTTTGGCCAGACTTCCCTTTTCGTTGGTGAGAATAAGTTTGAGCGAGGCTTTGTTAAATGCCCCGACAGTTTCTTGTCCCTTGTCTTTTTCTACAATGCAAAAGCGCGTCACGTTGTTTCGAACGGTTTGGATCTGATCACTAATTACTTCCAGATCATAGTATTGTGCTGCGGATATTCCTGCTATTGCGGCTACACCTTTTACTTGCTTTTCACTGATCCATTTGGCAACCGAAGCTGTATCCAGATCCTCTGTTAGCTTGATGTGAGGATATTGTTCGAAGAAGACCTTGCATTGTAACAAAGCCATGGGGTGAGATCGAACCTCCTTGATGTCTTCAATACTTTGGCCCTTCAGGGCCATTAGCTGATGGACAATAGGTAAGTAATATTCACCCGTGATGCGGAGGTTGTTTCTGTCCATCAGGTCATAATTGGGTAAAATAGCACCCGCTATGGAGTTTTCCAAGGCTAAAACACCTTGATCCGCTTCACCTTTTAAGATACTTTTTACCAGATCGGAAAAAGTCATGCACTCAATAATGCCGATTTCTTTACCAAAAATCGTCTGTGCCACCTGATAATGGTACGATCCAATGATTCCTTGGATAGCAATATTCAATTGTTTTTGCTGTGTCAAAGATTAACTGTAATAAAGATTGTTGTAGATGCGCCCTACTTTAATTGGGTCGACATGTTACTTTTTAAAGATGAAATAAACTGCTAACACCAAAAAGCCAAAGCCGATAAGGTGGTTCAATTTAAGGGTTTCGTTCTTGAAAAACACAACCGTGAAGATCATAAATACCACCAAAGTGATTACCTCTTGAAGAACCTTCAGTTCCACCAACGAAAAAGGCCCCCCATTTTCTTTGAAGCCAATTCTGTTTGCGGGAACTTGAAAGAAATATTCAAAGAGGGCAATGCCCCAACTGATCAGTACAATGCTGATCAAGCCTAGGTTTTCAAACCATTTAAGTTCTTTGAACTTAAGGTGTCCATACCAGGCAAAGGTCATAAAGGTGTTGGACAACACCAGCAACACGATAGTATACAGTCCTTTCATAAAAGATATTCATCGCGCTTAAGCTTTAACGTCAAAACCCGCCAAGGCGGTATGTTTCCAGAAGCTGGGATAGGATTTATTTACAACTTCCCCATCTTCGAATATAACGGTAGCTTTGGTGGCTAAAGGCATAAAAGCCATGGCCATCCTGTGATCATCATAGGTGTTGATGAAAATTTCCTGCGGAATGCCCGTAGAAGGAATGAGTGTAAATTCTCCCCGCTCACCTTCTAGCAGTTGGGCGTTGAGTTTACCCAGTTCGTTTTGCAAAGCTAGAATTCTATCCGTTTCCTTTATCCTCAGACTTTCCAATCCAGTAAAAACTGCTTGTTGGCCCAATATAGCACAAGTTACGGCTACCGTTTGTGCAAGATCCGGACAATGGGTGAAATCAAAACGGGAAAGGCCAGTGATCTCCTTTTTGCGGAGCAGTACACCTTCAGTATTGAATGCGGCATGGACACCTAACCGATCCATAATGTCTACGATTTTGGCATCTCCCTGCAAACTTTGATTTTTTAATCCTTTCAACAGCAACTCACCTTCGTCGGCGCAAGCCAGCAAGCTGAACCAATAGCTGGCACCTGACCAGTCACTTTCGACAGCATAGGATGTAGGTGTATATTTTTGAGGGGAGACGGTAATGGTTTGGTCTTTCCAAACCGCCTCCACGCCAAACTGCTGCATAAGCTGCAATGTCATTTCTATATAGGTTCTCGACCCGATTTTTCCAGTGAGTTCTATCTCCAAACCTTCGGGAAGAGTAGGAGCTAACATTAACAATGCAGATATGTATTGGCTGCTCACATCCCCTCTGATGGTGACTTTTTTGCTAAGCTGTTCTTCAAAGCCTTTGGTGGCTAACGGAGGATACCCATCCTTGACTTGGTAGTCAATACGGGCACCAATGGTCCTTAGTGCATCCACTAAAATACCGATTGGCCGCTCGCACATGCGGGGTGTTCCTGTCAAGATCTTTTGTCGATTGGTCAAAGCAGCATAGGCCGTTAAAAAACGCATGGTAGTCCCTGCGTCTAAAACGTCCAATACCTCTGGATCTTCCGATAAGAGGCGGATCATCGTCTGCGTATCTCTTGCTTCTGCCAGGTTGGAAATGATGTTCTCACCTTCAGTCAGTGCATCAATGATCAATGCACGATTACTTTCGCTTTTAGAAGAAGGAAGAGGTATAGTAATTTGCCCAAATATGGATTTAGCCAATAAGGTTATAGCGGTCATTTGTTTAACTCTTTGTAAAAATTCAGCGATTCAATGATATACTCGCTGCTAACAGGGATATTGTAGTCGCACTCTCCAATCCTTCTCAATAGACTACAGTTAATGACTTTGCCGTCATTTTTCTTGTCTTGAAAGCATAATTGTGCAATGTTTTCGAGATCTTCAGCCGGCATCTCGATCTTTTCAAATACGAAAAGGAGGAAGTCAGTGATAGTGTCCAGCTCTGACGCTGGTAATCCGCAAAGCTTTTTGGATAGGTAAGCTTCGGCTATCATTCCAATAGCTATCGCCTCCCCATGCAACAAATGGCGATCCGTATCCAGATAAAAGGATTCAACAGCATGCCCCACGGTATGCCCAAAGTTGAGGATTTTTCTTAAACCCTCTTCCTTAGGGTCCTTTTCTACTACCTCCCGCTTGATGGACACCGACTTTTCTATTATATCCTTCCAATTCTGGTTTTCCCAAGCCTCCTTTTTTAGACTTTCGAAATAATTGGTGTTTCGGATCAGCCCATGCTTGATGATTTCAGCATAGCCTGATCTCAGCTCAGGAAGGGGAAGCGTAGCTAGGAATGCTGTGCTGATGATTACTGCTTCCGGTTCATTAAAAACCCCGATGTGGTTTTTGTAACCATTGAAATCTACGCCGAGTTTGCCGCCAACACTGGCATCCACCTGGGAAAGCAGACTGGTTGGAATATTGATGAACCGTATGCCCCGCTTATAGGTGCTGGCGCAAAAGCCGCCCATGTCACCAGTGACGCCTCCCCCTAAGTTGATGATTAACGTCCTTCTATCAAAACTCTGATCTGTCATCCATTGCCAGATCTGGATGCAGGTGTTGATGTTTTTGTTGATTTCCCCTGCTTCAAAGGAAAAATAGCTGTGTTCGGGCAAAGCATCCGCAATTAATGGATAGCAGGCACTAAAAGAATTAGTGTCCGCTATCACGCCTAATTTCGAAAACTTTTTATTTGCCAGAAAACGATGCAAATCCCGCGCGATGTTGCCCGAGAAAATTATTGATTCCAATTGTGTCTTTTTTTACAAATATAGAATACTTATGTATTAAAGTGCTGATTAGTCCGGGAGCGCCGTATGTAAGCAGGCTCAGTCAAGGATCACGAGTTCTTTTCAACTGGAGCACCTTCTCTCAGCTGCTTTTCCTGTCTTTTAACTGACTCTTCATGAATGCAATAAAGTAATTCCTTCATGAATTTTTCGCCAAGATTTTTTGCCAAGCCTTTTTCAGTTCTGGATTCCATCACATTCTTCCAGCGTTCTGCTTGAAAAACAGTTAGTTTATGCTCACGCTTATGGGCGCCGATTTGGTCGATCAAAGCAAATCTTTCTGCAAGAATATCCAACAGCTGATCGTCTAAGTGATCAACAGCAGTTCTCAGGTCATGAAGCTTATCGGTGGGGGGTTCTTGCTCAAGCGGATGCTTGAAATCTATGGCGGCTAGGATATCATGCAGTTGTTTAGGAGTTACTTGTTGCTTGGCGTCACTCCAAGCTTTGTCTGGGTCATGATGTGTTTCAATCATCAAGCCGTCCAAACCAAAGTTAATTGCGCGCTGGGCAGTCTCCAAAATGCCATCTCTTCTACCTACGATGTGGCTAGGGTCATTGATTACTTCCATTCCCTTCCACTTGTTTTTCAGATGTATTGGCATTGACCAATTTGGCTTGTTTCTGAACCTCTTGTCATAAGCATCACTGAACCCTCTGTGGATGGCTGCCAGCTTAGTAATACCTACTGTATGTAATCGTTCAAGAGCACCGATCCAAAGTTCTAAATCTGGATTCATTGGGTTTTTCACCATTACAGGAACATCTACTCCTTTAAGTGCCTCAGCAATTTCCTGTACGGCAAAGGGGTTTACAGTAGTTCGGGCACCGATCCAAAGCACGTCTACACCGTATTTAAGCGCAAGTTCAACATGAGCAGTGTTGCCTACTTCTGTGGCAATAGGGATGTTTAGGTGATGTCTTACGATTTCCATCCATTTCAGACCGTCTTCGCCTATGCCTTCGAAGCTTCCTGGCCGGGTTCTTGGCTTCCAAATACCTGCGCGGAAAATGTTGGGAACGGCATTTGCCTCAAGCATATCCAGGCATACTTTTTCAACTTGTTCTGGGGTCTCTGCACTGCAAGGTCCTGCAATGATCACATGGCCGTTAAGCCCTAATCCCCAATCTTTGGTTTGTACGTGCTCTTTCATTATTGAAACTGGTTTGAAATAAAAAAGCCCGGTTCGTCGAACCGGGCTTCTGTGTTATGTATCTTTTTTAGTTTTTAAGCTTTTACAAGACAATAAGCAGCTCCGATTCGACCTTGAGGGCGAAAGTAAAAAAAGAAAAAGCTAAAGTATGTGGCTGCTATATTGAACATGCCCCAAATGTAGTACGCTGAATTTGAAAAAGCAAGCAGTGCCTCTCTTTTTTAATAAAAAAAGCTAAAAATAGAAGTTGTTGATCCTTAAATAGATGGACGGTTTAGTCGTCGTAGAGGATAGAATTTGACCTCTCGAACCAGTTATTTCACCTTAGATGGACTTGCTGAAGTTAAAGGATTTTTTCTTTTCCTGCATCCTGTGGTCGAATACTGCACAAATATTTCGAATAAACGCTTTTCCTGTGGGTAATATTTCAATTCCCGTACTTTGGAAGGTGATTAGTCCTTCCTGCTCCATTTCCTGCAGCCGGGATATTGTGGTAGGATCAAGGTTCAGGTAGAAATCGAGGTCCCACTTGGCTTGTTCATTGCAGATTATGGATAGGATCAGTTTTTTGACCCGCTGGTCCATTTCGCTTTGGACATGTCCTTTCACTAGAGCAAAATTCCCTTCTTGTACGGTGGCTTTATAGTGATCTAGATCTTTTTCGTTTTGGGCGTAAGCATATCCGATATCACTAATGGCGCTGTTCCCTAAGCCAAGAAGCATCCTTGCGGGCGAGGTGGTATAGCCCATAAAGTTACGATGAAGTTTTCCTTCTGCCTTTGCCAAGTTTAATGGCTCTTCCGGAAGCGAAAAGTGATCCATACCAATCTCTACATAACCCATCTGCACCAACAGCTCTCTGCCTTTGTCATATAAAGCCCGCTTTTCGCTTTCCTGGGGAAGATGTGCCTCAAACACACGTTGTGCTGGGAAAAGACTGGGAACGTGGGCATAGCTATAAAAGGCAATTCTATCCGGCCGTAGCTCGGCTACTTTTTCAAATGTGTCAGTAATAGAGCTGAGGGTTTGGTAGGGCAGTCCGTATATCAAATCAAAATTGATGGACGTATAGCCTATGACTCTGGCGTTTTCTGTCGCTTCCCGCACTTTTTCAAGTGGCTGAATGCGATGAATGGCTTTTTGGACTTTTAAGTCGAAGTCTTGGATACCGTAGCTTACCCTCCTAAATCCAACTTCATATAAAGCGCTTAGATGGGCAAAGGTAGTATTATTAGGATGGCCTTCGAAGCTACACTCCGCCTCAGGTAGTACCTCAGCAGTGGAACGGATGGTACTGATAAGTTTTGTCAGTGATTCAGGAGAGAAAAATGTAGGTGTCCCTCCTCCGAGATGGATTCCTGCCAACTTTGGTTTCTCTGGTAGCAGGTCAAGGTATAAAAGCCATTCCTGAAGAAGCGTTTCAATATATGGAGCCTCTACTGTATGGTTTTTCGTTATTCTTTTGTTGCAACCACAATAGGTACAGAGGCTTTCACAGAACGGAAGGTGAATGTATAAGCTTATTCCTTCCTCATTACCGTAATCGTTGTAGGCTTTCTTAAAGAGTTTGATCCAGCTGTTTTCGTTCAAATTGCTTTCCCACAAAGGCACAGTGGGATAACTTGTATATCGAGGTGCTGGCACATTATATTTTTGGATCAATGCTGATGAAATCATAGCTCTTTTTATTTGATAGGCAAAGATCCTCCGCCTCAATCAGCTTTTTGATGATGCTAAAAAGCTTTAAAGCTGATAAAAATCAGCTTTTACAGTACAGCTTCTTCGTGTCGATGAATATGGCCTAAAAAATGCAAGTAAATATTCATAATTCCCCCTGTCTATGATACGGTACTTAAACTCCCTCATCTTGCTACTCTTGGTAGGCACTCTCGTAAAGGCACAGGATGTGTCTAATGTAGAAGCATCCGAGCCCCCTATCAAACATGCGGATCCTGTCTTCAATGATTTTAGTACGGACTTAGGGTCACGAAAAGGATCTGGACAGCTTAATGTGAATTTTGGGTATCAGAAGATGAAGGAGGATCATCATGAATTATTGTCGCAGCTTGAATTGGAATATGCTCCAGTAGATAATCTTGGGCTGGAGCTGTTGCTTCCTTACAACATCTATTTCAATAACAATATGTCTATGGTGGAGAGACCGGAAAATCGGCTGGAATTTCTGCAATGGTCGGCGCAATATACTTTTGTTAGTGCTCCCGCTTCCGGTATTTCTCTAGCAGGTGGCTTCACCAATGCTTGGGAAATGGCCAGTCCAGAAGCCTTTCCCAACAAAGGAATAGATTTAAAGACCATTGCCTTCAACCCCTTTTTGACTTTTGCCAAAAACTGGCGAGATCGCTATTTTTTTACCTTCTCAGGCGGACCGGATTTTGTTCGGGAGTTGGAGCCGAAGAACTGGGAGCTTGGCGCGCAGCTCAATACCGCATTTCATTATGGCTTTTCCGAACAAGACCATTATGTGGGTGTAGAATTTAATAAGGAAATAGCTGATGGATCTTTGGAAATGATGGTCCGCCCCCAATTGATTTTACAGATAAATGAAAAATTTAACCTAGGAGCTGCTCTGGGTATTCCGGTCGGAATAGAAGATAGCAAATGGGCCGGTTTTTTGAGATTGGCTTACGAGCTGGATTAGTTTTAAACTTGTACAATACCTCTCGCGCCCCGTCCTGGTGAGGTTTTGGTTACATTCTTGCTTAGAATCAACTATAAACCAACTACATCTATATAAATAATGGAATATTTCAGAATCAAGAACAATCAAGAAGAGGAAATTTTTGTCAATTTGTGTAATGTATTATGGGTTGCGTTTTCGGATGAACGTTACACGATTGCTTTTTATCGATGTGAAAGTGATGCGTTAACGGTAGCCATACATGAAAGCGCCTACGAAGACACCAAAGAGAAACTGATGAAGGTGCTGCAGTCTTCCACCAGAGTTGTTCTAGATTAATAAAGGATCGATTAGAAAGTGCGTAAAAGCGACAACTTAATTTAGCCGAAACAAAGGAAGGTGAATATGGTATCTTACCGCTAGTATTCGTATTACAATGACCGATACAGCGGCAGTGACTGCGGCAATATTAGAAGACACTGGGAACTGGAGACAGATAAAATAAACAATTCCTCCAGCGACGCAGGCTAGGGCATATATGTCTTTGCGAAAGATTAGTGGTACTTCATTGATCAGCACGTCACGGATAACTCCACCTACTACACCCGTGATGGTTCCCATCATGATGCAGACCCATATGGGTAATCCTGCATCCAGACTTTTGCTAATACCCACAATAGTAAATAAGCCAAGACCGATAGCATCAAATAAAAATAAGGTATTGCCCCAGTGCAGCACCCTTCCTTTGAAAACTAAGGCAATTATGAGTGCAAAGCCAGTCGTGACAACATATAGGGGCGTTAGCATCCAAAAGGGCGTGAGGTCCAGCAACAAATCACGTGTAGTGCCGCCGCCGATAGCCGTTACTAAACCTACGATGTAGGCCCCAAACCAATCCATGTTTTTGCCCGAAGCCAAACGAATGCCGCTCATGGCAAAGGCGAAGGTGCCCATTAAATCTAGTACCGTAGTTAAACTCAATGCGTCCAACATATCTGAAGTAGTGGAGATGCTCATCGCGCTGTAATAATAAAGTGCTGAAGGTGGCGGGTTAAACAACCTCCTTCAGCACCCATTACAGAGGATGGAATAACTTCAAATATAGAAAATTAAGAAGCATTGCCATATATATGCAGATGCTAATAGGCTAAATCCTTAAACATATTAGTTGGCTAGATATTGCTCTGCAGAGACGTAGGGTAAGTCAAAGGTATCTGCTACTGCTTTATACACCACGTCGCCTTCGATGATATTTAAGCCGGTTTTTAACTCGCTATTTCCCTGCAGTGCTTTTTTCCAGCCCTTTTCTGCTAATTGGATGACATAGGGAAGCGTAGCATTTGTCAGCGCAAGTGTGGAGGTAAAGGGCACTGCACCAGGCATATTAGCCACGCAGTAATGTATAATGCCATCAATGGTAAAAGTTGGATCTTGATGCGTAGTGGGGCGGCACGTCTCAATACAGCCTCCTTGATCTACCGCAACGTCGACCAAGACCGTGCCTTTCTTCATGTCTTTCAGCATGTGTCGGGTAATCAAATGTGGGGCTTTGGCTCCGGTAATGAGGATAGCACCAATGATTAAATCTGCATCTTTAATAACTTTTCGGATGTTCATTTCATTGGACATCATGGTGTTTACGTTTGACGGCATCACCTCTGCAAGGTAACGCATCCTGGCCAAGGATACATCCAAAATAGTGACATCAGCACCCAGGCCGGCAGCCATATGGGCTGCATGGGTGCCTACGACACCGCCTCCCAATATTACCACTTTAGCTGGAAGTACACCAGGTACACCTCCCAACAAAATTCCTCGTCCGCCAAAAGGCTTTTCAAGATAGTTTGCGCCTTTTTGCACGGCCATGCGACCAGCTACTTCAGACATAGGGATAAGCAGCGGCAAGCTTTTATCCGCTTTTTCTACCGTTTCGTAAGCAATACATATTGCTTCGCTCTTGATCATGGCTTGTGTGAGTGTAGCATCGGATGCAAAGTGAAAATAGGTGAACACCACCTGCCCCTTTCGGATCAGGTCATATTCAGGGGCAATAGGTTCTTTTACTTTGACGATAATGTCCGCTTTGGCATACACATCTTCTATGGTAGGGAGTATTTCGGCTCCAGCGCTTTGATAAAGTTCATCCGGGAAGTCACTTCCTTCCCCGGCGGATGTCTGTATACAAACGTGGTGGCCTCTTTTGACCAATTCATTTGCGCCAGATGGCGTGAGTGCCACACGGTTTTCGTTGTTTTTAATCTCCTTAGGAACTCCTATAATCATCGTTGGTTGTAGTTAGGTTAAGTTACTTCTGGAGTGGCGCTATTTGCTGTTGCGAACGCAAGAAAATGTTTTTTAAAGATATTTTTTTCCTTATCTTTTGGCAGTTCATCCGGTTGTAGATGACATTTATTTAAAAGGTTCGGGTTCGAAGTAGCGCTTTTCCTCCAGAAAAACGACAGCTTAAAGAAACAACTAAAATTTCAAAAATTCATTTTTTTTAGGGTTTTATTTTGGTTTGATTCTTCGTGAGGACGGAAAACAGTGAAATGTGGATGTTTTCAACCCAATGGGACTATCCTTTGGGGTTTGTTAAAGAAGACATTTTTGAGTAATTTTGAGGAATAGTCGAGTTTTGGCCTAGCAATCCAAAAATTCGTTTTAACAAAGCATGATGGAACAAAGGGCGACATTGACCAGCAAAGAAAAAGGGCAAGGTATCAATAAAAACCAGATCATATCCGACTACAGGCTTGCATTTTTAAGCAGGCAGGTTTCCCTCATGGGGAGAAAGGAGGTTTTTATGGGGAAGGCCAAGTTTGGGGTCTTTGGTGATGGAAAGGAGTTGGCTCAGATTGCCATGGCAAGATTTTTTAAAGCTGGAGATTTCAGGTCTGGGTATTACCGGGATCAAACATTTATGTTTGCCATTGGGGAGTTGTCGGTGCAGGAATATTTTGCCCAGCTGTATGCGCACACAGATGTAACGGCCGATCCTGCCTCTGGAGGAAGGCTTATGAATGCCCATTTTGGCACCAGATCTTTGGATGATGATGGGAATTGGAAGGATTTGATGAAGATCAAAAACTCCACTTCAGATATCTCTCCTACGGCAGCACAGATGCCCAAGTTGTTGGGATTAGCTTATGCTTCCAAGCTTTTCAGAGAAAACCCGGCCTTGAATAATTTTGAAGGCTTTACCAAGGGGGGAAACGAAGTTGCATGGGGTACCATAGGCAATGCTGCTACGGCAGAGGGGATGTTTTTCGAAACTATTAATGCCGGGGGGGTGCTACAAGTCCCCATGATTATTTCCGTGTGGGACGATGAATATGGTATTTCTGTACCTAATAAATACCATACCACCAAAAGTAGTATATCAGAGGTCCTCAGAGGCTTCCAAAGAGAGGAAGACAAAGAAGGCTATGAGATTTTTGTGGCGAAAGGTTGGGATTATGAAGCCCTATTAGAAGTCTATTATAAAGCCTCAGTGATCGCTCGTGAGGAGCATGTGCCAGTACTCATACATGTTGTGGAAATGACGCAACCTCAAGGGCACTCCACGTCTGGCTCCCACGAACGGTACAAATCAAAACAAAGACTGGCGTGGGAAGCAGAGCATGACTGTTTGACGAAGTTTCGCAGCTACCTATTGCATAGAGAAGTTTTAACGGAGGTTGAGTTAGATGAATTGGAGCGGGACGTTGTTCAGGAAGTACGGAAGGCAAAGGATCGGGCTTGGAGAGCTTTTGCAGACGAAATAAAAGCCGAACTTAACGAAGCGGTTTCATTAATTAACGAAGCAGCATTAAACAGTATCCAAGGCGCCTATTTGCTGCAGTTGACAGAGGATCTATCCAAAGTCATTAACCCTATCCGCAAGGATGTGGTAAGCACGGTTCGAAAGGCTTTATTGGCATTAAGGTTTGATCAGCCTGAAGTGCAGGCTAACCTAAAGCAATGGTATGCTGAAAAACAAAATGTCTATGAGGAAAAATACAGCAGCCATTTATACAGTGAATCGGCGTTCAACGCAATTTTAATTCCCGAAGTGCCTGCTGACTATGAGGAGGATGCCAAGCGTGTAGATGGAAGAGAGGTGTTGCAGGCATGTTTTGATCATATGCTCTCCCGTGATCCGCGGGTTTTTGCCATAGGTGAAGATGTTGGCAAAATCGGCGATGTAAACCAAGGTTTTGCGGGTTTGCAGGCCAAATATGGGGAGCTTCGGGTGACGGACACCGGCATCCGGGAATGTACGATTGTGGGTCAAGGTATTGGTGCAGCGTTGCGTGGACTGCGTCCTATAGCGGAAATCCAATATTTGGATTACCTCCTATATGCGCTGCAGACACTTTCGGATGATCTGGCCAGTTTGCTCTATAGGACTAAAGGAGGCCAAAAGGCACCTGTCATCATTAGAACAAGAGGACATAGGTTGGAAGGCGTGTGGCACTCCGGCTCTCCAATGAGTATGATCTTGGGTAGCCTGAGGGGGATGTTAGTGTGTGTTCCTAGAGATATGACACAGGCAGCAGGCATGTATAATACCTTGCTGCAGTCTGATGAGCCTGCTCTGATGATAGAGTGCTTAAATGGCTATAGGCTTAAAGAAAGAATGCCGGCCAATGTGGGCGAGTTCACTGTGCCGCTTGGAAAGCCTGACATTTTGAGGGAAGGAAACGATATTACCGTGGTTACTTATGGGGCCATGTGCAAGATTGTCATGGAGGCAGCAGATCAGCTGGATGGTTTGGGCATTTCTGTAGAAGTGATCGATGTACAGACTTTGCTACCGTTTGATATCCATCATATTATCAAAGATTCCATCAAAAAAACTAATCGGGTAATATTTGCTGATGAGGACGTGCCTGGAGGGGGATCTGCCTTTATGATGCAGCAGGTAGTAGAGGAACAGGACGCTTATCGCTATTTAGATTCCGCACCAGCAACATTGGCTGCCAAGGCCCATCGTCCGGCATATTCCTCGGACGGTGATTATTTCTCCAAGCCAAGCGTGGATGATGTGGTAGAAAAGGCCTATGCCATGATGTCTGAGGCAGATCCAGCAAAGTATCCTAGCCTATAAAAACGGACCTGCGTGGGAATATTCCTCCACGCAAGCCTTTTGCATCACAATTCCTTTACTTAATCTGCATTGCTGCGAAGGCAGGTACAAACTACTGCGGAGTGACTTGTCCTGCGGTTATAGTCGGAGCCGATTCTCCTATCTTCTTATTTGAGACAAGGTAAAATCCGGGGAGGATACTATATTGCTCTTATTGAGGTTGCGATCTTGGATTTGCACATCAATTTTAATTGTATCATTGCGGAAGATGGAGGACCAGCCTAAGGAAAGCATGGCGTATTTGATGGTGCCCTCTATGGCCCGTTCTTTGTTATCCGTCAAGATGCGCGGAAAGCGTCCATTGAAGGTGGAATAAAAAGGTGGGCCTGAAAAATCGTATTCGTTATAATTCCCTCCCCTTTTGATGAAGAATTTTATAAAGATGTTGTATTGATCAGGATTTACCTTCACCCAAATGGTGTCGTTTACGATTTCTGATCCGATCAAAGGTTTAATAACCCAATCCCTATTGTTAAAAGCCGGAGCTTCTGCGGGTCTGGTGCTATAAGTGACAAGATCCCCATTCGGATGTCTTTGGTAATCCAAAGGATGAAAAGGAGGATCTACCTCCTTTGGATCCAAGCCTAGATCGCCTTCTGCATCACGGAAATCAATAGATATAATTAATGAGTCAGAGGTGTTGGTTTCCACAAACTCCATGTCCTTGAAGTTAATCTGTGGAACGGACGGAAAATCATCCGGAGGCGATACGCAGCTTGTGGCCAACAGCAGGGCAAACAATAATGTATAAGTATAACTTTTGACCTTCATAGGGAAAGCGTAAATTTACAATTTGTAATCTACTTATAAAAGTGCTAAAAATTGCTCACAAAAGTTAGAACGATGGATTATTTCAAAAGTTTTTCCGATCGGCTGCATAATCCCACTGGTTTTGACTTTGATGAATTGGCACTGGAGCTCTTTCATTTTCAGGCTGAACACAATGCGGTTTACCGCAGCTACCTGCAAGCCCGGAATCTACAAGCTCATCAAGTCTCGGATGTAAGTCAGATACCTTTCCTGCCCATTCAGTTTTTCAAATCCCATCAGGTCGTTTGTGGGCCTCCCGACGCGTTTTCAACCTATTATGCCAGCAGCGGCACTACTGGGGCAATCACGAGCAAGCATTACATCTGGTCGGAGAAGTTCTATCTAAGGCATGCCCAAAGGATCTTCGAGCAGCAATATGGCCCCTTAAACCGTTACCACATTTTGGCCCTGTTGCCGGCTTATCTGGAGAGACAGGGGAGTTCGCTGGTGGCCATGGCAGACCATTTTATCAGTAAGTCCAATTCGGTACATTCAGGGTTTTACTTGTATAACCATGAGGAACTGGTTCAGAAATTAGACCTGCTGAAGGAAGATTCCAAGCCGGTTTTGTTGATCGGCGTCACCTTCGCCTTGTTGGATCTGGCAGATAGGGATCTGCCGCAGCTAACCCAGCTATCCGTCATGGAAACAGGAGGAATGAAAGGGAAGAGGAAAGAAATGATCCGGGAGGAAGTGCACGAAATTCTTTGTAAAAGCTTCGGTGTGGACCGTATCCATTCAGAATATGGAATGACAGAACTTATGTCCCAGGCTTATTCTAAAGGTTTCGGTAAGTACACCTTGCCGGACAGTATGCGGGTTTACCTGCGGGATACTCATGATCCTCTGTCTTGGAGCAAGAGGACACAAGGAGGAATCAATATCATTGATCTTGCCAATTTTCACTCTTGTGCCTTCATCGAAACCCAGGATCTAGGAAGATATGATCAGGAAGGAAACTTGGAAATATTGGGCAGATTCGACAACAGCGAAATCAGAGGATGTAATCTGATGGTCAACTAGACGCATGTAGTGGAACGGAATTTGTAAAATGCAAAAATTCCGAATTCAAACCCTTAGTTCTTTGTGATGAGACTGGGGGACAAATTGGGTGGATGCATTTTGTATTCCCTTAGGAAATAAACATATTTGGCTTTAGAAATAAGAAGAACATGAGAAGATTAGCAGTAGTGTTAGTAAGTGTAGCGTTGATGGCCCTAGGAGCCTGTGCATCCAGCAAGCCTTGTCCGGCTTATGCAAAAGCGATGGATCTATCTGAAGTTAGGGGATAAAAAATACGCCGATTAATAGTCGGCGTATTTCTTGATATCATCCAAGGTGATCCGTTTATCGCCCAGGATCATCAATCGCTCAACGACGTTGCGAAGTTCTCTAATGTTTCCAGTCCAGGGAATTTCCTGAAGCCGCGCCATGGCGTCCTTGTCAATTTTCTTTTTAGAGGTGCCATATTCTTTGGCAAGATCCTGTAAAAACCTTTCCACCAATAATGGAATGTCTTCTTTTCTGTCCTTAAGCGGCGGCACGTTGATGACGATGACGCTGAGTCTATGATATAAGTCTTCCCGGAAATTGCCCAGTTCAATTTCTTTCTTCAGGTCTTTGTTGGTAGCGGCCACTACCCTGACATCGACTTTTATGTCCTTGTCACCGCCAACCCTGGTAATTTGGTGCTCTTGCAGGGCTCTCAATACCTTTGCCTGAGCCGACAAGCTCATGTCTCCGATTTCATCCAAAAACAAAGTCCCTTCATTTGCCTGCTCAAACTTTCCGATTCTCTGCTTAATGGCGGAAGTAAAAGAGCCTTTTTCATGGCCGAACAATTCGCTTTCAATCAATTCTGAAGGAATGGAGGCACAGTTGACTGCCACAAAGGGGGATTTTGCCCGGT
Source organism: Cyclobacteriaceae bacterium (assembly GCA_035303945.1). GTDB lineage: Bacteria > Bacteroidota > Bacteroidia > Cytophagales > Cyclobacteriaceae > DATGMS01. The sequence goes on from DATGQZ010000073.1 coordinate 35,727, forward strand.
TGCTTTTTTGGTGTATCCAATGTGCTACCAGCTCTTTTCCCGTTCCATTGGGGCCGGTGATCAGTACTCGGGCATCAGTAGGGGCCACTTTTTCTATGGTGTCCTTTACCCGTTGCAAAGCTGGGGAGTTTCCGACCATATCCAGCTTTCTGGACAGCTTTTTCTTCAAAACGGCAGTTTCGGACATCAGGCTGTTTTTCTCCAATGCATTCCTGACCGTCAGCAGAAGCCTGTTGAGGTCCGGTGGCTTGGGGATAAAGTCAAAAGCTCCCTTCTTGGTGGCTTCTACCGCCGTTTCGATGGATCCGTGTGCGGAAATCATGATAAATTGAGGGGCTTTATCCATGCTATTGACCTTGTCAAGTACTTCAATGCCATCCATTTTGGGCATTTTCACATCGCAAAGTACCAGGTCAAACTCCTCCTCTTCGATCAGTCTTATTCCTTCCTCACCATCCTGAGCTTCAAAAATTTCGTAATGTTCGTACTCTAATATTTCCTTTAAAGTAGCTCTGATGATTTTCTCATCATCGATGATCAGTATTTTAGGCATACAACAACAATTTATTAAAAAAGGAAAAAGTGCAAGCCTATAAGCCGGGTTCTGTACTTCCTTGGCGGTTTGACCCGCGGGGGAAGTGCCTGTCATTTATCTAGTTCCTGCCTCACGGCAGGAATCTATCGATCTACCCACCCTGATTTTTCTACAGACATTGGAGGTAGAAAGCGAACGAGCAGCTCTTGATCAGGGCCTATTTGATCTTTCAACCCATAAGGTTTGCCATGCAATACCGGTCGCCCGGTACCCGGTGGGCTCTTACTCCACCTTTTCACCCTTACCCCGCATTCGCGTGGCGGTATATTTTCTGTGGCACTGGCTGTGACCGCACCGTCACCAGTACGGCCCCTTCCCGTTAGGAAGTATGGCGCTCTGTGTTGCCCGGACTTTCCTCTCTCCCGATGCTTGGGACAGCGACAGGCCGGCTTGCACCTACAAAAATAACCTTTTTAATCTGAAAGACATGATTTTCCCTCATTCTGTTTCCTTTTGGCTGCGTTGGTGCTCTTTAGCAGGGGCAGGAAGGGCATTCACTGGAAATCCTTCTAATTTTCTTAACTTTGTGATTCAATAACAACAATATCATGATACTAGTGGGAAAGGCCGTGCTCAGCGATGACGTGAAGGAGAATTTCTTCGTGTGCGACTTGGAGAAGTGCAAAGGAGCCTGTTGTGTAGAGGGCGATGCTGGGGCACCTTTGGAAGAGGAAGAAATTGGCATTTTAGATGAAATATACCCTCAGGTCAAAAGCTACCTGACGGAAGAAGGGATAGAAACTATCGAGCGACAAGGCACCTGGGTTTATGACCAGGATGGTGATAAAGTCACTCCTACCATTGGGGATAATGGCGCCTGTGCCTATGCCTTGACAGATGAGCGGGGAATCCTCAAATGTGGCATAGAACAGGCTTATAGAGAAGGAAAGGTGGCGTTTAAAAAGCCAATTAGCTGCCACCTGTATCCCATTAGAATAACCAAATATGATGATTTCGAGGCCTTGAACTATGACCGATGGGATATCTGCGATGCGGCTTGTGCGTTAGGCGGCAGCTTGGGAGTCCCGATCTACAAATTTCTAAAAGAGCCATTGATCCGGAAATATGGGGAAGATTGGTATGCCGAATTGGTGCAGGAGATTGAGGAGATGAGTACGAACTGCTGATGGTCCATCATCAGGATTGAAAGTGCAAAGGCACCGTGTCAGGCACTGGCTGTGAGGCTATGGCCAAGCATACCCACATTACTTAATAGCTGAGCGAGTAACCGTTTTTCCTTATGAGAACTTTCTCTTTAATAACTTTCTATGTGCTGCTCCTCTTGTTAAGCGGCTGTGCGCGAAATCCGGTTACCGGGAAAAAGCAACTGGTGCTGATGTCTGAGAAACAGGAAATTGCCATGGGCCAGGAAGCGGATCCCCAAATTGTAGCGGCCTACGGCCTGTATGAAGACAAAACCTTACAGGACTTTATCAACCAAAAAGGTCAGGAGATGGCGAGGATCTCCCATCGCAACCAGTTGGATTATACTTTCAGAATTCTTGATTCACCGATTATAAATGCTTTTGCCTTGCCGGGAGGCTATGTGTATTTCACCCGCGGTATTATGGCCCACTTTAATAACGAGGCCGAATTTGCCGGGGTGCTGGGACATGAGATCGGTCATATTACCGCAAGACATTCTGTGGCTCAACAACGAAACAGCTTGTTGAGCCAGTTGGGTTTGATCGCGGGGGTAGTTTTGGTTCCAGAGTTTGGACAGTTTGCAGACGAGGCTTCTCAGGGCCTGAGCCTGATGCTGCTCAAATTCGGCAGGGACGCGGAGCGCCAATCGGATGCGCTTGGGGTAGAATATTCCTCCAAAATCGGTTATGACGCCAGTGAAATGGCCGGGTTCTTTAACACCCTGGAAAGAAATCAGGTGGCGAGCGGGGCGGGGGAGCTGCCTGAATTTTTGTCCACCCACCCTTCTCCTGCGGGCAGGGAAGCGGCAGTGGCCAAGCTGGCGGAAGAATGGAAAGCCAAACTTAATTTGACAGATCCCAGGGTCAATCGCGATAGCTATCTTAAAATGCTGGACGGCTTGGTGTATGGAGAAGATCCCCGGCAGGGTTTTTTGGAGAACCGGACTTTTTATCATCCAGAGCTGAAGTTTGAGTTTGCTGTGCCTGCGGCTTGGTCTTTTCAGAATACGCCGCAGCAGGTACAAATGGCCGAAAAGCAGGGGAAAGCCATGATGACGTTGACTCTTGTGGAGGGGAGCTCTCTACAGGAGGCCTCGAGCTCCGTGTTGAAGCAATATGTCATGGAATTGGTCGAAGCTGAGGAAATTATTGTCAATGGTCTGAAGGCGATCAGGATGGAAGCCGGGCAGCAACAGCAGGAAACGATCATCAAGACCTTGTCCTACGTGATTGAGCATGGAGGTTTCTATTATAACCTGATGGGGATTACCCATACTGAAAGTTTTGATGCCTTCGAGTCGGTTTTTCTGGCCAGCATGAACAGTTTCAGGGAATTAAAAGATACCGAAAAATTAAACAGGAAGCCTGAAAGAATACGGTTGAAAACAGTTGCTTCGGACGGTACGCTGCAGCAAGTGCTGAGCGGATTTGGCGTTGCCAAGGATCGCCTGGAAGAGGTTTCCCTGATCAATGGGATGTCTTTGAGCGATCCGGTACGTAAAGGGACGTTGATCAAGGTTCTTGAGCAGTAGAAGCTAAAGGTCTCAACGAGAGATGGCCGCTTCTTTTTCCATCGGTTTTTTTATTGCATAAGTACGACTTCTGATTTCCTGTCTTATAAGTATAAAACTAGACATAGGGCGAAGTGCTGTCTAAGAGAATCAATTATGAAGATAAATCGTTAATTAAGGTCCTTAAACTAAAAGTAAGGTGGATTTAGCCTTGAAGAAAATAGAATTGATCAATTGGCTCACTAAGCAGGATGAAGCCATGGTAAAAAAAATAGATGCTTTGCGGATTTCTTCAATAGAGTCTGCTTATCAAGCAAGAATGGAGGAGAAATTGGATTCCAAATTGAGAGGTTCTGAAGAGGATGTAATAAACGGGAGGATCCATATCCAAGAGGCCGTGGAGAACTACTTTAAAAACAAGTCCGCTCAATAACAATAAAGGTAGTTTGGACGGAGGAATCATTAAAAGATTTAAATATCATCTATGAGTTTCTTGCGGAAAAATCTCCAAAATCGGCAGGAAAAACTATTGGATCCCATCTTGGCCCGAACCCGCCAACTGGCCTACTTTCCAGAATCGGGATCGAGGTATAAGACTGAAAAATCGCTCACCAGACAAAACCGTTATTTAGTAGAAGGCAACTCCAAATTATTTATAGTTGGGAAGGCGACGGGTTGTATGTTGAATCGATAGTGGATACGAGGCAGGATCCGGAGCAATATAGAATTTAAAATATTTCGGCAGTACCTTACACAAACGCTCATAAGCTACATCTGAATTATTTTTTGTGGAATAGCGTTTGCCATCATTTTCTAAGATAAGTCTGATACACATTGCCCGCAAAGAACCGGGCAAACTTAGAAACAGCGGTTAATCCCTGCTTTTTGGATGGGGCATTGATGGCTTTTATAGTTTTCAACTGTTTCATAAAATCCGCCAACTCAATATGCAGTTTCCCTTTTCCCAATAGTCTATTGGACGAACTGTCACCTTCGTAGACGCTGATAAATAGTGTGGTGGTATCTTTCCAGACATCCACTCCTTTGTCGTTGTAAACATCTTTGAAGCCATCAAAGAAGTATTG
>DATGQZ010000074.1:0-8381 GCA_035303945.1 Cyclobacteriaceae bacterium
AGAGGATTACTCGGGTAATCATAAGGGGAATCATGTGTGAATCATGAGCTGTTGCGCAACTGTAAGTAGGTAACTACAAGCCAGAACACCTTTCTTTTCAGTGAGACGTTGCTTTCGCATAAAAAGTAAATGTCTGTAGCAGCCTGTGACCCAATTGTTTTCACAGGATACTCATGGCTATACTTTTTATGCTTTTGTAGATAAACCAACACAAACAGCATCATGAGTATTTTTGACAAACGTATTAACTACAAGCCCTTCGAATACCCCGAAGTATTACAATTTACCGAGGCCTTGAACAAAACCTACTGGGTACATTCCGAGGTGGATTTTACGGCCGATGTACAGGATTTTCACTCCCATCTCTCACCTCATGAAAAACAGGTCATCAAGAGAAGCCTTTTGGCTATCGCGCAAATTGAAGTGGCGGTTAAGTCATTCTGGGGATGCCTTTATGAACATATACCAAAGCCTGAGTTTAACGGCTTGGGCAGCACCTTTGCCGAATGTGAGTTCCGGCATTCAGAAGCTTACTCGCGGTTGCTTGAGGTATTGGGATATAATAACGAGTTTCAGCGCCTAGTCGAAACGCCCGTCATCGGCAAAAGGATAAAATACCTTTCAGAGGCACTTGCCCATACCCGTTCAAAGGACAAAAAGCAATATGTCAGCTCCCTTATTCTTTTTTCCATTCTTATTGAGAATGTGTCCCTATTCAGCCAGTTTGCCATTATTCTTTCCTTCTCCCGCTTCAGGGGCGTCATGAAAAATGTAAGCAACATCATTGCCTGGACTTCGGTAGACGAACAGGTGCATGCCAATGCCGGCATCTTTATCGTCAATAAGATTCGTGAGGAGTTTCCTGATCTTTTTGACCTTTCTACACAAGAAGAAATCCTAGAGATGGTAAACGCCTCCATAGAAGTGGAGGCTGAAATCTTGGACTGGATTTTTGAGGAAGGGGAAATCGAACAGCTCAGCAAAAAAGACCTGCTGGATTTTATGAAATACAGGGTGGATGAAAGCCTGGGGCGGATAGGAATGAAAAAACTCTATACAGCATCCACTTCAGGTAAGCAGCCCCTGTTGTGGTTTGAAGAAGAGGTATTTGCCAACAGCCTCGACGATTTTTTTGCCAAAAGACCGGTGGACTACACCAAACACGACAAAAGTATAACCGCCAACGACTTATTTTAAAAACATGACCGAAAGACTATGGTGGCTGAATGAAGAAAGCCAGCAAATATTGAACAGAGGCTATTTGCTCAAAGGAGAAACTGTGGAAGCGGCTATAGAACGCATTGCGCATGCGGCGGCCAAGCGGTTGTACAAACCTGAGCTGACCGGAGCCTTTATTGAAATGATTGAGCGCGGATGGATGAGCCTAAGTTCCCCCATTTGGGCAAATATGGGAACGGAAAGGGGCCTTCCTATTTCTTGCTTTAACGTGTATGTGCCGGACAATATAGAAGGCATCACCCATAAGCTGGGGGAGGTGATCATGCAGACCAAGATCGGCGGGGGGACATCCGCTTATTTTGGGGAGTTGCGCGGAAGGGGAAGTGCCGTTACCGACAACGGAAAAAGCAGCGGATCGACCAGTTTTATGCGCCTTTTTGATACGGCAATGGACACGATTTCCCAGGGCGGCGTTAGGCGGGGAGCCTTTGCCGCTTACTTGGATATTGACCATCCGGATATTGGGGAATTTTTGGAAATAAAAAACATCGGCAACCCTATACAAAACCTTTTCTTCGGCGTCTGCGTGCCGGACTACTGGATGCAGGAGATGATTGACGGGGATTACCAGAAGCGGGAAATTTGGGCCAAGGTGTTGGAAAGCCGACAGCAAAAGGGATTGCCTTATATTTTATTCACCGATAATGTCAACAGACACAAGCCTCAGGTGTATAAGGATAAGGGGATGAATATTTTTAGCAGCAACCTCTGCTCGGAAATTGCACTGCCTTCCAGCAAGGAGGAGTCATTTATTTGTTGTCTTTCTTCCATGAATTTAGAATTGTATGATGAATGGAAAGATACCGAGGCCGTGAAGCTGGCCATCTATTTTCTGGATGCGGTGCTACAGGAATTTATTGTGAAGACCGAAGATAATTACTACCTGGCTTCCGCCAACCGTTTTGCCAAGCGCCATCGCGCTTTGGGATTGGGGGTATTGGGCTGGCATTCTTACCTTCAGAAAAAAAATACACCTTTTGAAGGGCTACAGGCCAAATCGCTTACTCATAGCATCTTTGAGGACATCAGCGCAAAGTCGGTTAAAGCCTCTAAAAGCCTCGCCGATATCTATGGAGAGCCGGAGGTACTAAAGGGCTATGGTCTGCGGAACACAACCTTGATGGCCATCGCCCCCACCACTTCCTCTTCGGCTATATTGGGACAGACCTCCCCGGGAATTGAGCCTTTTAGCAGCAATTATTACAAAGCCGGCCTGGCGAAAGGTAATTTTATGCGGAAGAACAAATACCTGAAAAAGCTTCTCGCGGAAAAGGGAATGGATACCGAGGATACTTGGAGAAGCATCATGTTGCACCATGGGAGTGTGCAGCACCTTCAGGGACTTTCCAAAGAAGAAAAAGCGGTGTTCAAGACTTTTAAGGAAATCAGCCAATTGGAGATTATCCAGCAGGCCTCGGTGAGGCAGCGTTTTATCGACCAGAGCCAGAGCCTGAATCTGAACATCCCTTTTAACCTTCCTGTGAAAGAAGTCAATCGGCTCATCATCGAAGCCTGGAAGCTGGGGGTAAAAACCCTGTATTACCAAAGGAGCCAAAGTGTGTCAAAGGAGTTGATTGCCGAGATGATTAACTGCTCCAGCTGCGAAGCCTAATGGGCGGAGCCCAATAATCAGTACGCCCCTTGGGGGTTAGGATGTTGTGGCTATGGGTTTGAGTAAAAAAATTCCAAAACAATCTTGGAATGGCTAAAAAGGAAATTGGATTTTAATGTTCATGCCATGTTGGAATAAGAACGGCGTCAAGGAGTGCAAATGGCTCAAACGTGTTCGAAAGAACCCTGATTTGGTTACAGGTAACATCCCGGGGCTGGTCATCACGGACAAAAGACCATTGCAAAATGGTGACAGGGCCGGTCAGCATTCCTTTTTCCGGTTTGTTCGTATGAGATTGTGCATATTTTGACCAGTACACCGACATCGGATGTGGACGATCTACATCGCCGTATATAATGGGGGCTTTACACAGCGGCTGCCGTAGCTTTGTACCCAGTCCTGCTGGGTAAAGGCAAAGCCTGATAATTGTTCTCCAAACCACTCCACCATGTCATTGCGTTTAAATTCGCCATGAACCAATACATCGAGGCCGATTTCTTCCTGCCAGCGGATGGTTCCCTCCCACTTGGCAGCCCAATTTTGTATTGGCGAAGGATGTTTTGACCTCTAATAGTGGCGGTGAGGGCGAACTGAGAAAAGCTTTAATCGAAAACCGCTCATGAAAGACCAATGAATCTAACTTAGCCCCGCTTACCTTGTGCTTTCAGTAGGTTCATGCAGTTTTCTCACTTACAGCACCGTACGACAAGAATATGCCTTCAGTCGGTTCCGCTACTCCTCACTATTCAGTCACATTTGCTTTTCCCGGCCAAAAAATTATACATTTACAGCAAAAGTTTGGCGATGGGGTTCGTCTTGAACCTCAGTGGATAACTTAAAGCTGACAACTCCTACCTCAATAAAATTAAATCGATAAATATGTCAGGTAAAATTTTATTACTAATAGGTTTAGGTGGATTCCTTGGGAGCATCGCCCGTTATTGTATTACTGTTTACTTCACAAGGCTTTTTCCTTCGGTTTTTCCCTTCGGAACTTTTGCGGTCAATATCTTGGGATGTTTTGCCATTGGCGTATTTTTTGGCCTTTCATCTCGTTTTGAATGGTTTTCCCCAGAATGGAGATTGTTTTTGATAACAGGTTTTTGCGGAGGAATCGTTCATCCAGGCATTCAGTTCGCTTTGATCTATTTCATCCCATTTTTTCATTTCCCAATCCCCAAAGTTCATCTCCATCAGACGGACATCCTTCTCTGGCAAAAGACCGAAATGTACAGCAAGACGCTCACTGAGTTTTGTGCATCTGGAGAGTGGACTAGTAAATATCTGATCGACATTAAGGGGAGTTTTTCGCGGATCTCCGTCCACTCTAGATCGAAGCTCGTGGCGAGTTGAATATCTGATTGTATTCGAAACTAACCATCTGATTGAGAAAATTAAACGCAGACTGGATGATGGGGTAGAACAACTGCAGCTCCTGTACCCTCACCTAATCTCATCTCTAGGTCAAGTAAGGGCTTGACATCAAGAAGGCTAAGGAGGCGCCGATGAGCATGCTCCGATGATTGATGACAGAAAAAGCAATAGTCTTTAACGTCAGGCTCTATAGCTTTTGCCAATAAGAACGCCACGGTGGAAATAAAGCCGTCGATTAAAACAATCATCTTCAGTTCTGCCGCCTGGAGAATGCCTCCCACCATCTGGGCAATTTCGAAGCCGCCATACGTTGAGATCGCTTTCAGTACAGTATCTGGCTTACCGTGTTTGGCGATCGCATTTAAAAGCTTTTTTTGCTTCTCTCTTACGCCGTATGTGTCCAGGCCTGCTTCCCGACCGACGCATTCCTCTATGGGTATATCACTCATGACACTCATCAAAGCGGAAGCCGATGCGGTGTTGCCAATACCCATCTCACCAAAGCCTATGATGTTACACCCCTGCTCATAAAGTGAACGGACGATGTTTGCGCTCGTGTCAATGCTCTTCTGAGTATGTTTCACGCTCATAGCGGGGCGGTGAAGAAAGTTCTCCGTCGACTTTTTAATCTTGTTCCTGACCAGCTTAGGATGGTTATGCGGAAAATCGTAATTCACACCCGCGTCCACAATTAACAATTGGATTTTACTCTGACGGCAGAAGACATTAATCGCCGCTCCCCCCTGCAAGAAATTCAAAACCATTTGCCAAGTAACCTCTTGGCAATATGGACTAATGCCTTCTCTGGCAATTCCATGATCCGCTGCATAGACCAAAATATGTGGATTGTTTAGTTCAGGGCTCAACGTATTTTGAATCATCCCGACTTGTAGCGCAATACGTTCAAGGACGCCTAGGGATCCGACGGGCTTGGTCTTTCCGTCAATCTTTTTGAGAAGGTCTTCCCTAATGCCCGAGGAGATAGGCTCGATCTTGTACTTCCTCATAGCATTAGAATTTTTAATTGAAGCCGGTTTCCTAGAACCATAGGGTAAAGGTGATCGGCACCCCCTATTACGGACCGAATTATGTATTCTTTAAGCTCCATAAACATATTTCCAGTCGGGTTGCAGTACGAACCCGAATAACCTTCTTTCGCCACTGAAGGATATAATGGAGCAACCGTGTGGCTAAGCGCTGATGCTTCTTCAACCATGCGTTTGCCCGATCGCTCAACTTCCTTTACCCAGTAGGTCATCATAGTTTCTTTCTGAAGCCATATGCACAATGGCGGCAGCCACTTCTGCAGCATCTTCCCCGCAAGAGGTGGTAAAATTCGGTAAATACAAAAAGACCATTCTCCATGTAAAAGTGGACATCCTGCTTTAACTCACCCTGTTTTGGAAAAGTCATACCCTTCACATGGGACAAGTTAGCAGCTATCTCCTTGATACAAGGCCCGCACAAGCAGCCCCAATCTGTTCGGCTAAGGAATTCTTGGGTCGATTCGTCAGCATTTGATACATTGCATTGACAAGAACCAACATCGTCGGGACTACATGTAAAATCATTGCCACACCGTTTACAACTTCGATTCGAAGATCTCGATTTCATTCCCTGGGACACTTTCATTGTACATCGAATGTATAGGTAGAGAAGTAAACTGCCGAATTTTTCATGAATTTCTGTAGGCGGATTGAAGTTGAAGCTTTGGGTATCGCCGTTGCATCAATTCGAAGCTCCCAAACAGCACCGCGCCAAAGACGAGATTGCCCAGCAAAAGATTCTTCATAAAGGGAAGTGCTAAATAAAGACACTTGAGGTATCCCATAAAGTCCCTGGTAAATGGAAGTCCGGTAGTAATATCAATACCACCACCTAACCAGACACCAAAATCCGAAACGATCCAATGCACAAGGGCTCCGGCGACACCGGCCAACAACACGCTACTCGCCAGAACCTTTTTGATAAGTAATCCGCCGATGAGCACCATCAGCGCGAAGCTGATGTATACCCAGGCGAATCCGTCATAAAAGAAAACCCATTCCCCAAAATAGAAGAATCTATTGAGCAGGATATCTGTAAGCCACAACGATAGAAGCGGAACCAGATAAGCCTTCCATTTGTCCTGGTAGTAACAGCCCCCAAAAAGTGCCATTGCGCCAAGTGGGGTAAAATTAGGAAGCGGCGGTAGTACACCGCTCGCAATAAACAGCCTGTAGCATCCTGCCAGTAAAATCATTCCAGCAAGAAGAACAGGGCGGGGATTTATCTTTGATACCATCTGATCCATTTCCGTTAAAGTTTGCTATCGAGCAGCAATCAGTTGAAGGCGTAGGAAATGGGGGCAATTCCGACTTTAAAAGTCTCCAGCGTTTGACCTGTGGTGCTACTGATTATGTCTAAGTTTCCCGCTGAGGAAAAATTGGGAGCCTCTCCGGCTAGTATATTGCCGGTTGCAGGATCTATTGCCAGGCTATAATAGCTTTTATTGATAAATGGCGTGGTAGGTAACGACGTAGCTGCCGTGCTCATTTTATAAACCCCACCATTGTATGTGTAATAAATTGATCTGCCGTCTGGAGAAATTGAAAGATTGCCCATGCTGGCATAAGAACTCTCATTACCTTCCAGTCTAAAAGTTTCGGCGTTTCCGGACGTAATTTTGCTTAGTGACGGCTTTGTGCTATTTTCTTCGTCAATGCTCCAATCGCTATTATAAGCGGTATGGCCACTCGAAGTTACCCAGATATTCCCATCTGCATCCCGGACGATACTGTTGGGATTGTCCCCAACAATGATTGTTCCCGTAACCTCATCGGTGGTAGCGTCTATTACCTTTATCGTGTTATCTCTTCCCCAGCCGCCTGCGTTTGTCACATACACCAGCTGATCAACTTTGAGCATTTTGTTAGCACCCTGGCCTGTCGGAATCGTTTTGATAACACGGTTTGTGGTAAGGTCAATTACCTTAATCGATCCGGTAGCGCCATCCTCTCCCCAATCCGACACATAAGCTTTTGTAGATGAGACACCCAGAAAGTACCTTGGACTTGGAAGGGCATCAATCGTTCCCAGCGACGAGAAATCCTCCGGGTTTATGATTTCAATTTTGCTGTCATTCTGAATAGTCAAGTAACCCCTGCCCTCGAAAATCGCTATTGATTGGCCTTGATCTCCGAGATCCACCCCGTTCTTTGTTTTGAATACGTAATTTGTCACTTCACCTGTAGCACGATCGTAATAGGAAAGTGACGCATTGGCAGCACCAAAAGCCCCTTCGTTAAGAATGAGGATGCCCTCATCATTGGCTACAATAGGTTGAAAATCATCGTTTTGGCAGGATTGCAGGAAGGCGGCCGTCGTTAGGACAATCGCCATCAAAACGGTTCTGAATTTGAATGTTAAATTTTTAGTCATGTTTAAACGGTTTATGAAAATGTATTCTTAAGCTGATTTTGTAATTTCTTAATGGCATGGGATATCCTCTTCTCGCCTCATATTCGGTATTAAAAACATTGTTTATTTCAAATGACAATGAAGTTTTCCATCTGGCGTGGAGAGAAAAGTCTTTACCAAAATACATGTTAGATACATGGTAGAACGGCAACACATTATGGATGGTGTTATCAGTGTCTCCGAACTGGTCACCGGTGAAAGAATGCACGAAACGGAGCCAAAATTCATGATAGTTGAGATGCAGCGTGCCACTCGCTTCATGGACAGGTGTAAGCATCAACTGCTTTCCTTTTTCATTCGGGTTTCCATTGTCATAGATACTTTCATTGGTAGATCTTGTGAAGCTATAAAGGCCCGACACTGAATATTTCAGTGGCCCGACTCCATGACTAATAGCTGTTTGTACTTCGACTCCCCTTGCCCAAACCTTTTTGATGTTTTGAGGAGTCCACACATTATCTGCATCAGGGCTCCAAAGAATCCAGTTGTCGACGTGGTTGCTAAATCCCACGGACTTCAGCGTGAATCCCTTCCTTTCAAAATTAAATCCCGTCTCCATACTTAAAGATAATTCCGGAGCGAGGGATGGATTTCCACGGGCACCCCCGCCCAACCAATAAAGGTCATTGAAGGTCGGAATCCTATAATTTCTCGAGGAGTTCATGAAAAACTTAAATGCTTTCTCCGGGCTGTAAGC
>DATGQZ010000075.1:0-57177 GCA_035303945.1 Cyclobacteriaceae bacterium
AAACTGCGGATGGAACAGGACACGGCCAAAAACCTGCTGGCAAAAACGACCATAGGCCTGACGGCCAACAACCGCAGTGGGGCGGAGGACGAACCCGCTCACCTTTTTGCCTTTAACTTGGATGTCAACCTGATGTATTATCCGGGCAAGCATGCCTATATCCTAGTATCCAAGTTCGATTACCTCAAGGTGAATCAGGAAGGATTGATGAACTTTGGCTACCTCCACGCCAGAAGCAACTTTCTCAGAGAAAGGAAATTCAATTATGAGACATTCATTCAATATTCCTTCGACAATGCCCGTGGACTCGATAATCGATGGATCTACGGGGGCGGACTGCGACACGATATTTTTAAAACAGACAAAACCACCTTTCTGATCGGCGTGGGCGGTATGTTTGAACAGGAAAGGTGGCGCTTCCCTCATGCAGAACGCTACCTGCGGGCAGACCTATTCAAAAGTTCCAACTACCTGTCGCTGCAGTCAGCCCTCAATGACTATATTGACCTAAACCTTGTCCATTACTACCAAACGGGCTTTGACAGTGCTATAGACAGTTTCCGCAACAGGCTGTCTCTCTCGGTGATCCTGAACGCGAAATTGACGGACAAACTATCTCTTACCAACTCCTTTGACATGGCTTATGAGGATAAACCCATCATCCCGATCACCAAGTATATCTACACCTTAAAAACAGGGATCTCCATAAATCTGTAAGGCTATGCCCAGCCCTGCAGCTGCTGATTATAGCAACTTTAACCTGCTCGATTTGGAATAATTTTATAACTTGCGGCGATGGAAAATTTTGTCGTTTCAGCCAGAAAATATAGGCCTTCCAATTTTAAAAGTGTGGTCGGCCAACAGCACATCACCACTACATTAAAGAATGCGATCAAGAACAACCACCTGGCGCAGGCTTTTCTTTTTTGTGGTCCAAGAGGTGTGGGCAAGACGACCTGCGCGCGGATTCTGGCCAAAACCATCAACTGTGAGAATCTCCGGTCCGACTATGAAGCTTGCAATGAATGTGATTCCTGCAGAGCTTTCAATGCCAACAGTTCCTTTAACGTGCACGAGCTGGATGCCGCTTCCAACAACTCCGTAGATGACGTGCGCAATCTGGTGGAGCAAGTACGCTATGCGCCACAAAAAGGCCGCTACAAGATCTATATTATTGATGAGGTGCACATGCTGTCGGTCCAAGCCTTCAATGCCTTTTTGAAGACGCTGGAAGAGCCTCCAAAATATGCCATCTTTATTTTGGCGACCACAGAAAAGCACAAAATTATCCCAACGATCCTGTCCCGCTGTCAGATCTTTGATTTTAACCGCATCCAGATCAAAGACATTGCGGATCATCTGAAGCACATCGCTTCGGAGGAAAAGATCGACTATGAGGAGGAGGCTTTGCGGCTGATCGCCACCAAAGCAGATGGAGCCCTCAGGGATGCTTTGTCCATCTTTGACTTGATCGTCACCTACTCAGCAGGCCGAAAACTGACCTACGCGGAGACCATCAACAACCTCCATATCCTTGACTATGATTATTATTTCAAAGTCACTGACGCCCTGCTTAGCGAAAGCATTTCACAGGCTTTGCTGATCTTTGATGAAATACTAAAAAAAGGCTTCGATGGACACAACTTCCTGGTAGGTCTTGCAGGCCACTTCCGGGATCTGTTGGTATGTAAGGATCCAGCTACAGTCGAACTCCTGCAGGTATCGGACAGTGCAAAGGAGCGCTACCTCGCCCAGGCAGGACATGCCCAACTCTCTTTCCTGCTGTCTGCGCTCAATATCTGTAATCAGGCAGATGTACAATACAAAAGCAGCAAAAACCAAAGGCTGCATGTAGAGTTGGCTTTGATGAAATTAGCCCAACTGCCTCACGCGATCTCTTTGGCCGCCCTAGCCCAGGACGAATCAAAAAAAAAAGTCTAACTGAGCCTGCCGCCTCTGCGGGAATGGCCCAAAGGCTTAGCCAAAAGAAAGCACCAGCGGCATCCGTAGCCCCTCCCCTTCCTAAAACGGTCGCCATACCCACCAGCCTGACAGAGGTAAACCAGCGGCTGAAAGAGAAACCTTTGCCTAGCAAACAGGTGGAGAAGATCGTTGAAGAAGCTCCCCTTGTAGAAGAGAACCTGGCAAGGGAAAATTTTGATATGGGCAAGGTACAGGCAGTCGTTGAAGACATCATCTACAACTTCAAGGAGCAAAAGAAGTTCATGGAGATTTCCATCCTCAGACAGCCCATTGATGTGACCGGCGAGCGGATTGTCTTCTACCTAAATGGCGAGATACAAAAAGACCTGTTTTTAAAAATTCGCCATGAAATCACCCATCTCATCCGAAAAGGAGTGCAGAATCACAAGGCGGAGGTCAGCTACGAAATCAAGGAAGATGCGGTAAGTCCAGTCAAAAAACTCTATACTTCTACAGACAAACTGAATTATCTGAGGGAAAAATCGCCGGCTTTAAAAGAATTGCAGAAAAGGTTTGGCTTGGAAACGGATTTTTAATGAGATGACTAAGGGATCAAAGGCGATGAGCAGCTTGTCTACGGTAGCTGAGAAACCGTTTGGGTGAGTGAGCCTCTCTTCTCTTCCTGAAAAGCTCTAAAAGTCTATCCCTATTCCAAAGTTGATGAGGTTTTGAAGCTGTATGGCCTGTTTGGTGGTGCCATCATCCATTTTGATCAGCACATTTTCGTCATAAATCAACACGGTTTCAATCCTGGTGGAGATGTACTTATTGACCTTCATGTTGATGTTGGAGTTAAAGTTGACCACCATATTGCCCAACTTTTCATAGTTGGAAAAGAGGTTAAGGTCCGCCTTCCACCTTACGTTGGTCATCAACTGGGTATCAATAGAGCTGGAAATGGAGAGACCCGCCTCCGGCCGGACATTTTCTCCCGGCACCACCCCAAAGGCACCCGCACGGCTTAAAGAATCATCCAACACAATCGTAAAACGGCCAGTAAAGGGTGAGATAATAGACGAAAATTTATTGTTGCCCTTATACTGCTTCTGGTAGTTGAGACCTGTAGAGGACTGGATATAGCCTGGGCTTAGAAGATCTGAAATGATGTCTCGGGCCTCTAAATCTGAACCCGATGGCCGGTAATATTTATAGCCCTTTAAAAGCTGACTCCGGGCGTCGATCTGTGTCGAGAGATAGAGGCTTTGCGAGAGCTCCCGCCCGTATTTACTGGTGAAGACAAAGTTATCATTGGTTTTCCTCATGGGAAAAGCCCTCTCTGCCTGCCGGTTGACACCAAAACTAACGGTCAACTTGGTATCCCAAATCTTATTGTTCCGATTATAATTGGCAAAAAGGTTTATTCCTGTATTGAGTGCAAAGGAACTGGCACCACCAGCCGCCCAATTGGACAAGCTGACCTGCTGGACGCTCAGGTTGAAATTTCCACCTTTGGTCCAATACACCGGCTCTTTCTCCAAGGTGACAATCAATGAATCCCCCAACATGATCAGCGTATCCCTCCCAATGATGACAGTATCGGCCATATTGAGCCTACCATTATCCTGGGCGAGAACATCTGTTGCCAGCATCCAAAGCAATAACCCGCAAAAAAGGTATTTTACTCTTCCCACTATTATTGAATTTAGAACAAAGGTAATGCTTTGAAAGGATTTACTACTTTTTGATGATAATTACCTGACCTATACTAAGAATACTTTCCGGCGAAAGATTGTTCCATCGCCTCAGCTCATCCACGCTCACCTGATACAATCTTGATATGGCGTACAAAGTATCGCCAGCCTTAACACTATGGGAGATATCCTTGCTAGCACTTTGAGGCTGAGGTGTATAGTTAGGCCTGGATGCACTGGATGAAGCAGTAGCCTGCGGCTGGGGCTGCGGTTGCGTCTGGGCTGGTGCTTGAATGACTTTTTGGGCCGTTGTCGTTCGCACGCTTGGAGGTGCTACGATCTCTATCTCTTCATTCCGCTTCCTGTAGTCTTTCAGCTTCAATACCATTCCCGGCCTAAGATCTGCATCTTTGTAAATGCGGTTTTTGGCCTTCAGCGAATTCAACCTGATGCCATAAAGCTGTGAGATTTCCCAAAGTGTTTCCCCTTGGCCTACCACATGTTCCTCTACCTGCGCTTTGCCTTTTTTCCTTTTGGTATAATAATACCGGCCCGCGACAATCTTGTCGTTCTTCTTTAGGTCATTGACCCTCTTCAGCTTGTTTTCACTGATGCCTGCCTGACCTGCAAAATCCTCTGCCGAGGTAGTTCTTTTGGCCAGCAAACCTTTGATACCATTCACTTTGATCTGTCCGGGCCTATCTTCAAGCTTTTTGTTTCCTGTGATTACCGGATAACCCTTGGCATTTTGTTGGCCGGGAACGGCATGCGTGATCTCGGCATCATTGGCGGCCAATACAGGTCTTGGGGCTGGGGCCAAACCTTTCTGTATATAGGTGACAGTATAGAGTCGATCTCCTGGAATATGACCGTTTGAAGTCCACTTGTTATAGTCTTTAAGGTGGCTTTCGGTCACACCGAGGCGTCTTGAAAGTTCCGCGAGGGTTGTAGGACCCTGCACTTGATACTCATGCAGAAAGTCTCCATTGCTAACCAGTTTCCCTATTTGAGCTTCAAAGGCCACCTTATGGGCAAGGTATTTTTTAAAATACCAATGGGTGTTTCGATCCACATGGACTACCCGCTGTCCTTTATATTTGTCTCCGAAGTAATTCCGAGCGCCTCCTAGACCCATTTGGTAGGAGACCAACGCGCACATCCAGTTGTTCAGATGGCTTTGGTGCTTCTTGAGGTACAAGGCTGCTCCCTTGGTGGAAGCGACTATATTTTTTCTCTCGTCGATGTGGTTATCTACCCGCATAAATACTTCTTCCGCGGTTCCTTTTTTAAACTGCCAGAAACCAACGGCGTTAGAGGTCGATACCGCATCAGGAATCAGGCTACTTTCCTGAATTACCAGGTATTTTAGGTCAAGTGGAACGCCTTGCTCCATCAGTACCCTTTCTATGATCGGCATATACAGATTGACCCTGTCCAGTTTGATCTGAAAATAGTTCTGATTACGGTACAGGGCATCTACGTCCAGCTGGATTTCCCTTCGGGCCTGCTCATTGAGGTGGAGGGTGATATCCGCAAATTGGATGGTTTTAGGAACTTGGGGCACCTGCGCCTGCGCGCTGCTATGGAAAAAATAAAAAATAAATACGAAAGGAATAATGTATTTCATTCGGTAGCTGTTAGCGTTTTCTAATCATCATAATCCCATCCCTAATGGGCAACAGGACATTTTCAACCCGCGGATCTTCCGTCACAAGGCGGTTGAAATCCAATAGGGCTTGCGTGTCTTTTTGGATCTTGTCCCCTTCTTTGACAAGCACATTGCCGGACCAAAGAACGTTGTCCGCCATTATAATCCCACCTTGCCTGATCTTATCAACGAGCAAGTTGTAATAATGGGGATAATTGATCTTATCAGCATCGAGAAAAACCAGATCAATTGCACCCTCGAGCTGAGGGATGATGTCCATGGCATTGCCTATTCTATAGTCAATTTTAGAGGATAATCCTGATTTATCAAAAAAGCCACGGACCATTTCCTCCAGTTCTCCGTTGATATCCAAGGTGATGAGTTTTCCCCCAGGCGCCAGCCCCTTGGCCAGACATATCGCCGAATAGCCGGTGTAGGTGCCGATTTCCAGGATCAATTGGGGCGACATCATCTTGCTAAACATCTCCAACGTCTTTCCTTGCAGCTTACCGGAGAGCATGCGGGGCATCAACACCTTGGTGTGAGTCTCCCGTTCTATATGCTTTAAAATGGTATCTTCTTCCGATGTATGTTGTTCGCAGTAGGCAAATAATGCTGGGTTAAACATCTCCATTATTATTTGGGTAAATAGGTTAGAAAACTAAATTCATCCTCATTAAACACTTCATTGGCGATATCCTGCAATTCTTCGCCAGTCGTGTTACGAATGATGTTAAAAATGGACTCCAAAGGATCGATCCTTCCCTTATCCAGCAGGCTTTTGCCAAAAACCAGCATCAACGATGCATAATTCTCCTCCGCCATCGCCATCTGTCCTATCGCCTGTTCTTTGGCCATATGCAGCTGCATGGTCCCCAGTTTTTTTTCCCTGATCTTTCGGATCTCCTTCAGCACGATTTTTTTGGCCTTTTTGGACGTTCCTTCCTCCGTACCATAAAATATGCCGATAAAGCCAGTATCTGTATACGCTTGATACACTGACTCTACATTATAGACATAGCCGTATTTTTCCCGCAAGGCCAGATTAAGTCGGGAGTTCATGCTTGGTCCTCCCAAGATGTTGTTCAGGAGAAAGAGTTTGAAACGCTTGGGATCATGCAAGGAAAGGGCCGGCTTGCCGATAGCACAATGGGTTTGGGTGATCTCCTTGTGCACCACCTTGTTGGTGGGGGTATAGTGCTGGAATGTGTTTCTGGTAAACAGGCTCTTCTTTGCCGGTATTTCCGAGAGAAAATGTTCTACCTGCTTCAGCACCTTTTGGAAGCTGATATTTCCTACCACGGAAAATACAATTTTAGACGTGTCTAGCCGGCTTGCTATAAAATCAAAGAAATCCTGCTGCGTAAACCTTGAAACCGTCTCTTCAGTCCCCAATATATTTCTTCCTAAAGCATGGTTATAAAAAATAGCGGCATCAAACTCATCCTGAAGGGAATCGTCAGGAGAATCACGGTACATGGCCATTTCCTCCAGGATTACCTGCCTTTCTCTTTCAATTTGCTTGGGCGGAAAGATACTGTTGAATGTGATATCGCACAGCAATTCCGCAGATTTTGGGAAATGGGCATGCAGCACACTGGAGTAAAAACAGATCTTTTCTTTGGTGGTATAGGCATTGAGCTCCCCGCCTACTGAGTCCAGCCGGTTAAGAATATGGAAGGCTTTGCGTTTTTTTGTGCCTTTGAATGCCATATGTTCCCAAAAATGCGCCAACCCCTCCTGTTCTTTCGTCTCGTCCCGGCTCCCGATATCCAAAATAAACCCACAATGAACCAGTCTGGTATGGGTGACTTCTTGATGAACTATCCTGATACCGTTGGGTAATTCTTTATAGTTGTATAGCATTTACTTCCTCTTCCAACATTTTTACAAAAATAACAGACTTTGTGGCATAAAACATCTGCTGACGCATTATGTTCGTGATACCGCGGCTATTAACACGATCTTTCCTAAAAAAGATCACTTTTACCTCTTGGTGTCATTAGCTATGTAGATTCTCTTGGGAGCATCAGCATTTGGACCCTTCTATAATACAGCCTTCCATACCCCATGGTTTGGCTGGATTTTCTTAATTTTGAATATCTAAACCAAAAACTTATCATGAGATACCAGACACAACCTCAAGAGCTGTTTATCAAAAACAGGAAAAAGTTTGTTGAAAAACTGCTGCCCAAATCCGTGGCTGTCTTCCATTCCAATGACATCATGCCAACCAATGCGGACGGCACCATGCGTTTCAGGCAAAACAATGACCTGTTCTATCTTACCGGAATTGATCAGGAAGAAACAGTGCTGGTAATGTGTCCGGACTTTCCCAATGAACAAATGCGGGAAATCCTTTTTTTAAGAAAAACCAATGATCACATCGCCATTTGGGAAGGGCATAAGTACACCCAAGAAGAAGCCTACGAGGCTTCAGGAATCAAGAACATCCAATGGGTGGAGAGTTTTGAAAGCGTGTTTAACACGCTGGCAGCCTTGAGCGACCATATATTTCTCAATACCAACGAGCACCTCAGAGCGGAAGTGCGGGTGGAAAGCCGGGACGCCAGGTTTATCAAACAGTGTCAGGAAAGATATCCTCTTCACCAGTATCACCGTGCTGCTCCCATTATGCATCAATTGCGCGCGGTGAAAGAGCAGCAGGAAATTGACCAAATGCAGGTGGCATGTGATATTACAGAAAAAGGGTTCCGAAGAATCCTGAACTTTGTCAAGCCGGGCGTGATGGAGTATGAAATTGAAGCGGAATTTATCCATGAATTCCTGATGAACAGGAGCAGGGGATTTGCTTATGAACCAATTATTGCCTCGGGTGCCAGTGCCTGTGTCCTTCATTATGTGGAGAACAATAAGCCTTGTAATGACGGCGACTTGCTTCTTCTGGACGTGGGTGCAGAATACGGCAATTATAATGCGGACATGACGCGTACCATTCCTGTCAACGGCCGCTTTACCAAAAGGCAGAGAGAAGTGTATGACGCTGTACTCCGGGTGCATAAGGCAGCTCCAGAAATTCTTCGTCCAGGAGTAAATATTCAGGATTACCATAAGGAAATTGGAAAGATCATGGAAGGAGAACTGATTGGTCTAGGCTTATTGAATAAGGCCGATGTGGCCCATCAGGATCCCGCCCAGCCCTTGTACAAAAAATACTTTATGCACGGCACCTCTCACCACTTGGGTTTGGATGTACATGATGTGGGTACGATGTATGAACCCATCGTACCTGGCATGGTATTTACCGTCGAGCCTGGCATATATATCCGTGAAGAAGGCATAGGCATTAGGCTTGAAAACAACTTCGTCATCCAAGAAAACGGCTACCTGGACCTTATGAAAAATATCCCCATTGATCCCGACGAGATCGAGACTTTGATGAATGAACAGCGATAAGTTTGATGCTGAGCATAACCAGCTTGATATGAATACCTGTTCAAATAGAATAAGGGCTGCAACAATTGCAGCCCTTATTCATTATCACTAAACAGAGAAAGTAGATTTTTATGGACATTCAGGTAATACTGCAGCTTAAACGTAGTTGTTAAGCATGACAGGCATCACCAACATCAAAATATCCTCATTGTCACCCTTGTCAGAGGGAACAATTAAACCAGCACGGTTAGGAGCGTTAAATTTGAATGTCACTTCTTTAGCAGAAAGATTACTTAGCATCTCCACCAAAAACTTGGCATTGAAGCCGATTTCAATATCCTCTCCTTCATGATCGCAAGACAGACGCTCATTAGCCTCGTTGGAGAAATCCTGGTCCTCAGCGGATATTTGCAGTTCGCTCCCGATCAACTTTAATCCCACTTGGTGAGTGGTTTTGTTGGCATAAATAGCGATCCTTCTCAAGGAGCTCAGCATATCCATCCTGTTGATAGTCATGTTGTTGTCGTTGTCCATCGGAATCACGTTTTCGTAATCAGGAAAACGCTCATCAATCAGACGACAAATCATCTTGATATTGTTGAATTTGAAATAAGCGTTGGAATTGTTGAACTCCACGGTCACAGGCACATTTTCTGAAGGCAAAGTAGACTTCAACAGGTTGAGTGCCTTTCGGGGAATAATAATGCTGGCAGCATTATCTGAAGCAATATCTACCCTTCTGTAACGTACGAGACGGTGTCCGTCGGTCGCCACGAAAGTCGTGTTGGTACTGCTAAGATTCACATATACCCCCGTCATTGCAGGGCGAAGTTCGTCGTTGCTCGTTGCAAAAATGGTATTGTTGATCGCGCTGCTGAGTACTTCAGTAGACATATCCACTACAGTAGCATTGGTCACCGCAGGAATCTTGGGGAAGTCAGTCGCATTTTCCCCGGCAAGCTTATACCTTCCGTTGTCGGAGCTGATCTCAATGCTATAGTTCTCATTGTCGATGCTGAAAGTGACCGGTTGCTCTGGCAGGTTCTTTAATGTATCGATCAGAATTCTAGCCGGCACAGCGATGCTGCCATCCTCTTTTGCTTCCAAATCTATTTCCGTCATCATGGATGTCTGAAGATCTGAAGCGGTGACCGTCAATTTTCCATCTTTTATTTCAAAAAGGAAATTTTCCAAAATCGGCACGACCGGGTTGGTAGTGACCACACCGTTAATCGCAGAGAGGTGCTTTAAAAGAATAGAAGAATTAACAATAAATTTCATAGATATAATATTTTATGCGGCCAAAATCAATGAATCAAAAACAAGAGCTTTCCACTTGACCCACATGCGCTCTTGACATCCCGATTTTCCTACAGCAGAGATGCCGGAGGATAGGTTATAAGAAGGTAAATTTAGAAATAAAATCATTAATGCGGACAATGGTGAAACAAATCTTTCGGGGCACCGCGATGATTACCTTCCAAACCGCTTTTTCCTCCACATTACCTTTATTGTACCGACCAGAAGTATAAGGCCCACAGGCGCTCCGATATTCAGAAAATGCCAGTAAGATTTATTTTCGCGGATCTTGACTTCATCCAACGGCCTGATCTTATACTGTTTTGTGCGGGAAGCAATGATACCCTCAGGCTCCAGCAAGTAATTGATGGCATTTTGAATGAAGATGCGGTTGGCTAACAAATCGCTTGACATGGGATCCTCTCCCAAAGGTAAAGGTGCTCCGGAGGACATGTCTATATTGCTCTTTACAAAATCGCCATCACCTGCTACCAATATCCGTCCCTGATCGCCGGACTCCACAAAAGAAGCTTTATCAAATCCTTCAGGCAAAAAGCGGTTTTTATAATAGGAAGTAAAATTCCCTTCCAAGAGATACACCAGAGGAAGATTCATCAGCTGGAACTGCTCAATGTCTGGTTCTCGAGACATATCTTGGAAGGCTACACGTACAGGAGCATCTGCTTTCCGGGTATAATTGCTGGAGAAAATCAGCGGTGTCTTTTTTACACCATCTGCCTTAATGGTATCCAAGGTACTAATAAATTTAAACTGTACCAGATCCAGCCCTTTAGTAATAGGGTGATCTGCCATTCTTCCAGCCATCACGTAAAACGGCCAAGGAAGAGGCACGATCTGCGATTGGTTACCAAACTCCCCTCCTACCACAGGATGATAGCCAAAGTTGAGGTCTTGAATCAAATCCCTATTAATCCTTATGCCGTAACGGAAAAGCAACTCATTCAACCCCGTCTCTCTAGGCATCGCTATGGTCCCTTCACCCCCAGCTCCTTTCAAATCCACTGCCATTTGATCAATAAAGAACAGCAGGTTGCCTCCATTCATCAGGTACTGGTCCAAGAGATATTTTTCTCTCTCTGTATATGGGGTTTTGGGTCCAGCCACAATTAAGGCTTCAAAAGTCAATAAGTCGTCTACCGTTTTGGCCTGATCCATAGGGACTTTATAAACTTCATAATCTTCCACCAGCGCCTCTACCATACCAAAACCGTCATCTTCCTCCATTTCCCCATGATTGATGATGATACCCACCGCCCGTTTCTGCTGAAGCACCAACCGCTTGATCGCCTGGCTGAGTTCAAATTCCAAATTCTCGATGGACAGGTTCAATATCTCATCGGGCGACATTCCCCTTTCGCCTTTGAGTAACAATGCCCCGACCTCAAATTCCTCATTGCGGACCATTACACCTGGAAAAATCAGCCTTGAGGTCTGCCCTCCGTTTTGTGAGGCAAATAAGTTGGTGGGGCTTATACCGAAATCCGATAAGGCGACAATATATTCCTCCCGCTCTTCTCCGGTCAATGACAAGGGATCAAAATAGTAATAGTCAATGCGGACTGGACTATAAGCATTGAAGGTCCTTAGGGTTTCCTCTATGGATTTTTGTAATCTTCTCATCCCGCCGGGAAGATTGCCTGTCAATAAAATTTCCACCTCTACTGGCTCTTCCAACCCTTCCAGTAGCCTAACTGTAGCTGGGTGGAGAGAATAGCGCTTTTCCTCAGTGAGGTCAATCCGAAAGGGAAAAAGACTTTCCAATCCGTACAGCGCGGTAATGACTATAAGAATCGCTACCATCAGAAAACCTGTCTTCTTGTAAGTGTACTTCATTTTCTTCTAATCATTATTCCGGTAGCGACCAACAAGGTGCTAATCAGCGAAAGAAAATAAACCAAATTGGAAGAATCAATCACCCCTCTTCCCATGCTCTGGAAATGATAGCTTAGGCTAAATTCTTCAATGAACAATGCCCAGTCGTTCCGCTGAAGAGAAGCCAATGCTGACAAACCAAAATAGAGTAGGAAACCTAAAAAAACGCCGATGACAAAGGCAGTAATTTGATTATCTGTTAAAGAAGAGCTAAATAAACCAATGGCTGCAAATACCGCCCCAATTAATATCAATCCAATAAAAGAACCGAAGAAGCCCGCGCTGTCAATGTTTCCCACCGGGTCACCCAGCTGCACAATGCTGTAGTAATAGATTAAAGTGGGTAGCAGCGCAAGAAAGATCAGCACCAAAGCTGCCAGGTATTTGGCGAGGATAATCTGTCCGTTGGTCAGAGGAGAAGTCAACAACAATTCCCAGGTACCTGTCTTTCTCTCCTCAGCAATCATTCTCATCGTAATCGCCGGCACTAGAAAAACAAAAATAAAAGGCGTATAGACAAACAAGGCTTCCAGATCGGCAAAGCCATACTCCAAGACACTGGTTTCGGGAAACACCCATACCACAAGCCCCAGCGCCACTAAAAAAGCGGTCAACAAAAGGTAGCCAGTCAGCTGGTTAAAAAAGGTATTGACTTCCTTAAGGAATAACTGTCCCATCATACTAGTTCTGCGTTAGTTGCCTAAAAATGGTTTCAAGATTTTTTTCCTGCTTCCTCAAGCTAAGTAGAGACAGGTTTCTCTCCTGTATCACGGCCAGCAGCACCTTACGAAGCTGTCCAGTATCTTCACTCAAGATTTCCAGTTCATTGCTTTTGTGGACTTGAATGCTGTGAACGCCGGGTAAGGAGGAAAACCAATGTTGTTCCAAAGCTTCTTCTGTCTCCAAAATCAAAGCCTTAAGGCCATTATCCGCCTTTAGATTCTGAAGAAGGTCCTGAGCCACTATATTGCCTTTATGGATGATTACCACCTTATCACAGATAGCTTCCACCTCCTGCATAATGTGGGTGCTCAATATAAGGGTTTTGTCCCTGCCGATATCTTTGATCAAAGTTCTGATTTCCACCAGCTGGTTGGGATCCAAGCCGGTGGTCGGTTCGTCCAAAATGATCACCTCAGGATCGTGTACCAATGCTTTGGCCAAGCCGACTCTTTGGCGGTAGCCTTTGGAAAGTTGCCCAATTTTTTTGTGCTGCTCCGGACCTAAGCCACATTTTTCGATTATGGCTCTTACCTGCTGATTAGCCGTCTTTCCTTTCAAGTCATATAAGCCGGCTACAAAGCCCAAAAACTCCTTGACGTACATGTCCAAATATAAGGGGTTATGTTCTGGAAGGTAACCGATCATCTTGCTTACGGTTTTTGGCTTTTCCAACACCGAAACACCATTGATAAGCACGTCCCCCTCATCAGGCAGGAGATAGCCGGAAGCAATTTTCATGGTGGTGGATTTGCCTGCTCCGTTCGGACCTAAAAATCCAAGCACCTGCCCCGACTGTCCTATGAAGCTGACCGCATTCAAGGCCTTTTGATTTTTATACCATTTGGTCAGCTGCTTTACTTCCAATGCCATGCTCGATAATTTAATATGCTAAAGAATAACCGCCAATCCGCGGTTTTATTGAATAACAAGCTTTAAAAGGTGAATCGTTATCCCTTAAACTGCCGGATCAATCCTTTGATGATGATGATCATTCCTGGCTCAGCCTTAGCCGCCGCGGCGATTACCTCCTGAATGGTGATTTTTTTAACTTTGCCTGGGGCACATAGGTCTGTGATGGCAGAAATAGCAAAAACAGGTAATTCCATATGGCGTGCGACGATAACCTCGGGCACAGTACTCATACCTACTGCATCAGCACCGATACGTCCTAAGTAAGCGTACTCCGCCTTGGTTTCTAGGTTAGGCCCCTGCAAGCCTGCATATATGCCTTGATGAATAGCAATGTTGTTTTCGGTGGCTATCTGAAGGGCAGCATCGATCATGCTTTGGTCGTAAGGCTCGCTCATATCCGGAAACCTAGACCCAAAAGCATCCAAGTTAGCTCCTCTTAATGGGTTTTCGGGAAAGAGATCAATATGGTCATTGATGATCATCAAATCTCCAATTTGATGAGCGGGGCTAATACCGCCTGCAGCATTGGAAATTAAAAGGCGGGAAATGCCCAATCGCTTTAGAACCCTTACCGGAAAAGTCACCTCCTTCATGCTATAGCCTTCATAATAATGAAACCTTCCCTTCATGGCCACAACAGGGACGCCCACCAATTTTCCGAAAAGGAGTTTTCCGGAATGGGTTTCCACCGTGGATATAGGGAAATAGGGAATTTCGCTATAGGCTACTTCTTCCTCCACCTCAATTTCCTGTGCCAGTCGCCCTAGTCCTGTACCGAGGATGATTCCTACAGACGGCCGGGTAAATTGCCGGCTTTGTATAAAGTTAACGGCTGCTTCAATTTTCTGAAGATAGGTGGTTTCCATATATGCTGTTATTGCTGTATTGTAGCCTTTACGGTATCTATGCGTTCAAAGTTAGCGCAAAATTAGTCATTGGCTAGAAATTATGCCTTCCTTTTGATACCAGTAGCTTGTATGATTAAGCCAGTACTAGGCTAGAAGTTTCAAAAAAGCATTTTTGCTGACAACCGTCTAATCTGTCCAAAACCAGCCCTGTCTTCACCCTTCAAAGGGAGCAAAAAGGATTAAGATTCCAGCCTTTGCCGACAGGAACATACACAAGAAAATGGATTTACGTACCCTTCAGCTTTACGGATAAGGACGATATTTTGGCCCTACAGAAACTAAACGCTCGATTAAAATGTATAATGAACAGTTTTAAAGGACAAATATTGCCTCTGTAATGATTAAAATTATCGTCAGCACCAATAGGATCAATGCTACTTCCGGAAAAATTGCTCACATCTATCAGGACATTCTAATAGAACTGGGAGAAGAGTCAGAAATTATCAATCTCGCAGATTTACCGGATGATTTTGTTTTTTCCGCTTTATATGAAAAAAAAGGGCGAAACGAGCAATATAACGTCATTCATGAAAGGGTGAAGTCTGGAGAGAAGTTCGTCTTTATAGTTCCCGAGTATAATGGCTCCTTCCCCGGGATATTAAAATCTTTTATTGATGGAATGAGCTATCCAAACTCATTTTTCGGCAAAAAATGTGCACTTGTAGGTCTTTCCTCAGGAATAGGCGGCGGTGGCATCGCAATGAGCCACCTGACCGACATCTTCCATTATCTGGGAATGCATGTGCTGGCCAACAAACCGAAGCTGGCCAAAATTGAGGAAAATATGTCCGATAACTTGCTCACCAACAAGTTTTATATTGAACTACTGCAAATCCAGGCTAAAATGTTGATTGATTTTTAAATCAATCAACATTGTCATGCAAGAACCTGTTATTCCCCAGGATCTCGTTTTCATCATTTAAATTGTACTTTGAGATATTGGATTCTGAGCTGTGCCTGACGTCCTGGAGTTTGATATTCTTACGCATATAAGCTGGGGTCTCCATTTTTTCCTTAAACTCTTCCGGCGTCTGGTTCAAAGCACGCATTTGTCTTAATTTCTCAAATCGCTCATGGGCCCGTCTCATCGCCTTTTCCTTGATTTCTTCATAATAGTCATTGTTATAGGAGTTTTCTTCCTTTTTGGCTATAGAAGGACGTACTATATCTTCTTTTTGAAATAAAGACATCACTTTTTTAGGCTCAGGCTGAGCAAAATCATCCTCTTGTTCTTGACGAATTTGATTTACAGGCTGCGGTGCGATGGGCTCTATAGGCGTGGTTTTCCTTTCCATCTCATAGCTGGCACCATTAGAGGCTGTAGGTACTGCTTTTTGAATAGAGAAGGTGAAAGTTTGACCTGGCTTGGCCGGCTCCTCTTCAATTCTGGATGTTTTGCCGGATTCTAGGTGGATCAGCTTCTTAGCGTTGTCCTCTTCCTGCTTTTTTGCGGCAAGGTCTCCTTCTTCAGTAAGTGAATCTGCTTCAAAACCAGTAGCAATCACGGTCACACGGATCGACTTTTTCAAGTCAGGATCGATGCCTTGACCAAAGATTACTTCCGCCATTTCACCGGCTCTCTCTTGGATGTATTCCGTGATATCACTCAATTCGTCCATAGAAAGCTCTTCTTCCTCTCCAGACATGATCGACAAGAGGATTTTTTGTGCTCCATTGATGTCCACATTGTTCAACAATGGTGAAGCAATGGCTTTTTCCGCAGCCTTGATAGCCCTTTGTTCGCCCTCTTCAGTGGCTGAGCCCATTACCGCAGCGCCGGCATCTTTCATCACGGTTTTGACATCTTCGAAGTCCACGTTGACATCTTGATGAACGGTAATGATTTCGGCTATGGATTTGGCAGCTGTGGTAAGGATGTTATCCGCTTTGCCAAACGCCTGGCGGATGGCAAGGTTGCCGTAGATTTCCCTAAGCTTATCATTAAGGATTACCAAAACGGTGTCACAATTGGCTCTTAATTCTTCAATACCTTTTTGTGCAGCCACCATTTTCTTTTTGCCTTCGAAGACAAATGGTGCGGTGACAATACCTACTGTAAGGATGTCCATATCCTTGGCGATTTTCGCGATTACTGGCGCAGCACCTGTTCCGGTACCACCTCCCATTCCCGCTGTGATAAATACCATCTTGGTATTGTCTGATAGCAGTTCTCGGATTTCCTCTTTGCTTTCAATCGCCGCATTACGCCCTTTTTCTGGGTTTGCCCCAGCACCAAGTCCTTCGGTAAGGTTGGCACCAAGCTGAAGCTTAAGTGGAACAGGACTGCTTTTTAAAGCCTGTGCATCCGTATTGACCACTACAAACTCCACGTCTTTGATTCCTTGATTAAACATGTGGTTCACCGCGTTAGAACCACCACCCCCAACTCCTATCACCTTGATGATGGATTTGTTGTTTTTCGGAAGATCAAATTTGTAATCTTTCATGTTATCTGACATTTTTCCTCTTTTTGGTGAACAATATTTCTTTTACCCGGACATAGCCGAGACTTCTATTTTCTCCTTAATAATTGCTGGTATCATCCCCTATATCGTCGGTGATGAATTCTTTAAGTCTTCTGCGAATACTTCCGAAAATATCCTTGCCGGGCATTTCCAGTCGGGCTTCTCTCCCACCTTTATGGTCCCTTACCTCGTTGCGCTGCCTGTAATGATCTTCTCTATCATCCAATGCTTTAAATCCAGCCAACACCAAACCCACCGTAGTAGCATACATGGGGCTCTTCACATCTTCCAGCTTCGACTTGCCGAGATGCTCGTTGGGATAGCCGATACGGGTGTCCAGGCCCGTCATATATTCAAACAATTGGCTCACACCATTCAGCATGGCACCACCTCCCGTCAGCACGATACCGCCTGCCAATTTTTTATACATTCCGCTAGCTACGATCTCAGATTGTACCATCTCAATAATCTCCTCCATTCGGGCTTGAATGATTGAAGAAAGGTTCCTGATCGATATTTCCTTGGCGGGACGGTTTCTCAGACCGGGAATAGATACGATTTCATTGGGATTGGCTTCTTCTGCTATGGCTTTACCAAATTTTGTTTTAAGAAGCTCTGCCTGGTTTTGCATCACCATACAACCTTCTTTAATATCTGAGGTAATAATATTACCACCGAACGGAATGACGGCCGTATGACGGATAATATTGTCGTAGAAGATGGCTATATCAGTGGTACCCCCACCAATGTCTACCAGACAAACACCTGCTTCTTTATCTAAATCACTCAGGACCGAAAGTGAGCTGGCCAATGGCTCCAGGATCAAATCTTTGGAAATAAGATCTGCCCGTTTCACACATCGGTTGATATTGTTAATCGCAGTAGTTTGGGCGGTGATAATATGGAAATCAGCTTCTAACCTGGCACCTGACATCCCTACCGGATCTTTAATTCCGTCCTCATAATCTACCGTGTAATCCTGCGGCATGACATGAATGATAGAATTCCCCGGCGGTACCACGATATTTTCCATATCATTGGCAATACGCCTTACATCCTCCACTGTAATTTCATCATCCTTTGGATTTCTAATGATGACGCCATGGTGGACAGAACTTCTAATATGCTGTCCCGCTATGCCTACAATTACCTCGGCTATATCCACATCCGCCATTTCAGAGGCGTCCGCTACTGCCTTTTGAATGGCATTGACTGTCTTGTCGATATTAGTCACTATCCCTCTAATGACCCCCTCCGATACGGCTTTACCCATACCTAGCACTTCCAGTTTCCCAAACTCATTCTTACGCCCTACGATAGCGCAAATTTTGGTGGTCCCAATGTCCAGTCCTACTACAATTTTGTCATTTTCCATAGCTCATTCACAAATAATTTGGTCCTTATATTTTACATTCACCCGTTGGTAAGCATCCCATCCTTTGCTGGGAAGTATCTCCTTATAGAATAGCGAAATCTTTTTAAATTTTTCTTCAATATCCGTTGGCTTGCCAAATTCAATCACCTGCTTGCCAACTTGCTGGTGAAGTTTGATATCTTTATTTCTCGCGATCTCCATTCCTGCAATTTGCGCCTTCCAAAATTTATCCTGCTCTATAAAATGGATGAGTTCTAAAAGGTCGGAATGCTCCTCAGCCACATTGTCCATCGTCAAAAAGGCTTCCGCCATAGGACCCTCTAGTGTCAATACCCTGGTGGCATATTTAGGAGAAGTGGGAAGAACGACTCCTTCTGAAGAAATATAGCCATGTGGCGCGGCCGGTCTGACTACCCGGGCGATAGGTCTGTATTGATCAATCTTTATCACCACTTTACCTTTTAAATCCTTAAACACCTCCGCATTTTTGACGAAGGGATGGCTTTCTACTTTATCTTCAATTTTTTCGATGGAAACTTCCTTTAAAGATATTCCGGGCCTGAGCAGGGGAAATTCACTTTCCACCATTTGCCTGATTTCCTTTTCATCCACGAAATAGACATCGCTAATCCCTTGAACATACACTTCAAGATCTTCAAATCGCTTGTCTGCACCCCTCCTTTCCACAAAAGCAATTAAGCCCAGCATGAACAATACCATCAGGCTGATGAGAAATGACCTCTTAAATTTCCATTTTCTACCTGCCATATCCTTTGATCCATTGCTTAATCGGCTCCACCAATCGATCTATATCTCCGGCGCCTATGGTCACTAAAACTTCAGGCTCATTGGCAGCTAGATAAGCCAATAGCGCCTCTTTAGCCTGTACACTTTTCTTGGAAGCCCTTACCTTTTCCAACAGCATGGCTGAAGTCACACCCGGAATCGGCAGCTCCCTAGCCGGATAAATATCCAGAAGCACCACTTCGTCTGCCAAGGAGAGGCTGGCGGAAAAACCGTCTGCAAAGTCCCTGGTGCGGGTGAACAAATGCGGCTGAAAAACAGCCGTCAGCTTTTTCTCAGGATACATGGCCTTTACAGACTTCAAAAAGGCACGGATTTCCTCCGGATGGTGGGCATAATCATCGATATACACCTTCTCATCGCCTTGATGCAGCACTTCGAAACGTCTTTTAACACCCCGGAAACTTGATAATCCTGCACGAATCTCTTCTTCCGTCAAACCCAATTGCAAAGCAACACTGATCGCGGCCAAGGCGTTTTCCACATTATGAAAACCTGGCATGTTGACCACCAAAGCCCTGAGCTGCTGGGTCGAACTGATGTAATCAAATTCAAAAGACGCAATACCAGCCTTTACCTCTGCGGCATAAACGTCTCCCCCATGTATACCATAAGGTACCGTGTCCAAGGAGGGGGTGTACATCAAATTCCTGAGCGCGTTGTGTTGGATATATAAGTGCCCTGATGGATCAATCAGCTTGATGAATTCCACAAAACCTTCTTTCAAATGCTGGTCATCGCCATAAATGTCCAAATGATCAGGATCAACACTCGTGACTACAGCGATGTTGGGATGAAGCCTCAAAAAAGAGCGGTCAAACTCATCTGCTTCCACAACTACTATCCTGTTGTCTGTACCTCTGTCATCACTCAGGATCAGGTTGCTTTCATAGTTTTGGGTGATACCACCTAAGAAGCCCACCACATTTTTGCCTGCACGCTTGAGCAAATGGGCAATCATCGAGGAAGTAGTAGTCTTTCCGTGGGTACCCGCTACCGCTACGGCAAACATAGACGCAGTGATCATCCCTAGCACTTCGGAACGCTTCTTTAACTCAAAGCCTTCAGTTTGGAAATAGCCCAATAACTTACTGTCTTTGGGAATGGCTGGCGTCCACACCACCAAAGACTGTTGTCGATAAGCTATCAGATCTTTGGGCAGCGTATCCACTTCATCCACATAGGAGATAGACATCCCCTCCTGCTCTAAGGCTGCAGTCAAAGGTGACGGTGTCTTATCGTATCCATATACAGGAATACCGATATGCTTAAACCAGCGGGCGATGGCACTCATACCGATTCCCCCTATACCTAAGAAATAGACGCTATGTATATTTTCTACATTCATTTAATCAATTTTTCCAATTCGCCCACAATTTCTTTTGCAGCATCTGGCTTAGCCATCTTGGATATATTCTCCGCCAGCCGCATGCGGCCCGCCGGATCTTTCATCAACTCCTCCACCATGGGAAGCAAGCTCTGAACTGCATCGCTGTCTCGAAGAATAGCCGCAGCATTCTTTTTCACCAAAGCCATGGCATTCTTGGTCTGGTGATCATCCACCACATTAGGTGACGGAATAAAGACCACCGCCTTGCCGGCCAAGCAAAGCTCAGATACGGACAAGGCTCCCGCTCTGGAGATTACCAGATCTGCGGCAGCATACGCCAAGTCCATATTTTTGATAAACTCCAAAGCATGCACATGCTTTAAACCGGAAGTATCAAGCTTTGCTTTCATGTCTCGGTAATAATACTTTCCGGTTTGCCACAGCACCTGATAGCCCAAAGCTTCGAATTCTTCCATATTCTTCAGCACGGCTTCATTAATGGTTTTAGCCCCTAAGCTTCCTCCCAGTACCAGCAGCACGGGTTTAGAGCGCTCAAGACCAAAATTTAAAAAAGCCTGCTCCACCTTGCCCTCCAAGGAAAGTATATCCTTTCTTACAGGATTGCCGGTGTACCTGATTTTTACCGCTGGGAAGAAGCTTTCCATCCCGGGATAGGCCACACAAATTGCTGCCGCTTTCTTTGCCAACAGCTTGTTGGTCAGGCCGGCATAGGAATTTTGCTCCTGTATTAGCGTAGGGATATGTTTGCGCTGTGCCATGTACAACAAAGGTCCGCTGGCATATCCTCCCACTCCTACCACAGCATGAGGTCTAAAGTTCTGGATCAGCCTCCTGGAGAGCTTTAGGCTATCCATCAGCTTAAAAGGAAAGCTTAGATTCTTCAAGCTCAAACTTCTTTGCAAACCCGCCACCTTCAATCCGACAATGGAATAGCCGGCCTCGGGCACCTTTTGCATCTCCATTTTTCCTTCCGCTCCCACAAATAAGATCTCACTGTCTGGATATTTTTCCTTCCAGGCATTGGCGATGGCGATGGCAGGATAAATGTGTCCACCCGTTCCGCCTCCGCTAATCATGATCCTATAGTTGTTTTGCGTTTCGATACTGGCTATAGTTTAGGCCACTTTGGCCAATTTTTTACTTGTACTCACTTCTAAGGGATAAGCATCTTCATGATCTCCCCGGCTTACACTAAGGATGATACCTAAGGACATCCCTGTAAATAACAGAGAGGTTCCACCCATACTCAATAGCGGCAATGGCAAACCGGTAATCGGCCCCAATCCCGCTGTCACGGCCATGTTTACCATCGCCTGTATTACCAGGGCAAAGCTTAACCCTGCAGAAAGCAGCCCCCCAAATGGTCTGGTGGAAATAGCCACCACCCTCATCCCTCGGTAGAGTAGGGCGAGGTAGAGGAACAATACAAAGCCTCCCCCAATCAAGCCATATTCCTCAATGATAATGGCATAAATAAAATCAGAATAAGGGTGAGGAAGGAAATTGCGCTGATCGCTGTTTCCAGGGCCCTTTCCGGCAATGCCCCCAGTTGCCATGGCGATATAAGCATGCTTGGCCTGGTAGGCAACTTCATCTTCCGATAAGAAGCTTTCAATCCTGGAGACAAATGTACCTCCACGTTGACCAAGGAATATCGCCGATGTCAAAGCCAAAGCCCCCACCAAACACACCATCAGCAAAAACTTCATCGGCACCCTGCCAATAAACATCAGCAGTAAGCAGGTTGCCAACAGAAGGATAGCAGTGGACATATTTGCCAATGCGATAAACAAACAAATCAAGCCTATCCATATCATGATGGGAATGAAAGTATGCTGAAAGTCCCGAATATTGTTCTGCCTCTTCGCCAGCATGCCAGCAACTGCGGCAATCAACGCCAACTTGGCTAAGTCAGAAGGTTGAAATGCCTGATTGATGATTGGGATCGTCAGCCAACGATTTGCCTCATTGAGGTTGGATCCGAAGAAATAGGTAAAGGCCAACAGCGGCACAGAAATCCATAGCGCCAACAAGCTTAGTTTCGCATAGTACTTATAGGGCACTTTGTGAGATACCCACATGACTACGAGACTCAAAACCACCAGTGAAGAGTGTTTTAACAGATAAACTTCTGTGTTTCCACCGGTCATCCGATAGGCCAAGGTACCAGTGGCAGAATACACCACCAAGATGCTGATGATTGCCAACAGAAATACGATACCCCAGATGATGGGATCACCCTTTAGATTGTCATCGATCCATTTCTTCAATGCCATCATTCCCTCTCAATTTTCAATTTCTTCACTGCCTGCTTGAATTGCTCACCCCGATCTTCATAATTTTTGAAAAGATCGAAGCTTGCACAAGCAGGTGATAACAAAACTATATCTCCCAATTCCGCTTTTTGCTGGGCAAGCTTTACTGCTTCTACCATGTGCTGCGTTTCGGCAATCTCAGGAACAATCCCTGCAAAAGCGGATTTTAACTTTTCATTATCCTTGCCCAGACATATCAACAACTTGACATGATCCCGCACAAAAGGATACAACTGCGTATAGTCGTTACCTTTGTCCACACCGCCCGCTATCCATACCAAAGGAGCGGGGTAAGCCGCCAAGGCATATGCAGTGGCATCGACATTGGTGCCCTTGCTGTCGTTGATGTATACAACTCCGTCCACTTCCCCGGAATGTTCCATCCTGTGCGCGGCATTTTTAAAATCCTTGAGACCAGCCTTTAATGCTACCTCATCAGCCCCTGCTATCAGCGCAGCTTGTATCGCGCTCATCACATTCAGCATATTGTGGTTACCCTTTAAGGCAACATCTTCCTTAGCAATCTGCAGTTCTCCTGCGGTATGCCTTACGTAAATGGCATTTCCATCAAAAAATCCCCCTGCATCAGCAAGCTGACTAAGGGATATGGGATGAACTTTTGCCGATAAAGACTGCATATTCAGGCCCTTCTGAATATTTTCATCCTCTTGATAGTAAATAAAATCCCCTTCGGCATCCATGTTTTGCAGCAGGTTCATTTTTGATTGGATGTAATTGTCCAAGCTATACTGATAGCGATCCAGATGATCCGGGGTGATATTCATGATGATCGCTACATCTGGCTTTAGATTTTTGAAGCCATCGATCTGGAAACTGCTTACTTCTAGCACCCACCATGCATGATCTCCATCTACCAGTTGAGCTGCCCAGCTTTGGCCTACATTACCTGCTAGCCCTGCATCTATCCCTGCAGCCTTCAGGAGATGGTAAGTCAACAGGGTTGTAGTGGTCTTACCATTGGTCCCAGTAATGGCAATAATTTTTCCTTTGCTATGACGGCAGGCAAATTCCAGTTCGTCGATAACAGGTATTCCAGCTCCTACAGCTTTCTTTACGAGGGCATTTTCAAAAGAAATTCCCGGACTTTTGATCAGCTCATCAGCAGCTAAAATTCGATCTACTGTATGTGTACCTTCTTCAAAATCAATCTCCTGTGAAGCCAGCTGAATCTTTCTGCTGTCAGCAATACTCCCGCTGTCGGATACGAATACCTCATAACCTAAGCTCTTGGCCAACAAGGCTGCTCCAATCCCGCTTTCTCCGGCTCCTATGATGCTGATCCTTTTCATTTATCTGAGCTTTAAGGTTGATAAGGCAATAATGGCAAACAGGATTCCGAGTATCCAAAAGCGCACTGTAATTTTGGCCTCAGATACGCCTTTCTTCTGATAGTGGTGATGCAACGGCGACATCAGAAATATTCGCCTCCCTTCGCCATATTTCTTTTTGGTGTACTTGAAATAGCTTACTTGTGTCATTACCGAGACCAACTCAATAAGAAAAATACCGCAAACGACGGGTAACAACAGTTCCTTTCTCAAGGTCAGGGACAACACAGCAATGACTCCGCCGATCATCAGGCTACCTGTATCTCCCATAAAAATCTGCGCAGGATAGGCATTGTACCACAAGAAGCCAACACAGGCTCCAACAAATGCGGCACAGAAAATCACCAGTTCCTCGGATTTGGGAATAAACATTACATTCAGGTAATCCGAAAAAATCGCATTACTGCTGATATAGGCAAAAATAGCGATGGTAAGTCCTATGATAGCCGAGGTTCCGGCAGCCAAACCGTCTATTCCATCCGTAATATTTGCGCCGTTGGATACTGCAGTGATGACAAATATCACCAAAGCAACATACAAGAAAGGAGTCAGCCAATCACCAAGAAAACCAAAGATCACGCGGTAATCTAAGTCGTTGTTTTTAACAAAGGGAATGGTTGTCTTTGTCGCTTTTACATCTTGATAAGCGGGTATCTCCACCACACCTTCTTCGATGGAAATGGGATCATAAAATTCACGGATGACTACGTCCTCATGAAAATATAAAGTGGCCCCCACAACAATCCCTATGATTACCTGGCCAACAATTTTGAACCGACCCGCAAGGCCCTCTTTGTTTTTTCTGAAAATTTTGATATAATCGTCTACAAAGCCGATTAATCCCAACCAAATGGTCGTGATCAGCAATAAGATGATATAGATATTGTAGATGTCTGCAAACAGCAGTGTAGGCACCACAATGGCCGCCATAATCATCAGCCCTCCCATAGTAGGAGTACCCTTCTTTTCCGCCTGACCTTCCAAACCGAGTTCTCTCACCGTCTCCCCAATCTGCTTTCTGCGGATCCAGTTGATAATTGACTTACCAAAAATGATGGTGATCATCAATGAAAACAATGCAGCTGATGCTGCCCTGAAGGTGGTGTACTGGAATACACCAGCTCCAGGCAGGTCAAACATTCGGTCTATATAATCAAAAAAATGGTATAGCATTATTGGTGAATAAGTTTTAATAATTCTTTGACTACAATCCGGTCATCAAAAGGATGTTTTACCCCAGCAATTTCCTGATAAGTTTCATGTCCTTTTCCTGCGATCAGGATGATGTCGCCTTTGTTAGCCATCACACAAGCAGCTTTTACTGCTTCCTTTCTGTCAGCAATGGTTAATACTTTTTTCAATGCGACAGGATTGATTCCCGCTTCCATATCCTTTAAGATATCCATCGGTGACTCGTTTCGCGGATTATCAGAAGTAAGAATAACCTTATCGCTTAGTTGAGAAGCAATGTGCGCCATGATCGGCCTCTTTTCCTTATCCCTATTACCTCCGCATCCCACTACCGTGATCACTTGCTCTCCACCTGTGCGTACGCCTTGTATGGTTTTAAGGACATTTTCTAGTGCATCTGGAGTATGGGCGTAATCCACAATAGCAATAATCCCTTTGTGTTCAATTGTTTCAAAGCGTCCCTGTGCACCCTTCATTTTGGAAAGCTGCATCATGGCCTCCTCCTCTTCTTCTCCTAGCAGAATGGAAGCTCCCAGTGTAGCCAGTAAATTGTAGGCATTAAATCCTCCAATCAAGCGGAACCAAACCGTCTTCCCCTGTATATCTAACTCCAAACCTTGGAGGGTATTGCTGATAATCTTTGCTTTGAAATCCGCTGGATATTTTAACCCATAAGTGTATTTGCTGGCTTTAGTGTTCTGCAGCATAACCATTCCTCTTCTATCATCTGCATTGACTAAGGCAAAAGCATCTTTAGGCAATTCATCAAAAAGCTTCTTTTTAGCTTTAATATAGTCGTCAAAAGAACCGTGATAGTCGAGATGATCGTGAGAAATGTTGGTGAATACTGCTCCGGTCACTTTGATACCCGCCATTCTTTCTTGTACGATGG
Organism: Cyclobacteriaceae bacterium; assembly: GCA_035303945.1. Classification (GTDB taxonomy): domain Bacteria; phylum Bacteroidota; class Bacteroidia; order Cytophagales; family Cyclobacteriaceae; genus DATGMS01. The sequence continues at coordinate 26,136 of DATGQZ010000075.1, forward strand.
CATGAGAACTGGCCTCCATAAAACAATATGTACATCCTGCCTTGAGCATCTGCACCATTAACGCATTGGTGGACAATGCGTCAGGAGTGGTGTGAGTAGCCGTGATCACCTCATTGTTGATCTTGTTTTCTACCGTGGATAACAGTCCACAGGGATGTCCCAGCTCTGTATATAGTTGATGGAGTAATGTCGCAATGGTTGTTTTTCCGTTGGTTCCGGTGATGGCAACTACCTTCAGCTTCTCGGATGGCTGGTCATAAAAGTTGGAAGCCATAATACCCAAAGCTTTGGCACTGTCAGCCACCTGAACATAAGCCACCCCTTCCGCCTTTTGCTGAGGCATCTCCTCACAGATAATGGCGGTCGCTCCTGTCTCCACAGCCTGGTCGATGTAGGCATGTCCGTCTGTCTGTGTTCCTTTAATGGCCACAAAAGCCGTCCCTTTCTGCACTTTCCTGCTATCGAAGGCAATATCACGCACATTGCTATCCATATCTCCAATGGTGGACAGCAGTGATACCTTATATATTATGTCCTTCAACGCTTTCATGAACCCAACACTATTTTTATAAATCCATTTTCGGGAGCCTCTGTGCCTGGAGCAATAGACTGATGTTTTACCCTACCTTTACCGGAATACTGCACCCGCAAATTTTTATTTTCTAATACATAAAGGGCATCTCTTAAGGTCATACCCACCACATCGGGAACCGTCTTGATACTTTCCACTTGGTTGGGTGTCCAGCTGATAGATTGGTTGACCACCTTGGATCTCACCCATTTCTCTTCCCCTTGATAATGATTAGACACTCCAAAGGAATTGTAGATCATCTGCAGCTCATCGACTATACCAGCCTGGAGCGCAGGTATGCCTTTTCGCAATTCGTTTTCCCGTTCTTTTCCTCTTGGCTTCTTATTTCCCCCATTCAGTTCCAGATCTTGGGCATAGATCCTATCGGCAATTTCTTTAAACACGGGCGCGGACACATCCCCTCCATAGGCATTAAAACCCACAGGGCTATCAATGACAACGATAGCACTATATTTAGGCCTGTCCGCAGGAAAATAGCCTGCAAAGGAGGTGTAGTACCTGCGGGTGTAGCGTCCCCCCTCTAATTTCTGTGCAGTACCCGTTTTCCCTGCCACTTTGTAGTTGTCATTCCTGATATTTCTAGCGGTTCCATTTTCCACAACACCTTCCAGCAGTGACTGAAGTGCTTTGATGGACTTTTCTGAACCAATCTGTCTTCTCAGGACCTCGGTTTTAAATTCCTTTTCCACCACATTGCCTCGGGAAATGCGCTGAACAATCATGGGTTTCACCATTTTACCGTTATTGGCTACGGCATTGTACAGGGTTAAAGTCTGTAAGGGAGTGACTTTCAACTCGTAACCAATTGACATCCAAGGCAAAGTAGTGCCGTACCAATGTCTCTCACCGGGCGTCTTAAAATAAGGCTTTCCTTCACCTTTGATTTGAAAATCTATAGGCTTATCCATGGCTGTCTTTTCGACATGGGCCATGTATTTGGATGGATTGCTGCCAAATTTTTCGTTTACAAGTCTGGATATGCCAATGTTAGACGACTTTTCAAATGCCTCTCTTACGGTCATCATACCGTATCCACCATGCTTCACATCTCTCATCACACGATCATAAAATCTGTAAGCACCATTGCCGGTATCTACTGAATCGTTCAGGCTGACCCCTCCTTCCTCCAACAGCGCGAGCATAGAAAGCAGTTTGAAGGTGGAACCGGGCTCCGTCAGACCTTGCTCACCGACCGCGAAATTGTAATATTCGCCGTAACCTCTGCCGTTCTTGTTCTTTTGAAGATTAGCAATGGCTTTTATATGTCCTGTAGCCACCTCCATGACGATGACACATCCAAACTCTGCATCTTTGTTCATCAGCTGTCTGAGCAATGCGGATTCAGCCACATCCTGAATGTTTACATCCAAAGTAGTTACAATATCATAGCCGTCTTCTGGACGTACATCTTGAGCATCATGCACAGGCTTCCATGATCCGCCAGCTATTTTCTGAAACAGCGCCTCTCCATTCCTGCCCTGCAATTCTTCATTAAAGCTGTATTCAATGCCTACGCCGTATTCATTTTCATTCAGAAAACCGACAGTACGGCCTGCAAGTGACTGGAAGGGCCTGTATCGCCTGTCGACTTTTTCAAAAATTACTCCGCCTCCCATTCGACCCTCACGGAAAATCGGCCATTCCATCATTTTCAGTTTTTGCTGGTACCCGATCTGTTTGCGATTGATCATCAGGTATTGTTTCCCGTTCAATCTGGCATCGTTGATCATGCGCTTGTAGGAAGCTGCCGACTTGTCCTTATAAAAGTCCGCTAATAGTTGGGCTAGAGAGTCAATACCCGCTTTATAGACATCGTTTTTGGCTATAGATGGGTCCAACACTACCCGATAGAACGGCAAGCTGGTCGCCAACAAGCTCCCATCCGCACTATAGATATTACCACGGGTAGCTTTGACTTCCCTGTACTGCAGGTTAACGTTATCTGACATTTTTCGCCACTGGTCGCCTTCCACGAATTGTATATAGCTAACCCTATAAAAGATGACACCAGCAAAAATTGCTACCAGTAGAAAGGCAACTCTTACTCTAAATAATATGGATCTTTTGATATTCACTTGTCCACTATAATTTTCAAAGGCGGTTCATCAATTTCATATATGCCCAGAGGCTCAACTTTTTTGGCTACTTCCGATTGTTTGCTGCTATACATGTATTCTGCTTCCAAAGTGGTGACATCTGCCCTGATATCTTCCACTTCCTGTTGAAGTTTCTCTATTTTGCGAATGGTATTCTCCGCGCTGTGGTTACTCCAGATATAGATCAGCGCCAGCAAAGCCACATAGAATAGCGGCGGCACCAGTCTTACCGGCACGCCCTCTCCCAGCAGCCCGCTCACATTTATTTTCTCCTCAATCCACTTAAAGAGATTCCATCTGCTCTTGGACTTCTTAGTAGGTCCAATCGGCTTCACCTTCTTTCTTAAAGTATTTTGAGCCATAACTACACTTTTTTAGCAATTCTCAATTTGGCACTTCGTGCCCGATTATTCCTGGCCAGTTCCTCCGCATCGGCCTGAATGGCTTTTCGCACCACCGGTTCAAGGGGACGGATCATGTTGCCGTAAAAGTCCTTCTCAACTTCGCCTTGGAATTTACCTTTGGATATAAAGTTTTTCACCAATCGGTCTTCCAAGGAGTGGTAACTCATCACCACCAGCCGTCCATCCTTCTTAAGGAGCTCTGCAGCCTGCTGCAGCATTTCCTCTAATGCTCCCATTTCGTCATTGACGGCAATCCGTAGGGCTTGAAACACCTGGGCAAAGTATTTAAACTCCCTGCCTCTAGGGGCAAAGCGGCTTAGTATGTCCTTCAGGTCCGAAATGGTTTGAAGTGGGCGATTGACGCGCTCCGACACAATTACCTGTGCCAAGGTTTTCGCATTTTTCACCTCCCCATACATGCCGAAGATTTTGTGTAAATCAGCTTCGGAATAATCGCTCAAAATCGCCTTAGCGGTGAGCTGGGAAGAGGCGTCCATTCGCATATCCAACTCCCCTTCAAAGCGGGTTGAAAAACCCCGCGCCGGCTCATCGATCTGGTGAGAGGATACGCCCAAGTCAGCTAAAATGCCATCTACTTCATCCACCTTGTATAGTCTCAAGTACCGCTTAAGGTCCCGGAAATTCGCCTGCACAAAGGTGAAGCGAGGATCATCTGGTACATTGTTCCGGGCATCCTTGTCCTGATCGAAACCATAAAGATGTCCTTGGTCCAGATGCTTCAGTATCTCACGGGAATGACCTCCACCGCCAAAGGTCAGATCCACATAGATCCCGTTGGGATTTATGTCTAAGCCTTCTACACATTGGCTCAACATCACTGGTATATGGTACGGCTGTCCGGTCATCTTATGAAATATCTTGAACTTGATCTGTCAACTCCTCATCCTCCATATCGTAATTCGCCTGGTAAACTCCTGGATTCCACAGTTCCACCCGGTTTCCAGCTCCCACGGCCATGACTTCCTTATCAATCTTGACCGCCTCCAGCATGTTTTTAGGGATCAGAATTCTGCCTGCGCTATCCAATTCCACTTCTACGACACGCCGGAAAAAATTCCTTTGAATGTTCCGGTCTTCTTTCTTCATTTCGTTTAAACCAGCAATTTTGTCTGCTGTAATATCAAACTCCTCCAAAGTATAAATGGCCAAGCAAGGTTCGAAATAGTGCATGAGCATGAGCGTGGCGCCATTGTTTTCCGGTATCGCTGCCTTGAGTCTTGCAGGCAATACCAGACGGCCTTTGGCGTCAAGCTTACATACATAATTACTGGTGAATCTGCGCATGCTCTATTGAGGAGTACTCTTCAAACACAAAAGTAATAAAACCTCACACAACCTCCCACTTTTTACCACTTTTTACCACTTCTCAATAAAAGTACCAAAAAGATTGCTGAATAACCATGCATTAGCTCAAAAAAATCTGTCTTAGCGCTTCTTATTCATGTACTTATGTTAAAAAAAAGACTTGAAAAATAGGGCGCTAAAAGGGCTAAAAGGGGACAAAAGGAAATAAATAAACTGTAAAAAGCATTTTATTAGCAAGTTGAAGATTTTTAACAAAAAGTATGGGGGGGAACGTTTGCCTATTGTGTGGAACAAAAACACCATAGCGATAAGCACTGCAGTAGCACACAAGCTACCGTGTGATACCGTGGGGAGAAAAATCGTGGTTATTTTTGCCTTTCGATGGTATATCTCACTAAAGCTTTCAGTGATTCCTTGTAATCAGAGTCGGGAAAATCCTGAAGAATGGCTAGGGCTTCCTGATAATAACGGTCCATTATTTCTTGAGCATATTCAAGACCGCCCGACTTTTTGACAAAGTCGATTACCTGGTTTACCGCTTTCTTGTCTTCGTTTCTGTTTCTGATTAAGTAGATAATCTTCTTCCTTTCAATCCAGGAAGCATGGTTGAGTGCATAAATCAGCGGAAGAGTCATTTTCTTCTCCTTTATATCTATTCCGACAGGCTTGCCGATTTCCTCCTTGCCATAGTCGAAAAGATCATCTTTGATTTGGAAAGCCATACCGACCTTTTCCCCAAAGTCACGCATTTTCTCAATCATCTCCTCTCCTACTTTGGCGGTAGCTGCTCCAACCGCACAGCAGGAGGCAATAAGACTGGCTGTTTTCTTTCGGATGATGGTGTAATACACCTCCTCGGTGATGTCCAACTTACGAGCTTTGGAAATCTGCAGCAACTCGCCCTCACTCATTTCCTGCACTGCATGAGAAACGATTTTTAGCAAGTCAAAATCACTGTTGTCCACACTCAAAAGCAGGCCTTTGGCCAGCAGATAATCCCCTACCAGTACAGCTATCTTATTTTTCCAAAGGGCATTGACGGAAAAAAATCCTCTGCGGTAATTGGCGTCATCCACCACATCATCATGGACCAAGGTTGCGGTATGAAGTAGCTCGATCAACGCGGCCCCTCTATAGGTTGCTTCCGATATCCCACCCGACACGCCACCGGTCAAAAAAACGAACATGGGACGCATCTGCTTCCCCTTTCGCTTAACGATATAGTTGGTAATGTGGTCTAGAAGCTTCACCTTACTCTTCATGAAAAAGTGGAATTTCTTCTCGAATTCCGCCATCTCGGTGGCTATAGGCGCTTGTATTTGTTTTAGATCCAGCTTCATTGACGTATTTAGTGCAATAATACAATGTATTCAAGCATTGACAAAATAGCGAATGGGAATATTATTGGAAGTTGCTACGCCTCAGATATATCCAAAAGAACGAACGAATCCGCATATCACTGATCTGCATACTATCGCGCACCGGATGTCTCTCCAATTCACAAAGCCTCACACGAGAATTACCTCAATTCCTTTCTCTTCCATTTTTTGGAGATAATGGTCCGATAGCCCCTTATCCGTGATCACCGTATGCACATCTTCAAGATCACAGATCTTTCCAAAACCTTTTTTTCCAAACTTGCTAGAGTCTACCAGTATAATGGTACGTTGCACAGCCCTGATCATCCGGGTGTTGAGGTGGGCCTCCATCATATTAGAAGTGGTCAGACCATAATCCAAACTGATACCATCCACACTCAAGAACAATTTGCTGCAAGCAAAATTCTCCATCATTTCCTCAGCATAGTGTCCTACTACCGAGCTGCTGCTTTTTCTCACCACTCCTCCTAGCTGAACCGTTTCCACATCAGGCGCATCCATTAAAGCCATAGCCACATTCATGGCGCTGGTCAAAACGGTCAATTTGTATTTTTTGGGAATCGCCTGGGCAAAGGCTACGACTGTGGTACCCGACCCGATAATAACGGCCTCACCTTCGGCAATAAACTCAACGGCGCGTTGTGCGATAGCACGCTTCTCCTCCACATGCACCAATTCCTTTTCGTATACCGGTCGGTCGTTGACGTAAGGATATACAGGAGTAGCGCTCCCATGCGCCCTATACAACAGTCCTTTCCCCTCCAGGATCCGCAGGTCCTTTCGCACCGTTGCCATGGTCACTTCAAGCTCCTTGCTCAATTCTGAGACGCTGACATAACCTGCCCGCTGCAGCTTGTCCAATATCCATTTATGTCGTTCTGCTATGCTCATCATCCTTTCAATGTACGAAAATGATCAAAAAAGTCAGGAAACGAAACAAAAAGAAAAAATTGTTTTCGATTAACTTACTTTTTGCATTACTTTATAGATAAAAATAATCATCAAGTGAAAAGAGAAAACAATCTCGCTTTATTAAAAAATCCGGAGATGATCTGGGATTTGGCCATTATAGGCGGGGGATCTTCCGGCTTAGGCGTGGCCCTTGATGCCCTTTCCCGAGGTTTAAAAGTTGCCCTTTTTGAAAAAGCGGACTTTGCAAAAGGCACCTCCAGCAGGAGCACCAAGCTGGTACACGGAGGGGTGCGGTATCTTGCCCAAGGCGATGTGATGCTGGTGTTGGAAGCTTTGAAAGAAAGAGGCCGCCTCTTGCAAAATGCCCCTCACGTGACCTTTGACCAGCCTTTTATCATCCCTATCTACTCGTTCTTTGATCGGTTAAAGTACACCGTGGGACTTAAAATCTATGATTGGATGGCGGGAAAGCTGCGTATCGGCAAGTCTTTGTTTCTTTCCAAAGAGGAGACCTTGCAAAGACTCCCTAAGGTGAGAGAAAAAGGTTTACTTGGAGGAGTAGTGTATCACGATGGACAATTTGATGATGCCAGACTGGCATTAAACCTGGCCCAGACCTGCCATGCAATGGGAGGCTGTGTATTGAACTACGCCAAAGTAAATCAGCTGACCAAAGACGCTTCCGGCATCATTGACGGCGTATTGGTAAAAGATCTGGTGGGAAACCGCAATCTCAAAATTAAAGCCAAAGCAGTTATTAATGCCACTGGCGTGTTTGCCGATAAAATCAACCGCATGGACATTCCGGGCACGCCCAAATCCATACAACCCAGTCAAGGGATACACTTGGTTATGGATCCATCCTTCCTAGGAGGTTCTGATGCCTTGATGATTCCAGAGACATCAGATGGCAGGGTGTTATTTGCCGTTCCCTGGCATGGAAAACTGGTGGTCGGCACTACGGATACCATTCGGGAAAAACCCAAATTGGAACCCGAGCCTCTTGAAAAGGAAATCGAATTTGTGCTGAAGACAGCAGGAGATTACCTTACGCAGAAACCTACCCGTCAGGATGTGTTGGCTGCTTTCGCCGGCCTGCGGCCACTGGCTGCTCCCAAAGAAGGCAGTACGAAAACCAAAGAAATATCCCGTAGCCATAAAGTACTGGTCTCCAAAAGTCACCTGATCACCATCACCGGAGGGAAATGGACTACTTTTAGGAAAATGGGGGAAGACACCGTAGATGCTTTTTATAGGACAAAAGGGATCGCCAAAGCCACCAGCCAATCCGCAAATATAAAAATCCACGGCTATACGGAGAATCCCGTACAAGGACACCTGAGCATCTACGGGCAAGATGCCTATAAAATTACCGAGCTAGAAAAGCAAAACCCCGCATGGTCCACTCCCATTCATCCGAAGTATCCTTATACAGCAGCAGAAGTAATTTGGGCCGCTAGAAATGAAATGGCCGTAAAGGTTGAAGATGTGCTTTCCAGAAGGACACGCTTGTTGATTTTGGATGCGAATGCAGCCTTGGAAGCCGCCCCCCGCGTGGCAGAATTGATGGCTGAAGAGCTTGGAAAAGATCAAGCATGGATAAGCGCTGAATTGGAGGATTTTGATAAATTAGCAAAAAAATACATCATCAATTAACGAAACCCATGAGTGAAGAGCAAAAGTATATAATGGCTTTGGATCAAGGCACCACCAGCTCCAGAGCCATTATTTTTAGTAAAGAAGGACAAATTGAAGCCGTCGCACAAAAGGATTTTGAACAGAAATTTCCCAAACCAGGCTGGGTGGAACACGATCCTGTTGAGATATGGACTTCTCAGGTGTCTGTAGTTACAGAAGCCCTTAGCAAAAACAATCTTCGTCCCAGTCAAATTGCTGCCATTGGCATCACCAACCAAAGAGAGACGACCATTTTGTGGGACCGGCAGACCGGCAAGCCCCTTTACAACGCCATCGTTTGGCAAGATAGAAGGACCTCCGCCTTTTGCAATCAACTGAAGGAACAGGGCCTATCCGACATGGTAAACAGCAAAACGGGATTGATTATCGATGCTTATTTTTCCGGTACCAAAATCAAGTGGATATTGGATAATGTAGAAGGTGTGCGGGAAAAGGCAGAGCGAGGGGAAGTTTGTTTCGGGACGGTAGACAGTTGGCTTATATGGAAATTGTCCGGGGGAAAACACCATATCACGGATATTACCAATGCCAGCCGAACCATGCTATTTAATATACATGACAGACAATGGGATCAGGAACTGCTGGATTTGTTGGACATTCCCGCATCCCTACTACCAGAGGTAAAATCCAGTAGCGAAGTCTATTGCACCACCTCAGGAGATATCCTTTCTGCACAAATACCTATCGCAGGCATTGCGGGAGATCAACAGGCTGCCCTTTTTGGCCAGTTATGCTATGAACCTGGCATGGCAAAAACCACCTACGGTACGGGTTGTTTTTTGGTTATGAATACCGGAAGCAAACCGGTCAAATCGGCTAATCAACTTTTGACCACGATTGCCTGGCAAATCGGGGATGAAGTGACCTATGCGTTGGAAGGCAGCGTATTTATTGGAGGAGCAGCCATTCAGTGGTTGCGCGATGGCCTGGAGCTGTTCCGGCATGCCAAGGAAAGCGAAGCCTTGGCAGAAAGCCTAAAAGACAATGAGGGGGTTTATTTTGTACCTGCTCTCACAGGACTGGGTGCTCCCTATTGGGACCAAGATGCCAGAGGTGCCTTCTTTGGCATCACACGGGGAACTACCCGAGCTCACTTCACCCGCGCAGCGTTGGAATCCATTGCATACCAGGTGACAGATGTCCTTAAGGCGATGGAAAAAGACAGCGGGGAATCTACCAAAGAAATGAAAGTAGACGGGGGAGCTGTGGCCAACAATTTTTTGATGCAGTTTCAGACCAACCTTATTCAATGTGACGTCAAACGCCCCAAAATTACTGAAACCACAGCATTGGGAGCGGCCTATTTGGCAGGCTTGGCAGTAGGCTTTTGGAAAGATCGGGGAGAGCTTAAAAATATGTCTGCCACTGACAAAACCTTCTCCCCTAACATGACCCAACAGGAAGTGGATAAATATCTGAAATTTTGGCATAAAGCTGTAGATCGCGCTAAACACTGGACCGAAGAATAATATGAATATTTTTGTAGCAGAATTTGTCGGCACAGCCTTGCTCATTTCTATGGGTTCGGGCGTAGTAGCCAACGTCTTACTGGAAAAGACAAAAGGACACAGCAAAGACGGCTGGATGGTCATCACCACCGCTTGGGCATTAGGTGTGTTTATTGGAGTGGTGGTAGCGGGGCCATATAGTGGCGCGCACCTCAATCCCGCTGTAAGTGTGGGCTTGGCCGTAGCCGGGTCTTTTGATTGGGCATTGGTGCCTATGTATGTGGTGGCACAGGTTTTAGGCGCTGCTGTTGGATCCTTTATTGCCTGGGTGGTGTATAAAGATCATTTTGATGCTACACCCGAACCGGCGTTAAAGTTTGCTCCATTCGGCACCGTGCCTGCCATTCGCAACCTTCCCATGAATTTTATCTCCGAACTAGTAGGAACCTTTGTATTGATTATCGTGATCCTTTATTCCACGGGAGCTGCCCTAGAGGACGACAATGCCACGCCAGTTGGATTGGGTGCATTGGGCGCCGTACCGGTTGCCTTCTTAGTGTGGGTAATTGGCTTGGCACTAGGTGGGACTACGGGATACGCTATCAACCCTGCGCGGGATCTGGGGCCAAGGATCATGCACCAACTGCTACCGATCAAGGGTAAAGGAGGAAGTGATTGGGCTTATAGCTGGGTGCCCATTGCAGGGCCGATTGTTGGGGCAGCGTTGGCCGGCGTGGCTTATCTCTTACTCGGCGCAGAAAGCATGGGATAAACCTCGCTCGACTCAATAGTCCCTGTTAGGCAATCGCGATATCAAAATCACTGTGAAACGTCGGGCAACATTTTGGCAAGTATTATTTTTTGTTCTGGCAGTAGTCAGTGGCATTATACTTACCACCAATCACAGCAATAAGCATCCATTTGTGTATATGGAAGGCAAAGCACTAGGCGTGGTATATTCGATTGTATATCACGGGGATGAAGCGGAAGAGAAGAAAATTGATTCCATTATTCATGCTTTTGATCTTGCACTAAATACAGAACGGTCTGACAGCGAAATTTCAGCATTCAACAAAAATGGATACCTGGAATTTCGCTCGCCTATCCTTCCGCTCGCGCTGCAGGCGTCGCTACACTATACCCAGTCCTCCCAGGGAGCCGTTAGTCATATGGTTTTCCCGCTCATACAAGCATGGGGACGAGAATTTGCCAATAAAAGGGAAATGACTCCGGAGCGAATTGAACAGCTAAAGCAACTTACACATCCCAATAATTTAGAGATCGCAGCCAACTACCTGAAAGCCCGACAGGCAGGCGTAATGATTAACTTCAGTTATCTCGACAAAGGCTTACTCATTGACCAGCTCACAAAATTTCTGTTGCAGAAAGGCATGAAAAACTTCCAGTTGGAGTTTGGCACCGATGCTGTCTCTTACGGAAAAACACCTAAAAGTGATAGCAACAGGCACATTGTGCTCCACCCCCAGACTTCTGGATCTTCCAAAAACAGCATTAAGGAAACATCCCTAAAGAACAAGGCATACAGCAGCAGTGGCAGCTTGGAAAAATTCTATGTAGATGGTAATGGCTTTAAACACTCGCATTTAATTGACCCTAGAACCGGCAAACCCCTTGAAAACAAAATACTCTCTACTCATATCAAAGCATCTACTTGCTTAAAGGCAGATGCTATGGCTACCTTATGTATGATCTTAACGCTGGAAGAAGCATCTCAGATGATACTTGATGATCCTGATTTGGAAGGCCTAATTGTCTCCAACGAAAAAGGCGACCTCCAAATATGGAAATCGCCTGGCTTCGAATTATTCGATAGAAAATAGCCAAAAAATAAAAAATGTCTTCTTTGGGGATAAACTGAGCCCTAATCCTTTTCCTTTACAAGTCGAAGCGGAATATGTGCAGGATTATAACCAAGAACCTGAGGGCTGAAGGCAGCATAGGTGTCGCTGGGAAGCTGTATGATTTTAAACACCACAGGATTCCCTTCGTCATCAGTTTCAGATGTCCATAAGAGGCAGTTGCTCCCCTCTCCATGTGGGTTTCCATTTGTAACCCGCAGGTTGGCAGGTACAGCGTTAAATCCAGACTTATTGTTGGCAAAGCCATCTTCTTTCAACCAACCCGTACTAGACATAAGATAACCCAAGCGTTTTTTGGATTCCAAATGGCTCCCATCTGTAGACTCCCAATCATTGAGTTCGATTTCTTGTGAAGCCAAAAGATCTTTGAAATCTTGCTTAGTTGGTATACGCCATCCATCTGGAACCGGTATCCCAGCCAAATCAATAAACTTGTAAAAAGTACCAAATTGCGGCTTTGCATAGTCTTTTATTCCTCCTGCCCCCGCATAATTGACCGACATCCACTCCAAATCACCGACGGCCACCGTGGGATAATATTGACTTCCAATCTGAACATAGCTACCGGAAGCAGGAGGCTCACGATAGTCATCTGGTTGGCCGGGCGAGATGTTGCCATCCGCTTTTTTGTATTTGGCTGACAGCTCCATTGCACCATCAAGCCTCTTGGCCGTAAGATAGTTAGCAGAGGAATTGTATTCGGTAGCCTCTGCTCCGATGAGGGCGGTGGTATATGCCTGTATGTCTTTTTGCGCAATAGCAACTTCTTTATAACCATCATACTTATTGCTAAAAACCCGCATCTTACCTGCTTGGGCATGAAACTTAAGGGTGGAACTGCCTGCATCGTAGGTCAATGTTCCGGTCAACCTGTACATATACATTTTGATCTCGTCCACAACATTTACTACCTCAGAAGTATATTCTATAGCATCCTTCCCATCTTGGGTAAAGATGAAGGTTCTGAAATCCTTAAAACCCTGTTGCCCTTGAAAAGAACCTTGATCCCAGTTCTCGTCAAGAGGTCCTTCATTGTCTTCCGCATACCAAGTACCTACAAACCGGTTGGGAATAGATGAAAAGGGAGTTTCGGCTTCTTTGTCATCACTATTGTCTGGGGCAGGACTTAATTCATCCTCACCACAACCCAGCATCGCACAGAGGACACAGGGGAAAAGAAAAGCATTTAAAAGTAAGGTTCTCATCGTTTAATTTGTTTATAATGGAAAAGCTTGATTAAAAAGAAATCCTAAATTGTGAAAATGATGGGGTGATTAGGCATGGTTGATCCGCGGTCTATTTGCTCCGTTTCCTTTGATCATTTTTTGCAGATGGCATCTCGCGCGACACAACTGGGACTTAGAAGTGTTTTCGCTGATCTTGAGTTGCGCAGATATCTCGTGGTGAGAATAGCCTTCAATTGCATAAAGATTAAAAACCGTTCGATATCCTATCGGTAGGCTGTTGATCAGTTTTTGCAAGTCATCCATGCCAAGGTCATCAGCAGGAGCATGTAATGAAGCGGGAAGAATTCCTTCCAAACCAATTTCCTGATAAAGGCTCTTTTCCTTTTCAAGATACATCAAGCATTCATTAATGATGATCCTGCGAATCCAGCCTCTAAAGCTACCAGTTGCTTTAAATTGATCGATTTTCTCGAAAGCCTTCGTAAACCCAATAATTAAGACATCTTCCGCCGCGGCAGTCTCTTTGACATACCGACAACATACAGCATACATGGCGTCTCGGAATGCTTCAAAGACAGCCTCTTGTATGGAAGGAACCCGTCTTTGGCATCCTGCATACAATTCTTCTTCGGTATACACGCTATAATATTTTCATATGGTTAACTTCAAATTTGACGCGTTATCTTCTACCTACATGGCAAATCTCAACACAAAATCCAGCCTCTGAAATCACATGATTGGGTGAATTGTATACGGAAAACGGATGTCATTGCAGGAGCATGCTACCATCATTAGATTTTGCTCCATCTCATGTAGATGTTTTTAGTTCCAACAACTGACCTTCTGAAATAAACCAGAAAAAAAAATCGCTATGCCAAGCAACCTTCTCTCCGGTCTTTCCATCTATGGACAAACCGGAACTTAACCAATCTAATTTTCCCATTCACCATTTTATCATCAACATGAAAACGATAAGATTATCGCTTATTTTTCTAGCATTCGGTGCTTTGCTATGGACAAGCTGCGAAACCTCCACCGAACCTTACATTGAAGAACCCACACTTGAGGTCGTAGCCAACGCTGGCAGCGACCAAGCTGTTGAGTTGGGTGAGATTATCTACCTTGATGGCTCAGGGTCGAAGAATACCCACAATAAGGAGATGACCTATAAATGGGCTCTTCTTGAAAAACCACAAGAAAGCGATGTCGTACTTACTGACACGGACCATCAAAAAATGCCATTTACTCCCGATGTTAGGGGAGCCTACACCTTCAGCTTAAATGTGCGTGCTTTGGATCGTACTGCTACAGATCAGGTAACCATTACAGTCATTGGCGAAGAAGAACCCATGACTATGCTCATCTCTGACCATATTACCGTGGACAGGGTACTAGAAGATGTGTTCCCCGAGGATCCAGCACGTGTGGATTATATTGTCACCCAGGATATTGACGTCGAAGCCCTGCTGGAAATCCGTCCACAGGTAAGAATCGGCTTCGAATCAGGAGTAAAAATGACCATAAAACCGAATGGGGCGCTAAAAGCTGCATCTCTATTGGCCAGCGAACCCATTATTTTTCAAGGAAAAGAGGGTGCCAAAGGATTTTGGCAGGGGATCGTCATTGAATCTTCCTCCGAAAACAACTTATTGCGGGGAGCTGTGATTCAGGATGCCGGCAAAGCCCCGCTAAATACGGCGCTCTATATCTTGGATAATGGGTTTATAAAAATGACATCCAACACAATCCATCATAATGCGGGCACAGGAATTTCTTTTGGCGCTAAAGGGCTTTTTGGAGATTTTATAGCCAACACCTTTGAAGACAATGCAGAAGGTCCGTTGAAGATACCGGCACGCCTTGTCTCCGGCTTATCCATACATAATTCATTTGGTGATGGCAATATCCAGGTAATAGAAGGAAGTATCAAAGACGGAACAGAGCACATATGGCCTAAATTCGATGTAGCATATGATATTCTCGAAGATCTGATTATCAGTGAAAGCAGCCGGTGGGTGCTTAGCAATGGAACCCGGATCAATATGGCAGATGATAAGATGATCAGAATAGTCAATGGCGCCAGCATGATTGCCTTAGGTGAGCAAGGCCTTCCTGTTATGATCGAAGGGATAACTAAGGCCAAAGGAAGTTGGAGGGGGATTTTTGTAGGCAATTCTGCTCAAGCTAGTAGCCAAATTAGCTACGCTGAAATCCGGCACGCCGGCAGCGCACCCATGGCCGGAAAAGAGGCAAACTCTATTCAGGTCGGCAGAAAGGGAAAAGTTTCCATTCAGCACAGCATAATAGATTCGGGCAGAGGCAATGGACTTGAGGCAATATCCGATGAGAGCGAATTGGAATTTGAACGAAACACCATAAGTAATCATGACGGACACCCTATCGTCGTAGCGACTGACTTGGTGGAATTCCTCGATTATCATACGGCCTTCGACAATATTGGCAAGCCTGAAGTGAAAATTGAGGGCAACAAACCCATAGCAAAATCTGCCGAAACAATCTGGAAAGGCTTCTTTGATCAGCGCCCGTACCTAATAGATGGTATAGGAAAAGACCTGAGGGTATATTCGGGCTTGCGTATAGAGGCAGGGGTTACGTTAAAATTTATGCCTAATGCGCTCATGCTCGTTCAGGATGCCCAAGGTTATCAGGCCTATTTAAAAATTGCGGGATCTAACCAACTTCCTGTTACCATTAAAGGAAAAGAAGAAATCGCTGGATCATGGTATGGAATTACTATTTCATCAGACAACGCTAATAATCTGATTGACCATGCTGTAATTCTCCATGGTGGAAAACCCATGCAAAACAATTTCTCTGCAAATATTTCCATAGACAATGCACCGGTCGGTAAACTAACGATCAGCAATTCTACAATAGGAAAATCTGGTCAGCACGGCATTGCCATAGCCAAGCAACTGCGAACTAACCTCATCCATACCAACCTTACTTTTTTAGATAATACTGCTACTGACATACACGTTTGGGGCAATTAACTTAATTTTTCCAGACCGGGAGCCTTTACCAGCTCCCGGTCTTTTATGGTGTACTGCTGATGTAGAAATATCAATCAATATTGATCATTAGGTATAGAAATTTGCTACTGAAAAAATGCCCACAAATAAATATTTTATTCGTGATGCGCCTCACCTAAAAAATATTCGATCAAAGAATTATTTTTACTGCTGACTATGAAAAGATTTTTATGGCTAATACTTTTTCTTTTGTGTAGCGGCTCCATTTTAGCCGATACCTTTCGATTTTTTGACAGGATTACGGTAGACAATGGCCTTTCATCTAACCATGTATTTGCTGTATGGCAGGACAAAAAGGGCTACATCTGGCTAGGCACTGCCAATGGCTTGCAACGCTTTGACGGCAGATATTTTGTAGATGTTACCATTACAAAACCGCGGGCTTTGCCGGCGCAGCCTGTTCGACAAATTATTGAGGACCATGAGGGACGCATGTGGCTGAAATATGGCGATCAATTTGGCATTTTCAATCCCCTTGACCGCAGCTTCCAGGCTGTTCCACTAGAAAAGAAAGCGGATAGGTTTAGAGGAGAAAAACTTTGGATCGATAGCCAAGGTGAAATTTACTTGCTCCTAACGAAGCATAAGCTGCTTTATTTTGATAAGGGAAAAAAGACATTCAGCCAAAGCAACAGCCCAATCCAACTGCCCGAAAATTTTATACCCAGTGATTTATTTGAGGATCCTCAGACGGGCTTTATTTGGGTATCAGGAAATTCGGGAATGCTCGTTTATGACAGGCGAACCCAGACAACTTATCACTCGGATTTTAATCCCCTGAATCTACCCCACTTATCCCAAAGCTTTTCGGGGGTAACCCACTATCTCATCGACAATGCCCGCAATCATAGGATGGTGTATTGGGATCCTGACCAAAAGTTCAGCTCCTATAGTGAAGCCGAAAAGAGATTCACTGAAGAGGCTTCCTCCTTACTAAACAACAGCAGAGAATATCGCGAGATACAAGGATTTCTTCAGACAAGGGCGGGGGAGCTGTGGTATTATGGAGCAAACAGTCTTTATGTATTTAATCCTGTAACCAAGGTATTCGAAGACCAAAAGCACAAATTAAAATACAGCCAGATCAATCAAATTTATGAGGACCGAGAAGGCACGTTATGGCTCGCATCCGATGAAGGAATTTATAGATCCACGGACAATGCACCTTGGATTGTCTCGCGTGCATTTACGGGCAAAAACCATGTGTTGCTGGACATTAAGGAAATTCAGACAGGAGCATCTACTCAGTATTGGCTGACCAGCTGGGGGCAAGGCATACTTCGTTTGGACACAGCATTTAACGCACTACCTACTTCGAACCTATACCGCGGATATCAAGATGAGGTCGAAACCCTCCAAACATGGGTTCTGCTACAGGAGCGGCATTCGGGGCTTGTGTGGGTAGGTGCGCAGAAAGGCGGCCTACATATTATTGACCCTGCGACATTAAAAGCGACTGTTCACTATTTTCCTGTTTTTCGTCAATCAACGATTAGAAGCATTTCGCAGGACCAGCAAGGCAATGTTTGGTTTACCACACAAGGAGGTGACTTGATCAAATATGAAGGAGGAAAACCGATCATCAATGCGTCTTTTAAGGTGGTCAAATCCTTTAACGGCTATGCTTTCACCCACCTTGTAGATCACCGTAACCGGGTGTGGGTGGGAACCTCGGACAAGGGGGTATTTTGCATGGATGCCGAAAGCGGTGAAGTCATCAAGCAACTTACCGACAGCATATTATCTTCTAATCGGCAGGAGAAGATGGTTCAACTCAATGACAGCATTTATTTCTTTGGTCATGACCTGCTGAATGCCTACAACGACCGAAGCGGTGAAAACAGAATACTTTCTTATTCTGATGGGATGATCAGCAATGGTATTCTCAACATGCAGGCTGACGCGGATGGATACCTATGGATTTATACGCCCAGAGGCCTCTGTCGATACAATTACCTGAAGAACACATTTACCCAATACCCCCCAAGAGAAGGTTTTAAATTATTGGAAGTTGACGGTAATGGAGGGACAACAACCTCCAAGGGCAATATCATTTTCATTGGTTATGAATCATTGACAGCGTTTGATCCTAATCATTTCAACAATTCGATCAAACCCGATCGGCCGGTTCTCACAGGAATGAGTTTATTTAACCATTATTTCTTTGCTGATTCGTTAAACACCGATGAAAAAAGGACATTCCCACACGATCAGAATGCGCTGACCTTTTATTTCAGTACCTTAAACTATGCCCATCAGGAGAAGCTGAAATATTATCACAAGCTGTCCCATGTCGATCACGATTGGCGGCTTTCCGCTTCCAATATGGCTGTATATTCCCTGTTGCCTCCCGGTGACTATGTGTTTGAGTTTAGAAGTGAAAACGAGGAAGGTCTGTCTTCGCCCATAGGCTCTTTTGCATTTACCATTACCCCACCGCTCTATGCAACCTGGTGGTTTAGAATGCTCCTTGGTGTGTTGGTAGTGGGCACATTAGCTTTGATCTATAGGCTTCATATCAACCGCATATTGGCTGTTGTTAAACTCCGCAATCGGGTAGCCCGTGATCTTCATGATGATATGGGTTCCACGCTGAGCACCATCAATATCCTCAGCACTATGGCTAAAACAAAGCTAGTGACAGATCCGGTAAAAAGTAGCGAGTATATTTCCAAAATATCTGATAATAGTCACCGCATGATGGAAGCCATGGATGATATTGTGTGGAGCATCAAACCCCAAAATGACAATATGGAAAAGATCATCGCAAGGATGAGGGAGTTTTCCACTAGCGTGCTGGAAGCAAAAAACATAGATTTTCGGTTTGAAGTAGATGAGGCGATTTATAGAATTAAACTACCCATGGAAGACCGAAGGGATTTCTTTTTAATTTTTAAAGAAGCGGTCAATAATCTGGCGAAGTATTCCAAATCGCCAACAGCTTCATTAGCTTTTAAGGTTGATAAAGGCATTTTGAGCCTGTATATAGAGGATAAAGGGGTAGGATTTGACATGGTAGAAAGCGACAATGGCAATGGCTTGGGCAACATGCGAAAACGGGCAGAGCAAATGGGTGCACGACTAAAAATCCACTCAGAAAAGGGCGCAGGCACTCAGATGCAGTTAGACATTCCGCTGCACTAAACCATTCAAGTACGTCATACCTCCCTCAACCGACAAATATTCACCCCATTATGTGATTGTTGGGCGCTACTTCATAAACTAGCTTTGCTATATAAAATACAGAGGCATGATAAAGGTGTTAATATACGAAGACAATCCCCAATTAAGAGAGGGACTTACCATGTTGATCGATGGCACGGAGGGCTTTCAGGTATTGGGAGCATTTAAAAACTGCTCAAATGTAGCATATGAAGTAGGCTCCTTTCGTCCAGATGTTATCCTCATGGACATCGACATGCCTGGTGTAAATGGGATGGAAGGTTTGAAGACCATCCGAAAGCGGCATGCGGAAGTCAGCATCCTTATGCTCACCGTTTTTGATGATAATAAAAACATTTTTGAAGCTTTGCTGAACGGAGCAAATGGCTATATTTTAAAAAAGACGCCTCCCGCCAAACTGCTGGAATATATACAGGAAGCATCTACGGGTGGCGCTCCAATGACCGCCAGCGTTGCCGCGCAAGTGCTAAAGATGTTTTCGCAGATCAATGTGCCTTCCAATGAAGATTATCATCTTTCTGGCAGGGAAAAGCAGGTGTTGCAATTATTGGTCAAAGGCTATTCGTATAAGATGATTGCTGCAGAAATGTTTATCGCCATGGACACCGTGCGCAGCCATATCAAAAAGATCTACGAAAAACTTCATGTCAACTCTAAATCAGAAGCCGTTGCAAAGGCTTTTCGAGACCGTTTAGTATGACTTTTTGCTGAAGGAAATATCTCATTCAGCCCCAAGCTTTACTCTTAAATAATCAATAAATATGAAGGCTCATTTTCATGTACGGGAGACAATTGTCTTCCTCCTACTACTAATTGCCACACAGAGCAAGGCACAGCATCCTGCTGAAAAACACAACTACCAAAGATGGGCATACCTAGCCGGAGTTCAAGGAAACAATTTTGGGTTGCCCTTTCATGACCTTCCAAGTCATTTCACCCACCCCGGGATTTTTGTCGGCGCCGAGAGGGCATACAAGCCAAGGAGTACTGTTTTTCCAAAGATTTTCATTGGGAGGTTATCTAAACAAACATTTAGGAGATGGTTTGTCTATCAACACGCAGATCGGATTACGCCCCCAATTTACCAGAAGCTTTTACGGAGAATTGAAGGCTGGAATAGGCTATCTGCTTACTTTTCACCCCACAGCGGCTTATATGTATGAAGAAGGGGAGTGGAAAACGATTAGGGGAGGGCAATCGCAGGTGATCTTTCCCCTGAATATTGGATTGGGTTACTCAGTAACTACCAAGAAAATGGAGCTTGCTCCCTTTTTTGACTATCAAATTAGCCCCACGCTATTCTACAATAGTACATTACCGCTTACCATTTACAACAATTTTCAAATTGGTGTTAGGACCAGGATCTTTAAAAAATAATCTCATGCGCAAACATTATTTTTACATTACCATTCTTCCTATTTCCTTTTTGCTATTCAGCTGTGATAAAATGCAAATGGAACTTAACCATGAAGCTTGTACCGCTGCACCCATACAACCCCATCCCAAATCGGCAAAATTGGCGGCAAAATTGGATCAAATTGAAGCCCTAGGTGTACCGGGTGTGGTCATGGCATTAAAAGATCATAATGGAACATGGGCTGCTGCCGCTGGCTAGGCTAAAATAGAGACTAAGAGTCCTATGGAAACCTGTCATCTGCAATTTGGCCAGAGTGTGAGCAAGCTCTATCTCGCCACCGCCATATTGATGCTGTATGAAAAGAGGGAAATCGATTTGGACGCCAAGATTTCCACCTACTTATCAGCAGAGGTGGTTAAGGGTATAGCTAACGCAGAAGAGGCCACCGTACGCATGTTGATGAATCACACATCAGGAATTGCAGAATACAACGACAAACCTAAGTATGTGACTTACCTGTTGCAACATCCGCTGCAGGCATTTAGCTCCTATGACTACCTGGACTATATCAGGAATGAGCCTGCGTCCTTTGCACCAGGCGAAAAATATGCCTACACCAATACCAATTACCTTCTCTTGGCACTCCTGGTAGATCAGGTGACAGGCGATCACAAGAAATTCATTCAGGAAGAGATTTTATCCCCATTGTTCCTATCTGACACCTACTACCATAACCCAGGTGCGATGGAGATGTCGCGGTTGGTAAATACCTACTGGGATAGGTACAGCAACGGCGAAATCGAGAATTGTTCTGATATGCATCGCATCAATGTAAAGAGCCTTATAGGAGATGATGGTATAATCGCTACGCCCAGTGACTTTATAACTTTCCTGGAAAAGCTATTATCCCATAAAATCCTTAAGGCCTCCACCATGGAGCAGATGCTGGATTTTGTTCCCACTGATGCTGACCAGGAAAATGGTTACGGTCTGGGTATCCGCAAGGAATACCATGACGGCATGGCCGAACTGGGGCATACTGGAGGAGGAATCGGCAGTGCCTGCATCTTGGGCTTTCTGCCGCACAACGGCACCTACTTCTTTATCGGCACCAACTTGGGCGTATCCATTAGCCCTAGGGTCGCTGGCAAGATGGAAGATGTCATAGATGATATCTATGACATTTTACGGCAATAACTTTTTGTTTTGGCCAACGACACCGGTAAGCTTGCGTATACTTTTGACATACGTTAATAGAAACCAGATGTTGAAACAAGCCATTACCTCTGTCTTATTGTTACTTTTTATATCCAAGATACAGCAACTCTCCGCCCAAAGCACAGATACAGGCAATTGGTTGATGTATTTCGGCAACCATGCCATCAATGATCGGTGGAACTGGCACAACGAAATCCAGTACCGAAACTACAACATGGCAGGAGATCTTGAACAACTGCTACTACGAACGGGTATTGGCTATAACCTATCGGAAGGGAACAACAACCTGCTGATAGGTTATGGCTATATACATTCACAGCCCTATGAAGCAGATGGACTTCACAAAGGCAGATCGGATGAACACCGGATTTTTCAGCAATTTATCACCCGGCATGCCGTAAGGAGAGTGCATATCCAACATCGTGTGAGAGCGGAGGAGCGCTTCTTTCCGGGTGCTTTTAAAGCTCGAGGAAGATACTTTTTGTCATTGAATATTCCGCTCAATCAGCCAACAATGGGCAAAAACAGCTTGTATTTGTCTGCCTATAATGAAATTTTCTTAAATGCCCGGGACAAACTTTTTGATCGTAACAGGGTATATGGAGGCATAGGATTTGGTCTTCACCGAGCAATCCGACTAGAGGTGGGGATGATGTCACAAATTTATGCCCACAGCCTCAGGAATCAGTTTCAAATTGGTATCTATAACAATTTACCCTTTTATTAACATCTTATTCCACAGCAGGTAATATTTATTGACAGCCTATAAAAAATGCCAAACGGCGAAAAAGTAAAGACATGAAAAAAGCGGCCTCATGATGAGACCGCTTTTAGATTTATGATCAACAGTTATTACTGTTCTGTAGCCTTTTCAGCTAGCACAATGATTTTATTATCTTTTACTTCCACCACGCCACCATTAACGGTTAAAGATATCCGTCTATCTGCAGTAGTAAACGAGATAACCCCTTCATCAAGGGCCGATACTATAGGGGCATGGTTTTTTAACACCTGGAATGAGCCATCGGCACCAGGAAAACTGGCTTCCGAAACCTCTCCTTGAAATACTTTTCTATCCGGCGTTACAATTTCTAAATACATTGCTTATCTCTATTAAGAAAGGATCTCTCCTTCTGTTCATCTTTATAATTAGCTGTGTCTTACCGCTAGCCAAACTCGGGTCAAATTGATGCTACCCGGGACGGTGGACGTCGGCTGTCGAAGATATTACTTCACCTCAGCCAACATTTTTTCACCTTTGGCGATAGCATCTTCAATGGTACCTACCAAGTTGAAGGCAGCTTCTGGAAGGTGATCCAACTCACCGTTCATGATCATATTAAAGCCCTTTATGGTATCTTTAATATCTACCAACACCCCTTTTAGACCGGTAAATTGCTCTGCCACATGGAAGGGCTGAGAAAGGAATCGCTGAATTCTTCTCGCTCTTGCTACAACGAGCTTATCATCTTCAGAAAGTTCTTCCATACCCAAGATCGCGATGATATCCTGAAGTTCCTTATATCGTTGAAGGATTTCTTTTACTCTTGTAGCACAGTTGTAATGCTCCTCGCCCAAAACATCAGGAGAAAGGATTCTTGAGGTAGAATCCAATGGGTCTACCGCTGGATAGATACCCAACTCCGCAATTTTACGGGAAAGTACGGTAGTTGCATCCAAGTGGGCAAAGGTTGTAGCCGGAGCAGGGTCAGTCAAGTCATCAGCGGGTACATACACCGCCTGTACGGAAGTAATAGAACCATGCTTGGTAGATGTAATCCTCTCCTGCATCACACCCATTTCAGTAGCCAAAGTGGGTTGATAACCTACCGCAGATGGCATACGACCCAAAAGTGCAGACACTTCTGAACCCGCTTGCGTAAATCGGAAAATGTTGTCGATAAAGAAAAGAATATCTCTACCAGCACCGTCACCTTCACCATCACGATAATACTCTGCCAAAGTAAGACCAGTCAAAGCTACCCTGGCACGCGCCCCCGGAGGCTCGTTCATCTGACCGAACACAAAAGTGGCTTTAGAATCTTCCAAGCCTTTCAGATCTACTTTTGAAAGGTCCCATCCACCTTCCTCTTCCAGTGATTTAACGAAATCCTCACCGTATGTCACGATACCGGACTCGATCATTTCCCTAAGAAGGTCGTTTCCCTCACGGGTTCTTTCACCTACACCTGCGAATACGGAAAGTCCAGAATATGCTTTGGCGATGTTGTTGATCAGCTCCTGAATCAATACGGTTTTACCTACACCGGCACCACCGAACAATCCGATTTTACCACCTTTTGCATAAGGTTCGATCAAGTCGATTACTTTAATGCCGGTATATAATACTTCAGTAGAAGTAGAAAGATCTTCAAATCTTGGTGCTGAACGGTGGATAGGAAGACGTTTTCCGCTTTCTGGCTGAGGAAGACCATCGATCGCCTCTCCTACTACGTTAAACAACCTTCCTTTAATGCCTTCCCCAGTAGGTACAGAAATTGGAGCGCCTAAGTCGACTGCTTCCATTCCTCTTACCATACCTTCGGATGAATCCATTGCAATGGTCCTCACCCTGCTTTCGCCAAGATGTTGTTGTACCTCCAAGACTACCTTTTGACCATTCTCTTTGGTAACTTCAAGAGCATCAAGAATATTAGGTAATTTACCGCCTTCGAAGGAAACATCCACTACGGGACCTATTACCTGAACTATCTTACCAGTATTCGCCATTTTTGTGTTTTAATATGAAAGGGAACGTTACTTTTCTTAATCGAGTGCAAAATTAACACATTAAGCTTAAAACCAAAGGATGTTTTAAAATTTAATCCTATTCCTCTGCAACTATTGAGACCTGCTTATCTCCAGATCAAAATCATCAAAAAATTCGCCTTGCTCTCACCACCCTTTGCGACCAATAAGGGGCATAAACATTGTCTTCTGTCACCCCTAAGGATGTTGAAGAATGGATAAATTGAATGTCCCCTCTTCTGGCGGAAGTAACTATCCCTGCATGTGTCACCTTCCTGCGGCTCTTACCTGTAGCAAAAAAAATGAGGTCACCTTTTTCCAAATTGTGGATAGAAACTTTCTTGCCCACTTTACTTTGCTCTGCTGAAGTCCTGGGCAAGGTGATACCGGCACTTTGGAAGGATAAATAAACCAGTGCGGAACAATCCATACCTGAGCGCGTGGTTCCACCATACCTATAGGGTGTGCCTCTATATGACTTTGCGGTTTCCACTACCTGATTGACCCTTTGGTTTCGGATTTTCTTAGTGGGTGAACAAGAGGAAAAATGGATGAGGATCAGTAAAAGGAAAAGATAAAAAAAAGGCCTATTGCCTACCTTGCCAACTCCTGCTTGCATATTTTCACTTGATGTTTGCTCAATAATACGACCTAAATCAAATCAATCAAATTTTTTGGTCCAGAAATTCCCTATTCTTATATTTCTGACCGATATAAAAAATAACCCAAAATACAGGACGTTTTCCAATAGTGCAGGAAGGAACCCATTCCTGAGTGATTCTTTATTTTCTAATAGCAAAAGATTGAATCAAGTCATTCATAAACTACAATTGTTTCAAACGAATTCAGCAACATGCGTGTTAGCCGGAAGTCATTGTAAGAGGAAAACCATTAATATGAGTAGAGAAGAATTCAGAAGATTACCCCTGCATAGAAAGATCCACCTGCTGTACACCGAGGGAACCTTTGTGGTAGATATCCGCTACTACGCCCATAAAATCAACCTTTACCTTCTTGACAGGGATCTTGTCGAGGTATTCTACAACCACAAGCTAGACAAAATAGAAAAAATCGACTTTTTAAATCGCAACCACTCCCGTATGAAGTTTTACCTGGACCAGATCAGCCTGGAAAAAGCCCTTTAAACCACTGGCAACTCCATATGGATCCCTCCACCCTGCCCTCCGCTTTTACGACCTGGCAGCCATTCCAAATTAGTCAAACAAAATGAATCCCTCGTGCGTTAAAAAGCTGCAATACCCATTGATCCAAAACAACTATGAAAACGCAGCAACAGATCTACCGTACAAACTTCAGCTAAGTTTAACCCTAAGGCAGAATGATTTAACCTGCCTCACCTTCTATTAGTTGGCAAACGGTATAATCCTTTTCCCTTAATTCCCAAGACTCTCATCAGCTTTACAGCAACAGTAGTAAACTATCGCAATTCAAATAGCCGAAGGCAACGCTTTAGGTGTATCTATACAAACTCATGGACAATATCTATTTCTGGATTATCTTTAATGTTTTCGTCCTGCTAATGTTAGCACTGGACCTTTTTGTGTTCCACCGTAAAGCCCATGAGGTCAAAGTCAAGGAAGCCCTGCTGACTAGCTTATTTTGGATCGTACTGGCGCTGATATTTAATGTGATCATCTACTACTGGCGTGGAGAACAATCAGCCGTGGAATTTTTGACCGGCTATCTGATCGAAAAATCCTTGAGCGTAGACAACCTTTTCGTATTTATCCTGATTTTCAATTACTTTGGTGTCGCCCCTAAATATCACCATAAGCTACTGTTTTGGGGCGTTTTTGGTGCTTTGGTGCTGAGGGCGATCTTCATTCTGGTAGGGGTGGCACTGATAGCCAAATTCCATTTTCTGATCTATATCATGGGAGCGTTTTTGGTTTACACCGGTATAAAGATGGCCTTCTCCCACGAAACTGAAATCGATCCGGAAAACAATCCTTTAGTCAAATGGGCTGCCAAATACCTCCCGATGAAAAGGACTTCGGAAGAAGGTAAATTCTTCGTTAGAGAGAACGGGAGGTGGTTTGCAACACCTTTGTTTATTGTCCTGCTCGTTATTGAAAGCACCGATGTAGTTTTTGCGGTGGACTCCATCCCTGCCATACTTGCTATTTCTAAGGATCCTTTTATCGTCTATACCTCCAATGTATTTGCCTTGCTTGGATTAAGAGCGCTGTATTTCGCTTTGGCGGGTATCATCCAGCTTTTCCACTACCTACACTATGGCTTATCGCTTATCTTGGCATTTATAGGGGTGAAGTTGGTACTCAGCGACATCTATCACATTGACATGAAGTATGCCTTGATTGCTGTGGGTGCGGTGCTTGCCCTCTCCATCCTTGCCTCCATTCTTTTTCCCAAAAAAGATGGTGAGTTGCCTACTCCTCCAGAAGGGAGGGCGTAAATGTCCAACAGAAACTATTGTCTCCGCCGGGCCTCTTCCAATAACCGCTGGTGGATTTTCAGCACTTGTGGGATGACCATTTGGTTGTCGGTATTCTTGATTACAAAATCAGCCAGCTCATTTTTCTCCTCATCGGGAAGCTGCTTGTCAATAATACCGTTGACTTGCTCCAAGGTACGTTGCGGATCACGCATCAAGACCCTATAGATCCTGACCTTCAAGGGTGAGCTGACATTAATGACCTTATCTAACTCGGTGTAGGAGCCAGACTCGAACAGCAAAGCGGCTTCTTTTAAAACATAGGGGCTGTCATGTTCTGATGCCCAACGGTGGAAGTCCTCCCCCACCGCAGGATGAACCAGCCCGTTGATGATAGCTGTGTTATTAGCATCTGAAAAAACTTTTTCCGCCAAAAAAGATCGGTTGAGGACACCTTCTTCGCTATAAGATTCACTTCCAAAGGCCTGAATGATCTTCGCTTTTAATTTCTCGTCATGTGCCATTAACCACTTGGCCCGATCATCGGCAGAATAAACAGGGATAGAAAGTAGGGAAAAGACCTTGGCCACTGTGCTTTTTCCAGCGCCAATCCCCCCGGTAATACCCACCAACAACGGCATGCGCTTACTCATATTGAAGTTTCAATGCGTCAGGAATAAACCTGACCGAATCTAGATAGGCAGGTATCCTTCTCAGCGTGACGGTAACGGTACTGTCCTCTCTATTTCTGCTGTTATAGTTGACAACAGCTTCCAAATCGAGTTCAGAAAATGCCTGTGTTTGCCGTTCATCCAGCAGATACTGCATGACGACAATGGAGTCGCGACCAGCAATATCTACATTAGCCGGAAAGTTAGCCTTACGTAATTTCACCACCCGCTGTCCGGCTAAAAACTCTACCACATCAAACCTTACTTCAACTTCCTCTTCCACTAAAGTTAAAAGCCGCTCATATTCCTCGGGTAATACCAACGGAACTGTCCCTGAAAAATTATCACTAAGCTCCCTTTCGCCAATGTCAACGAGAAATTGCCCTTCAAACTTTTCTATAATGGAAACAGGCCCTTTGATGGTGATACTGTCAGGCAAAAAGGCTATGTCAGAGGCAAAACGGATATTTTCTGCCAAAGGATTTATGGTACTATCCAAAATTACTTTGAGCCGCTGCTCTACCACACGATCAATATGAATATATAGCGTATCTTCTAGGATGGCTGTCAATTGAGTGGGTGCGGTTTGTTCGGCCAAGGCCCGTTGAAAAGTAGCGGGCAATATATAGCGCTGTGCACTAGGATCAGATAGCTCAATGGGAAAGGGCACTACATTCACTTTGAAATGCTTTCTGAGCAGATCCCATCCGTTCCCATTTACTTCTATCCTGATTTTCTTGGGCAGTTCTTCCACCGCCATAAATTCCTCCTGATCGTAGAAAAACTCTATGGGCTGATCTACGACTGAGGTATAGTTATCTTTATTTAATGCGTTTAAAACCCAAAAAGTGGTAGCCGCCACGATGCAGAGGACTACCACTTTTATGTCTGACGCTTTTTGCTTCCTTAGTTTCTTAAAATACTTTTTAAATGTATTCAAGATTTAGCTTATTTAGTGCTGTTGGCTTTTTTCGTAAAATCCAATGAAATCGCAGATTTTTCAAGCTTCACCTTTAATCCCCTGTCCAGCTCCAACCAAACCGTTTCGCCTTCGATACTATGGATTCGGCCGTGAATGCCGCCAATGGTGACGACATTATCCCCTTTCTTGATTTCGGCAATAAAGTTTTTTGCCTCTTTCTGTTTTTTCTGTTGCGGCCTGATCATAAAGAAATACATGATCAAGATAATACTTCCAAATAGGAATACTTGTCCAAGCACCCCACTACCGGCAGCACTTGCTTGCAATAAAATCGAACTTATCATCATTTAATTATTTTCTAACAGGCCCTTGGGTGGGGGCAGCGGCTGATCTTGAGTTAACAGTACCTTTCAATCTTAAGCGGCTTACGCTTGGGGAGGTGTTGGCTTGTATCGTAACCGTAGGACTTTGCACGCCGGCCTTGCCAGCCGAATTGAATTGCACTTTGATAAATCCTTTGTCACCAGGCTTCACGGGCGTCTTGGTCCAATCAGGAGTAGTACAACCACAAGAAGCTTGTACGTTGGAAATGACCAAAGGCGCCTGTCCCACATTGGTAAACTCAAATTCATGTTCTACCACCTTACCCTCTGTAATAGTACCAAAGTCAAATTCTGTGTTGGCAAACTCAAACTGACCAACGGTGCTGGGATCAACTGCCGACACAGATTGTGCATTGGAAGGAACGTTCACCTGGCCTTGTTCCATTTGGGCGATCTTCTGCTCTAGGGCGTCGATTCGCTCGTCCTTATCGTTGGATTGGTTGTTGCAACCTGCCAGCAATAAAACGCCTGCAAGTAGATAGGCAGGCAATACATTTAAATGCTTCATTTCGAATGCTATGTTTAAAATGGTGACATGAACAAACCTTGCTCATTGTTGCTATAATGATACAAAGAAATCATTATAAACAAGAAATTACAAATTGGATTTGCTTTCGTTGTGGATTTGTTCTATCAACCTGTTTACGTCATTAAGGAGATTTTCGGCTTTGGTTTTTGCTTCCGTAATGACTTTATGACCTTCAGATTTTGCCTCGTTTAAAGGAAGATTTTTGCTGTCCATCAAATCCTTTACAAGCTCCTCTAACTCTTCTTTGTAACGTAGCAATTGATAGGAAAGTCTATCTCTGGTGTTATTTCCAGAATCGGGGGCAAACAGAACCCCCAAAGTAGCTCCTATGCCTGCTCCCAAAATAAAAGTTAAAAGAGAATTGCTGCTTTTGCTCATATAATTTCGTAATTTATTTATTATCTAAAAGACCTCTTCCACTCTTACGGATTTCTCCGCTTTCGGTTAGCTCTTTGGCTAAAACATCTAACAATCCATTAACGAACTGTTTGCTTTTAGGTGTACTGTAGGTTTTAGAAATGTCAATGTATTCATTGATACTCACCTTAGTAGGAATACTTGGAAAGTTGACCATTTCTGTCAACGCCATCGTAATTATTATTTTATCCGTGGCGGCAAGGCGGTCAATATCCCAATTTTTGGTCTTGTGCGCTATCAGATCCTTGTATTTCTCCTCGCTTTGAACACTCAAGTTAAAGATATTTTGAAAAAATTCCTTATCCTCTTCCCAGTTTATCGCAATTTCAGGAAGTGTGAAATTTTCAGGCTCAGGCGTTTCTTCCACATTTTTGAGCACCTTCAGCGCCAGGCTCCTGACTATCGGCTTATTTTCAGCCCAATTCAGGTCTTTCTCATAAAAGAAGGCCAAAATGGCGTCTGTCTTAAATACAATCTTTTTAAGGATTTCCTGTAATATCGCATTATCCTCTTCCAGGGTGGGATCCTCTATCTGGAGGTAAGCCTGATAATCTTCGTGGGGCTTGACATATTCCCTATACCATTCTTTGATTTCGATCTCGATGTCATGAAGGTAAGCCTGATTCCGTATAACAGCAGCCTCATATTGAGGACTTCTTTTGAGGTATTGCAACACCTTATTCTCCGCCAGGTTAAGTTCTCCGGCAGTATTCAACAACATGTCCTTCGTAAGTCTTGATTTCCTCTCGTGTTCGTTCCTTACATGGTCACCAAAGGCAATAAGCAATTGAATGGCAGAAAGATACAGCTGCGGAATATCGTCCACAGCTGTCAACATACTATTTTTTAGAAATTCTAAGTCCTTTTCACAGGCGCGGTGGTATTGGTTTACCGCCTTGATTGCCGTCGACTTAATCTTGGTGCTATGACCAGATTCGGCAATGAGCTTGTTGTTATTCAGGTTTTTCGCAAAAAGATCCATGCATACCTCAGCATCTTTTTTCAGCTGGGACTTATCCTGCACTTCCATGCTGTTAAGATCCGGCAGAAATGCGTCGGAAATAAAATCCTTAGCTAAATTAAAATTCGAAGCCTTACACTGCGAATAGGCGTACAAGCTTTGAAAAGCTTTTACCCTTAGAATTCTTCTGTTTAACATTTACCTGAATATAAAAGAACGCAAATATACGATATTAATAAGATAATTTGACTTTGCCCATGGC
>DATGQZ010000076.1:0-9063 GCA_035303945.1 Cyclobacteriaceae bacterium
ACTTTTGAGATGGGGTCCCGAAAGGTCATTGGGACGGTTGGACAACTCCAGTTTGAGGTTATTCAATTTCGTCTGAAAAACGAATATAATGCTACAGTGGAATTTGCGCCGATGAACCTATACAAGGCCTGCTGGATCAGCAGCAAGGATAAAAAACAGCTAGACGAGTTTGTGCGCTCCAAAAACCGTCATATTGCCAGGGATAGTAAAGGCAATCTGGTGTTTATGGCCGAGACACGAGCATGGCTACAAATGGTTCAGGACAATTATCCTGACATAGCGTTTCACTTTACTTCAGAATTTTAAAAAGGGAGCTTGTCTTCCTTTTTTTATGATAATGCCGGTGGTAGTGGCGGAGTGCCTACAGGCTTGGAACTATCCTCCGGTAAAGGAATAAATTCCTGGTTGTCTGTCGGGGGTAAGAGAATTCTTCCCGCCTTCCAGTCTTCTTTTGCCTGTTCGATCCGCTCTCTCCGAGATGAAACAAAATTCCACCAAATAAATCGCTCTCCCAAAGGCTCCCCACCCAGAAACATTAAAGTGGAGGATTCTTTTGCTATAATATAAGGTTCGGCTTCTTTTCGAAAGACCAGCATCTGGCCCAGCCCATAGCGGTGTCCCGACATCTCAACGCTCCCTTTAGCAATATAAATTCCCCGCTCACTGTGTCCGGTCGGAAGGGTAAACACCGCATCCTTTTCCATTTCTACATGAAGATAAAAAAGCGGAGAGTCCGTCTGCACCGCACTCCTCAACCCATAAGCCTCTCCTGCTATCATTCTCATCCAAATGCCGGTATCCGTATATACCGGAAGTTGATCGGGTTTGTAATTTACAAAACTGGGATCCGTTTCTTCTACCTGCTCCGGAAGTGCTACCCAGGTTTGGATCATCTCCAATTTACTACCTGCTAAAGTAGCCGGATCTTCAAATCTCTCCGAATGGGCAATTCCTTTGCCCGCCGTCATCCAATTGACCTCTCCAGGCACAATCACCTGCTTCACTCCGAGGCTGTCCTGGTGGGTTACTTGACCGTTGAAGAGATAACTTACCGTCGAAAGGCCAATATGGGGGTGAGGAAGTACATCCATATTATTCACTGACGCATCTATGTGCTCCACCGGTCCGGCGTGATCCATAAAGATAAATGGCCCCACCATCCTGCGTAAGCGAAAGGGAAGAATTCGACGCACCTCCATGCCAGGAGCGAGGGAGGCTTGTCGCGCATTTATGACAATGTCTACCATATTTGTTGAGGTTATAGGGGATTTAGTGAGCCTTACATGGATGATTCAGGATACATTAGCGACTCCGTTGAACCAGTATCACCTACTCAATTAGCACAAGTTGTATTTGATAATCAAGTAATATGCCCGCTTTTTACTTGATTAGTACTTCCTTTTCCCCGCCTTTTCCTACCTTTGCAGGCAAAATCCTATCAGACCATGAGGAAACCTTTTTCAGTAGTGTATGAAGACAACCACCTTTTGGTGGTCAATAAAGCAGCGGGAATACTGGTACAAGGAGACAAAACCAAGGACAAAACCCTCACTGACTATTGTAAGGAATATATTGCACAGAAGTACGACAAACCCGGTGAGGTTTTCCTACATCCGGTGCACCGCCTTGACAGACCCGTTAGTGGACTCGTTGTCTTTGCACGAACATCCAAAGGCTTAGAACGCATGATGGAAATTTTTAGAAAAAGAGCCATCCACAAAGTCTATTGGGCCATTGTAAAAAGAAGACCGCCGGAGGAAAACGGCAAGCTTACACACTGGCTGGTCAAGGATGAGCAAAGGAACCTCGTGACTGCCCACGATAGGGAAGTTCCAGGGAGCCAAAAAGCAGAGCTACACTACAAGCGTCTGGGAAAATTGAACGATCACTGGCTGGTGGAAGTACGTCCTGTGACCGGAAGACCCCACCAAATCCGTGTTCAACTGGCATCGATGGGATGCCCTATCCGAGGAGATATAAAATATGGCTTCTCCAAACCCAATCCCGACGCTTCGATTCACCTACACGCTTTCCATCTGATCTTTGTGCACCCGGTGCGGAAAGAAAAAATATATCTTCGCGCCGGACTACCTGACGAGCCTTTCTGGGAGCAATTCCTTGAATTTGAACCCATAAAAACAAAAGACCAGCACGTCGACAACACCTATAGCGGCTAGACAGCCTGCTTAGGCTTAACAGCGCACCTCAAGGATTCTTAAAGAACCTTGCTTTCTCTCTGACAAAGCACACTATCGTTGTGCGATGAGCTGAACTTCTCGGCACAGTTTTTTCCGTAAATTTAATCCGCTAAAGAACCCACACTTTGACTGACGACTATATAAAAAAGGAATATGATCCCATTCTACCGAAAAAAGATGAATGGCCGATCGTCAAGCTGAGCAAGAACCGGAAGGATTTCATTAATAGAGTGGCCGAAGCCAGTAAAACAAAAATTTTAGCTCTTACCGGTCACAATGTGGATCTTTTGAGAGAAGAGCTGGAGACTACGCTTTATAGAGAAAGGCTTCGCCTGAAGCAAAATCCCTGGCTGATAGATCCGGATGATGAACCTGCCTTTTGGTCCAAAGTAAAGTCTAATTTGGTAGCGATCGCTTCCGATTTAAGCCTTCCGTCTAACAAAAAAATGGAGCGTTATGAAGCCGTCCTTGAGGACATCACAAGACGCTACACGGAGGAGATCGCCAGCAATTTTAAGCACAGCCATTATAAGGTGACACGTAGGGTCGTAAAGTTTGGCTTTGCCCGACTGTTAAATACCGCCAGGGGAAAAGGGATGAAGTCACTCTTCAGCCGTCGCTATTCCCTGCAGGACAAAATACAGATTATTGGAGAGACTGACCAGCTAAGGGAGTTGGCTTCTAAAGGTACCATTGTGATGACGCCTACCCACTTTAGCAACCTAGACAGTATATTGATTGGATGGACCATCAGTACGCTTGGATTGCCTCCTTTTATATATGGCGCTGGGCTTAATCTTTTTAATATAGAGATTTTCGCTTATTTCATGAATGCCTTAGGCGCATATAAGGTAGACCGGCGCAAAAAGAACCTCCCTTACATAGAAACCTTAAAAACCTATTCCAGCGAAGCTATCCAATTTGGCTGCCACAGCTTATTCTTCCCTGGTGGCACTAGATCTAGAAGCGGGAGGTTGGAAAAATCACTAAAGCTCGGTCTCTTGAGTACAGCCATTGAAGCGCAACGCATTAATTACGAAAAAGGTCTAAACGACGTCAGTGGCAAGGTATTTATTGTTCCTGTTACCATTAATTATCATTTTGTGCTTGAGGCGCCTAGTCTGATCAAGGAATATCTCAACCAAACGGGACAAGAACGCTATTATGAAGAGTCGGATGAGTTTTCGAACTCTTACAAAATTTCCAAATTCCTCTTTAAGTTTTTCACAAAGGGCTCAGACATTTCCGTTTCCATTGGTAAGCCAATGGATATTTTAGGCAATTATGTGGATGCGGAGGGTAACAGTCTCGATAAAAAAGGCAGGATCATCGACTGCAAAGATTACTTTTTGGCTGGTGGAAAAATTACCGTGGACAAGCAACGGGAAAATGAGTATACGCTAAAGCTGGGTAAAAGAATTGTAGAGGAGTTTCATAAGATCAACCGCGTATTTAGTAGTCATCTGGTGGCCTTTACGGCTTTTCAAATGATCAAGCGTGAACACAGGAAACTTGATTTATTCGATTTGTTGAGACTTCCCGAAGAAGATATCTCCCTCCCCTATGATGCTTTCAAAGCAGCCTGCCAAATGGTATTGTCCCAGCTTGGTGAGTTGGAACTTGCTGGAAGGCTTCGTCTGGCGCCGCACCTGCGTAGAAGCATGGATGAGGTGATTGCACATGGTTTGTCCAATGTAGGCATGTACCACGCAAAACGTCCCTTAATTAAAAATGCATCCGGAGAGATTGCGACAGAAGATCTGAACCTCTTATATTTTTACCATAATAGACTAGATGGTTATGCCCTTCAAAAGCTATTCTGACAAGCCTGTAGGCGTCATAGGCGTAGGTTCTTTTGGCACCGCCATCGCCAACTTGCTGGCGGAAAAGAACCAAGTTATCGTTTACGCCAGAAATGCAGAAGTCGTAGACGAAATTAATCAACAACACCTTGTTGAGGGGAAGCTAATCCACCCGGCGATTCAGGCGACTGCTGATCCTGAATTCATATGCAGTCAATGTGATGTACTCTTTCCCATTGTTTCCTCTTCAGGGTTTACAGAGGTGATGCAAAAATTCTCGCCCTTCCTCCACCCATACCACATGCTGATTCACGGTACCAAAGGCTTATGCGTCGACCTCCCTTCCGGCCAATCTTTAGAAGATGTAAAGCAAATCGGAAGAGAGCACATCCATACCATGAGCGAGGTTATCGAAAAAGAAACCGTCGCAGTAAGGATTGGCTGCCTTGCCGGACCCAACCTGGCCAAGGAACTGGAAACCGGGCAACCTGCCGCCACCGTGGTGGCCAGCCGTTTTGATGAGGTCATTCGGGAGGGGCAACGCCTACTTCGCAATGATAATTTTCAGGTGTATGGCAACAAAGACATTATAGGTGTTGAGCTGAGTGGTGTGTTAAAAAACATTATTGCAATTGCCGCAGGCGCACTAGCAGGTATGGGCTTAGGGGAAAATGCCAAAGGTCTTTTGATTTCCCGGGGCATGGTCGAGATGATCCATCTTGGAAAAGCATTGGGCGGTAGTGTCAAGCCCTTTATTGGACTGGCCGGAATAGGTGATCTGGTTACCACATGCAGTTCTACCTTTTCGAGAAATTACACCGTGGGATATAAATTGGCACAAGGGGAAAGCTTAGACAGCATCCTTCATGGAATGGACGAAATTGCCGAAGGCATCAATACCATTAGGCTGATCAAGCGCTTTATCGAAGGTAAGGACCTCAGGGCACCCATTACGGAGACGTTACACAGAGTCCTTTTTGAAGACTATAAAGTAGAGCTGGCCCTCCAATATCTCATGAAAATCCCACTAAACGTAGATGTGGATTTTTGGGAAGACTAGCCAAAGGAGCATGGAAATAGATCCAATTGGAAATACCTGCTGTAGCTCTCAATGATGACAAAACAAGGAACTAAAGACTTGCCTTTTTTGCCCAAACAGACTGAGTGACTACATCCCTTCATGATGTATCGGTTTAATCAGAGTAAGGTCTCTAACTAGAACTTAGGGCAGGGAAGCAGGGTGTCACGCTTGCGGGGTGCTCCGGGATTTTTTGGAGGAAAAACATAAGATAAGCTGATTTCATGCGCTCCACCTGATTGAATTCCCAACTGAGACACTGTGTAATCGAAGCTATATCCCACATTAAGGCCTGAAGCTAAATTCACTCCTACCAGCAACACAACTGCATCACGGTTACTCTGATCATTTACCGGTTTGTAGGGTAGGCCGCGGTACCAAGCCCCGAAAATCAGTGGTTCCATATAGACATAGGCGCCGAGGTCAAGTTGTTCAAAAGGTCCTTGGCGTTTATAATTGAGTGTGGGCGTAATATACCTTTGTTTATAAGTATGGGTAAAATCCCTTCTCATGGCGCCATGTCCCAAGGAGATTCGATAGCCGGTATGAAGGGAGAATTTAGCAGGCAAATTACTGATTCCTAAAGAGCCTGGATCATCTTTTAGGAAAGACTGATTGGGCTGGTTGACATGGTGTGCAGAGACGCCAAGCCAAAAGTTCTCATTGAAGTAAAGGCCTCCCAAAGAGATGGAAAGCATATTGACAGGCTCGCCCAAACCAACAAGGTCATCTCCCGGCAACAATGGACCAAATGGGTCGGTGGGCCTGATCTGATTGGCAAACACCAGATTTTCATAAAAACCTATGTCTCTTCTGATATAGCTGGCCTGAAACCCGGGCCGAAAATAAGAGGTTTCTCCTAACCGCACCTCATAGGCATACAAAGCTGAAATGGTTGTGGAGCGAAGGTTTGCGGCACCTTCTACGTCACTAGTGACCATAACCCCTACCCCACTGCTGTAGTCATCCAGATAGGTATCATAGTAGGCTGAAAAGGTGTTAAATGTTGCATCCAACCCAGGCCACTGATTGCGGTAATTTACTCCTACACGACTTGCCAATTCAGATCCGGTAAATGCAGGGTTCAAATAAAGCGGAGCTGCATAATATTGACTATATTGGGGATCCTGAGCCCTACTTTCCAAAGCAGCGGACAGGAAAATCAGCATAAAAAAAACTGAATGTAAATGAGACCTAATCAAAGATTTGTCCGTTTATTTGAGTGATACTAGGTTTTAAACGTTTTGCTGCTTTTTGTGTTTTATAAAGCAGCCAGCAAATTATGAAAATCCGCCCTATTTCCATAAGTATTATTTTTATAGTTTTCCTCGGGCTCCTTTCTTTCTCTCCATTCAACCCAGCCACCGCGCAAGGGTTCAACCAAAATGAGTGGATTTTTGGTTATTGCGAAGGAACTGACAACAATTATATCTCCTTTGGAAAGGATGGCATTGCAAAAGTACAAACCCTTTCAGCTTCCATTACATTCGGCAAAGGCAATGCCGCGATAGCTGTTGATCCCATTACAGGTAGAGTATTGTTTTATACCGACGGTGCGCTGGTATATAACTACCTCAATGAACCTATGCAGGGGGTGGTAGGAGAGTTAGGCGGATCGGAATTGGGACGGCAGACAGTTGCTATTTCCGAACTGGATTATTCCACAGAACAAGGAGGTAACAGACTTTTTTATATTTTCTATATCAATAGCGCTGGGATGTTGGCAACTGCCGTTGCAGACATGAATGATCAAGGTGGTGCCCAATCTGGCTACCCCCCGGCTGGCGCCATTTCACCTGGTAGAATCTTTGGCCCTGCGATGGGAGCTATTGCCGTGATAAAAACTGCTGGGTCTTCTAACTACCTGATAAGCTATGAAGACGGAGACCTGATCGCGCGGGAAATCGGTGCAAATGAGGGAGATTTCACCACCAAAGGCACTCAACCCCTAGGTTTTATACCGAAGGCCATTGCTTTCGACGAGGACTCCCAAAACCTCTTGCTAATACCCACGAGCCCTAATGAAGATCTGCTGCAGGTTCCATTCGACACCTCCACCGGAACCTTTGGAACCGCCATTCCCTATGAACAAACTGGATCCACTCAAGCTATCGAAGGAGCCTCTTACTCTCCTGACAGTGATTATCTCTATTTTTCGCAAGGAGAAAGAATATTAAGAATCCCTACCGAAGATCCCTCGGCCACGCCCGAAGAACTTCCATTGGCGGCAGATATATTTAAAATCTACGATATCAAAACGGGACCTGATGGACAGCTCTATTACATTTATGAAGAAACTGAAGGCGGCCCCCAACTGGTAGGAAGGGTAACCAATCCGGACGAAGAAGAACTGGATGCCATTGAAGTGGAGGAAGATCCTTTTAACGGAACAGATTTTTGTGGGCGGGTCTTTCCGGTCTTTGCTCCCAATATTGACCTGGATAACCAAGTAGATTTCACTTGGGAACCGATGGATCCCTGTATGAACAACCCATTACAGCTAACCAGCCAGGTCTATCCCGAAAACTATAGACCGGTGAGCTTTGATTGGGTGATCAATCCTCCCTTGACCGATGAGGAGGGCGAGGAACTGGAGATCGATCTAAACGAAGAACATTTATTATTGCCTGCCCAGGCTACCTCCCAAGAAAGTATTTCCGTCACCCTTACGGTGACATTTGCCAATGGTGAAACCCAAAATGTTACCCATAACATCAGTTTTCAGGAGAACAACCTTCAAGCCCAATTTACTGCTTCCGACACCACCTTGTGTGAACCCCAATGCATTGATTTGATGGAGTTGTTGGAAGTTCAAAGTGGGCAGCAAGGAGGAGGTCAGCCTGGTGGAGGGGGAATCGGAATTCCTGGTTTTCCTGGTGGAGGGGGTCAGCCGGGCGGAGGACAGCAAGGAGGCAATTATGAATATTTCTGGTCCAATAAGAAAGAGGAAGGATGGACCACAGAATCTCCAAACGAGGTCTGCCTTCCTGGTTTTTACTGGGTATTGGTGAGGGAGCAGGGTTCATCCTG
Source organism: Cyclobacteriaceae bacterium (assembly GCA_035303945.1). Classification (GTDB taxonomy): domain Bacteria; phylum Bacteroidota; class Bacteroidia; order Cytophagales; family Cyclobacteriaceae; genus DATGMS01. Next base: position 8,109 of record DATGQZ010000076.1, read on the forward strand.
CTATGCCTATGCCAGCACTCGCATCAAAATCTGGGATCTGGAGGATCAGTCCAACAACATTTGGTATTTTGGGAATGGAGCAGGGCTAGACTTTAACAGGGATCCTGACAATCCCGATGCTCCTACTCCCCGGCCCATACAAAATCCCCACCCACAAAATATACCTGCGGGCGTTACTACCATTTCAGATCAGGCCGGAGAAGTGTTGTTTTACACAGATGGACAAACGGTATGGGATCTTAATGGTAATCCCATGCAGAATGGAGAAAATATCGGTGGCGACAACCAAGCTTCCCAAAGTGTGCTTGCGGTACCGCTGCCTCAGGAAGAAACTTTGTATTACCTCTTTACGACCCAAACATCCGCAGCAGGCAATCCTGAAGTAAACTTTTCTTTAGTAGATATTAAGGGGGACAATGCCCAAGGTGTGGGAAATGTTGTAAGCAGCAATAATTTTCTTTTCAGTCCAAGTACGCAGCACTCCGCTGCACTCGGCGCTGGCGACACCACTTGGGTGGCTTTTCATGAAATAGGGAACAACACCTTCCGCTTTTATCCAGTAAGCAACGAAGGTATCGGGCAGGCAGTGCTCAGCTCCGTAGGAGGAAACCACGAATTCGGAACGGGAGTTGGCACCATGAAATTTAGTCCTGACGGCAGCAAGTTGGCAGTAACCATTCATGAAGGAGGCAATAACAGGGTAGAAATTTTCGATTTTGATCAGCAAACGGGAGAATTAACCGAATATGCTATTCTCGATTTAGGCAGTGAGGGCCAGGTTTATGGCTTGGAGTTTTCTGAGGATTCTGGTAGAATCCTTGTTTCCTATCGTAACGGAGGGCCAGGTATTGAAGAATTTTTCATTCAGGCAACGGAAACCACTGACAACTCTGATCCGGAGAATCCGGTAACGACCACCTGCCCTCCATGTTTTGAAGGGGCAAACAGTAAAGAA
>DATGQZ010000077.1:0-51027 GCA_035303945.1 Cyclobacteriaceae bacterium
GGTTACTTCCTGCCCCAAGAAGTCTTCCGCAGTGGTCTTCATTTTCTGAAGGATCATGGCAGAAAGCTCCTGAGGAGTATAGGAGCGATCACCAATCTTAACTGCTACTGTATCGTTGGGCCCTTGTTCTACTTTATAAGAAGCTTGCTTTTTCTCATCAGTTACTTCAGAGAACTTTTTACCCATAAACCGCTTAACGGAAGAAATGGTATTGGCAGGGTTGGTGATAGCCTGTCTCTTTGCAGGATCACCGACTTTTCTCTCACCATTACCATTGTCTAAAAATGCAACGATTGAAGGGGTTGTTCTCCTACCTTCACTGTTCTGTATAACTACGGGCTCATTGCCCTCCATTACAGCTACGCATGAGTTTGTAGTTCCCAAGTCTATACCAATAATTTTTCCCATTTCTTTATTCTTTTATTCTAATTGCTATTTCGTTCAACCTAGTGTCAGATCTGTACTATCAACACATGTGCCAAGGCATAAGCAGTATGGATTTATGCCAGAATGTCAGTCGAAATATTACGCTTAGCCATCACCCCTGCCACTAATGAGCTGTAATTTTTTTAAAAAGCGATAAAAAACTGACAAATCACATGTTATTTTTTCCGCCCATGCAACGTCATGGATTAAAAAAGCATCTTAAGGACAAAGGGTGCAATCAATTGTATTAAGCATGAACAATCTTTTCAAAGAACGGATCAAATGGGGTTTGGTGGTGGTCGCCGCCTTATCTGTATATCTTTTTACGGTGGAAGATGAAACAACTTCAAAAGACCATGAGATGATTCTCCCATGGCCCTTAAGTACAGAGGCAGTTGTGGCTCCACTATTTCAACTGTTGATCCCTGACAAGCATAAAAATAAAGAAAAGCAATTCGAAGAATTAATCAGCCGCACAATAAGCAGAAGAAGTGGAAATACAGCATTAATCATGTAAAGCTGACACTGTCACCTAGGGTCGAACCCCTTTTGCAGCAGTATGAAAAGAAAAATCCACTGTGGTTACCACAGTGGATTTTTTTATGCCACGTAAGAGGAGCTCTAAAAAGAATAACGTAACGTCAAGCCCCAAGTTCTTGGATCACCGAGTACCGCCGCGTAATGTCCGGCATTACCTCCGGCAGGCAACAACTGCTCAAAATAATCTTTATTGAGTAGGTTCCTGCTCCAAAGGTGAACAGACACGCCATCAGACGCTTTAAAACCTGCGCGGCTATTCACTAATAAGTAATCATCAATAATAAGGTATTTAGAAGGTGATGAACTGGAGGAAAAGCTAGAGCGGAAATAACCATCCGCTGCAAGGAAGAATTTCCCTGAAAAGCCGAACAGAGTGCCTGAGGTTCCTATTTCCCCTCCCAGCGAAGTAGCCCATTTGGAAATGCCGGGCAAAGCACTCCCGGAAATATCCTTATAAGCAGATTCCCCTCCTGTCTCCTCCAGTGGAACCGGCGCGTTCGCAAAGGAAACGAACTTACCGTCTGTATAAGAAAGGGAGCCATACAATGATACAAAGCTACTAACCTTAGTATTCGCCTCCACCTCAACCCCGCGCACCCTCACCCTTTCGGCATTGGCTAGGTAACCTCTGTTTACCCCCAGCTGTGCGGCCTGCACCTGGGTTTGATAATCCCGGATATCGGTGTTATACAAGGTGACATTTACCATAGAAGAAGGTGTTGGATTGGTTTTAATTCCCACTTCCGCATGCTGTACTGCTTCCGGCTTGATGACCGCCAGATCCAGCATAGGCAACCCGTCTGCAGTGGGCAGCCCACCTAAATTCACTCCTACTGGTTTATAACTGGTGGAATAGGTGGCAAAAGAATTAACCCTCTCTGTTGCTTTATAGGTTAGGGTCAATTGACCCGAAAGATTAAAATCATCTACATCTGCGACAAAGGCTTGGTCGCTGTAAATGGCACGTTTCAAGGCCAAAAGCTCAGGGTCCTCTGTTTGTAGCCCCCCATAAGTCTGGCGATCGAAATCAACTTTTTTCTCATCGTAGTTCAACCTAACACCGGGCAGGAGGTGTAAGCGATCTGTAATTGCCCAATCCAGCTGTCCAAATAATGCACCGCTGAAGGTATTCAGCTTCGACCTAGTACGGATACCATACCCATCTAATAGTCCGGGAGTCTGCCATAAAGGATTGGTGGAGTTTTGGGAGAACCGCCATTGGGCAGCACCCGATTCCTCCACATGCACCGGGTCCGTATTCAGCTCCTGACCTATAGCATATAAACCTATAACCCCACTCAACCGGGAAGAAAATGCTCCGGAATAACGTACCTCCTGTGACCAATTGTGATGTCTCGATGTTCCTTGAGATTTTGTCAGAACAGGCAAGGCGGTGAAGTCGCGATCGTTGGAGGGGTCCCACTTCCAATACCGCCAAGCTGAAGTTGATGTCATTGTGCCCCTGCCTATCTCAATATCAATATTGAGAGAAATACCACCCAGGTCATTTCCTGAACGCCATGGAGTATCGTGATCAATAATACGATCAAAAGGATTTCGGGATGGAAGCGTATAGTTAAGATCGGCGATGATTTGTTCAAACTGCCGATAATCTGGCCGTAGAGTAGGTGCAACGCCAGCTATTACCTGTGCATAGCCTATTGGACGTTGGCGGGTCGCATCCGCTGAAAGGGTGATAGCTGTTTTTTCTGAAGGAACAAACAACAACTGTCCGCGTGCTCCTAAATTATTAATGTCATTTACTTTAACGCCAGTACTGACATTTTCCAATAACCCATCTCGTTGCGTTCCTGAAAAGGAAAGACGACCTGCAATAACCTTACTCAAAGGCCCGGAGACGGAAGCTTTTGCTTGAATGTAGCCATAATTGCCATAGCTAAGTTCAAAATTTCCCTGAGGAGTAAAGGTTGGCTTTTTGGTGGTGATATTAAAAGCTCCTGCCGTTGTATTCTTGCCAAAAAGCGTCCCTTGAGGACCCCGTAAGACCTCTATCTGCTCAATATCAATAAAATCAAGGGCTGCCGCAGCAGGCCGAGCATAATAAACACCATCTACATAGAAGCCTACCCCGGGATCAATGCCGTCATTGGTCAAGCCAAAGGTAGAGCCTAATCCTCTGATGTTTAAAGTGGTGTTGCGCGGATTGGAAGAATACAGCTGAACTGAAGGCACAAGCTCCTTCACAAGGTTGACGTTAAAAGCGCCTCGGTCACTCACTGCCTCTCCTCCGACCACAGAAATGGGAATCGGCACCGCTTGGGCTGTTTCACTTCGCCTTCTGGAGGTGACTACAATTTCTTCCAACAATCCGTCTTCAGAAAGCAGAATCTCCACAGGATCATCCGCCGAAGCCACCCGGACCTCTTTAGATTTAAAACCCACAAATTTAACTATTAAAGAAAGTGGTGGTGCCTGTACTGCTTCAATCTCAAAAGCACCATTTTCGTCAGCAACGGCATATACATGGGTGCCTTTTAATTGGATGGTGGCTCCAGCTATAGGCACTCCCTGTTGGTCTTTTACAAGGCCACTGATGGAACCTTGGGCCAAGCCTGGAGTTGCTGATAGCAGGATGAAAAACAATAGGCCTACAAAGGCTTTCACGCCATAATATAACCTTTCACTAATACTTGAAAGGATTGCAAACGCTTGGGCGACTTTTACCCTTAAAAAAGGCATAGGGGAAGTCGCTGCCCTAAAAAGGGCATATTGGTAAAATTTTCGGTACATTTGTCCTGTTGTTAAAAGGTAACGATCACTGTCTGATAACTTGATTAAGCCTATAGCAACACTACCGGGATCGTTGCAGCGATTCCGGTTCGTTTTTAATAGGTCCCGAATAACATTTTCTATTTAGCAAAGTGAATTGCTAAAGAAGAACACTGAAATTAGATGTGCTAACTGCATAGGGCCTCATTTTTCCTGTAATAGACGCTGGTCTTGCGATGGTACAAAGGAAGTCATAAAACTGATTGACCCATCATTTGTTCACGGATCAAAGGTATTGATTGGATTTAATAATTCCTATACCCTATAGGCTAACTAGGTTAATTTTTTTAAAAAATCCTCTCTAATTGTTGGCCACTTAGCAGCCAAACCAATAGGCACACTGTGTCAATAAAGCAAAATGTTATGTCGTCAAATCAAGAATATGCTTGAGCCCTTTGTTACTTCTAATTTGGCAGCTGGAAAAATGTCATACCTTATCAGGTTGCTGTCACCTATGCATAATATAATAGAGTCGGCCTTGGTGCATAAAAATTCATTCATCTTTTATATGACTATATGATAAAAATGACCAGCAGGGGCTTGGAGGGAGTAAAAAATCAATCTGGAAGGACTGCAGATCAGTCCTTCCAAATTTTAGGTTAATATCCCGGATTATTTTCCGTTATACCGCTATTTCTGTCTAACTCAGACTGTGGAAGTGGAAATACCAAATGCTTGCTGACATCAAACTGCAGCGGGGAAGACAGGTTGGTACTAAAGCCAGACTGCCCGCCATCCCAATTTGCCAGGTTGATATCGCCGGCTACATGCCATCGTTTCAGATCCCACCATCTATGGCCTTCGCCAGCAAGCTCCACAAAACGCTCATCCATGATCCATTGCATTATCGTCTCAGGATTAGTTTCGGATGCTAACCGATTTGCAGGTCCCTCACCTATTCCTTCGGCCTGCGCCCAATTTCTTGCTCTTGTTCGCACATCATTGATTTGGTCGATTGCGGCAGCAGAATTGCCAGTCTTAAGATAAGCTTCGGCTGCTAACAGTTTCAGATCTGCATATCGCAAAACCCTTTCATTGTTCACCGATCCGCCGTGAAATCCAGACAATTGGTTGGTTCCTTCAGGTTTATTGTACTTTTGGAATATCCGCCCACTAAAACCGTCACTAGGATTTATGAATACGCTTACCCTAGGATCATCCCCAAATCGGTTCAACAGTTTTTCGGTAGCCAAAAATTTGGTTGAGCTAGCATCATTAAAATCGCCTCTCCCGCCAAATTCCATCATAAAACCACGATAAACACTCATATTTTCTACGCCCCTCCAAGCTCCGTCGTTATGGAGGTTAAGGTTATTGTTATTGCTGCTGGGTACGGCCGCCTGCACTTCAAACAGGGATTCCCGATTATTTTCTGTCAAAGCATTGAAGTTGTCGACATAGTTGTCCGTCAATGAAGCCGTAATGCTGTTGAAAGCGGTGAGGGCTGCGGTATAGTCAGCCGCGTTGTCGGTATAATTTCCTCTAAAAACCAAAGCTTTAGCTAAAAGACCTCGGGCGGCATTTTTGTTGATTCTGCCTCTATATTCCGCTCCCCAATCCTCCGGTACTATCTCCAATGCGGCTTGGGCGTCGGCAATCACCTGCGAAAGGATATCTACAGCAGGACTTTTAGGCGTATTGGTCTCCTCCGCTGTCTGTAGTCGCTTTGTCACCAAGGGCACTGATCCATATATATTGAACAGCTTAAAATAAGCGTATCCCCTTAGAAACAGTGCTTCGCCTTTCATATAGCTGATTTCATCCGCACCATCATAGGTGGAATAGTCCACGTTATCCACGCGATCAATCGTCACATTTGCCCTGGCTACCATTTTATAACAGCTTGAAAACACGTAGCGGATATACCCGTTGCTGGGATTTAAAGAACCATCAAACAGCTCAAAAGAAGTCCTAGCTCCTAAGCTTTCCGTCAGATCATCCCCAGGCAACAGCCAAGTGCCCGCTACCCAACCATTATATCCATTGGCAGCAAAATGGTAATCATCATAAATAGCCGCATATACACTTGTCAACTGTGCTCGGAATTCGTTGGCGGAGGAGAAATAACTTGCTTCTGTAGCCCCCAGTGGTGGATCATCTACTAAGGTGTAATCACAACTGATCAGGGTATTTACCAGTAATAGAACGGGAGCTATATATCTTAACTTTTTCATTTTTGGTCAATTTTGGATGCTTAAAACTTTACATTTAAACCTGCATTAAATGCTTGTGCCAGGGGAAATGTGTCATTTACAGGGTCTAATCCACCCCACTTATGCAGGTAGATATTGTTTTGACCACCGATATAGACGCGCATCGAACTTACGGTATTGTTCAATTTGGACAGTACAGTGCTTGGCAGGGAATAACCTAACTGCCAGTTGTTCAACCTGAAGAATGCGGCACTTTCCACCCAACGGTCGGAAAGCCTGTTATTTCCGGCTGGATCTCTTACGACGGCTCTCGGCATATCAGTGTTCGGGTTTTCAGGAGTCCAGCGATTAAGTGTGGTGGCCATTTGATTAGTCGCTCCTGACATGCTTTCAAATCTTCTTCTTGCTGAGTTTACTTTATCTACATCCCCTTCACCATAGAAGCTAAAAGAAAAATCAAGACCTTTCCAACGCATCGATCCGTTGATTCCATAAGTAAATCCAGGAATGGTATTGCCTATGTCAGTACGGTCAAAGTCGTTGATCCTTCCATCGGGAGTTGTGCTATAAAAAGGCTCGTCATCGGTAGGATTGCCTTGCACATCTAGGAAATACATGTCTCCAGGCTGAACAAATCCCACATTGCTCACATTACTATCGGTGTATTGAGAAAAATAGCTGTCAATTTCCTCTTGCGACTGAAATATACCTCCTGCTTTGTAACCCCATAGAGTACCAATGGATCGTCCTTCTTCGATACGAACGACATTGTCGGTATTAGCACGATGTAAACCAGAAATCAAGAAAGGCTGACCGTTATACAATTTTGTGACCTCATTTTTCACAAAGCTGATATTCCCTGAAAGGTTGAAATCTACATTGCGAACTCTGGCATTATAACCTGCCATAATATCCCAGCCTCTGTTGGCCATCTCGCCAATATTGAACAAAGGGTTATTGGTGCCTACGGAGTGAGGAAGGTCTACAGTCTGAAGAATCCCGCTTGTTACGCGGTTATACCACTCGACAGTAAGGTTGACACGATTTTTCAACAATAGCGCATCGAAGCCCACATTGGTAGTTGTGGACACCTCCCATGAAAGACTAGGATTGGGAAAGTCACCCACTACTGCTCCCAGGCTCAGATTTCCTATAGCATCACCCATGCCAGAACCCCAGCGGTAGGTTGACAAACCTGAAGCAACCCGCGAAAGGAATGAATATCTTCCCACCGCGGCTTGGTCATTACCTGCTTGTCCCCAGCCACCTCGAAATTTAAGATCATCAACAAAATCAACATTGAAGAAGTCTTCGCTGCTTATCCTCCATGCACCTGAAGCGGAATAAAAGTCGCCCCAACGGTACGCTTTGTCAAAACCATTACTAGCATCTCTTCTATAGGAAAAATCTAGATAATACTTCGAGTCGTAGTGGTAGCTTGCCCTGCCCACCATGCCAAACCAAAAGCGCTGATCCCAGCCATAAAAGCCGTTATTACTTAACAAGTCACCGTCGAAACCGGTATACCGGGGGTTCTCCTGGATCTTAGTGATGTTTTGGGAGGATAGATCTATAGTTTCTCTCCTGTGTCGCTGGTCCTGAACACCCGCCGACACGGAGAGGTTGTGTTTGTTAGCGAACACTTTATTGTAGGTTGCCATAAAATCCGACTGAAAGTTGGAGATGTTATTGATCCGATGGCCACCCCTACCCAAGCTATTCGGGGCATTGGGGTTAACTGTCCTTGGATCTACCCCAGCAGCTTGAAAGTAATTGGTGATGGAATATGCCGTTACGCCCCAGCGGTCCTGCTTGGTGTAGTCAAGGTTCAAACTTCCCCGCAAAGTCAGGCCTTCAATAGGATAGATTTCCAAATAAAATTGTCCCAGATTACGATTGATATCCATAAAGGCATCATCAAGATCTGCCAAGGCCATAAAATTGCTCCTTGTGCCCTGTCCATACTTCTTGATCGCCTGCCAAGTGTTGCCCAACAAGTAAGGATCAAGCACTGTCGCATAGCCTGTTGGATGACTTGGCTCATATATGGGCTGCCATGGTGGAGCCACAGCTATTTCCATGAGATCGCCGCCGTAGTTTTCAGAAGACTGACTGGTGTATTTATAATTAATACCAATCTTCATCCAGTCAGTCGCATTGATGTTCATATTTATTGCACCCGTGTATCGTCTAAGGGAATTGGAATTGATCAATCCATGCTGATCAAATAATCCAGCCGACACATAGTAGTCTATTCGATCGTTTGCTCCGGATACCTTTACATCGTACGATTGGTTGAGGGCATTTTTCTTGACCAACTCATCCTGCCAATCGTAGGTAGTTCTATCACTGATATAATAAGGACTTTCGGGATCAAACTGGGGACTGAAACTTGTCAAGCGGGTAGCGTCATTGACTTCATTTCTACCGTAAAGATCCTTTTCCAAAGTGACATCAGGACTAATGTTATTGTTATACATTTCCCTGGTTATATCTACATACTGGGCGGTGTTGAGCATGTTGAAGGTAGGCATATTCTGAATACCCGTTCTTGTATCCACCTCTATTACCGGACGTCCGGATTTACCTCTTTTAGTAGTGATTAATACCACACCGTTGGCCGCTCTGCTGCCGTACACCGCAGCAGCGGAAGCATCCTTCAGCACCGAAATAGATTCGATATCATTAGGATTAAGGGAGTTAAAAATATTGGGAGGTGTCACCAGGCCGCTTGCACCGATCACGTCTTCATTACCTGCACGAGGTGGTTCGAAAATCTGCCCATCAACCACATACAGGGGCTGGGAATCTCCGTTCCATGTACCAATGCCTCGTACGAAGATCTGAGGTGCATCATTGGGATTTCCACTGGAGTTGATTACCCTTACCCCAGTGGCATTACCTTGCAAGGCAAACTGAGGGGAAGCCGTGGTAATCCTTGCAATAGCATCTGAATCTACAGTGGAGATGGAGCCGGTGAGGTCTTTTCTTCTTCTTTCGCCAAAACCGATCACCACTACTTCTTCTAGCGAAGTAGCATCTTCTTCTAAGGTGATATTGATCGTTGTGGAATTACCTACCACAGCAGTTTTTGACTGATAACCGATAAATGAAAACTGCAGAACAGCACCCTCTTCAGCATCTATTGAAAAGTTGCCATCGATATCGGTAACGGTACCAACGGTTGTTCCTTGGATAATAACGGTTACGCCCGGTAAGCCCTCACCGTTCCTATCCACCACTCTACCTCTGACGGTTATATATTCAGGGTTGATTTGAATCTCTATCCTTCCCTTACCGCTCCGGTTAGCACGGATGACACTTATAGCATTGTTGACCTGTTTAAAATTTAGGTCGGTCTGACGGGCGATCTCCAAGAGGTATTCCTCCACATTGGCGGATTTCTGGAAGAGCTTGACGGCGGGTTCATTTTTCAAGACCTGATCCGTATAAAAGAAACGGAAATCCGTCTTCTTCTCCGCCTCTTTAAAAAATTCTTTTAAGGTATACTCTTGTCGATCTAAGTCTATTTTGACCTGGTCGATCGACTTGACCTGTGCGTTCAGGTTGCTGGCCAGTATTGGGCTTACTGTCAGACATAGCAGAAAAAAGGCTTTTGTCAAAAACATAATAGACACACCTATTATTCGTAATAAATTTTTCATATTTTGGACTAGTGTTAATTAAACATTGATTTGCCCTTATCGGCATCTTCGCGGATCAGCCGAAAGGTAATGAGGTGTTGGCAGGATTGTATTCGCAGTACAGTCCTGTTTTTTTATGTGGTGATGTTACATAGGCTTACATAAAATCAATGGTTACATGGCTGTTGTCAATCTCATACTTAAACCCTATTGAAGAGCTCAATACATCCAGAACATTTTCCAGTGTTTCATCCTTCCCAAAGGTTCCTGATGACAAGGCCTTAGGAAATGTTCCATGGATCTTGAACTCTACACCGTACCACCGCTCCAAGATGTCAATCATCTGCTGGAACGGCGCATCTTCAAACTCCAAAATTCCTGAAGTCCAACTTATTCTTCTTCGTACATCTACTTCCCTCTTTATAAACCCATTTTCATCCTGTGACAAGAGCATTTCTTCACCTGGATGCATGATGATGGTTTCACTGCTCCCAATCTTTTCCAACTCAACCTTACCACTTACCAACGTCACCTGTACCATATCTTCAGTAGAAAAAGCAGAAATGTTAAACGTTGTACCTAGCACCCTAGTCTGAATGCCTTGGCTCTCCACTACAAAAGGATGTAAAGAATCCTTGGCCACAGAAAAATAAGCCTCCCCCTCCAGCTTCACATACCTGTTGTTGGTGAAGTCCTTTGCAAATTCAATTTTGCTGTCGGCGTTGAGGTAAATAAAAGAGCCATCCGACAATTGGATCTTCGATTTTTGTCCTGGTGGATTATACCGATAGACCCAATCCGCAGCAGCCATTGGCTGACCCTCATCGATATACTGACGCTGGTAGACCGAGAATAGTTGATAGCCAATTAAGGCAAACAAGACAAAGGAGCTTGCCCATTTTAGCCACGCTGGTACGAGAACAGCCTTTTCTTTGTTTTTCAATGCAGGCTGATTAAACCCCAAGCGGTCAGCGCTACGGATCTTTTCCCAAACTGCCTGATCGTCCCATCCCAAATCCGTGTCTCCCATCATTTCCTGATCCCATACCGCTTCGGTTTCATCCTCCAAAAATCGCTTACCTTCAGCAGAATTGATCCACTGGAGCAGTTCACTGGCTTCCTCCGCGCTGAGACGGCCTGCTAAATAGTCATTGATTTGGGATCTGCGGTCCATTCTTCACCTTTTTACAAACTATATAGCCACAAGCCTCCCAAAATACTCATCCGGGAAGTAATTTTTTTTAAAAAAAATTTGGTGCCTCATATAAAATAGTGCACAAGAAGCAGAAAGGGTGAAACAGAAAAAATGTCAACTCCTTCCATCTTTTTCCGCACCACCTTGGAAGCTCTGTAGAGTTGATTTTCTACGGTGCGTTTGGAAAGTTTTAATTTTCGAGATATCTCATCTACGGGTAAAAATTCAAAATAACGAAGAAAAAAAATCTGGCGCTGTCCTGCTGGAAGTTGATCGATGATGTCCATGGAATGGCTGTAAAGATCATTATAAATAATGCTCGCGTCCGGCTTGGGTGAATCGCGGTGGATGTGCAACAGGTTATACTGCTTGTAAGCAGCAAGGTATGCCTCATCTCTGAACTTCTTAATCACTAAAGATTTTACAATGGCTAAAATATAAGCATTAATCGAAAGCTGCGGATCCAGCTGTGTGCGGTTTTGCCAAAGCTTCATAAAGACATCCTGGACAATCTCCTCGGCATCTTCATGTCCTAGCCGCATTTTTCTAGCTGTAGCATATATTTTTTTGGAAAATATCCGGTACAGCGATTCGTAGGCAGTTAAATCACCTTCTATTACCTTTTGGATCAAACCCTCCTTTACGTCTATCTTAGTCCCGGCTGCCATAATGAATACGGAAATGCCCTACAATTAACAATGTTTTTTCTGTCTTTTCAAAAATTTAAAGAAAATTATAACTACTTATCCCATTTAAATACCATCTATAAGAAAAAAAGCCTTTAACAGCCCATCCCAGCAACTTCAGCCCATATCTTTATTAAAAAATTTTTCTAATAGCGCTTTTCCCCTTCCACCTCCTCCTGTAGGCGGGTGTTAATATTCACCTTTGCTCCTTTAAATAAGAAGATTAAGGTTCCAAATTCCCTTGCATAAGGGTTGGCAATAGAATCTGCAAGAACGGATTCATGAAAAAACGGACTAGTCTCTGCAAGTTCCTCATGACGCGCGCTACCATCTTTCACGCGGATCAGGTTCACATATTGGGGCTTCAAGTCGATCCAATTTACATAATCCGCATTAAAGGATACTGCTTTTATTCCCTGCGTACTATAGTAATTAATTGCACCTGCCTGACCGTAATTATCACACAATACGAGCGTAGGCTGATCTGACGCTAGCTGAGCATAAATCCGATCTACCTTAGCGGCCAGCTCGCGCCAGCCAAGCATGTCGGCAAAATCTTGCGGAAGCCTATGATCTTTGCCATCTTCCCAACGCAGCAGTCCCAAAGCAGCATAGGCCGCGCTGTGCTGTTCGATGTATTGGGGCGATCGATTTGGAAACAAGAACAAATACATGGGAATAAAAAACACAACGGGTAATATTAATAGAACTGGCTTCAGATATTTCCTCCAGCTTTCCTTCAACACGCTCTCCCAATACACTGCTCCAAATGATAAATATATAGGATATAACCCAATCGCATAATAGTCTTTGGCTTTAAAATAAACAAACACGAAAAGCGTAGAAAAGAAGGACCAAAATAAAAATTGGTAGTTCCTAAAGGGGACATAGGAACATAAGGCGTATAAACCTGCCAAAATAACAGGAAGTGAGCCTATAAAAAAAAGCAACTGTGATCTCAAAAATCCCCAACGATCAACATGTACCAGATGCAGTTCAGAAAGCTGTTGCAAATGATGGATCACTGGAAAATCGTTTTGATACTGCCACAGCAGATTTGGCGATACCAAGAGGAACGCCAGCACTACCGCAGCATACAATGGCTTTTCGAGGAACACACGGCGCTCCTTTGTCAACATAAGCGCGGGAAAAAGAGCGATGAGCTGAAAGGCAATATTATACTTGTTTAAAAAACCTAACGCAAACACGACCGCTCCAACATACAGCCACTTGGATCTTCTCGTCCGAAAATACTGGACTAGCATAAAATACAAGGCGGTCCAGGCCAGTACATCAAAGGAATTGGGCTGGTAAAGGATATTGAGCCTTAACAGAACTGATAATAGGACACAGGTGGCTGCCAATGTCAGCGCATACATCCCTCCCTGCAATGCCTCCACGGTTTTCCAGACAATAACGAGTGTAAGCCCGCCGAACAAAGCTGGAAAAAATTTTACCCAAAAAACCGTATTGCCAAGTAGTTTGATTAGGAAAGAAACCCAAGAGGTAAAAGGCGGTACAGATACATAGCCCCACGCCAAATGGTTCGCCATATCAAGATGTAGGTATTCATCCCGCTGCAAGTCGTAAGAGGAGCTCACCAGTGCATACTGCAACAAAAACTTTAGCAAAACGAAAGCAAAAAGGAGCAAAGTGCGAAGCTCCTTATGAGGGGTACGCATCAAGTTATTCATGGGAGCATTATCAATTATATAACGAATAGGAGCAAAATAGTCATCGCTATCCAAGCGATTGTCAGGATGCCTCCGGAGCCTACCAAAGATAAGCAATCCTCCATATCATAACCTCGGAATGGCTGCATGATGCTAGACTTCGTGAGAAAAAATCATCTTTTATATCCCGCTATGAACTAAAGGAAGCTAATTTTGTTGTGTTGAAATATTTGGCAAAGAACAGTTGCCCCCGCCCTTGCTTTAATAATAAACCCTCCTTAAAAAAGGCATAACCGCTAACACTTATTTTATCTTTTTATGAACAAAGCTTTATTTGCCTTAGCCACTGGAGGATTTGGTATCGGTCTTACGGAATTTGTAATTATGGGCATATTGCCTGAGGTCGCTGCAGATCTTAACATAAGCATACCTCAAGCCAGTCATTTCATTTCTGCTTATGCACTAGGCGTGGTAGTAGGTGCACCTTTATTAACTGGGTTTGGCGGCAAGCTGCCTGCACATCGGGTGCTGCTACTTTTGATGATTTTGTTTACCGCTTTTAATACGCTTTCTGCATTTGCTGGAAGTTATCAAACCCTATTAGTTTCTAGGTTTTTAGCAGGATTGCCCCATGGGGCTTTTTTTGGTATAGGCGCAGTAGTAGCGGGTAAATTAGCCAGACCGGGCAAAGAAGCTAAGGCCATAGCCACCATGTTTACCGGCCTCACCATTGCCAATGTTTTGGGTGTTCCATTCGGCACCTATTTGGGACACGAGTTCAATTGGAGCGTTTCATTTATGATGGTTGGCGTCGTAGGCCTTTTGGCAATGGCCAGCATTTACTTTTGGATGCCATCCCTACCCAAATCATCTACACAGGGTTTTAAAAATGACTTAAGAATTTTAAAAAGAGCAGAACCCTGGATGGTGATTCTCCTCACTACGATCGGAACAGGTGGCTTTTTTGCGTGGTATAGCTATATCGCACCGCTGATAACAGAGGTTGCAGGACATCCTTCCAGCATGATCAGCATTGCGATGACCTTGGCGGGACTTGGCATGGTGGCAGGTAACCTGTTGGGGGCTAAACTGGCAGAAAGGTTTGTTCCTATACATGCAGTCATCCTCGTCTTAATCATGATGGTAGCATCGCTTGTTACCCTCACCTTTGTCGCTGACAACCAAGTTGCTGTATTGGTCATGACCTTTGTAATTGGCATGGTCGCTTTCTGCTTTTCGACACCTTTGCAAATGACGATGATCAATTCCACCAAAGGTTCAGAGATGTTTGGCTCATCTTTAAATCAAAGTGCTTTCAACATGGGCAATGCATCTGGGGCCTATTTGGCTAGTTTGCCTATAGCCTTTGGTTATGGCTATACGTCCGCTGATTGGGTAGGTGCAGCTATGGCAGCAACAGGAATCTTTATAGCCTATTCGGTTATTCTAATTAGGAAAAAGACCAAGAAAGCAGCTCAAAAAGCTGTTGCCGAAGAAGTCTATAAAGAACTGGTTTCATAAGCCATGCTTGAAGATCAATGGTTGCTCTCCAATTTGCCCCTTAACTCCTAGTAACAGGACAAAAAGCTCAAGCACAACCGTTCAAATGCTTGGAGAAGGCATTTGAACAATATTTTTCCGACTCTCCTACACGATATTTTTATTTTGTTATTTTTACTGGCAATAATCCAAATATCATATATTTGGTTTGTTTTTATATGCCCAAGTAATTACTGGAACCGTGTTAGGACATGTCATTGAAATTCTGGCCTCTTGTACATTTATTTTTTTTACGGCATCGCATCAAGACGCGACTTTTTGATGCATCAGCTCTAAGGGGGTTCACAACTATTTCTATGCCCTTCAATAAATTACCGTCCCTTTTTCAAGATAAGCCAGACACCTGCATGAATCCCAAAAAACAGCCCCTAACAGACAGCCATCTACCGGAGAATGAACATGCCCTGTGGATCATCAAATGGAAGTCTGTTTGGACGTCGTTTCCGGCACCTGTATTTCATATGCCACCCTTGATGATCAGATACAAGAAAATTGTCGCCACTATTCTCCTGGTAAGCCATGCTATTCTCCTAAGCGCACAGGATTCGAAGCCCTCTCACGATAAGTTAAAGGCAATTTTTTTGTACAACCTTACCCAGTTTGTTGAATGGCCACCTTATGCATTTAAGGAAAAGGATGACCCATTGATCGTCGGCATCCTGGGAGAAGATCCCTTTGAGGTTTATTTAAAAGAAGTGATTAGTGGAGAGCAGACCAACGGGCATCCCATAGTACTACATCATTATGGTCTCGAAGAGGATATTACTGAATGTCATGTATTGTATGTCAACCTATCCAATCCAGATCTCCTGAACCAAACACTACAAAACCTAAAAGGCAAAAGCATCTTAACTGTTAGCGACGATGCCGGATTTCTGGATGCAGGCGGTATGATTCAATTTATCAATGTCAATAACAAAGTTCATATTAAGATTAATCCAGACGCATCCAGTGCCGCAGATTTAAAACTCAGCTCCAGGTTACTTCATGTTGCTGAGATCGTTACCTTATCCAGTCAAAAGTAATGTTATTTAAGAATACGCCGATAAAACGGAAACTCATGCTGGTCAACCTGTTGACCAGCGGTGCTGTATTATTGGTTACCTGTCTTGCCTTTTTTGGCTATGAGTTGTATACTTTTCGCCAATCTACCTTAAATAAACTAAAATCACTTGGCGAAATCACGGCAGCAAACACAACTGCTGCATTGGCATTTAACGATGTGGAAGCTGCTGCTGAAATACTTGGAGTACTCCAATCCGAAAGCAATATCGTAGCAGCAGTACTCTTTGATTCTTTAGGCCAAAGGTTTGCTGCGTATCCTCTTGCTCTGTCTGAGGATATTTATCCGGAAGATCTGTTTTTTTCGGGTTACAGTTACGCACAAGGATTTTTGGAGGGCGTTCAGCCAGTAGTACAAGGCAGTAAGTTTCTGGGGACACTGTACCTACGGTCCAATCTTAAAGCCTTACAAGAACGCTTTATGCTGTATGGCATGGTCGTATTGGTCGTTATGGCTTTTTCGATTTTGCTGGCTTACGTTCTGTCCCAGCTTCTGTCAAATAGCATCTCGCGCCCCATTTTAGCACTTTCAGAAGCGGCCACAGCCGTATCCGACCGGCAAGACTACTCCGTCAGAGCAGATAAGCATAGCAATGATGAAATTGGTGTACTTACTGATGCCTTTAACCATATGCTAAAACAGATCCAACTGAAGGATCAAAAGCTCCACCAGTTTAATAAAAACCTAGAGAAAAAGGTGTCGGAACGAACGCTTGAGTTGGAAGCCTCCCTTAAAGAACAAGTGGAAGCAGAAAAAAGGCTTTCAGAAAAAAATCTGGCACTGTCACAGGCGCTGGAGGAACTCCATCGCACCAAAGAAGAACTCATCAACCTCAACAATGAATTGGAAAGGAGGGTGGAGCGACGCACGCGGGAAGTGGTGGCCAGGGAAATTGAAGTGAAAGCTAAAAATGAGGAACTGAGAAAGGTAAATATTGACCTTGACAACTTTATATATACAGCATCTCATGACCTCAAGAGCCCCATATCTAACCTAGAAGGCTTGGTCAGTATTCTTAAGGAAGAACTGGAACATATCAGCAATCCCTCAGTGCATGAATTTCTGGACATGATGAATATTTGTACCACCAAATTGCGCAACACCATTCTCGATTTGGCGGAAATCACTAAGGTGCAACGTAACCTAGAGGAAAATCCGGAATTGATCTCTTTCGCCCAAGTGATCAAGGATGTTAAAGAAGAATTGGCCTTGACTGCAAAGGCTCCATTTACTATAGTTGAAAAATTGGAAGTCGAAGAAGTCATGTATCCTGTGCATGGTCTCCGCAGCGTGTTACATAATCTTTTGAGCAATGCCATAAAATATAGATCCACCGAAAGGCCCGCCTATATTACCATAACTACCTATAGAGAAAATGAAGCTGTTATTTTAACGGTAGAAGACAATGGATTAGGTATTGAAGAGCATCATTTGCCTAGGCTCTTCAGCATGTTCAAACGCTTCCATAGCCATGTGGATGGTACCGGTATTGGCCTCTATATCATCAAAAGAATTGTAGAAAACCGTGGTGGAAAAATAGAATACATTGGAAAGGGAAACCAAGGAAGTATATTTAAAGTTAGCCTTTGACAACGCTATCAATCCATATAGCAATCATTCCATCACCACAAATGGCTATTGGTAACCCTTATTAAACCTGAGACAGACGCCATGATTCCCGGTACTGAGGCATGATCAAGGCATTTGCAAGCTCGTTAGAAACAAAACGCTGACGGTTAGCATCCCACTGTAGCAAACCTTCTCCTGTTCTTGCTGCAATATTTCCCATATGTGCGTAGAGAGCTACATTCCGCCCCTGCTCTATGGAACAGGCTGGTTTCTTTCGGGATTTAACAGATTCCAAGAAATCGCGAACATGGCTGCCCACATCACTGTGGCTGCGCGCTTTTCTGAATGGTTCTGCAGCAGTTATGGCATCTTCCGTATGTTTGGTATCGCCTGCTTTCACAGACCAATTGCCCCGGTCGGCTACCACGGTCGCCTCATCCCCTACAAATTCTACTCCATATGCCATGTCGTAGGGACCCACTTGATGACCTGCCACGTGTTGCCAATTGATAACATAATCTTTCTGGGGATAAATTACAGACATGGTGTCGAATGTTTCCCGGCTATAGTCATCAAAAGACAGGTTCTGTCCATAGGACATAACGCGACCGGGTTCGGTAGCGTCATCCTTTGCCCATAATGCCATATCCAATAAATGTACTCCCCAATCAGTCATCAACCCACCGCCGTAATCCCAAAAGTGCCTCCAGTTGCCATGAAATCGGGTGGAGTTATAACTTCTTACAGGCGCCGGGCCTAACCAAAGATCAAAATCCACCCCGCTTGGCACTGGCTCATCAGCTTGCTTTTTCGCACCAATACCGTATTGGAAATTAGCCCAGATATTCACTTTTTTCAATTTGCCGATGCTCCCTGACTTGATAAATTCCATCGCTCCCTGCCAAACCGGACTGCTCCTTTGTTGCTGTCCCACCTGAACAATACGCTTATACTTTCGTGCTGCCTCCAACATAAGATTGCATTCTCCGATAGAATTCGCAAGAGGCTTTTCCACATATACGTCTTTGCCAGCTTGACAGGCATACACTGTTTGAAGGCAATGCCAATGGTCCGGTGTACCTATTATTACTGCATTGATTTCTTTGTTGTCCAACAGTTGCCTAAAGTCTTTATAGATCTGCGGCTTCTGCTGAAAGTCCTTTTCCACCGCCAGCTGTTTTTCTTTCAGCACCTGTTCGTCCACATCACATAAGCCCAAACAGTTCACTGAGCCGGTTTGGAGAAATTCCCTTAATACATAGAAACCTTGATTTCTGCAGCCGATCAAGCCCAGGTTAATCTTATCATTGGGTGAAATGGGGCTTTTGGACCAGGAAGGGGCAGACAGCAAGCTGGCACCGGCGCTAAGCATAACAGTCTTTTTTAAAAATCCTCTTCTGCTTTCTTTCATAAGTATGCTTTGGGTTTACTGGCGGAAATATGGGCAACTTCCCTACAAGAAGCTATCCTGCTACAATATATAAAAATAAAAAGAGGGATCGTTTAAACCAATCCCTCTCCATCTTTTAATAGCCTTCATTCTGTGGGAAGGACGCCTCATTACCTTCAGCACGGTCGATCTGGTTTTGAGGAATGGGTCTCAAAACATGGAAGGGCTGAATCCCTGTTGCCTGGGGATTATGCAGCTTTACACGCTCCAGCAAGATGCCCCAGCGCTTCAAGTCAAGCCATCGCTGTTGCTCTCCAAGCAGTTCACGCGCTCGCTCCTCAATGATCATCTCCATGTTCATTTGTGCTGGACTGATTTCCATGGCAGCCTCCTTACCTTCGAAAGCTGCTCGTCTCCTCACGATATTCACGTTTTCAGTGGCTTCTTCTATTTTATTCAGCTTTAACTGCGCCTCTGCCAGCAACAAATGTGTTTCGGCCAATCTAAAAGCAATGTAGTCACGTCCCCCCTGCTCCACCGTAAGATCAGCCCTCCCAGGATCTAGATGTTTCTTTAAGCTGGGAAACCATCTTTCATTATAGACGCTAGGGACCATTACCTGATAGGGCTTCTTTGCCCTTTCAGCAGCAGGCATTTCATATCCGGGAATATAGATAGCTGTATCTCCCAGGGCGAAAGTGACCTGGTGCTTGCTTTGGTCAAAGTTAGTATTAAAGGTACCGGGATTATTAGAATAGTAAACCGTTAGAAAAGTGCCGAAATACCTGCTGTCGTTATCTCTATCTTTGAATATCACATTATAGGTATAATCGGTGGGTCTATACCGCTTCCATGGCCTTCCATTTTCGGTATCGCGCTTCATGCCGGGCTGCACATCATATTCCATAAGGAAAAATAAATGAGAAGGATTACCCGTTCCATTGGTCAGCGGATTATAAGTGTTTTGAACTGCGAAGATCACCTCATCATTTACCTCATTGCCAAAGGCATGCACATCTTCAAAATTCTCCAACAGTCTAAAATTGTAGTTGTTGATAACATTTTTTAATAGAGGCTCCGCCTTGGCATAGTCGTCATTGGCAGCAGCTTCCGAGGTGGCTTTGGTAATATATACTTTTCCTAAGAGATTTTCCGCAGCGGGTCGGGTTGCTCTACCATAATCCGGTGCTTTGGAGGCTGCCACTAAGTGAGGAATCGCTTCCTCCAAATCTTTTATTATAGCCGCATACATTTCCGGCACCGTCACTCTTGAGACTTGGTTGGTAGGAATTACAGATTCCGACAACTGCAAATCCACTCCCCCAAACAATTGGGTAAGGATGAAGTAATGATGCGCCCGTATAAACTTTGCTTCAGCTACGCGGTGGTTTTTCACGTCTTCGTCCATTCCCTCCACCAAAGGAGCTCTTTCAATCACCGCATTGCAGGTATTGATCCCGGCATAAAACTGATCCCACAATTCGCGCACATGAGAATTTTGTGTATCAAAATCCGATGTATAGAAATTCATAAATTTGAAGGCTCCATCAGCTCCATTGGTGTAAGTATCGGTACCAAAGATGGTAAAATTATTTCCCCGTTCGGAGCCGTACCAAGCCCTGAAAGAACTGTAAGCCGCATTAAGACCATCATTTAATCCCGCTGGGGTATTTAAATAGTCATTGCCCACATTAGAGATGACCTCCTCCTTTAAGATTCCCTCACAGGCCTGACCAACGATTAGCGTAAGCCCCACAAGGGCAATTTTGAAAGATTTGGAGATGGAATAAGTTATATTTTCTGGTTTCATTTTCTCAGTCTTTTGATCTAGGTGTACTTAGAATCGCGCATTTATCCCAAAGGTATATTGGGTGACAGCAGGAGAAATATTGTCATTGATGGTTCCCCCATCTACGCCTTGTTCGGTATCTACGAATGTTTCAGGATCTATCCCTTTGTGAACCTTTCTATACTCAGAGAAGATAAAAGGCTGCTGTACGCTGCTATAAATCCTCAGGCTTTCCATTCCCAACTTTGATGCTATACGACTAGGAAAATTATACCCTAGGTTGATGTTCCTCACCTTAAGGAAAGTCCCATCAAAATATTGCAGCGAGGACGAATATTTTGGAAACTCTTGGTTTTGGTTAGGCCTTGGATAATCGTTAGTAGGATTATCAGGCGTCCAGTAGTTGACAGCCAGGTTGTTGTACCTGCCCGCCAGCGCGTTGTAACCTCCGGTATGGAAGGCGCTTCGAATCATAGAGCCAACTCTTCCAAACAGGAAGAATGAAAAGTCGATGCCTTTGTAGGAAAAGCGGTTGGTAATTCCCCCTGAAAAATCAGGTACCGGTGAACCAAGGATTTGTCGGTCGTCAGCGGTAATGCGCCCATTCCCATCTAAGTCTTCAATTCGGATTTCTCCTACCCTGTCTGCGAACGATTCAGCAAGATCCTTTTGGTCCAACTGCCAAATGCCGATCTTCTTCCAATCAAAAAACACGGAAATTGGGTGTCCGATAAATCTTGCTGCGCCAATGTCATCACCATTGGCCAGCTCTAAAATTTCCTCCCGGTTCCGGGTGATCGTGAGGTCGGTAGACCACTTAAAGCCTCCTTTGTCAATATTGACGCTTGACAAATAAAGCTCCAGACCTCTGTTTTGGGTTTTTCCTACGTTAGTGGTAAAACCGCCAAATCCAGTTGAATTTGGCAAGGGCTGTGGAGCCAACAGATCTGAAGTGGTAGTGACATAATATTCTAACGTACCGACTATTCTACCTTGGATAAATGAAAAATCTAAACCGGCATTGGCAGTAGTGGAGGTTTCCCATCTCAGATCAGGGTTCCCTATTGTGCCGGGCATGTAGCCAAAGGCAGCATTATCACCAAAGGCATAGGCTGTTCTAGTCAATAAGGGCTGGGTCTGATAAGGTGTAATCCCTTGGTTACCGATCGCCCCGTAGCTGGTCCTCAACTTCAACTGATCAATAAAGCTACTGTTTTGGACAAACTGCTCGTCCGAAATGTTCCAAGCTAAAGCGACGGAGGGAAAATAGCCAAATCGGTTGTTTTCGCCAAACCTTGAAGAACCGTCGGCTCTCAAAGTAAGCGTAGCCATATACTTGCCTTTGTAGTCATAATTCAACCTCCCCATAAAAGACAAAAGCGTCCATTGCACCAGATTGGTAGATGCGGAAGTAATTTGACTAGCATCATTAAGCCTATGCCATAGCTGGCTTTCTACAGGAATACCCAATACGTTGATAGCCGATGTCTCAAAATTGTCCTTCTGCAGGGACTGCAGACCAGTAAAGCTAAAAGTGTGGGCTTCATTGAAGGTACGGCTGTAGTTAATGATATTTTCCAATGTATAGTTGAAGGAAAAGTCCTCACTGATGCTACCGGTAGGATCTCCACCTCTTCTATTATTGGTCCATCGGCCAATAAACCGTCCGCTTCTCCTGATAGCGATGTCCGGCCCGAAGTTTATCCTATAACTTAGGCCGGGGATAATTTCATACACGCCATAAAGGCTGTTGAAGATACGATAACGTTTCGTCAAATCTCCATGGGCTCCAGGCACAATTTCTGCCAATGGGTTTGTCCTTAATCCGTCTTGTGTGGGTTGGAAGTTGATAGAGCCGTCATCGTTGAAGGTTTTTCCCAAGGGATTTTCCTGCAATGCCCCTCCCAGGGGGTTGAAGTTTTCTCCATTTCTTTCGCTATATGTCCCCAAAGTAGAAGTCCCGATCCGTATTTTGTCGTTGATCTTATGATCTACATTGACCCTCAGGGTATAGCGGGAATAGTCTTGAAGCTTAACCACCCCAACGTCTTTGAACAAGTTTCCAGACACAAAAAAGGTGGTTTTGTCATTGCCTCCCCCCACACTCACATTATGACTTTGAATGGAACCAGTGCGGGTAAGGGCATCAATATAGTCGAAACTTCTGCCTAAACGAATACTTTCCAACTCATTGGGTTCAAAGATCGCCGCGTCAGCTTCTGGCGTACTCGGACCCTCTGGATATTCACCACTGGTTCTTCGGGATTCCCTTTTATATTCGGCGAATTCCTCTCCATTGAAATTCTCAATGCGACCCAAGCTTGTATTTATGCCGTAGTAAGAATCCCAAGAAATGGTGGTTTTTCCCCCTTCACCTTTTTTTGTTGTGATCAACACCACCCCATTGGCACCCCTTGAGCCATAAATAGCCGTAGCAGAAGCATCTTTCAATACTTCCATAGAAGATATATCTTGCGAGTTGAAGTCCGTCAAGCCTCCTACAATTGGAATTCCATCTACTACATAAAGGGGATCATTTCCTGCGTTGAAAGAACGACGCCCTCTGATCCGAACCTGTGGAGAAGAGCCGGGTTTACTGCCAGCTTGCGTGACATCTACGCCTGAAGCTCTGCCTTGCAGCGCTTGTCGGGCATCAGTGATGGGAAGCTCGTTGATTTCTCTTGAATTTACTGACGCAATGGCTCCGGTCAGCTGGCTTTTTTTGACAGTGCCATAGCCCACTACCACTACTTCTTCTAGATCAGACAAATCCGGCTTTAGGGAAACGTTGATGATGGAACGGTTACCGATGGGGATTTCTTGGGTTTCGTAGCCAATAAAGGAAAATACCAAAGTGCCATTTGAAGGGGCGGTGATGGCATAGGCACCATCAATGTCGCTTGCTACACCGGTGGTAGTGCCTTTCAAAAGCACAGAGGCTCCGGGAATCGGCTCCTTGTTTTCATCCGTTATGACACCTTTGACCTGTACGTCCTGTGCCCAGAGAGGGAAGCCTAGGAAGCATAAAAATAGTAGCGCCCCAAGCCGCAGGCATTGATTTGCTTTCATTATATTTTGGTTTATGGTTAATTGATAATGCCGCTCCGATTCATAAAAAAACCGAAACAATACAAACGCTTAGGGCTACTTGTTGCTGGTTAGGCTGCAGCCAAAAGCAATTTGATGCCTCCAATGTATTGATTAAGCTATGCTTTTCAAAAATATATATATAATTATTTACACTTATTAAAAAAGCACATTTACATGAAGGTAAGATATTCATTGATAAAACAGCTGTTATCTGTGGCAAACATTACAGCACAGGAAAGAATAAACCAGCTGCATCCCACAGCAGCTTCATATAGGATAAAACCTCATTAGAAAAGACAGTAACATCACCCAACATTCTGTTACGCACTCCTGCCATAAGTCTTGAAAAATCGTTAATATTGAAATTCGAGCTGCGTGCGCAGTGCTTTTTATGTCAACCCTAATAATCCGCCCATGAAATTACCCCATATGAACCGCCGACACTTTCTGAAAGGTTCAACTGCCCTATTTGCACTGACCTCTATAGGAGCTTACGGATTTGACCTGCCCAGGCTGGATAAGACCTATCGTGTAGGGCTAATAGGTACAGGCTGGTATGGCAAAAGCGACCTTTTCCGATTGATCCAGGTTGCCTCTGTGGAGGTCGTGGCACTTGCCGATCCTGACAAGAATATGTTGGAAGAAGCCGCCACCTTGGTTAGTCAGCGCCAAGCCTCAAAAAAGAAGCCTCAACAATACAATGATTATCGCAAGATGCTGGCGGATCACCAGCTTGATATCGTTCTCATTGGAAGTCCTGACCATTGGCATGCCCTGCAGGCCATCGATGCGCTAAGAGCAGGTGCTCACGTATATGTACAAAAGCCAATCAGCGTGGACGTACTAGAAGGAGAAGCCATGGTCGCTGCTGCTAGAAAATATAACAAGGTTGTTCAGGTGGGGACCCAACGAAAGAGCACACCTCATTTAATTGAAGCCAAAGAAAACATTGTGGACAAAGGCCTGCTGGGCAAAATCTCGCACGTGGAAATGTGCTGCTACTACCATATGCGTAATGCGAGTGATCCGGCGGTGCAGCCGGTACCGGCATTTTTTGATTATGACATGTGGACGGGTCCAGCCCCTTTGCTACCCTTTACAGGTCTTCCTCATCGAGGAGGCTGGCGTTCAATGATGGAGTATAGCAACGGCATTACAGGAGATATGTGCATCCATATGTTTGATACTGTACGATGGCTATTAAAACTGGGATGGCCTAAAAGAATCAATGCTTCAGGAGGCATATATGTTCAAAAAGGCGGAAGGGCAACTATTGCTGACACCCAAACTGCCACTTTTGAATATGACGAGCTAAACTGTGTCTGGCAACACCGTACTTGGGGCACTGCTCCCGATCCCGAATATCCATGGGCGTTTATCCTCTATGGAGACAAAGGGACATTGAAAGGTAGTCCGATGAAGTATGACTTTATACCCGTTAGAGGCGGCGAAACAATTCAAAAAGAAGTGGTGTACGAAAAGGAGAAATATCCGGAGGATCTTACTGAAAAAGATATTGAACTTCACGCAGCCCCAGCCACTAGGCGTCATATGTTGGATTTCTTGCGGGCGATCGAGCAGGGAGGCAGGCCAGTGGCAGACATTGAAGAAGGGCATATCTCCACGGCCAGCTGTATCCTCGCCAATATGTCCATGGAACTTCAGCGGCCCTTAGTATATGATCCCGAAAAGAAAATTGTCGTGGATGACCCAGAAGCCACAAAATTGCTACAGCGTCCATATAGAGGCCCGTGGGTGCATCCGGACCTTAAAAACATCTAGAGGAAATTATTTAATCATTACCATGCAATAAAATCTCTGTCACAACAACATTTAAGATGAAAACCACCACTTTATTAACTTTATTCATTGCACTCATCTCGTTCAGTTCCTGTCAAAAAGATCCCATGTTCCATACCAACAAGGTCGTCGCCCACAGGGGAGCTTGGAAGCAATCCAACAACCCTCAAAACTCTTTCGCCTCTTTAAAGGAAGCGGTACGCTTGGGCTGCGAAGGCTCAGAATTTGACGTCTGGATGACCAAAGACGGTGTGTTGGTAGCAAACCATGACCCCGATTTTATGGGCCTTTCGGTAGAGAACTCAACCTATCAAGAACTTCTTGCACAGAAACTTCCCAATGGTGAAAGCATCCCCTTAGTGGAAGATTACTTAAAAGAGGGAATGAAGCAAACTGGCACAAAGCTCGTTTTTGAAATTAAGACCTCCCGTATCAGCAAGGAACGAAGCCTGGAATTGGCTGAAAATAGTGTCATGCTCGTCAAAGAACTAGGGGCTGAAAAATGGGTAGATTATATTGCTTTTGATTATGACATATGCCTCAAAGTAATGGAGCTTGACCCCTCAGCCAATGTTGCATACTTGAATGGGGACAAAAGTCCCGAAGAGCTGAAGGAAGCTGGTTTTTGGGGGCTAGACTATAATATAAACGTCATGCGTAAAAACCCAAACTGGATCAAGGAAGCACACGACCTAGGCCTAACGGTCAATGTGTGGACAGTCAACAAAGAGGAAGACATGAATTGGCTTCTCGATGAAGATATTGCTTTTATTACTACTGATGAGCCTGAGTTATTGTTTAGCTTGATAGAGAAAAGGAAGTAGGATCTGTTTGAATCGTAAGCTTAAAAGGAGAAAGGATGCACAAGATGCCTCCTTTCTCCTTTTATGTTGCTATAGTCTAGTCATCCAACTCTATGGAAAAAGGAGCAAATTCCTCCGTGCCCCATGCCAAATGCCTGGTAGAAGGCGAGATGGCAAAGTAGGGGGAGAATGTCCTCACTTGAATGCTGTTACCTTTAAATTCCAAGATCCTAAGCCAACCATCGCCTCCATTCCCATGCCAGCCGCCACCAAGAGCCTGTGCATTGAAAGTCATTTGATGAACCCTTTTGCCAGCCGCATTTTTATCCGTCCGGAATCCTACGTGTCTGTCCTTGTCGTCAGGACCACCGATATGCCCGGAAAAAACCATTTGGATGTTCTTAGATGGCTTCACCAGTTTCTCCCAAACGGCTTTCCCATAATTGCCATCAGTAATGGGATAGTTTTCCTTTTCGATGTGGTTGTTTTGGTAATCTAGGTAAGAGTGTGTGACCAGTATAACGGTGTGGTCTTTGTATTTTTCATCATTGACCACTTTGATCCCCCATTGAAGGTTAGCTTCACGAGGCGCAAACTCAAGTACCAACACCAAGAACTTTCGGCCTTCAGGAGAAATAAATTCGTAGGCTGCATTGGTCAGTGTAGGCATCCCCTCTTCATCCAAGGCCACTTCCTTCAACATCCGCTGGCTTAAGAAATTCTTGTCTACGGGAAAATATTTATTGTACTCCGTTTTCCTATTTTCCACATTTAAAATTCCATAATCATGGTTACCGGTTGCAGCTATGTAAGGGACTTTCCCATCCAGTTTTCCAAAAGATCTGGACACCGCTTCCCACTGATTTTTACCCGGTTGATCCCCTATTTTACCATTTGGATTCAGGATGGCATTATGCTCCACCAGATCTCCGACTTGGATCACCAATTTGATATTAAGCGGGTCAATTTGCTCCGCAATCCATGCCGTCATCAGATCCAATATGGGTTGATTACGACCAAACTTGACATAACTCTGGGTGTCCGGCACCAAAATCAAAGACCAAGCTCCATCCCGTTCCAAAGCGGGTGCCTGATAAGTTTGTTGGGCGCTAAGCCGTACAAAAAGAAAAAGTGCAAGCAACAAACTCAATACTGTTTTTTTCTTCATCATCTTGTTGTGTATTTTGTTAACTGTCATTTGATTTCTGCATCAAGGTGAATGGCAATGAAAATCTCAGCGTGTGCTCAGATTCTTTTTGCCAAAGTAGCGGGCATTACTGTCCCTCTCTTTATACAGTGGAGACAACGCGGCGGCCACGTCAAGGGGTAGATCGGATTCTATGATATCGGCTCCCTCTTCAATGGTTTTTACATACGCCGCCATTCTTTCCCCTTCCTCCAATTTATCATAAGAGGGAGCAGCTGAAATCATCACCTTCACCCCCTTGCTGTGTAAAAGGTCATACAGTTCTTTATTCTCAGGTTTGCTCAACGGTCCGACATAAGCCATGATCTGTGACCAAGGAATGCCTTCCTCTTCATAGGCCTTGTATTCATCAAGCGTTCTAATGAAGGCTGCGAACATCTGCTTGTTACTCTTATTATAATAGTATCTGGCCTCTTCAGCGCTGTGCACGGTCAGCATTACATGGCTATAAGCCTTGTTCTTCCGGATGATAGCGGCGATCATTTCAAAAGGCACATCTTTCTTGTCCAAATCGAGGATGGTTTTGCCTTTGCTCCACCTGATCGCCTCTTCAAGGGTAGGTATGCTGTACGAGGTCACGTGGCCCAAATGATCCTTCAGCTTGAGTTGCTTTAATTGTTCCCAGGTATAGTCACTGACCTTGCCGGTCCCCGTAGTAGTTCGATCCAAGGTCGCATCATGCACCAACACGATCACACTATCTTTGGTGATGCGAGGATCTATTTCGAAAAAAGCCGGAGTCTGTTTTAAGGTATGCTCAAAAGCCGCAATACTATTTTCCGGGAAGCCTGGCACGATCCCACCCCTATGACCACTGATGATCGGCCTGTCACCAGAACGGTATTTAAAAAAATCATGGAGCTGCTTGACATTTTTAATCTTAAGAACATGAAGATCCTGTGCAGAGACCAAGCTTAGAGGTACAGAAAGAAAAAGAATCAAAGTGAATACACGCTTACAGCTGAAATTCATGGCAAATAGGGTGAAGGGTTAACATAAAGGTGAAGATATAAAAAATACCATTTCACGCTACTTTCCAATTGCGGATGCCTCCTCCTTACCATGCGTTTTTTACACAAACGGAATAATATAAATGGCAAATAGGCACAGATGTGCCCATTCATCATGTGGGATAACCACCGACAGAAAATTATTGTTTGCTACAGTATGTCAAGCCTGGAGGATCTCGAGTCTCACATTTTCCCCAAGGCCACGACGATTTTTAACAGTCTGTCATGAACCTGCTTTCTGGACTCTGCAAAACGCGACTTATCATAGCAGTGCGTGTGGGCGCTGAGGTGCAGGATCAGTCTATTTTGATCCTCGACATATTCCACCGATATCCGCAATCCACTGGCATAATCCAACTGAACCAGATTCATTTGTGCCAAGTCTGTAGCACCCTTTCGGCCTGTCAATAAATTGGCAAAAACCTTCTTCTTGTAGTCAGTAATCAAGACTAATTCATCATGGATAAGATCCTGCGGAGGATTAGTTCTGTATTTATCAAAAGCTTTCTTGGACTCCGCCGGGACATTGAAGGTCTTTTCCCCATACAAATTATATCGACACTGAATATGGATATGTTTGTCATATAACGATTGACCCTTTGTGTTCAGATTAAGAAGAATCTCAGACAGCATCTGCCATAGCTTGGCTGCATTTTGTGTGACATTCCTATCGATGATAATGGTATTCCTATCATCTAAAGCAAGTACTGACTGCTGTGGATGTTCGTCCATTGCATCGATTAAAAAGTCATATCCAGCATGGGAATAAGCTATTCGGCCTTCATTCTTTTTAATGATGGTTTCGACCTGATTGGATAGCAATAACGATTTTACCACTAGCCGTTCACCCTCTGCCTGAGTATAGCCCGTTAAAAAATATTCAGCAAAAATGGCAGCTTGTTGGTGGGCGGTGAAAGCCTGAAACTTTTCCTCCGAATTTTTAAAACCCAGAATGACCCGACGTAGGTCAGCACTAAAACCGAAGATAAAATCAACATCTTCGTCCTTAGCAGCCTCTATCGCCGGCATCAAAAACTTAAAATTTAAATTTTCATCATCTATTGCCTTGGGATCGTACCTGAGTTCACGGACTGCCAATTGATCCGATATGCTCGGGAAATTAAGGCCATGACCTTCCGGCAGATACAACAATCCATTGACTACTTTGTTATTTTCCGTCTGTGTACTTTCCATGATTCGTTTAAAATGTTGAGCTTGAAATTCAGGGGCAATAGGTTTAGGGCTTTAGATTAATATATGAGGGGCTAAGGTGCTAACCGTCTTCAAAGGCGGACAATCGGAAACTACCTAAACTATCAGATGATTTGGTACAAAACTAGTTCAAATGAGCAAATAAACCAAAATACTAGCCCAATGTGGTAGCTCAGCAACAGGCTATCTGGCCGCCCCTCCGGATTCGGTCAATGCTCATACCGCTGTGGCTTTTAACAACCTTCTTTTACTCAAACGGTTAAACCTAAGGACAAGTAAGGCGGCTGCACAGGTTAATCCTACTAACAAACCATACCATACCCCCTGTTCATTCCATCCAAAGGTAAACGCCAGCACATAACCCAATGGAAGCCCAATAACCCAGTAGGCGATCAAAGTAATTATAGTAGGTACCTTCACGTCCGCCATCCCCCTTAAAGCTCCCAAGCCCACCACTTGAATACCGTCGGAGAGCTGGAACAGCCCAGCGATGATCAACAGACTCGCGGTAAGTTGTATGACGGATTGATCATCTATATAAAGCAAGGGCAAATAGTTGCGCAGCGAAATCAGTATTACCGCTACAGCCAGCATAAAGATGGTTACCATGCTAAATGATGTGAAGCCTATTTCCCGAAGGGTTTTGATGTCGTTTCTACCCAGCTGATTGCCTACCCTGACCATGGCGGCTGCGGCTAAGCCAGACGCCATCATATAACTGATCGCAGCCAAATTGATCGCAATCTGGTGAGCAGCCAAAGCATTTACACCTATCCAGCCCATCATAATGGCGGCAGTACTGAATGCGCCCGTTTCAAACACAAACTGTAAGCCTGTTGGCACCCCAATTCCTACCATTTTCGTGATCATCGGAAAACTAAGTTTTTTAATATCGAAAGAAAGCTTGTAGCGCTTGTACCTGTTCGAGGTCCAGACATAAGCAATCATTACAATGGCCATCAACACCCGCGAGATGAAAGTTGCCCATCCAGCACCCAAGACGCCTAGTGCGGGTAAACCGAGGTTTCCATAAATCAACAGCCAATTGAGAAAAACATTGACTACGTTACATACGATCACCACCAGCATCGCCTGTCTTGTTTGAGACAGGCCTTCGGCCAATTGCCTAAATGTTTGGAATACCATAAAAGGCAATAGCGAAAAAGTAATAATCCCGAGATAGGGAATTGCCAGCGCAACTACTTCTTCTGGTTGATTAAGGTGGTACAAAACTGGTGACGCCATTAACACCAACAAGAAAAGTATCAGTCCCGCAAATGTGTTGATTACCAGTCCATGTCTAAAGATCCGTGCTATCCGGTGGTGTTTTCCCTCACCATCAGCTGCTGCAACAAGCGGCGTAATGGCCATGGAAACACCGATACCAAACATCATAACTACGGTAAAAATACTGTTGCCTAGCGAGGCAGCCGCCAACGGCACCGCACCCAAGCGGCCAACCATCATACTGTCGGCAACCCCCACTAAAACCTGCCCCAGCTGGCTTAACATCACCGGATAAGCAAGGGCGAAGGTCTTGGGGAAATGCTTTTGAAAATTTATTCCCTTCATTCCAAACAAAATAAAATTACATTATACTCCCAGCAACCTTGCTGCCTTCAGCAGACCAGCCACGCTGATGGCATCTGTGATTTCACCGTTCAACACCTTATCGATTGCCTCCGACAAAGGCAATCTTATGATTTCAAGCTTCTCAGTGTCCTCAAAGGCAGTTTTGCCATAGGTAAGTTCCTCTGCGATAAAAACAAATCCTTCCTCATCCGATACGGAATTGGAGGGGTGGATACGCATGATCTCCGTCCATTTAGCAGCAGATAATCCCGTCTCCTCTTTCAGCTCACGCTTGGCACTTTCCAACACATCCGTCCCTATAGGTCCGCCGCCCATAGGGATCTCCCATGAGTATTCATCTAAAGTATAGCGGTATTGGCCGATGAGCCATGTATAATACTCATTATCAATAGGAATGATCGCGATCGCCTTGTTTTGGAACAACACCTTTCCATAGATCCCTGGAGTACCGGCAGGTGTGATGACGTCGTGCTCCTCCAGCTTAATCCAGGGATTGGAATAAATCAGTTTTCTATTGAGAGTTCTCCAAGGGTTTTCCATAAGCTTGTTGAATAAAAAAAGGGTGACCTCGATAAAAGCCACCCTTTCTAATGTTTTTAAAAAGTTTATGCTGGGATAGGCAGAACTTTGCTGTCCTTAAAGGTAGAAAGAATGACCATTGACTGCATAGAATCAACTTCTTTGATTTCACTCACCTTTTCCAACATTAATTTTTGGTAGGCAGTGATATCCTTAGCGATAATTTTGAGGATAAAGTCTCCGGTACCAGTGATGTGGTGACACTCAATAACCTCTGGAATATTGTTAATCTCCTTCATGAAAGCATCAATATGGGTCTTATTATGTCCGATTAATCCAACCAACACGAAGGTGCTTACGCCAAGACCGATTTTCTCAGGATCAAGTTTAGCGTGATAGCTTTTGATAATTCCTGACTGCTCTAATTTCTTTACCCTTTCCAAGGTAGGTGCGGGTGAAAGTCCAATGTCTTTGGAAAGCTGGGCGTTTGTGATTTTTGCATGACCTTGAAGGATTTCAAGGATCTTACGGTCGATTTTGTCGAATTTCACTTTTATGTTATTATCCATTTTATAAAGTATTTACAAAATTATCTGTGGTGCAAAGGTAATCTAATTTGAATTTATTTTAAAGGAATTATTAAAAAAAACGCCCCTTTAAACGAAATATTGTTGTCAGTTCAAATATATTTTTTCATTTATGTAGGGAACACGCACCTCCCGAAACAATGAAAGTTAAACATTCTGCTGATTTCAGATACTGTGAACGTAAAAGCGACGGTTAAAGTTTATTCTTTTTCAAAAATTCCCTTGCTTCTACATGAGCGGGGTGCTTTCTCTTAGCCAATTTCTTCACTTGGTTGAAGTAGGCCTTGGCTTTTTTCTTGTCCCCCTCTTTTATAGAAATTTCTCCCAGATGCACGAGCGAATACAGATGATAGCCACTTTCCTCACTTTCAGATTCCTCACCAAAAGCTATAGCTCTAAGATAATATTGCTTGGCTTCTTCCGTCTGGCCTATTCTGTCAAAATATTGCGCTGCAAAAAATGCCGCGTACCTTCCGCTATTAGCTTCATAGCCTGTGGCATTGGCATCTATTCTTCTTAATATTTCGAGGGAAGTATCCTTGGCTTCAGCTATTTGTCCTACAGCATACAGCTGCCTCGCATAGTAGCGGTGGAAATAGGGATTGTTAGGAAATTTATCATGGAGGTAAGACGTAATCCTCAAAGCCTCATAAGGCTTCCGCTCTTCTGAAGCATATAAACGAAAAAGGAAATATTGCGCCTCTACCCTTGCATAAAAAGCGTTGTCGGACACCTCCTCCAGCTGCCTTAGCCCAAGCTGTTTGTCTCCTTTGGGAAAGAGCATCAACACCGGTCTTAACAAAGGATAATGCTCCGGAATCCAAACAGAAAAATAGTTGAACAGGGCGTCACCCAAAAGCAATTCCGCATTTAATTCTTCCTCACCGCGGCTAAGCTCAAGGTACTTCAAGGCATTTTTACCAGCAAAGGCTGCTTTGGTCCAACTCTTGCGCTCACTGTACAAGCGCCCTTGAAAACCATAGGCCGCTGCTAAAAAGAAAGCCGCCTCCTTATTGCTGTTGTCTTTACTAAATAGAACCTCCGCTTTTTTGATGGTTTCATCCATATACCTGAGAAAGATGCCGTCGTACTTTTCGTTTTGCGTATCCGGCGCGATTTTCCACCACTGACTCAGGCCCATCAAAAAGTAAGGCAATGGATGCTCCGGATAGGTATGCGCCATCACTTGAAAGCCTCTTTCTGCTGTCGCAAAATCGAAGTTGTAGAGGCTGTTGACCGCTTCAGTGATCCGGAACTGGAGCCCCTTGTTCAGCAACAGGTACTCGGTTTCCTCAGAAGCCAGATTTTTTTGATTCTCCGCCAATTGTGCATGAACATCCCCCATGCTGAGACAGAAAAAGAGTAGATAAAGCATGATGTGCTTAACCATTATTTCAATACATTTACGCAAAACTACTGGCTATTCCAAACAAAATTACCATTTGAACGGATATAAATAAAATGGGTTTATCGTCCACCGATTTATCACAACGAACAGAGGAACTAATAAATTTCGATAAACGCTTATTTTTTGTTCTGCTGGTCCTGCTATATATCATCATTAGATACCTCACCAACGAATTGATCCTCCAATCTATTCCTGCGTATGAACAGCTCGAAAAAGAAGGGGCATTTTTTTATTTCCATCTGTTCAACACGCTGGATTACCTGTGGACACCATTTTCGCTATTATGGAAATTTACCTTAACCGCATTTACGCTCTGGGTGGGCGCCTTTATGGGTGGGCTTAAAATATCTTTTAGAGAACTTTGGAAGTTTGTGATGGTGGCTGAGGTAATATTCCTTTTTCCCGAATTAATCAGATTGCTATGGTTTTTTCTCGCTAGGCCAGAAAGTTATCTTGAAGTCCAGACATTTTATCCGCTCTCCCTGTTCTCTTTAGCGGATACAGAACAGGTGAACCCACGGTATCATTACCCTTTGGGAGCGTTGAATGTTTTTGAAGTGGCTTATTGGCTAATATTGTCGGTCGGCGTCCACACGATTAGCCGAAAAAGCTTGTCTAGCTCCTTGGCCATCGTACTTTGCAGTTATACGCTTTGCTTTTTCTTGTGGCTAGGCTTTTATGCCGTTGTATATAAGTAAACCTTATAATAATAAGTTAAGTTTTATACTCCGCTTGCTTGAATGAAACTTTCTCCAACTGTGACAATGCCCTCTGCTGCGTTCGCACTTCCTTGTTACTTTTTGACACATTTTCCCACAACTTTTTGGCAAAGCCACCGTTGCCCTGTGATAGAGCGCTATAGATATTACTGTAAGTGGACCATCATTCTTTTTTTAGTAAATCACCACATGGCAAGTCAAGCATCAACGGGTATGGCCCGGCAAAATGCGGTCTGTGACCATTTAATGGTTGCGCAGCCTGTTTACAAGGATGGGCTCTACCGAAATGAATCTGGGGAAAATTAATCCTCTACTTAGTTATTAATTTCTTATTTTCGCCTTTCATACCAAGATATTTGAACATGTTAGACTATAAAAGGATCAACAACCTCACGGGCTGGATAGTTTTTTTGATTTCCTCGTTGATTTATGTGGCAACCATAGAAGAAACAGCTAGTTTTTGGGATCCGGGAGAATTTATAGCCGTAGCTTATAAACTTCAGGTACCACATCCTCCAGGCGCACCATTTTTTCTGCTGGTGTACCGGATGTTTGCATTTCTCGCAGGAGGCGATGGGCTTCAAGTAGCATATTGGATGAATGTCGGCAGTGCGCTGTTTTCTGGATTGACGATTTTGTTCCTGTTTTGGTCTATTACCTTATTAGGCAGAAAACTCTTCCACATTGACACTGACACCGTCAGCAAAGGCCATACCATCACCCTGATGGGTGCCGGCATCATTGGTGCTTTGGCATATGCTTTCACCGATAGCTTCTGGTTTTCAGCCGTAGAGTCAGAGGTGTATGCCATGTCTTCTTTTTTCACTGCCATTGTTATTTGGGCATTCCTTAAGTGGGATGTTATTAAAGATCCGCGCGACGAAAACCGATACATGATCTTCATTGCCTACTTGGTGGGACTTTCTATCGGTGTGCATTTGCTTAACTTGGTTACCATTCCAGCACTTGCTCTAGTCGTTTATTTCAAAAAATATAAAGAGCCAACCTGGAAAGGTGGGTTCATCGCTTTCGTATTGGGCGGTGTAGTCTTAATCATCATCAACAACATCATCATTCCGGGGCTTCCAAGTTTTGCCGGATCTGTAGAAATATTTTTTGTTAATAGCCTGGGGATGCCTTTTGGCTCCGGCATTATTTTCTTCACCATACTCTTTTTGGGCGCATTGATTGCAGCCATCCATTATTCCATCAAACATCATAAGGCAGTTTTAAACACCATTTTACTGTCTCTCACTTTTATCTTGATAGGATATGGATCGTATGCACTGATTGTTATTAGAGCTAACGCAGAACCAGTAATCAACGAAAATGACCCTAAAGACATCATCAGTTTTGTCAGTTACCTAAAACGCGAGCAGTATGGTTATCGTCCCTTGTTTCACGGCCAATATTTTACGGCAAGCGTCGTGGACCAAAAGGAAGGAGCTCCCATTTACGCCAAAGGAGAGAATAAATACGAAATCGTAGACTATCAACTGGTCAACGAATACGATCCGGAAAAAACCACCATCTTCCCCCGGATTTACTCCACCCAAGACAGACATCAAGAAATTTATCGCAGCAAATTAGGCCTCCGCGAGGGGCAAGAGCCTACCTTTGGTGATAACCTATACTTTCTTTTTTCGCATCAGCTAGGTCACATGTATTGGCGCTACTTTATGTGGAACTTCTCTGGCAGGGAAAGTGACTTTAGTGATGCTCCATGGATCGGATTACTGGAGAAGTTGACCATTGATTATCCCGATTATATCAAAGAAAACAAAGCACACAACAATTATTGGATGCTTCCGCTGATTCTTGGACTTGTAGGCATTTTCTTCCAAGCCCGAAATGACGGCAAATCATTCATCGTTACGTTGTTACTTTTCCTAATGATGGGCGTTATCTTGGTACTTTACCTCAACTCTCCCCCAGTGGAACCAAGGGAAAGAGATTACATCTACGTAGGATCTTTTTACGCTTTTGCAATCTGGATAGGCATGGGAGTAATTGCTATTGCGCATGCCATTGGCAAAATGAATAAAAATTTAGCTGTCGCCGGTTTGGCAGCTACCTTGATCGCCTTCCCTGT
Organism: Cyclobacteriaceae bacterium; assembly: GCA_035303945.1. Taxonomy (GTDB): domain Bacteria; phylum Bacteroidota; class Bacteroidia; order Cytophagales; family Cyclobacteriaceae; genus DATGMS01. The sequence continues at coordinate 36,519 of DATGQZ010000077.1, forward strand.
ACCAACTATTCTGGCTCTTCAAAACTGGGACGATCATGACCGTAGCGACAGGTACTTCTCCGTGGATTCGGCCCGTAACTTCCTAGCCTCTTGCGCACCAAATGCAATTCTATTTACAGGAGGGGATAATGATACCTTCCCGCTGTGGTATGTGCAGGAGGTGGAAGGTTTTAGAACGGATGTGAGGGTCATTGTATTAAGTTACTTCGACACTGATTGGTATATTGATCAGATGGTGCGGCCGGTCAACGAATCCAGTGCTTTGGATTTTAGCTTGGAAAGGAAAAACTACAAGCGGGGAACCAATGATGTGCTGTATGTCACCGACAGACTTGAAGCCATCTCTTTAAAAGAATACCTGAAGCTGCTTAAAAGCGAAAGTGATCTGCTCAAGTTAAGTTCAAACTTCTCCAGTTCGATCAACTCCGTCCCGTCAAGAAATCTAATTTTAGAGATTGATGAGGAAAAAGTGTTGAATTCAGGAATTATTCCCGAAAATATGCGCGATTTGGTTATCCCGCAGATGAACTTACGCGTCAAAGGCAATTACGTGACCAAAGGCGGAATGATGTTAATGGATCTGATCGCTACCAATAATTGGGAGAGGCCTATCTACTTTAACAACACCTCGTTGGCTACCATCGGATTTGATCTCCGCAATCATGTAGTAATGGAAGGGCTTACGTATCGGTTACTGCCAGTTCAAAAACCCGAAAATGTGGAAGAACTGGTCAACACCGATTTGGCGTATCAAAACGTATTGGAAAAGTTTGCCTTCCGGGGTATGGACAATCCGGACAACTATTTTGATGATGAGTTCAGAAGATTTACATCTAATCACCGAAGTGCCTTAAATAGCCTCACTATCGCATTACTAGAGGAAGATAAGATGGACATGGCAGCGGACATACAGAAGCTGAGCTTAGCGAAATTCCCAAATGAGGCTATTCCTTATGATTTGGCCAATGGTCAGTCGGTACCCTTATTGTTTGAAATGGGTGAAGACGATCTTGCTTTGGACATTATAGAAAAAATGGCAAATCGCTCCATCCAGATGCTGGACTTTTATCAAACATATGATCGTCCGCTGGATCGGGAAGCTAGCATTTCTATCGAAATGCTCCGGTATTTCCTTCCGCTGCTCCGCGAACGAGGTTATGATGACTTAGCTACAAAAGTTCAAAGTGAGTTGGAGTCACTGTTCGGGGATTCCTCCCGCATTAATAGAAGGTAGAGAGAGGTTCAGGCAAATGCCTGAACCTTTTTCCTTTCGCAGAATTCGGCCTTTCCCCTAGCTAAGGAAAAGTCGCTATGCTACTTTTTTCCCCAGCACAAAAAACAGGTCTAATCCCTTATCCGGATGATCCACGAGTTGATAGTCTTCATGCGAAATTTGTTCTACCGCAGCACCTTGCTGCCGGTGGAGCTTATTTCGGTTGATTCTATTAAGAATTTCGTAAGGAAGCCTCAGCCAAGATGCAGGCAGGCGATATTGCAGGTTAAGAATATCAAAACGGGTGATTTTGTTCACTGATTTGCGATTGGCTTCATGGTAAGCCCACACTTTTTCATTTCCACCTATTCCGAGGGCTTCCACTTCATCAAAAATTCCATCGCATATTTTCTTTAGCTGTTCACCAGTATATTCACGGATATGCCAGGGGTTTCTGCTCAACGTCTGCCCAATATTAGGTGTAGAAATAATGGCCTTACCACCTGGTTTTAACACACGATAAATTTCCTTTAAAAACAGTTTGTCATCCTTAATATGCTCTATTACCTGAAAGCTTATGACAGTATCGTAGGTATGGGAAGGTATAGTTTTAAATGGGGGGATAACCGCCTGCTCAAATTTCACCTGAGGATATTTGCCCCTCAACCGTTCAATGACTTCCTTGATCTTGTCCAGCCCATGATATGTGTCCACCTCACTCAGCAGCACTTCGACACCCCGACCCTCACCGCAGCCCACTTCTAACAAATTACCTTTTACAATGGGCTTTGCTGCAATGTATGCCTTCAGCAGTCGTTGATGAATAGGATTGTCACTGATCAACTTATCGGAGGCAATTTCCGTTGTATAGGTAGTCATTTAAAATTTGATTATTTTGAACAAAATTAGCGTTAATTTTTAAAAATCACCGATGATAAAGATAAAGACATATTGCCTCGGATTATTAGTTGCTTTTTTTTCCTTTTGGATAGGAACCACGGCACCAGCCCAAACTTCTCTTCAAGATATCAATCAGAGCCTCCGGTATTCCCGTTATTCCAGACTCGCGCTAAAAGTCTTACCGATAAAAGAGTCCGACAGGACCTTCCGACTGCAAATGGTCGCAGAGAAGCTCGAAGAAAATCCTGACTTTGACAATTACCTTTTCTCTTATAGTATTGTCTCCAGTTTTCAAGAAGAAATTACTGAAGAAAAAATCATTGCCTTAGAAGAAGCAGACTTAAAAAGAGATACAGAAAGTCATTATTTTTTTGAAAAAACCGTAGAACTACCCTCGGATCAAGAAGCTGCGTATGTGGTTTTTTGGGCAAAAGATGTAAGACAGGGTGATGAGTACGTGCACCATGCAGATCTGATTAGTCCTTTCATCTTTGAGCAGCCCGATTTTGGAGCCTATTATGGCAATGATTTACCCTTTGACCAAACCTTCCTCAATGTCAATGAAGCTTTATTATTTAAAGGCAATCAGGGAATAAACCTTTACAGTTATTTCTATCCACAGCGGTTCAGTGTGCCTCTGCCGCCCATGGAAACCAAAGCTCCACCCATATCCAAAGAAGTAGAAGTCATCAATGAGGGCAGCTTTTTGGCCAACACGCCCAAAACGTTTGAGCAAGAAGGTTATTATCTTATCCAATCCGACACCACATCTTCGTCAGGTGTTTTGATCAAAACCGTTCCAGAATCATTCCCGAACGTGCCCTCTTATGAGGAAATGATCGATATGGTGGCTTATATCTCTACCCGAAAGGAACATGAGACCCTCTTGGCGGCGGAAAATAAGAAGAAAGCATTAGACACCTATTGGATCAACATGGTCAAAGACGAAGAAAAAGCCAAAAACTTGATACGGGAATATTTTCGCCAAGTTGAATTTGCAAACATCCTCTTTACCGACTTTAAAGCGGGGTGGATGACAGATCGTGGCATGATCTACATCGTATTGGGCCCGCCACAGGAAGTATATTTCAATGCGGATCGTGAAACGTGGATTTACGAAAGCCTAAATTCAAATTCAAAAATTACCTTTACCTTTGCACGCGTCAAGAATATGTTGACACCAAATTATTATGTACTAAACCGCTCCAGGTCATATCAGCCTGAATGGTTTAAAAGTATTACATTATGGAGAAGCGGAAGCATGGCTTTCTGATTAATCGAGAAGAAAACGAAAAGGACTTTATTTTTGGAACCAGGGCGGTGATCGAGGCCCTGAAGGCACGAAAAGAGATAGATAAGATCCTTGTCAATAAAGAGTTGAACAATGAGTTGATCAAGGAACTGCTTGGGCTGGCCAAACAAGAAGGAGTACCCGTAGTTCGTGTACCAGAAGCAAAGCTTAACCGTACAACCCGCAAGAACCACCAAGGCGTGGTGGCGCATATCTCTGCCATCGCCTATGCTTCTTTGGACAACGTCATAGAGGAATGTTTTTCAAAAGGGCTTGCTCCTTTGGTGATGGTTTTGGACAGAATTACTGACGTGAGGAATTTCGGGGCAATAGCCCGCACCGCTGATGTGGCGGGTGTACATGCCTTGGTTATACCGGAAAAAGGCAGTGCACAGATAAATTCCGACGCTGTCAAAACATCTGCAGGGGCTTTAAATTTTCTCCCCGTTTGCCGGGTAAAAAATCTATATTTTACCGTCAAAGAACTGAAGAAAATGGGGCTGAATATCGTCAGCGCCACCGAAAAAACCGAACGGTTGATGTACGAGGTAGACTTCACCCTTCCTACAGCATTAGTGCTTGGCTCCGAGGAAGACGGTATTTCTCAAGAACTGATGGGTTTAACGGATGAATTTGCGGGTATCCCTATGGCAGGAAATATTGAAAGTTTAAATGTTTCTGTGGCTGCGGCTGTGTTGGCATATGAAGCTATTCGCCAGAGGAGATCGTAAACCAGTATCCAATGATCCAAATTAAAGACAAGCGATTTGCACCTTTTATTGAAGAAAGCCAGCTTCTTGAGAGAGTAGCCGAATTGGGCCGTAATATTACCAAAGACTATCGAGGCACTTCACCCCTGCTCATTGGCATTATGAATGGAGCATTCATGTTTTTGTCCGATCTGTCAAAAAACATTGATCTTCCCGTAGAGCTCTCCTTCGTAAAGATATCCTCCTACAAATCCATGTCCTCCACGGGAACAGTTACACCCTTAATTGGACTTGATACAGCTTTAGAAGGACGAGATGTAATAATTGTTGAAGATATTGTCGATACGGGACTGAGCATGTCTTATATTCTGGAGATGGTGCAAAAAAACCGTCCCAACAGTTTGGAAGTTGCAACGCTCTTACTTAAACCAGAAGCACTAAGGAAGGACATACAACCTAAGTATGTGGGTTTTGAAATACCCAATAAGTTTGTGGTGGGCTATGGCTTGGATTATGACGGTTTGGGAAGGAATTTGAAAGAAATTTACCAATTGGCCTGATTTGTTGGTAAATTGCTCATATTATTGAAAAGCATCTAAAAAAATTCTTTATGTTGAATATCGTATTGTTTGGTCCTCCTGGTGCAGGGAAAGGGACCCAAAGTGAAAAACTCATCGAGAAATACAACCTAAACCATATTTCCACCGGAGACCTTTTCAGAAAGCATCTGGGAGAGGGTACGGAGCTGGGCCGCTTGGCGCAAAAGTACATGGACGAGGGACATCTGGTTCCGGATGAGGTAGTTATTGGCATGGTCGACGAAAAGATCAAATCTACTACCGATGCCAAAGGCTTTATTTTTGACGGCTTCCCGCGCACAGTCGCCCAGGCTGAAGCATTAGATGAGCTGCTTGCTAAAAATAATATGGAGATTTCTGGCATGATTGCCTTGGAAGTACCTGAAGATATTTTGAAGGAAAGAATTCGAGGGAGAGGTAAGACATCTGGGAGAGCAGATGACCAAGATGAGGAAAAAATCAATACCAGAATTAAAGTATATCTTGATGAAACCCTTCCTGTAGCGGATTTTTATAAGAAACAGGGTAAACTTTCCAACATTCACGGTGTTGGGGAAATCGACGAGATCTTTGCTAAAATTGTTGAAGTGATTGATCATTATGCATGATGCGGCCGGCAAGTCTGTCACAGGGGCTACTTGAGGAAAAACCGGTCGGGTTTCGATTAGTAACAAAAAGCTTGTAACTTTGTGAAAATTATTGAATTGGCTAAGCATTCAATGCTTGGCCAATTTTATTTAAGGATATAAACATCAAGATCTTGGCAGACTCGAACTTTATTGATTATGTGAAATTTTGCTCCAGATCAGGAGCAGGTGGTGCTGGTTCGGTTCACTTCCGAAGGGAAAAACATGTTCCTAAAGGAGGGCCCGACGGTGGCGATGGTGGAAGAGGCGGAAACATCATCCTGCGAGGTAATGCCCAGCTGTGGACTTTGCTTCACCTGAAGTACAAAAAACATGTAATCGCTGAAAATGGGAAAGGCGGGGAAGGAAGCCGTAGAAAAGGTGCTGACGGCAAGGATGTTATTTTAGAGGTTCCCTTAGGCACACTTGCCAAGGACGCCGAATCGGGAGAGGTGCGTTGTGAAATTACTGAAGACGGACAAGAAATTGTCCTGACACCCGGCGGTAGAGGCGGATTGGGCAATGATCATTTTAAATCTGCTACCAATCAAGCCCCTCATTATGCGCAGCCCGGCGAACCCGGCATAGAGGAGTGGATTATCCTTGAACTTCGCTTATTGGCAGATGTAGGTTTAGTAGGATTTCCCAATGCAGGGAAGTCTACTTTGCTATCAAGCATATCCGCTGCAAAACCCGAGATAGGAGATTATCCTTTTACTACCTTAGTGCCTAATTTGGGAGTCGTGAGCTATAGAGATGACAAGTCTTTTGTTATGGCTGACATCCCTGGAATTATAGAAGGTGCAGCTGAAGGCAAGGGCTTGGGGCTACGTTTTTTACGACACATCGAACGTAACTCCATCCTGTTATTCATGGTGCCAGCAGACGCCAAAAACGTTAAAGAAGAGTATGAAATCCTGCTCAACGAGCTGAAGAAATACAATCCAGAGCTCTTGGATAAGAAAGGAATTCTGGCCATTTCCAAAGCAGATATGCTAGATGAAGATTTGATGAAAGAAATGGAGCAGGAGTTGCCCAAAGACATACCCAGCATATTTATATCCTCTGTCAGCCAATACAACCTGGAAAAATTGAAGGATCTTATTTGGCAGGCCATCAACCAATAATGCCAGTTTGTCAGCATTTATAAAATGGCAGACTAATTGAATGGGCGAATGATAACGTTGTAAAAAATTGAAACATGGAGGAGAAAGATCATCTAGAAAAAGAGGAAATTATCGACCAAAATACTTCTTCTACAGCATCGAATGAGTCAGCTGAAGATGCAATTGACCAACCAGAGACAGTAGGTGCCACAGCGCAAAAAGATGTCGATATGTCTGTAGAAGACAAATTAACTGCGGAGAACCAAGAATTGAAAGATAAATATTTACGCCTGTATTCTGAGTTTGAGAACTACAGAAGACGGACAGCCAAAGAGCGGCTGGAGCTGATCAAAACTGCTGCTGAAGATGTAGTGGTGGACCTGATCTCTGTCGTGGATGATTTTGAAAGGGCGCTGAAAGTAGAAGGGTCTGACGTGGAAGCGTTGAGAGAAGGCAATCTGTTGATATACAACAAGCTGATGAAAGTGCTGGAGTCTAAAGGCCTCAAAGCTATGGATGAACTTGTAGGGAAGGAATTTGACGCTGAAACACAGGAAGCTATCACCATGATACCCGCACCGACTGAAGAGCTTAAAGGTAAGGTAATCGACGTGGTGGAGAAAGGATATACCCTTGGCGAAAAGGTGATCAGATATGCTAAGGTGGTCATAGGATCATAAACAATTATGGCAAAAAGAGACTATTACGAAATACTGGGAGTCGGCAAGAGCGCCAGTCAGGACGAAATAAAGAAGGCCTACCGGAAGTTGGCCATCAAATACCATCCTGACAAAAACCCTGACAACCCAGAAGCGGAAGAAAAATTTAAAGAAGCAGCAGAAGCTTACGAGGTACTAAGCAATCCCGAAAAGCGTCAGCGTTATGATCAGTTTGGCCACCAAGGTGTGAGCGGTGCCGGTGGTTTCGGCGGCGGCATGAATATGGAGGACATATTCTCCCAATTTGGGGACATTTTCGGAGGCGGGGGCTTTGATTCCTTCTTTGGAGGGGGAAGCCGAGGTGGCAGACGCACCAAAAGAGGGACCAACCTAAGGGTTAAAATTAAGCTTACGCTGGCAGAAATCGCCAACGGTGTAGAGAAAAAAATTAAAGTCAAACGCCATGTAGTTGCCGAGGGCGTAACTTTTAGAAGCTGTTCGTCCTGTAACGGCTCCGGCCAGATCAAAAAAGTGGTCAACACCATGTTGGGGCAAATGGTCTCTGCAAGCACCTGCCCTACCTGCGGTGGCAGCGGGCAAGTGGTGGATAAAAAACCTGCCGATGCAGATGCCAGAGGCTTGATTATAAAGGAAGAAATTATTCCTATTAACATTCCAGCCGGGGTAAGTGATAGCATGCAGCTCAGCTTATCCGGCAAGGGTAATGAAATTCCGGGCGGCATAGCGGGTGATCTTTTGATCGTCATTGAGGAGGTCGAGCACGATGAGTTGCAGCGGGACGGTAACAACGTAGAATACGATTTGTATGTTAGCTTTATCGATGCGGCATTAGGTGCGCAAGTGGAAGTGCCTACCATTGATGGGAAGGTTAAAATAAAATTGGAAGCAGGTACCCAGAGCGGCAGGGTGCTCCGCCTAAAAGGAAAAGGTATTAAGGAACTTAATGGTTATGGAAAAGGCGACCAATTAATTCACGTTCACGTATGGACGCCTAAACAGTTGACAAAAGAAGAACGTGATTTACTGGAAAAATTGAGAAAATCAGAAAACTTCGCTCCGGCACCAGACAAGTCAGAGAAAAGCATTTTTGACAAGATGAAAGAGTTCTTCTAAAAAGGTACAAAACCGGATTAAATCCGGTTTTTTTGTGCCTCCTTCAAAACCTTTTTCCAGACCAGTCGTATTTCTCGTATGTTCAAAAAATTAGGCTTACTGATCTGGATATTGGTAGGATGTAGCCAATACTCTCACTCCCAGATTACTAAAGAGTATGTGGTTAAGGAAAAGGAAGGCTTCAATTTGGTCAAGTTCGACTTCTCTTCTTATAAAAGTACTTCTGTTTTAAAAAGGAACTACATCGGCCAACCCATTCGCGCGCATGCACATCTCTCGAAGGTGAATATCCTCCCCACCTTCAACCACCATATTACCGGTGAAGTACTCAACACCAGCATAGACCACAGCAACACCGCCTCCGAAAGTCTTGGAAGAAGCCTTTCCTATCGGCTATTTACTGGGACAAATGACTCATACGACCATGCGTGGTTCATTGATTTGGACAGTGACTTCCTTTATGACCTTAATTTTAACCTGGGGCTGGGCAAAACCTCTTTTGATCTTTCGGATCTCTCGGTAGCTAAGTGCAAGGTGAAGACCGCAAGCGCTGATGTCTCCTTAGGTTATTCCAGCCGAACACTCAACAAAGCGAACATGGATACGATGATGGTAGTTATCAAAATGGGATCTTTGGACGCTAAGCGCATCAACTATTCGAATGCAAAACACATGATTTTTGATGTCAATTACGGCTCGGTCAACCTAAGCTTTGACGATAATATTCCCGGTGGCTGCACGGTGTCTACATGGGTGGGAGCCGGATCTGTCAATATCGATTTGCCCTCTTCCAATCTCCCCTACATTGTCAAGCTAAAATCAACCCCGATGTGTAGGACCTCCATTCCTAAGCACCTCAAAGAAATTGATTCTAAAGTGTATGTGAGTAAAGGGTACAATCAAGACGCAGAAGACCTTATGACTTTTTTGATTGATATTTCTGTGGGTTCTGTTTCATTAAAATAAAATGTACTAATATTGAGAATTATACATTCTCCTTTTTCTTTTAGTTGAAAACCTACGCTACTCCCTTTGAATGTTTTAGAGATTTCTTCCTTACATAAGAACTACGGGAGCCACCGGGCTTTGTCCCATATTGATTTACAGGTCCCCAAGGGTTCTATTTTCGGCTTGCTCGGCCCAAATGGTGCTGGCAAGACCACCTTGATCCGTATTATCAACCAAATCATAGAAGCGGATTCGGGGACAATTCTTTTTAAAAGGGAACCCTTAAAACCTTCCCATATTCAACATATAGGTTATCTGCCAGAAGAGCGAGGCCTCTATAAAAAGATGAAGGTGGGCGAGCAACTGCTTTATTTCGCACAAATAAAAGGCTTAAAAGCACCGGAGGCCAAGGCAAGAGTTAACCATTGGCTGGAAAGGCTTGGGATAGCCGAGTGGAAACACAAGAAGATTGAAGATCTTTCCAAAGGGATGGCACAAAAAGTTCAATTTGTGGCCACGGTGATCCATTCACCCGAACTTCTTATACTGGACGAGCCTTTTTCCGGTTTTGATCCTGTCAATGCAGAGATTATCAAAAATGAAATACTTGCCTTAAGGGCTGCCGGCACAACTGTCATCCTTTCCACTCATAGGATGGAGTCCGTGGAGCTGCTGTGTGATCATATTGCTATGATCCACAAATCCCAAAAAGTAATTGATGGTCCTGTCCACGAAATCCGAAAAAATGCCAAGACCAACACTTTTCATGTCAAAATCCTGAAAAATCAACAGTTCAGCCCGGACCATTGGACCGACTACAGAGAATTTGAAGATTATGTGAGCTTTACCGTCCCACTCAACGGCTCCTCTCCCAATGAGATACTCCGAGACCTGATGACAATTGGGGAGGTAATAGGCTTTGAGGAGATAATCCCTTCTATCGGTGACATCTTCATCCAGAAAGTAAAAGACAACGATCATGCATAAAATCCTGTTGGTGATCAAAAGGGAATATCTGGCCAGGGTAAAGAAAAAGTCGTTTCTACTGGCTACCCTAATCACGCCGCTGATCTTTCCTACGATTATGGGCATATTTCTTTGGATCGCCTTTAGCGAGAGCGAATCCGAAGATCGCCTGCGCATCATCGAGGTGGTGGACGAAAGCAATGAGTTTTTTATGGAGAGCAAAGACAATTACGCCTTCTCCTACTCTGGAATTGGCATTGAGGATGCAAAAGAATTGGTGAAAAGCGGCGCCAGGTTTGGATTCCTTCATATCCCCAAAATCAATCTTGATAAACCGGTCGGCATCACCTATTACTCCGATGAAAACCCCAGCATGACCTTCGTGAGCAATTTAGAGGCTACCATTAAGCGTAAAATTGAAGAACTGCGGCTTTTCAACTCTGGCATCGATCCCAAACTTATCTCCTCCTTAAAAACCGATGTATCCATTCAAGCCATTACATTGACACCTACTGGTCAAGAAACTGTGTCCAATGCTACTGTCAATTACGCCATTGGATTTGTCACCGGCATCTTGATCTACACCTTCATTTTTGTCTATGGCAATCAGATTATGCAAGGCGTCATAGAGGAAAAATCCAGTAGAATCATTGAGATATTGATTTCATCCCTCAAACCTTTCCAGCTGATGATGGGCAAAATCTTGGGTATTGGTGCAGTAGGTCTTACCCAATTTCTGATCTGGATTTTCCTTATCAGTGCCGTTTCCTCATTGGTCATGGGATTCTTCGGGCAACAGATGCCCCAACAACAGGCTCTAGAAATGGCTAATCCCGGCGCAGCTTCATGGATAGAAGAGTCCGGCGAAATGGGGCAAATTCTAGAGGTGCTTTCCGGAATAGATTATGTGCAGTTGGTGCTTACTTTCGTTTTTTACTTTATCGGTGGGTATTTGCTGTATGGAGCCTTTTTTGCCGCCATTGGAGCAGCTGTTGACACCCCTTCTGACGCGCAGCAGTTTATGTTTCCCGTAACCATTCCCCTAATCATCGCTTATCTGGGCTTATTTATCTTTGTATTGGACGATCCAAACAGCAAGATCTCCTTCTGGCTGTCTGTAGTTCCTTTCACCTCTCCTATTGCCATGATGGGAAGAGTAAGTTTTGGCCTACCTTTCCACGAATTGGCCTTGTCTATGGCATGTTTAATAGGGGGCTTCCTTTTTACCACGTGGATGGCAGGCAAGATCTACAGAATCGGTATCCTTGTCCACGGCACCAAGGTAGGTTACCGAACCTTGTGGCGTTGGTTTAAAACCAAATGACTCCATCACGCTGGAGGCCAAGTATCTTATTTGGTCCACACTTAGCCTGTCCAGCCTTTGCATATCCCAAAAAAATATTTCAATTTCAAGTGGAGAGAAGAAAGCACTACCATACTTTTTTTGTTGAAACGCTGTTATTAAGATGATTGCCTAATAATCAAAGAATGAAGAATAAGTTTCAGGATTTCACCACCTTGGATTTTTATCAGAATAAAGGGAAGGTCAAATGGGTTGTTTTTGGTTTGTCCCTTCTCATCGGCTTGGGATCCATTTATTATACCAACACCTTAGTAGAGGAATTGAAGGAGCGGGAAAAAAAGCAGATCGACCTCTTTGCACGGGCGCTGGAGTACGCGGCCAATAACTCGGACAACCTTACCTTTATCAACCAGGAAATCATTGTGCAAAACCATGATATACCTGTAATTATAGCAGATGCTTTTGGCAATCCCACCGGAATTCACAGGAATATTCATTTTAAGGAAGGGGCCACCGAGGAGGAAATAGAAGAAAAATTACGCTCAGAACTGCAGCTGATGAAAGCGGAATATGAGCCTATTATACTTACAGAGCTAGATCAATACATTTATTATAAGAATTCCGACCTTCTTATATCATTGGCTTTCTACCCTTACGTACAGCTATCCATCATCATGGTATTCGGATTGTTTGCCTATGCGCTGTTTAACCAATCGAAAATTGCGGAGCAGAACCGTGTTTGGGCCGGACTTACCAAAGAAACTGCCCACCAATTAGGCACCCCTCTCGCTTCGCTGATGGCATGGATTGATTACTTCAAAAATTCCCCGGTTTGGGAGGAAAACAAAGAAGTCATCATGGAGCTGGAAAAAGACGTGATCAAGCTAAAGATGGTTACTGAACGGTTCAGCAACATCGGTAGTGTGCCGGTGATCAAGTCGGAAAACGTTTATCAGGTAATTGATGAAGCAATTAACTACCTCAGACCCCGTATTTCAACCAAAGTTCAGATAAGTCTCAATTCCCATGCAGAGGACATTTACGCCATGATGAACAAATCGTTGTTTGAGTGGGTGATAGAAAATGTTTGCAAGAATGCAGTGGACGCAATGAAAGGCCAGGGGTTGATTAACATAGAGATCGTTAAGGAAAGTGAAAAGTATGTGCACATCAACATCTCGGATACCGGAAAAGGCATGGAGAAATACATGTTTAAAAAAGTATTCAATCCTGGGTTTACAACCCGTAAAAGGGGCTGGGGATTAGGCCTCACCCTTGCAAAAAGGATTATCGAAGGCTATCATCGTGGAAAAATATTCGTCAGCTCCTCAGAACTGGGCAAAGGCACATCCTTTAGAATTGTATTACATGGCGTAAAGGAAGATTGATGGGGGTACCACCAAAAAATCGCCCAATCGAGAGGTTGACAATTTTGCCATACAGTATTCCCTATTGCGTTTAGGAATTTTTGATGCCTTCAGGCAGAAGTACATATCGTAAGCTGTAATATGCAGAATGGTCGTAAGGAGCACCATCTATTGGCCAATCATGGTTATGCAAGCTTGGGTCTCCTCAGTGATAGATAACGATGAAATCCGCATGATCCCTAAGCATTTTAAATACAAATCCTTACCTTTGCCCCTCGAAAATTTGCCAACGATGAATCTTGCCCCGGAAATACAAAAAAGAAGGACCTTTGCTATCATCGCCCACCCTGATGCTGGAAAAACTACCCTTACGGAAAAGCTGCTCCTTTTTGGTGGCGCCATTAAAACTGCAGGTGCTGTAAAATCCAATAAAATTGATACCCAAACGAAGTCCGACTGGATGGAGATCGAAAAGCAAAGAGGTATTTCGGTAGCTACGTCGGTAATGGGTTTTGAATACAAGGGCTTAAAAATCAACCTTCTCGATACCCCGGGTCACCAAGACTTTGCCGAGGACACTTATCGTACCCTCACTGCAGTCGATTCTGTCATTCTGGTAATTGACTGCGTAAAAGGGGTCGAAATCCAGACTGAAAAGCTGATGGAGGTGTGTCGCATGAGAAATACGCCGGTTATTTGCTTTATCAACAAACTGGACCGCGAGGGACGTGATCCTTACGACTTGCTGGATGAAGTGGAAGAAAAACTCAACATTCAGGTTCGACCTCTTTCATGGCCAATTTCCATGGGTAAAACCTTCAAAGGGGTTTATAACCTATACAATAAATCGCTTAATCTCTTTACTCCTTCGCAACGAAAACTTACATCAGAAAAAATAGCCATTGCTAACCTTGACGATGAGGCCCTCGAAGGACATGTGGGAACAAATAATGCGAATCAATTGAGGGAGGATGTAGAACTGATTGAAGGTGTATATCCGGAATTTGACCCAAAGGAATATCTTGAAGGAAAGGTTGCGCCGGTGTTTTTTGGCTCTGCTGTTAACAATTTTGGAGTGCAGGAAATGCTAGACACCTTTATCAATATAGCTCCTCCACCCAAAAGCCGCTTTACTGAAGAACGGGAAGTAAAACCTGAGGAAAGCAAATTCAGCGGCTTCGTGTTTAAGATACATGCCAATATGGATCCCAATCACCGGAATCGTATTGCCTTCTTGCGAATCTGTTCGGGAAAGTTTGAAAGAAACAAACCCTACAATCACGTAAGAGGCACCAAACCGCTACGCTTCTCCAACATTACCTCCTTCATGGCCCAGGATAAAGAAATCATTGATGAGGCATACCCTGGAGATATTGTCGGTCTGTATGACACCGGCAACTTAAGGATCGGCGACACACTAACCGATGGAGAAAACATTACTTTTAAAGGCATCCCCAGCTTCTCTCCGGAGATTTTCAGAGAGGTAATCAACAAGGATACCATGAAGTCCAAACAATTGGAGAAAGGGCTAACGCAACTGATGGAAGAGGGTGTTGCGCAGCTATTCACTTTTGAGATGGGGTCCCGAAAGGTCATTGGGACGGTTGGACAACTCCAGTTTGAGGTTATTCAATTTCGTCTGAAAAACGAATATAATGCTACAGTGGAATTTGCGCCGATGAACCTATACAAGGCCTGCTGGATCAGC
>DATGQZ010000078.1:0-10186 GCA_035303945.1 Cyclobacteriaceae bacterium
CATTCAGGTGGGGGTAAATTCCAATTATGGCGAAAACAAGAAGGCGAAGTATATCTACCTGACCGGAACATTGGATGCAGCTGTATGGGGCGCTGAATTGGCTGCAGGTGATGGACAGGAAAGAATCTATCTGGTGGAGCCAACAGGCCCCATTGAAGATGATCCTAACCTGACGGACAAGAAATTTCCCGGCAATCCCACCCGCTCCTACCGCTCTAAAGATCCTTTTAAAGTTGTGGGAGAGGTGACGGTATGGGAAGGTCATTCACCCGAACAGGTTAAAGCAATGAAAGAGGGTTTGGCTAAACTGAAGGAGCAGGGCATTGAGGCCATTGAGGATTAACCGTATCACCGTAGTCCAAAAACCCAATGATATTTATTACCCAACTTATATACATCGTGGAAGGCCAGGAAGAGGTCTTTGATGAATTTGAAAAAGTGGCTGTTCCGGCCATTCTGAAATACAATGGCCGACTATTATTCCGGGTAAGACCGGCAAAGGATAGCTACATCGAAAGCCATATGGATCCACCTTATGAAATTCATCTAGTCGAATTCGACACGCAACAAGACTTCGATGACTTTCTAAGAGACGAGGAGCGGAAAAAATTCCTTCACCTTAAAGAACAGTCCATTAAATCTTCAATCTTAATCAAGGGGGAAAAATTATAGTCGGCAAAAATGAATGCAGCCGCCTATTGGAACCATTTTCTAAAGCGGCATCCGGAGACGGGAAGGAGGGCAAAGCCTTCTTCCCGCTATTACGGTTACAGCAAGAGCATCACTGACGACTATTTGTGAATATTTCTAAAGGTTACAAAACTGGATCGATGAAAAATCTTTTAAGAGTGGAGGAATTGGGGCAATTTGTCCTTTCTATCTTTTTGTTCAGCCAATTGGAGTATGCTTGGTGGATTTATCCTGCCTGTCTGCTCTTGCCTGACTTTTCTATGCTGGGTTATGCGGTTAATACCCGCATCGGTGCCTGGATGTATAATTTTTTCCACCATAAAGCGCTCGGTATCGCTGCCTTAATCTTGGGCTTTGTACTGGGTATGGCTTGGTTGACCTTAGCGGGCGTCATTCTCTTTGGCCATGCCGCCATGGACAGGGTATTTGGCTATGGGCTCAAGTTTAGCGATAGCTTTCAGCACACGCATTTGGGTTGGATTGGGAAGAAAGAGCTTGTTCAAAAAACACATTGAACCTGCGGATGCAGGATGGGGCTTATGGCATAGCCGAAAATAATATAATAAAAGCACCTACGCCTGTCGAATTCCGGACAAAATTTGGTACTCAGACAGATACCGGCTAAATAGCAATCAGTTATAGCGATTTCTTGTCTTATGCCAAGAGGCGGCGTGGCATTTTTTCTTTACTTGGGCTGAAATCCTTGGGAGGCATATGGACAGAAAATTATCCGAAAGGCTTAGGAAGATTGCGGATGCGCTGCCTTTGAAGGAAGGCATCAGGATATTGGAAATTGGCTGCGGTCCAGGAGCACTGGCTCGTGAAATATGTAGGCGAATAAAGCAGGGGCATGTATTGGGCGTTGATCGGTCCCCCAAAGCCATTCAACAAGCAATTGTCAATTCCGAAACAGAATTAAAGCTGGGCAACCTATCCTTTAGGCAGGTAGCCATTGAAGAATTTGAATTGGATGCGGGCGACAAGTCCTTTGATATGGCTGTGGCCGTAAGAGTCGGCGCTTTGGATGGGCGACATCCCACAATCGAGAAGTTGGCTTTAGAGAAAATTGCCAAAGCCCTTACGCCAGAAGGCCGCCTGTTTATTGACGGAGGAGATCCATTAAAAGAAATTTCCCTGGAGCCCTACAAAGTAAAAGCGGTTTCCACTGCACCATAGACGTTGCGGTACCTGTTCCAGCGCTTAGAAATCCATTGTCAAATGAAAATAGAAGCCGAAAGTAGTAGATGTACGGACTGCCAACTGCACAAAATGAAAGGAGACGCGTTAAAACCAGTATGACAACGCTTTATTCACTAAACCCTAACAAAAAGATGGAAGGCGACTTAATATTTGACTTTAAAGTCATCAGGGACAACAAAACCATTGCTATACAGCGGGAATTCGATGCCCAAATTAGTCTGGTTTGGTCGGCATGGACCACTTCAGAATTGCTTGACCAATGGTGGGGGCCCAAGCCTTGGCGTGCCGAAACCAAGGAGATGGATTTCCGAGAAGGCGGGCATTGGCATTATGCCATGGTGGGACCCGAGGGAGAAAAACACTGGAGCAGGGCAGCATTTATCAAGATAGTGGATGAAAAGTCCTTCAGTGTCAAAGATGGCTTTTGTGATGAAGAGGGGGAAATCAATCCAAATATGCCCCAGAGTCTGTGGGAGAACCAGTTTAACCAGCAGCAGGGAAAAACATTGGTCAGTATGTATCTGAGTTTTGACACGGTGCATGACCTTGATCAAAACTTGGAAATGGGTTTTCAGGAGGGTTTTACCATGTGCTTAAACCAATTGGATGAACTTTTGGAGCATCTAAAGCAAGCGTGAAAAGGTGATACGGCCACCTGGAATCGTTGAACGCAAAAGAAATCGAGAAGGTAAAAAGTGTGATTCAAGAAACATTTGTGGAGTAGACAACCCTTGACAAAATAACTTAATGGACGAGGTTGAAAAGTATATCGCTCAGTTTCCAGAGAACATTCAGGCCATATTGCGGAAGATCCGTGTCTTGATCAAAGACACAGCACCTGACGCGGATGAATCAATGGCTTATGGCATGCCGGCCTATAAAACTTACAAGAAGCCATTGGTTTATTTTGCCGCCTTTCAAAACCACATAGGATTTTATGCCACTCCTTCTGGCCATGAAGCATTCGAGGAGGAGCTATCTAGATACAAGCAAGGCAAAGGGTCGGTACAGTTTCCCTTAAGCCAAGCTATTCCCTATGATCTGATTGAGAGAATGGTTAAATTCCGAGTGAAAGAAAACAAGCACAATGCATCAGCAACATCGAAACGTAAAGGAGCTAAAAATGAACACGACCAGTAGCCATGACGAGAAAATTGCCAAAATGACCTTTGCCTCCGTATATCCTCATTACGTAACCAAAGTGGAGAGAAAAGGCAGAACCAAAGAGGAGCTGCATCAGGTCATCCAATGGCTCACCGGCTATGATGAGCAAAAGCTACAGGAACTTATAGATCAAAAGGCCACCTTTGAAGCTTTTTTCCAAGAGGCTACACTCCACCCCAATGCCAAACTGATCACCGGCGTGATCTGTGGCTATAGGGTGGAAAATATTGAAAATCCATTAACCCAGCAGGCAAGGTATCTTGACAAATTAGTGGATGAGCTTGCCAAAGGCAGAAAGATGGAAAAAATCCTCCGCTCCTAGCATTATTCTTCCTGACAGGAAAGGCAAAGCTGTCATGACCATCCACGAAACCTTTATATGCAACCTTGTTGCAATTGCCCGGATTTTTCTATAGCTTTACTCTGTAATCTTTTTATGCTCACGCAACCCCAATCCCATGCAATATCCTAATACGGAAGTCATCATCCTCGGCGGAAGCTATGCTGGTCTTTCTGCAGCTATGGCGCTAGGCCGTTCATTAAGAAATGTTTTGATCATTGACAATGGCTTACCATGCAATCGGCAGACGCCGCAGTCGCACAACTTTCTCACGCAGGATGGACAAAGTCCTTCGGTCATACGTGAGCTTGCTAAAGCTCAGGTTTTGGCTTATCCAACAGTCCAATGGCTTGATGATACGGCGGTCAAGGGAGAAAAAGTCCAGGATGGCTTCCTTATTAATACAGCATCCGGACAAAGCGTGATGACAAAGAAGCTTATTGTGGCTACTGGAATTAAAGATATGCTGCCCGACATAAAGGGCTTTGCCGATTGTTGGGGCATCTCTGTTGTTCATTGCCCCTATTGCCATGGGTATGAGTTTCGCAACCAGAAAACAGGTATACTGGCAAACGGTGACAAAGCCTTTCATCTAGCATCACTGGTGAAAAATCTCACGGATGACCTTACTATCTTGACAGCTGGGAAAGCCGACTTCAATCCAGAACAACGTTCCAAATTTGAAAAACACAATATTAAGGTTGTGGAGACGGAAGTAACGGAAATCGAACATAGCAAGGGGGTAGTCAATAATATCGTTTTCAAAGACGGCAGCAAAGCCAGGTTCGATGCCCTTTATGCCGCAGTTCCCTTTGTACAACACTCCGACATCCCCGCTTCTTTGGGCTGCAAACTAACTGCCCATAACCACATCGAAATAAATCACCTTCAACAGACAACAGTATCCGGCATTTATGCCTGCGGCGACAACTCTTCGGGCATGCGTTCTGTGGCCAATGCGGTAAGCAGCGGTAACCTTACTGGGGGAATGGTAAACAAAGAACTTACGGAAGAAGCATTTTAAAATAGATATTTGTTTGTACTATAAGCACCGAGCCTGACGGCTCGATCCTTATAGTACAGGATGAAACCCCACCCTATAACAAGGATCATCATCTTTCCCTGTACATTCAGAAGTCGATCAGTGGGATAGTCGAAGCAGTGAGCATTCACAAGCTTGCAAGACTAGCTTCCAGCAGGCTCTACCTGCTCATTCATTTCAGGATCATGGCCGAGCCGCCATTTGGCATGCTTGGAAGGCTGGATAGGGTGTCCATAGTGTTGAGCGAAGACCTTGGTAAATTCGGCGCCAAAGAAAAGGATCAGGCAGGTATAGTTAACCCAAAGCATGATTAGGATAATGGTTCCTGCAGCGCCAAAGCTTGATCCGGGATCAGCAATGCCAAAGTAAAGGCCCAACAGGGTTTTGCCTATGGAAAACAACAAGGAAGTCACCAAGGCCCCTACCCATACAGACTTCCACTTAATATCAACGTCCGGTAAGAATTTGTACATCATGGCAAAAAGCAGCGTCACGATACCTACGCTCAAGATGAAGTTTACTGCCTCGATAAGGACATACATCCCCTCGCCGAAATTCCTGGTGATAAAGTTGCTGACATTGGCAATGATGGACGAAAGAATCAAGGAGATTAACAACAGAAAAGCGATGATCAGGATCAAGCCTAGCGAGCTTGCACGATCCACGAGCAGCTTTTTCAGGTTGTTGTCGGGATCAGCTTCCACATCCCAAAGATAATTAAGAGATTTTTGCAGTTGAAAGAAGAGCGTAGTAGCACCAATCAGCAAGGCCACAACACCTACTATTTTCATAAACCAAGCAGTATTTTCCACCTCTGACTCCTGTACAATTTCCTCCACACTTGCCGCAGCTTCTCCCCCAACAATGGCGGTAATCTGGTTATTGATTTCACCCCTAACCAGTTCCTCCCCGAAAAACACACCGGCTGCCCAGATGATAATAATAAGAAGCCCCGGAATGGAAAAGATAGCATAGTACGAGATGACTGCGCTTTCCCGAAAAGGATCAGCGGCCATCCATTTCTTTGCCGTTTCTACTAATATTTTTGGAATGTGCTTAATCTTGAATTTTCCCATGATGCGGATTTTATCGTTAGTCTATGCCGAATTAGAAAAACAATATTTAAGCCATGATAAAAAAGGCATGGACCATCACGTACTTTATATTAAATCTTGTAATTTTAATATCTGCCGTTTCTACTTCAGCAAATCCTTTAACCCGCTCATCGTCTTCATCAAAAAAACCCTCATCATGGACAGAAAAACAGAATTAGAAGTATTGATCGAAAGGTTCAGAGGCACTGAGCTGGACGGCTTGGACACCTTAATTACTTTGGCCATTGACTTGGGTTATACGGGGGATCATCAGGCAGAAAAGATTTGGGCAGGACTTCATCCTCAGCTTTGGGAGCAAACGCAAAGTCCTTGGGTCATTCTCAAAACAGTGTCTGTAGAAAGACTGAAAGAATTTTTAGCGGAGCCTGGCGTTAAAACTTCCTTGCAGCAACTTCTGGCCTCCGGACAAGAGAAGACTGTATGGTTTGAGGAGAAATATCCCCAACCTCCCTTGAAGCATGTGGTTTATTTCTGCATGGAATTTATGCTTAGTGAGTCACTACCCATTTATTCCGGAGGCTTGGGCAACGTAGCAGGTGATCAGCTGAAAGCCGCCAATGATCTGGGTGTACCTGTAACCGGGGTAGGCTTGTTATATCAGCAGGGTTACTTTCGACAAGTCATCCGTCAGGATGGTAGCCAGCAGGCGCTCTACCCCTATAATGACCCGGATCAACTTCCCATTGTTCCTTATAGAATGCCTGGTGGCGAGTGGCTGCGGCTTCAGGTGGATCTTCCAGGATATTCATTATGGCTGAGGGTGTGGGAAGCAAGGGTAGGTAAAGTGCGTCTTCTGCTATTAGACAGTAATGATGCGGCAAATTACCCTGCTCATCGCAGCATCACCAGCGAGCTGTACGGCGGCGGTAAGGAGCTTCGACTGCAACAGGAAATGATATTGGGCATCTGTGGGTGGCGGCTGCTGGAGGCCATTGGTATCGAACCGGATGTATGTCATCTCAACGAAGGCCATTCGGCCTTTGCGGTCTTGGAGAGGGCAAGGTCCCTGATGCATCAATCCGGCATGAACTTTTGGGACGCCTTGGCCATCACCCGGGCAGGCAATTTATTTACCACCCATACGGCCGTGGCCGCAGGCTTTGATCTATTTGATCCGCAGCTAATGGCCCGTTATATGTCTAACTATGCAGCAGGTTTGGGAATTTCCTTTAAAGAATTTCTGGGCTTAGGACGTTTAAATCCAGAGAATGACCACGAGCCTTTTAATATGGCTTACCTTTCAATTAGAGGATCGGGAGCAGTCAATGCGGTTAGCCGCCTGCACGGGGAAGTAAGCCGCAACTTGTTCCAATCCCTTTTCCCACGATGGCCGCAGGTTGAGGTGCCCGTAGGCCATGTCACCAATGGGGTTCATATGCGAAGCTGGCAGTCGGCAGCCGCAGAAAGCCTGTGGACCCAAGTGTGCGGGCCGGAACCCTGGTCCGGGCACAACGAGGAATCAGCCCACGATGTTCAAAACATGGCAGATGAACAGCTTTGGAGCCTCCGCAATCAATCCAGGAAGCAGTTTACTGAATCGGTGAGAAGACGTCGTCCTTCCAATTTGGCTGCTGCCGGTGCCACGGCCGACTTGATTGAACATGCCAAAACACTATTTAACCCAGAAGCTTTGACGATTGGCTTTGCCCGTCGCTTTGCCACTTATAAGCGACCCAACCTGTTGTTGTACAATAAGGAGCGGCTCATGGGCATCTTTAAACAAGCTGAACGCCCAGTACAATTGGTAATTGCCGGTAAGGCCCATCCGGCGGACCTTCAAGGACAAGCCATGATCAGGGAATGGGTGGAGTTCAGTCGAAGAAAAGAAGTCAGAGATCATATTGTCTTTTTAAGCGACTATGACATGAACCTAGCGCGAAGAATGGTGCAAGGCGTGGATGTCTGGCTGAACAATCCCCGTAGGCCTTGGGAGGCTTCCGGCACGAGCGGAATGAAAGTCTTGGTCAACGGAGGCTTAAACCTGTCCGAACTGGATGGCTGGTGGGCCGAAGCTTTTGACCCTTCGGTCGGATGGGCCATCGGTGACGGTAAAGAACATACTGATGATGCCACTTTGGATGCTATGGAGGCAGAGCAATTGTATCAAATTTTAGAAAAAGAGGTGGTTCCTGCCTTTTATGAAAGAGATGCTCAAGGCATCCCCCGCAGGTGGATACAGCTGATGAAGGCCAGCATGGCAAAGCTCAGTCCGGAATTTTCTGCTTCCCGGACAGTAATGGAATACACGGAGAAGTATTATATACCCGCCGCACTTGCCTTCCAAAAACGAAAAAATCAAAAGGATCTAGCAGAATTTCACGCGCGACTCGAGCAGCTTTGGTCAGCGCTGGCAGTAGAAAATTATCAAATGCAGGAAAGTGAAAAAGGGTATGTTATAACGGCAAGCATCCATCTCTCCTCTTTGGATCCAACGCAGGTACAGGTAGAATTATTTGCCGAGGGCATCAATAGTGCGATGCCAAACGTGGTACTCATGGAGCTTGAAGGCAAAGAAAACAATAATTGCTATAGCTACCGATGCGAAATGAATGCAAAAAGAAGTTTGTCAGACTATACCATCCGGATCATCCCCCGGCATGACTTGCTGTATATACCTTTGGAATCGAATCTTATTTATTGGCAACGGTAGCTCAAGCAAGTAGGACAGTACGGAGTAAATTATATCAACTCATCATACGCCTAAATGTCAGGTTGACTCTAGGCGTAGTTACCTTCTTGGTGGGGGGCAAGCGGTGGAGCCAGTGCTTTTGGGTTGAGCCTTTCATTACCAGCAAACTTCCATGATGCAACACCAGGCTGACGGTTGTTTTGCTGCTCTTGTGCTTAAAGGCAAACTTTCTCTCGGCCCCAAAACTTAGTGATCCTATTGCTGCATTTTCGATGAGGTCTTTTTCCCCATCGCTGTGCCAAGCCATGCCCTCATTCCCATCATGATAGAGGTTTAAGAGGCAAGAGTTGTACTGCTCTCCGCTTTTTTCTTCCACCAAAGCTTTCAATTCAAGTAGCTGTTCTGTCCATGGCAGGGCTGTCTTTGTGCGCCGGGAATAGGTGTATTCATAGGGCTGATCGCCGTACCAAGCCACCTTTCGTTTTGTAATGAAGAGTTTCCCAAAGATCAAAGCCTCATCATGTCCCCAGGCAATTTGGTGAAGCAAGTAGTCCTGATACATGCTAGCACGTTGGGGAGTCATAATGGTGCCATGGTATTGGACTTCTCCATCAAATGGCAACAGGTTATCGCCTGCATTTGTAAACAAATCCCTCATCCTATAGTTGTTTAATAGTTTGTCCTTCAGCATTCTCCTTTTGCGCAGCTTCCCAACCAATAAGCACTGTTTTACGATCAACTCCCCACATATAACCGCCCAAGGTGCCATTGGATTGGATCACGCGGTGACAGGGGATCAGAAAAGCAATGGGGTTACTGCCAATGGCCGTCCCTACAGCTCGGGAAGCTTTGGGGCTACCGACCTGCCCCGCAATGCGGCTATAGGTGGACAGTGTACCCATGGGAATTTTAAGCAGCGCTTCCCACACCTTAAGTTGAAAGGGGGTGCCTTTCAGGTGCAGCTTAATCTTTTCCATATTGTCCCCGCCTCCTTTGAAAATTGTCATGGCAGCTTGCTGAAAAGCATCATAATACTCTATACGCTGAGCGGCTGGAAATTTATTGATCAGTTGCTGCATAGCTAATACCCTATCATCTACAAAAGCCATATAGCACAACCCTCTATGCGTGGATCCCAGCAGCACCTCTCCAAAGGGGCTTGCCTGCCAGCTGTAGTGGATGGTTAATGCTTCTCCCCCATTTTTGTAGGCAGCGGGAGTCATGCCTTCAATGGTGACGAACAGATCATGCAAGCGTCCCGTACCGGAGAGTCCCGTATCATAGGCTGCATCAAACAACGAATACTGCTCCTCCTTCAACAACCGCTTAGCGTACTCAAGACTGATATACTGGAGAAATTTTTTGGGGCTGGTACCTGCCCAATTCGTAAACAATCGCTGAAAATGATGCGGGCTCAAATGGATATTTTCCGCCACTTCTTCCAATGATGGTTGAGATTTGAAGTGTTGCTTCAAATAGGCTATGGCCTCCGCTACCCGCTTATAGTTGATTTGTTGCTGTCCTTCCATGGTCCATACTGTTGATAAGCCAAAGATAACCTTATCCGGTTCCCCATAAAAACCCGAATCTTGCTCAAGCTGTTCGATTGCTTTGCAGGTATTTCCTATCTTTGCTGGGTTGTGACCAAAATGACACAAAAAAACCATCCACCTACCATTCGGGCTTGGGCCATGTTTGACTGGGCCAATTCGGCCTATAATCTGGTGATCACCTCCACCATTTTCCCAGCCTATTATACCATCATCACCTATTCAGACGCCAATGGGGATAAGGTGGACTTCTTTGGTTGGAAGATGGTAAATACCGCGCTGTCCAACTTTTCCCTTTCCCTTGCTTATTTAATCATGGCGCTCACACTCCCCTTCCTATCTGCCATAGCGGATATCAAGGGCTATCGCAAAGCCTTTATGAAGAGCTTTACTTACTTAGGGGCTACCGCCTGTATGGGGTTATTCTTCTTTAAGCTGGAAACTTTAGAATGGGGT
>DATGQZ010000079.1:0-79101 GCA_035303945.1 Cyclobacteriaceae bacterium
ATTCTTTATGATGGGCGCTTATATCATGGCCGAAATATTTAAAGAAGGCCATGTGCTTCAGGAGGAGGTTCAAAACGCCATCTAGCGAAGAATTCGACCTGAAAAGGCAACTATCATTTTTGCTCCTCGATAACATAAGCCATAGCAATAGATCCATACCTAATTTACTAACCTTAGAACGATGAAAAAGACCCTATTCCTTACGCTCACAACTGTTTGGTTCAGAATATCCGCCGTACTTGTAGTTCTGGGTTTTCTATATCTCACTTCCCTGCTGATTATCTATCATTTCGCGCCGGATTACTTTGGAAGCAAATATTTTAATCTTGCAGGTTTGTTTGGACAAGTGGGGTATTCCGTACAAAGCGTTTTTCATTTGTCAGAGAAGGCAGCAGCCCAACATCCTTTTGCCCTAAAGACCATCAAGCCCTTCTCTTTTTGTGTCATCTATTTGCAGTTCTCTGCAATTTTATGCTGTTGCTTTATGATTTTTAGAGAAGGTATCAAAATTATCAATTCTGTGAAGCAGCTAGAATCGTTTTGTAAAGGAAATGTGGCTTCTTTTCAAAAGATGGGCAAATACTTCCTCTTCATTTTCCTGTTGTCCGGTTTCGCGTATGTAGTGGCTGACCATGCGCAATTTCTGGGTATATTCTTCAATTTCACTGCATTTTCCTTAATGGTGGGTAGTTACATTATGGCGGAAATATTTAAACAGGGAAACGTCTTACAGGAGGAAGTTCAAAATACGATATAATGATTATTGTCAATCTGGATGTAATGCTGGCAAAACGTAAAATGTCAGTTACCGAACTTTCTGAAAGAATTGGGATTACGATGGCTAACATCTCCATCTTAAAGACCGGAAAAGCCAAAGCCATTCGTTTTTCTACCCTGGAAGCGATATGTCGGGAATTGGGTTGTCAACCCGGCGACATTCTGGAGTATCGGGCAACGGATGTGTGAACTTTATTAGGCTGTATGGCTTTTGGTCGATCAGTCAGATACCACCGAAGAGCTCAAAAGATTCCAGATAATTGGGGATAATAGGATTCCAATTTAAGTCATGGGCTAAACGCTCCGCAATGGCTTCGGAAGCCTCGGGTTCTCCATGTACTATAAAAATCCTTTTCGGCTTAGTAGTAAATGCATCTGCCCATTCCATCAATTCCGTCTGGTCGGCATGAGCCGACAGGCCATCAATATAATGTACTGCTGCTTTGACAGGCACATCGATACCATACATGCGGAGGGTTTTTTCCCCGTCGATCAATCTTCTTCCCCTTGTTCCTTCAGCTTGATAGCCCACGAAAATAATGCTATCGTTTTCGTTCGGTAATCGGTTGTAGAGGTGATGCAGTATCCTGCCTCCTGTTGCCATGCCGCTTGCTGAAATGATAATGGCATCTCCTTTAATCGCATTAAGGGAAATAGAAGCTTCCTGGCTCTGATAATAATGGAGATGAGCGTGGTTGTAAGGGTTCGTACCGTGGTTTTCCAGCATTGGTCCCAGCCTATGGTAGTGACTGTATGTCTTGTAAAGGGCGGTCACATCGATGGCCATGGGGCTGTCTACGTATATCGGAATTTTGGGAATCTTCCCCTTCTGTTGTAGACGGTGAAGGTAGTAAAGCACCAATTGAGTTCGTCCGACAGCAAATGAAGGAATTAGGGATACGCCTCCATTGCGGTAAGTGTTGCGAATATGTAGAGCTAACTGCTCCTCTACCGCAACGGCTTCATTCCTTCGATTTCCGTAGGTAGATTCCATAAACAGGATGTCAGCAAAGGGAATGTTGGCCGGAGGGTTGAGGATAGGATCATGGTAACGGCCCAAGTCCCCGGAGAAGACAATGATTTTCTCCTGTTGATCCCCTTTGATCTTTAGTTTTAAGATGGCTGCGCCCAAAATATGCCCTGCATTATAGGCCGTTAGGGTTAGGGAGGGGTGTACTTGCGCTTCTTCTTCAAAAGGAATAACTTCAAGAAGCGGAAATACATTTTCAGCATCCTCAATGGTGTAAAGTGGCTCAGGCTTGGCATGTTTGGAATACCCTTTCTTTTGCGCATAGCTCGCTTCCTCTTCTTGAAGTTTTGCCGAATCTCTCAGCAGAATTTTGACGAGGTCCACCGTAGGCTCAGTAGAAATAATGCGACCGCGGTATCCTTGCTTTACCAGCCGCGGCAAATACCCTGTATGGTCAATATGGGCATGGGTGAGCAAAATAACATCAATGGATGAAGGATCTATGGGAAACTCGTCCCAGTTTCGCAGCCTCAACTCCTTGGGACCTTGGAACAGGCCGCAGTCGACCATGACTTTTAACGATCCGATTTCCAGAAGATACCGGGACCCGGTTACAGACTTGGCCCCACCCAAAAATTTTACCTTTACATCCATGTGCGAATGACTTTGGAATGCAAAATAGTATATTTTAGAGACAAATCGCCTATGTGTATAGCTGCGATTGGACAATAAAAGCGGCTCACTGTGACTTGCTTGACTAAAGGGGTAAAAAGCAAAAGGCTGCATAGAAATTCCCTCTACACAGCCTGGTATAAAAAATACGTTGTTATTGGATTTACTCCATAAAATACCTTCCACTGAACATCGTCCGTGATAGGCTGTCCTGCCTGCTGTTCTTGTGGTCATTGATGCAGTTGAGGCACAATAGCCCATTTTCATTATACACCCAATGGTTTTTCGAATTTACATCTTTCATCTTGTATCCATTGGTGTAGATTGTGCCCGT
This sequence comes from Cyclobacteriaceae bacterium, assembly GCA_035303945.1. Classification (GTDB taxonomy): domain Bacteria; phylum Bacteroidota; class Bacteroidia; order Cytophagales; family Cyclobacteriaceae; genus DATGMS01. Next base: position 2,754 of record DATGQZ010000079.1, read on the forward strand.
TAAAATTGGCAAAATAGACTTATCCAGTACAAAGGGCTTGTTGTATGGTACCTGCAGGGTTTGCTTCAGCTCCTGGCCCCTAAATTTGGATCCAGTTGTGAATTCTAAAGATCGATTGAAGGTCAATAGGGAATCTTCCAAATTAAAATTATATTGAACTTCGGAAGCATTCTTTAAAGCGTCTTCTCGGGTACGACCTTTGGAGCGAAATTCCTGCACCAAGTTAAAGGTGGAATCAGGGCTGCCTTCCAAGGTGACCGAAATCAGGTTAAGATCATCATCGTGAAAATTACTATGAGAACGGATTACCAATGTTCGTTCTGGCACGTCCAGTCTCTGTTCTTCTACATAGCTGGCTTCTTCTTTAAATTGGCTGACGACACGTGGGATCTGAAATGCACAGATCATCAAGCTTAATAGCCACAATCCGAAGGTAACAAGGCCAAAGCGGGCATCGATGAGGCTCCTTTTGATCAGGACACTAATGCCGAGTAATATCATCACAATGCCGGGTATTAAAATAGCTACGGCAATCGCTATAGCCAGCCAAACAGGAAGCAAATCTGAAATGGCTTCAAAGGGTATCGGGCCAAAGATATATTCCCAATTGTCACTACTGAATAACTCCCAATAAACGCCCAGCAAAATAAGAGGGGTGATAACAACGATCATTCCGATAAAGAAGATGATCAAACCAAATATTATTCTCACGACTTCCAACAGAAACCTTCCAAAAGGTCCTAGGGCTTTTCCGATGCCATTGATCACTTCGCCCAAAAACCTAAATGGAGCTAAGGCTATTTTCCTGCCTGTTGATTCCTGTTTTGGAACCTCGGGGTTCAGGTTTTGCTGGATTGTGCTCTCTATATTGCTTAATGTAATAGCCCCTCCCTTCATTTCAATCCTTTCGGTAATTGATTTGGCCACAGGGGTAATAATCCACAGAATCAGGTAAATCACAAAACCGGAGCCGCCAGCGAACACCAGACCTACAAATGCTAACCGGATCCAAAGAACGTCCACATCAAAATAGGCTGAAAGGCCGCTGCTTACACCTCCAATCACACGGTCGTCGGGATTTCTATAGAGTTTTTTTACGTTCTTGTCCTCCGGTTCTTCATAGGAGACAGGGAGAATAATCCATAATAAGACGTACGCAAAGGCTGTCCACCAGCCAAATGAGATATGTATATCCATGTCCCCCGGAAAGAAGCCAAAGTGGTTCCTACCGATGTTAAAGCCACCGCTAAACAGCAGCAAGATGGTGATTAGCCGTGTCCACAAGGGGTCTATGGCAAGGTAGTGTGCAAATCCGGCGCATACCCCTCCTAGAATCTTTCGGTTTGGCAGACGGGTCAGCTTTTTATATCCTTTGATTTTCTCCTCCTCGGGAGGGGTGATGTATCTGTAGAAATCATTCTCTTCCCCATGATCAGTTTTGCCTGCGGCAGGAGTGGGTTCAAGATCCTTTTCACCTGCTTTGAAATCGGCAATGGTGCCCATTTTCTCAATCAGGTTTGACACATTTTCCGCGGTAATAACCTGTTTATTGTTTTTGAGATAGCTTAGAAATATTTCAGCAATTCTATTTTCTATATCTGTAATAATTTCCTGATTGTCCTGATAATGGGAGAAATGCTTATTAATAGCATCCAAATAGGCTTTCAAAGTGGTGTAGCCGTCTTCCTCAATGTGGAACAGGATGCCGCTTATATTGATGCTTAATGTCTTTTTCATGACTTACTTCTTAGAGGTGATTAGATTGACGGATTGTTGTAATCCCGCCCAGGTGCTGTCCAATTCGTTGAGAAACTGACTTCCGGTAGGGGTGATGGAGTAATATTTACGTGGCGGGCCAGACTCTGACTCTACCCATTTGTAAGATACCAAAGCCGCGTTTTTCAGCCGGTTCAACAGTGGATACAATGTGCCTTCTACCACGATAAGCTTTGCTTCCGTCAGCTCTTCAATCATGTCGGTAGCATAGACCTCCCCCCGTGCGATAATATGTAAAATGCAGAACTCTAATAAGCCCTTCCGCATTTGTACTTGTGTGTTGGATGCTTTCATTACGTCGTTTTTTAGGTGCCAGGCCTGCAGATTTTACCTTGTCCACACCGCCTGCGGAAGACACTATTAAAAAAACAGTACCAAAGTTATGGCTATTACCTTGTTATAAAAGATTCTGGGCTTAGAATCTGTCAAATGCGCTTTCACGATCAACCGTTTTCCTTCATTTTAGGCATTTAAAGCGATATCTTGGGTTTTGCCACGCTACTTAACCGTTTAAAATATTTATTTCAGACTTACGATCAGAAGGTGCTATTTTCCCGCCATTGTTATTACAGCGAACAGATACCTGTTCATTAACGGACGTGAAAATGCAGAAGCACCTTTCCCTATAAGCAAATCTTAAATTGTAATGGACACAACGCGATGAGCGGTAATGACGAAAAATGATAAAATCTATTCAACTGATCACCTAAACCAATCTCATATGTTGTGCACGTATAGACACTTCGTAACTTTCTGCACCTGGCTATGTTCCTTCTTTCTGATGCTTTCTACTACTTTATGGGCCAAAGAAGATCCGGTAAAGGGAGTGACAGCGCATCGAGGCAATTCCTGGGATTTCCCGGAAAATACGCTTCCCGCCTTTGAAAGTGCCATAGCATTGGGTGTAGACTGGGCTGAATTGGATGTCCATCTCACCAAAGACGGTAAGTTGGTCGTGATACATGATAAATTTACCGGCCGGGTAGGCGACCGGGATATGGAGGTGGCTGGGTCTACCTTTCAGGAGCTACAGGTAGTGGATGTCGCTACGGCCTTTAGGAAAAGCAAATCAAAAAGCCTGGAAGAGGTGTCTGCTCAACAAATTCCCTTACTTGAGGATGTTATCAAACTTTTTCTTAACCAAAGCACGACAAAAATATCCATCCAGCCCAAAACAGACTGTGTAGAAGAAGCCATTCAGTTGATCAAAAAGCTAAAAGCTGAGCATGTGGTCGGTTTTAATGACAGCAATTTAACGTTAATGTCCAAGGTAAAAGCTCTAGCACCGCATATACCTGTGTTTTGGGATCGACCTGCCCAATCAGATATAGATGTAGACATTCGTATAGCCAAAGAAAGAGGTTTCGAGGCCTTGGTAGTGCATAACGAGGGGTTGACTAAGCATAAGGTACAGCAGATAAAAGCAGCTAACCTTCAGGTAGGGGCTTGGACGGTCAACGATCAGACATCCCTACAAGCACTGTTGGAGATGGGAATAGATCGTATTTATACCGATTTTCCCCGGCTACTAATGGCTCTTGTTCCAGGGCCAAACAGCATTGTTTCTGAGGGGCATTACGCTATGCACCTACAGGGGATCTGCGTGGATGAGGAGCAAAACATTTATTGGAGTTGGACGGATCAATTGGTAAAAACCGATAAAGCAGGTAAGCTTCTTCATCAGGTGGCGGTAGATAACCACCATGGAGATCTTTGCTTTCACGATGGGAAAGTATATGTCGCAGTTAATTTAGGAAAGTTCAATCAGCCTGTCGGTCAGGCAGATTCGTGGGTGTATGTTTACGATGCTGCTACGCTCCGAGAACTTGCCCGTCATCCCGTTCAAGAGGTAGTCCACGGCGCTGGCGGTATGGCTTATCATGAGGGTAAGTTTTACGTAGTGGGTGGCTTGGTGCCTGGGATAGATGAAAATTACCTTTATGAATATACCTCTGATTTTACCTTTGTGCAGCGGCATGTGCTTGCCAGCGGTTATACTTTGATGGGTATACAAACGGTCGAATATGCTCAGGGCAACTGGTGGTTTGGCTGCTATGGAAACCCTCCTGTGTTATTACAGGCAAATGAGCAGCTAGAAGTGGTCAACCATAGCCCATACGATGCTTCGCTGGGAATGGCGGCTTTGCCAGGAGGAAGTATGATGATTGGCACCAACACCCGGGTGGCGGGTTATGGCTATATTGGGAGGGTATTGATCCACCATTCATGGCCAAAGTGAGAGAAGAAGGTAGGATCAGCGACTTGTGTAAATTCGTTGAAATAAATAAGCCGACCCATCAGAGAAGGGTCGGCTTAGTGATAGCTAGCGATGCTCCTTATTTGTTTTTCAGATCGAACCGATCCAGATTCATCACTTTGGTCCAGGCTTTCACAAAGTCGTTAATGAATTTTACTTGTGCGTCAGCACTGCCGTATACTTCTGCAATGGCTCTTAATTCTGAATTAGAACCAAACACCAGATCGGCACGGCTTGCAGTCCATTTAGGCTGGCCGGTACTGCGGTCCGTCCCAAGATAAAGCTCTTTGTCCTCACCCATTGCTTTCCAAGAAGTGTTCATGTCGAGCAGGTTCACAAAGAAGTCATTTGTCAGCACGCCGGGACGAAGGGTAAATATACCTTCTTTTGAACCGTTGTAATTGGTGTTTAAGGCGCGCATACCTCCCACAAGAACCGTTAACTCGGGCGCTGTCAGTGTGAGCAACTGGGCTTTATCTACCAACATCTCTTCAGTGGAGGCAGTCAGCTTACGCTTGCGGTAATTTCTAAATCCATCTGCCAAAGGTTCTAAGAAAGCCATTGATTCAACGTCTGTCAATTCTTGTGTGGCATCAACTCGTCCGGGCGTGAAGGGAACATATACCACATGCCCTGCCTCGCGGGCAGCTTTTTCTACCCCTGCATTTCCGGCCAATACAATCAGATCAGCCAGTGACACTTTTTTGCCATTAGTCTGAGCATTGTCAAAATCATTTTTTATTCCTCCCAATACCATCAATACCTTTTGCAATTGTACCGGATTATTTACCTCCCAATCCTTTTGAGGTTCCAGACGGATGCGGGCACCATTGGCGCCTCCTCGTTTGTCTGACCCTCTGAATGTAGATGCGGAAGCCCAAGCTGTTGAAACAAGTTCGGACACCGTCAAGCCCGAGGCTAGTATTTTCGCTTTTAAAGCGGAAGCATCATTTTCGTCAATCACTTCATGATCAAGGGCAGGGAGCGGATCTTGCCACAACAGTACTTCTGTAGGAACCTCTGGTCCCAGATACCTCGAAACGGGTCCCATATCCCGGTGAGTCAATTTAAACCATGCCCTTGCAAAAGCGTCCGCGAACTCATCCGGATTTTCCAAGAAGCGTTTGGATATTTTTTCGTATACTGGATCCACTCTTAAGGCAATATCAGTGGTCAACATTCTGGGGCGATGTTTTTTGTTAGTATCAAATGCATCTGGAATGTCTTCATCTGCATTGACTGCCACCCACTGATGGGCACCGGCTGGGCTTTTAGTAAGTTCCCATTCGAATTTGAAGAGATTCTCAAAGAAATGGTTGCTCCACTGTGTGGGCGTCTGTGTCCAGATCACTTCAAGCCCGCTGGTAATCGTGTCGCCACCCTTGCCTGAGCCATAGCCGTTGGCCCATCCCAATCCCTGCATCTCTAAATCAGCTGCTTCAGGTTCCTTGCCTACGTGATCAGCGGAAGCGGCACCATGTGTTTTACCAAAGGTATGTCCACCGGCAATGAGCGCAACGGTTTCTTCGTCGTTCATCGCCATTCGGCTAAACGTGGTGCGGATATCATGGGCAGCTGCCAAAGGATCAGGGTTGCCATCAGGGCCTTCTGGATTGACATATATCAAACCCATCTGTACCGCCGCCAAAGGGTTTTCTAAGTCCCTGGTGTGAATTTGTCCATCGGCATCATCTTCGGATACCAATACCCCATGCTCTTTAGGTACGCCCTCAGAGCCATGTGCATACCGAATATCCCCTCCGAGCCAGGTTGTTTCAGATCCCCAATATACCGCTTCATCGGGCTCCCAAACATCGGTGCGACCACCCGCAAATCCGAAAGGCTTAAGCCCCATTGATTCCAATGCAACATTGCCAGTTAAGATCAGAAGGTCCGCCCAGGAGATTTTCCGGCCATACTTCTGCTTGATGGGCCACAGCAGACGACGGGCTTTGTCGAGACTGACATTATCAGGCCAGCTGTTGAGTGGAGCAAACCGCTGTTGTCCGGCGCCGGCACCGCCACGGCCGTCTGTTACTCTGTAAGTGCCTGCACTGTGCCAGGCCATCCGGATAAACAAAGGTCCATAATGTCCAAAATCCGCTGGCCACCATTCCTGTGAATCAGTCATCAAGGCATGGAGGTCCTTTTTTACTGCCTCCAAGTCAAGGGTCTTAAATTCTTCTGCATAATCGAAATCCTCGTCCATAGGATTGGATAAGGATGAATGCTGACGAAGAATGTTCAGCCGGAGTTGCTTTGGCCACCAATCCGTGTTTTTAGTGCCGTTTAGTGCTGAACCAAACTTCATAGTTCCGTTGTGAAATGGGCATTTGCTGATGTCACTTGATCCGTTTTCCATTATTCTACGATTTAGTTGATTTCCGTTTTCCAATATAAAAGATATAAATCAATGTCCAAATGTAAATCCGTAATACCAAAAATGACAATTGATAATTTCGATGACGAAATAGATAAAATCTATAAGAGTGGAAATAATTATCGATAGCAACTATTGGATTTGCCGGACAAATATTATGGTTCATGACGCTTTGTGGCCCAAAGAATATTTTTAGGTGTTCCGTGTTTACCCTAAATTTTTATTTATTTTACATGTTGGAAAACAAATCGTTAGATGTGGAATAGAAAGTTTTTTTTGGGGTTGCTACTTTTTTGGATAAGTACCTCGGCTTTGCCACAAGCATTTGCTCCAAAATATTCTAATGAGTTTATGAATATAGGAGTGGGTGCCAAGGCGTTGGCAATGGGGAGAGCGCAGGTAGCTGCTGTTAAAGATGTCACCGCCGCTTATTGGAATCCCGCAGGTTTGTTGGGGATTGATCACCAATATGAATTTGCCCTCATGCATGCGGAGTATTTTGCTGGTATAGCCAAATATGACTATGCTGCCTTTTCTACCCCTATTTCAGAAGATAACCAAATAGCGCTTTCTATAATTAGGTTTGGCGTAGATGATATTCCTGACACCAGATTTTTGTACGATGCTAACGGAGCATTAAATTATAACAACATCCAATTTTTCAATGCCGCGGATTATGCCATGCTATTGTCTTATGCAAGGGATGTGAGCAACAAGGTGAAATTAGGTATGAATGCCAAGATCATCCATAGAAACGTGGGTAAGTTTGCCACCGCTTGGGGCTTTGGTTTGGATGTAGGAGGAATATTTCTGTTGGAGCAATGGCATCTCGGCTTGATGCTTCGCGATATTACCACCACTTTTAACGCTTGGTCGCATAATGCTGCGTTGGTGAGGGAAATCTATTCCAAAACTGATAATGTTATTCCTGTCAATTCTTTGGAGTTGACATTGCCCCAAGCTATTTTCAGTGCAGCTAGGGATGTGGCAATAAGCGAAGACCTTCAGCTACAAGCGGTGCTTGACCTCAATTTGACATTCGATGGAAAGAGAAATACGGTAATCGGTTCTGCAGTGGTAAACGTCGATCCCAGAATGGGACTTGAACTGGCATACAAGAATTTGTTTTACCTGCGGACAGGAGCGGGAAATATTCAGCGCGTTAGCGACTTTGACGCATCTAGATACATATCTTTTCGGCCCAGCTTTGGGCTTGGGCTTCTGTTGAATGAACGCTTTTACATTGATTATGCGCTTACAGACATAGGTAGTGTTTCAGAAACACCCTATTCACATGTGTTCAGTTTAAAGTTCAAGCTCCACCCTTTGAGGAGTGGTTTTAGACTGTTTAAAGGCTGGGAAGGGAATTAATTCGACGTATGAAGAGGATTTTAGTGGCTTTCTTTTTTATGTGTGCCTTCAGCGGATTTGCGCAAGAGACGTGGATAGATTTTTCCCGCGATTATTATAAAATTCCAACTGCTCAGGATGGCGTCTACCGTTTAAGTTATACAGCCTTATCCGCGTCGGGCGTCGATATGAACCAACTGGATCCGCGAAATATACGGGTGTTTCATAGAGGCGAAGAAGTGGCCGTGTATATAGAAGGAGAAGAAGATGGGCAATTCCATAGGACCGACTACCTGGAATTTGTAGGTAAGAGAAATGATGGGACATTGGATGAGCGGCTTTATGGCAATTTCGATATGATGCCCAACCCTTACTATAACACCCATAGTGATACCACTGCCTACTTTCTGACAATTACACCCGGGGTAAGGGGCAAAAGGATACCTGTGGAGGCTCAAACTACCTCACTTCCCACATTGATGGAGTATGGAGCTGAATTTGTAGATGTCTATTACGAGCAGTATGCACTAGGTCAAGCCTTTACCGCTGATACGAGGCTTTCCACGTATGATGTCGGGCAGGGATGGATGGGTCCAATAATCACCCGCGGCAACCACAGGGACTTTTCTCTAGCTTTGGGAAACGTTGCGTCTTCTGGAGCAGCCTCAGTTACGGTTGGCCTGGTAGGGAGGTCCCAATCGGCCCATCTTGTCACCCTGAGCGTAGGTCCCTCGGCAGGTCGTTTGAGAGAGATAGGTCAATATACTTTCGCTGACTTCAATTATTTTAAAGTTGAAGAAGCACTTTTGCCGTCCGACTTCAACGCCAACGGGGAATTATTAATCCGGGCGTCACCCAAAGGCCTTGATGGTGCCGTGGACAATATTTCTTTAAGCTACATTAAGATCAACTACAGGAAACTTGTCATTCCAGGCGATTTTGATCAGGAAATCTATTTGCTTCCTGAAGGAGGAGGACGTCTTGAGATCAGCGATAGTTATGCGGAATATGTAGCCTATGATATTACGGATTATAATCACCCTATTAAACTACCGGTTTTGAAGAGAGGCAGCCAAATGTCCATTAGCGCAGGAAAGCAGGGGGGCATATCGCAACTTTTGATACAGCAAAGTAATCGGATTACTCGTATTGATGGAATGGAGAAGGTGAGGTTCAGAAATTTTCTCCAACAGCCAGCGAACTACCTGATCATCTCGAACGCCTTGTTACGGAAGCCCTCCGCTTCCTATGGAGATCCTGTAACAGCCTATGCTGCCTATCGTGCTTCGGCCGCGGGAGGAGCCTTCGACACGTTGACCGTCAATGTACAGGATCTATACAACCAGTTTGCTTATGGTGAAAAAACGCCTTTGGCTGTCTATGAGTTTATTCAACGTTATTCACAAAGGCACCGTCCTGAATACCTATTGTTGATTGGCCGGGCATACGGCATATACAATACTAGGAGAGTCAGTGGCGTCACCTACACCTACCGTGACAACCCTTCCATCTTTGAATTTCAGGATATGTTGCCACCTGCAGGGTATCCCTATTCGGACAATCAATATGCCGTGGGTACTCAACCCACTAATCCTAACGGTCAAAGCATAGCAGTAGGAAGAATTCCTGCGAGAAGACCAGAGGAAGTGGGCTATTACCTAGAGAAGGTTAAGGAAAAAGATGCTTTGGGCGTACAGGAGGATTGGCAAAAAAATCTCGTCCATCTAAGTGGAGGTAGATCAGCCTTTGAGCTGGAAAGATACTTTAACTTCCTCAATGGTTTTAAAGATATTGCGGAAGACATTTATCTTGGTGGAGAAGTTAAAACCATACGTAAACGCTCCAATGAAGTGGTCGAAATGATAAACATTTCCGAGGAGGTAAATAATGGAACGAGCCTAGTGACATTTTTTGGTCATTCAGCACCGGCTACAACAGATATTGACATTGGTTTTGTCAGTGTCAATGAATTGGGATATGATAATCCAGGAAAGTATCCGGTGCTGCTGCTCAATGGATGCGATGCGGGTAATGCCTTTGGTGACGCCTATACCTTTGGAGAAGACTGGATCCTGACGCCGAACAGGGGTGCATCCAATTATATGGCACATTCCAGTATAGGTATTGACACGTACTTGCGTCGGTACTCCGAGTCATTTTATCTCACGGCTTTTTCCGATTCATCGATGATTTATCAACCCATTGGAAAGGTCAAGATTGAAGCGGAAAAGCTTTTTTACAGTCGTTATGGCTACAACCCCCTCAATAGGTCGCATGTCAGTCAAATGATCATGTTGGGTGATCCTGCCGTAAGGATGTTTCCAGCGGATAAAGCAGACTACGCCATTCAAGCAGAAGATGTATTCTTAAACAGCTTCCATGGATTGCCATTAAATACCCTATCAGATTCGTTGAACCTCTCATTTGTAGTCCGCAACATTGGCAGGGTGGATTTGGATTCAGTAAGTATAACTGTTTCTCGTCAGCTACCGGACGGCACCTTGATTCAATTTGACCCTTGGAAGATCGCACCGGTTTTTAGAAGGGATACCATTTCCTTTACCATTCCTAATACAGGTCTTAACTCTTTTGGAGAAAATATCTTTACCATAAATATTAATCAGGAAAGAAGTGTGGCGGAGCTTAATTATATGAACAATGCCGTAAGTGTGGGTAAGCATCTTCAGCTAAGCGGGACCATGAATCTTTCGCCCTTAGACTATGCTATTGTCAGAGACCGTCAAATAGAACTGATTGCACAAATTCCTGGAATGTCCATAGAGGATCGTACCATCGTCCTCCAGATAGATTCGGTGGCCGATTTTTCCAGCGCGGGGAGGAAGGAACACCGTATCACCACGTCCAATATTGCTCGCTGGCCGATGGATCTCTTTCAAAATTTCACTTTCAGCGACTCACTTACCTTGTATTGGAGGAGCCGCTTTTTGGAACCCAGAGAGGGAGAGGATGAATCATGGGCAACATCAAGTTTTTCATATATCAACCAAGGTCCAGAGGGTTGGACGCAGCGGGAATTTCCGCAGTTTGTAAAGAATCAACGCGATAATCTGGTAATTGACCTGCAAAAACAGGAATGGAAGTATGAAGACAGCAAGTTAGAAGTGGATGTATTCACTTTTGGCCCCGAAAATCCGGATTATACCTTCAATCAAACCCAAATTATGCTTAACGGTGTCAGTTATATTCTCGACACCCCCAACCGTTTTTGCGCAGATGGTTCGCTAGGGTTAATGGCTTTTGATCAAAAAACCTTAGTACCCTACCTACCCGTTCCGCTTACCAATATTGATGTGTTGGATGAAAAAAGTTGTGGGCGCACACCCCAAATCATCCAAAATATCAGGAATATTCGGATAACGCGAGAGGGGGAGACCATGCTGTTGGATTATGTAGATCGCCTGAAGGAAGGGGATTATGTAGTGATTTTTTCGGTGGGAAATGTCACCTTCTCCGAGTGGCCAGAGGAAGCATATGCCAAAATTCGCTTGATTGGTGCAAATGAAGCGACCCTTCGAAACTTAAAGACAGGAGATCCCTACATCCTCTTTGGAAGGAAGGGGATGAAGCCTGGAGAAGCTATAGAAATAGTGGCCGACAAAAACCCCGAAGTGCCGGGCACTACGCAACAGCTGACATTTAAAAAGGAGTTGAATGGTTTTTTTCCTTACGGTCGCGTGATCAGCCCGCGGATTGGCCCCGCCTCTCATTGGATCAGTTTTTTCAATGAACTAAGTCAACGGGCTCCCTTTGACCTAGAACGCTCATCCTTTGATATTATGGGTATTTCAGCGGAAGGAGAAGAAGTTGCTTTGTTTGAAAATATCCAAGATACACGTTTTGCGTTAGCATCTATTAACCCCGAAATGTATCCCTATCTCAAGTTGCAGTATGCCTTGGATGATCCCGACTCCTCTGTTCCCGAACAGCTGCGCAAATGGCAGGTGAGCTTTACTGGAGTTCCTGAAGGAGTGTTGATGCTTAAGGACAAAAACGAATACCTTCAGCTACAAGAAGGACAGGAAGCAGAGGTCAAATTTGAATTTCTGAATATTTCTAAAATTGATTTTACCGATACATTGACGGTGGAGTGGACATTGACACATGCCGGCCAACGGCGTACCGAAAAATTTCGCAAGAGAATCCCTCCAGTCAAGGCTGGACAAAGCCAGTCATTTACCATACCCTTCCAATCTATGGGAAGGCCCGGTAAAATATCGCTGAACGTTTTTGCTAATCCACATGAATATCAGGAACAAACATTTCGAAACAACGTCATGGACCTTCCTGATTATTTCCAGGTGCAAGGAGATGAACTGAATCCCATATTGGATGTCAGCTTCGATGGGGTGTACATCATGGATGGTGACATTGTCTCTCCCACTGTGTTGATTACGGCATTATTAAAGGATGAGAACAAACTTTCTTTGAAGAAAGACACCACAGGAATGGAGGTGTATTTAAAGAAGGATTGTGAAGGATGTGGTTTTGAGAGGGTGAGTTTTGCAGGCTTGAAATTGAAGTGGTATGAAGCTACTGCGGAGCGGGATTTTAAATTGGAATTTCAGCCCGGCCCTTTAGAAGATGGACGTTACACCTTAAGGATCAATGGTACTGATGCTGCAGGAAATTTAGCGGGTGAGAAACCCTATGAAATCAATTTTGAAGTTGTCAATGAAGCGCAAATAACCAATTTTTACCCTTATCCCAACCCTTTTAGTTCCAGCGTGCGCTTTGTATTTACAGTTACGGGATCAGAGGTGCCTGATCAGATCAAAATTCAAATTATGACGGTAACCGGAAAAGTGGTGAAGGAAATCTTTCAGGAGGAATTAGGCACATTAAGGATTGGCAACAACATCACCGAATATGCGTGGGATGGAAAGGACGAATTTGGGGATCAGTTGGCAAACGGCGTCTATATTTATCGGGTATTGGTTAAAAAAGATGGACAATTTATGGAATATCGGCCTACCGCGGGAGACAAGGCCTTTACCAAGGGCTACGGCAAGATGTACTTATTGAGATAAAAGAACCGTCCAGCAATCAAGTACTACAATTATTGTCAGGTCTTTTCTTTACTGAAAGTATCAGGCCTTCCTCAAATTTCGTGATTTGGAGGTTGTGGATATTCATAAATTCATAAAGGCTGGGGTCTTGGCCAAAAAGAACGAGAACCAGTTCCCCATATTGTAATCGCTTCATTAGCTGCCTCAGCAACTCTTTCCTTCTTGATTCGGAAACTTCCCTTCTTTTACCTTGTATAAATAAAAATTCAGGGTTGTACGCCACGACTGAAGGATTATCGAGCAAAAGGCCCAGCATTTCAGGCCTGTTGGATGCGAAGGTGATTATTTGAGTTGATTGATCATGCTGGCGCAGTTTCTCCGTGAACGAACTTTTTTGGAGCCGGTTGACGTCAAACAGAGAATTTACATCATGCCTATTCCAGGTCCACACATAGCCCACCATACTATGTCCTGCAATCAATAAGGCGATACAAAGCATTGTTCTTGCAGCAACTCTGCGCACATAAAAAAACTTGACTAAGCCATACCAACTTCCTACAAGAAAAAATGGGAACAGCGTTCGATAGTTGATTTCTTCAGACCCTATCATTTGAAGGAAGGCCAGCTGACAAAGCAAGTACACGAGACCAAATAGTAGGTACACCGACGTCAAGGTGAGGCTTTTTCTAATTTCAAAGAAAGCCAAATAGAAACAAAGCGCCAGCAGGATTATTCCGCCAATAACTGCCAACAGAAAAGGAATATGCGCTGTAAGGAAATCAGATAAAAAAAATCCTAAAGTGGATTTGAAAAATAAAGATAAGTTGTTGAATAGCAACAATATGCTGTCCGTAGGCAGGGGGTCAGTCGCCTCATCGGCTGCATTTGCTGCACCCCAAAATTCATAGCCAGAAATCGCTTTATAGGCTATATAAGAAGTAAGGGTCGCTACTAAAGGCGCAAGCCATCTGATGCGGTCTTTGTCCCAGACAAGCAAAGACAGAAAAAAGGGCACTATAGCCAGTGTGTTTAACTTTACCCAAATTAGAGCCGCACTAAACAAGGATAAGATCAACAGCTGCATCCAATGCGTTGATAGATAGCAGCGACAGAGGCAGTACGCCCAAATGATCAGAAGGCAATAGAAGATACTGTCGGCGTGGGCCCAGGTGATCATTCTATACGACCACCACGAATGGAATACGATCAGCAGCAACAGCAATAGGCTCATTTGCTTTCGCCTACTCAGCCAGTAATGTTCAGCGGTAATCTTTGTCCAACAATAGAGGAAATAAATGCTGATTCCATACTGGATTATAATCAATACATTTGCCGCACTAAAAGTGCTTAATCCTGTTAGCCTCAGCGCATGCAACAAAAAAGGATATGCAGGCGAATAAATGCCTTGCCATTTGGAGGAATTAAATAAATGGAGGGAATAGTTAAAATAATTGACCGTGTCGGGAGAGTAATAAGGTCCATATATCACATAGCTGATGACAGAACCCACCACCAGTAGCAGCAGCAGCCCTAGGAGGGTGCGATTGAAATTTGCCCTGGATAGAATTCGGTAGGCCATAGATTAACGAAAGCAGGCTAATGTGCTGCCGTCAAAATTCTTACCGTGACCAGCAGCTGCCCAATATGGCGTTGAGAATGTTCGGCAGCATGAAAAAGCAACCCCAGTTTGGTCGTAGGTAGTTGTGCCCTGCCCAACCCTCTAAAGGCTGTAAGGTCATCCGTTGAAGTTTGTCGCAAAAAGTCCACCGCTTCATCAACTTTTTGTTCGAAGGTCCGGACCAAGTCCGCTACCGTGGAGGGAGCGTGATCCGGATTTTCTTCAGTTTTAAGAAAATTCAGCTGTTCTTCCGTGAGTTTTCTGTTGTCGGCATAGGTAAAAAGCCGGTCTACCACTCCGGTCAGATGATTTAGATGAAATCCCACCGCGGCCAATCCATGGGGTTTTTCCCAAAGCAGCGAATCAGGAAATGAATGGGTGTAATGCCTCGCATCCCCCTTTGCCTGTAACAAGGCATGTGCAACAGGTTGTAAGAGGTCAGGAACACCTGGTACTGGGCCTCTTTGCCAAACTTCCAATTTGTTTCTCTCCATTTTTATTCTGGATGTATGTAAATCTTAATGGACTAAAGTTAGGCTTCCTGTATAAGTCTTGCAAATAATGCATGTAGAAGTATCTTAGATGACAACTCCTCTAAGGGTGCCCAAGGAGAAAGGCTTTCCCAAAGGGTTATTTTACTTCGATGATTTGGCTAGCATAGTCCAACGTATTCCTTCATCTGTGATTTTAAAATTAACTAGCCCGGTAAGATCTGAAGTGCAAAAAGAAACGCTGTTTGCTGCTTCCATATAGCGCAGATTTCTTATGTTCGACAAATGGCAGCGCTTATATCCATGGTTTTGTACAACTTGCTATTTTACTATAACCGATGAGGGGGAGGATATTGGCAACTATGGGAAACTCAGCTAGTAGGGGTATCTCGGCTACCAAGGCAGTTTCAGGCTGTGCCAACCAACAACAGCGGCCACGTGGTTACATATTAAAATATCAGGAATAATGATATATTTGGTTTTGAGAGAATGTTAGACCAACCTAGTCGCCATAGAGACATAATAAACCCATGATAAACAGAAGAAATGTACTCAAGGCTGTGGGCATCAGCCCTGCCTTATTGATTGCTCCTCAATTTTCGCAAGCCGAGGCTCCGCATCAAAGCTCCTTCAGTTATTGTTTGAACACCAGCACCATTCGCGGTCAAAATCCGGGCATTCTAAAGTATATTGAAATAGCGTCAAAAGCGGGATACGACGGGATTGAATTGTGGATAGGCGATATACAGGCATTTCTAAAGGAGGGAAATACCGCCGCGAAGCTGAGAAAGCATCTGGAAGATCATGGTTTACGGTTGGAAAATGCTATTGGTTTTGCACCATGGATGGCGGAGGACGAGGCTACCATGAGGCGCGGCTTTGCACAAATGAAGGAGGAAATGGAAATCCTTGCTGAACTTGGCGGAAAGCGTATCGCCGCCCCCGGAATAGGTGCAAACGCTCCGGTGGATCTTTTTAGGGCTGGCAATGCCTATAAGGAATTGCTAAACTTAGGCAGAAGCACAGGGGTGATGCCCCAACTTGAATTTTGGGGAGCTTACGAACCCTTTCATCATTTGGGGCAAACCTTGATGGTAGCAGCCGTGGCCAATGATCCAGATGCTAGAATACTTCCCGATGTGTACCATTTGTTCCGTGGAGGATCAGGATTTGATGGGCTGAAAATGCTCAGTGGGCAATTGGTGGAAGTGTTTCACATGAATGATGTTCCCGGTGATATTCCCCGCGAAAAGCAGGAAGATAAGGATCGTGTATATCCAGGCGAGGGAATTGCTCCTATAAAAGATATTATTCAGGATCTGGCCAAGATGGGTGGCAACAAAGTTTTATCCTTAGAATTATTCAATCCATCTTATTGGAAGCAGGACCCATTAGAGGTGGCGAAGACCGGCTTAAAAAGAATGAAGGATCAGGTAAAGGCGGCAGTGGGCTAATTTTTTTAGCTGCGGTATAACATTTGATGCCATTTACGCACAGGCCTTCTCCATTTGGAAGCATTTTACCATTCAATATATAACTATATAACTATTATGGCAGCAATTACATTTAAAGGTAATCAAGTAAACACATCAGGAGCCCTACCTTCGGTGGGTGAAACAGCTAAGGATTTTACATTGGTAGCGACTGACCTATCTGAGAAAAGTCTAACTGACTACAAAGGTAAAAACGTGGTATTGAATATCTTCCCCAGTATCAATACGGGCATTTGTGCTAAGTCTGTAAGAAAGTTTAATGAAGAAGCCAGCAAGCTGGACAATACAGTCATCTTATGTATATCAAAGGACCTTCCTTTTGCACAGTCACAATTTTGCGGTGCGGAAGGCATACAAAATGTAGAAATGCTGTCGGATTTTAGAACTGACTTTGGCCACGCCTATGGAGTTTTGATGGAAGATGGGCCGCTGAAAGGTTTGTTGAGCCGTGCCGTAGTGGTAATCGATACCGAGGGAAAGGTAACCTACACCGAGCAGGTGCCAGAAATCGGACAAGAGCCAGCCTATGATAATGCCTTACAAGCTCTCAACTAATTAAGCTTGTTGGAACCTTCATCAAAAGCATGGAAGCGATATCGTTTCCGTGCTTTTTTTATGGTGACAGGTTCAGATTCCCTCCCAACAAGCTGCTCGCGATACATATAAACTTTCCTTTTTTTTAAATCTTTTTTAAAGTTAAGAGGTGGAAATTCAGTATTTTAGATCTTAGCTAACGCAGTATAGCCATGGCGCATATTTACGAAAAACCTCCCCAACATATTGCTGAAGAAGTTGAGCAATTAAACAAAATTCTGGATGGGCTATTGCCTTCGAAGCAATTAGACAGGAATGTGCTTATTGCTACTTGGAATATTCGTGCATTTGGTGGCCTTACCGAGAAGTGGGAAGCTAAAGAAACGGACACGCCCAAGCGGGATTTACATGCGCTTCTTTGTATTGCCAATATTTTGTCTCGGTTCGATATCATAGCACTGCAGGAAGTAAAGGGTGACCTAAAGGCCCTGCGACATACCTTAAAGTTTTTAGGCGCTCACTGGAGCTTCATTTTGACGGATGTGTGTAAGGGAGATGAAGGCAATAATGAGCGGTTGGCTTTTTTATTTGATACCCGAAAGGTAAAACTTTCCGGACTGGCTTGCGAACTTGTTATTCCCAATGAGCAAGTAACAAATATTAAAGCGGGCGCCTTTGCCCGCCAATTTGCTAGAACGCCTTATGCTGTAAGCTTCAAGGTAGCAAACAAAACATTTATTTTAATAACCTTACATGTACTTTATGGCAAGAAGGCAGCGGACCGAACACCGGAATTGATGGCTATAGCGGAGTGGCTAAAGGACTGGTCAATGAACATTCACGCATTTGACCAAAGCCTTATCTTATTGGGAGATTTTAACATCGATCGCAAGGGGGATGAGCGTTATCAGGCATTGGTTTCTACGGGTTTGACCGTCCCTTCAGACCTTCACGAACTGAGAAGAACGGTGTATGACGATAATGCAAAATTTTACGACCAGATCGCGTGGTTTGAAAATGTAAAACATATCCCCCAGATATCTCTGAAATACAATGCAGGAGGTGTTTTTGATTTCGCCCCCCATGTCTACTTAAATAGGAAGTACAATCCAAGCCAAATATCTTGGCGGATCTCTGACCATCTGCCTTTGTGGGCGGAATTTTTGACATTGGACTAATGGGGTTATAGTAATCAGTATTTGGTGTTGACCCATTGATGTCCTAATTTTAGCTGAAGAATAAAAAAAGCACCTTCCCACCAATACAATCATGTCCATTACCACAGAAGCAGAACTATTAGGAATAAAAAAAGTAAGTGAGGCAGTAGCGCATACCCTTAAACTGATGAGGGACTTCGCCCGGCCGGGAATTTCGACTAAGGAATTGGACGAGTATGGGGCGCAAATAATGAACAGTTTTGGCGCACGTTCAGCACCTTATGGGACTTACGGTTTTCCGGGCTGGACATGCATTAGCGTCAATAACGAGTTCTGCCATGGTATCCCGACAGCTGCGCGAATTCTTAAAGATGGTGATTTAATTAACATTGATGTTTCCGCGGAACTAGATGGATTTTGGTCAGATAATGGGTCCTCATTTGTAGTAGGCGAGGATGTTCATGGACATCAGCAGCTGATCGACGCTTCTAAGCAAATTTTACGTAGTGCGGTCAATAAAATAAGAGGCGGGGTACGCGTTTCCGATATTGGCTTTACTATGGAATCAGAGGCAAAAAGGAGAGGCTACAAAGTTATTAGGAATCTTACTGGACACGGTGTAGGAAGGAGTTTGCATGAAGCCCCAACTGAGATTCCCAACTATCGTGATCGGTTTAACCACAGTCGTTTTAGGAAAAATTCAGTAGTAGCAATTGAAACATTTATCGCTACCCGATCTACCTATGCGGAAACGCTTCCTGATGGATGGACCTTGGTGGGCAACAGGGGAGGTTTTATGGCGCAGCACGAACATACGCTGATCGTCACTGAGGGGCGGCCGGTTATTCTGACTGAGGGCAATGGTATTTGGGATTAGTAGAACCCACATGCTCAATATATGCAAGGTTAAGACGGACTAGGGTAGGAGGTGCCAATAGAGGCATAAAAGCGGGACCTTTGGTGCATAGTATATCCTAACAGAACTAGACGTTAGGGCGCTGTTAAAAAAGTTTATAGCATTTTTTTCAGGGTGTTTTTAGCCCTTACTCCGTTGAATTCATCTTCATCATGGTATGGATATTGCCTATATGTCATGAATTTTTCTCTCGATCCATGCTGCAATTTACGGATAGGGGTATCTACTGCCCGCAAGCTGACATTTACATAGATCCTTGGATGCCCGTAGAGCGGGCGGTGATTACCCATGGGCATAGCGATCATGCCAGGAGGGGCAACGGCCATTACCTTTGCCATGAGGATAGCGTGGGTATATTGAAGCTTCGATTGGGAATGGATATTTCGGTAAAAGGTATGGCATACCATCAGACTACTTCCATCAATGGCGTCACCATCAGCCTTCATCCCGCCGGCCACATCATAGGATCAGCGCAGGTGAGACTGGAATACAAGGGAGAGATTTGGGTAGTTTCAGGGGACTATAAATTAATGTCAGATGGTCTAAGTGTTCCCTTCGAACCGGTCCGATGTCATCATTTTATTACCGAATCCACGTTTGGACTTCCTGTATACCGATTTCCTCCGGCGACATCTGTTTATGTGAGCATCAATGACTGGTGGCGTCAAAATGCTTCTGAGGGGTTTAATTCGGTCATTATTGCCTATGCCTTAGGTAAGTCACAGTCAATCCTTCACCATTTAGACCAAAGTATTGGTGATATATTTCTTCATGGAGCGGTAGCCAATGTGAACGATATTTTCAACGCGGAAGGACATGCCTTTCCCGGACGAAGGGTTACAGTGGATATGAAAAAAAAGTCCGTTCAAAAGGCTTTGATAGTAGCACCCTCTTCTGCATTGTCTACTCCTTGGATAAATCGCTTTTCCCCCTCCCGCAAAGCAGTGTGCAGTGGCTGGATGCAACTTCGCGGCGCTAGGCGTCGGTCAGGTGTTGATCGGGGCTTTGTCCTCTCTGATCATTGCGACTGGAATCAACTCAATGAGGCGGTATTGGCCACTGGGGCTGAAAATATCTATGTAACCCATGGCTATCAGAGCACATATGCCAAGTGGTTGAGAGAGCGATACCAACTCAATGCTGTCGAAATAAAAACACAATTTGAGCCAACGACGGGAGACCTGGAATAAACCATGAAGACATTCACGACCATGTTTACGGCCATTGATCAGACGACCAAGACCAATCAAAAGGTGCAGGCGTTGGTGGACTATTTCACTTTTGCTAAAGAGGAAGATAAGATTTTTGCCGTGTCGATTTTGATTGGCAACAAGCCCAAAAGACCTGTGAAAACTGCAGAGCTTAAGGAATGGGCGGCGGAGTTAGCAGGATTGCCGATGTGGCTTTTTGAGGAGTCATATTATATTGTCGGGGATTTGGGGGAGGCTATCGCTTTGATGCTTCCACCTCAGGAGAAGGAACAGCAGTTCACATTGGAAGAAACCTTAGATTTGCTAGGCCGTTTGGCCGATATGCCTACGGAAGAAAAGAAAGCTTTAGTCGTTGACTATTGGCTGAGCGTCCCGATCGAGGAGCGTTTTGTATTTAACAAGCTGATCACAGGAAATTTTAGAATGGGTGTTTCCCGACAACTGGTCGTAAAGGCCTTGGCCAAGTACCTTGATCAGGAAGCCACCTCCATAGCACATCAATTGATGGGCAAATGGGATCCCCATGAAGAGACCATGGCTTCTATGTTTGGAAGCGAAATTCATTTGGACAAGCATTATCTGCCCTATCCTTTCTACCTAGCGTATCAGCTGGATGCTGAACCGGATAGCTTAGGTGATATCCATGAGTGGTATATTGAGAAAAAGCTGGATGGAATCCGCGGACAGATTGTCGTGCGCAATGGGGAGCTGTTTGTCTGGAGTAGAGGTGAGGATTTGCTGACGGATAAATTTCCCGAATTTGCTTCTCTGAATACCTCCTTGCCTGATGGAACTGTAATTGATGGAGAAATCATTCCATGGAAAGATGGAAAACCTTTGCCTTTTCAGGTCATGCAGACGCGAATCGGCAGGAAGAACCTATCACCCAAATACCTAAAAGAAGCTCCTTTGGTCATGGTTTGTTTTGATCTTTTGGAATGGGAGGGACGGGACCTAAGGCCCCAACCGATTGAGGAGCGGAGAAAGTTGTTGGAGAAAATCGTAGCTGAGCATCAGGATGAAAACTTGATACTGTCTGAAACGCTTAACATTAATACCTGGGACGAGGTAGCAATATTTAGAAAGGATGCCAGAGAACAGTATTGTGAGGGAGTTATGTTAAAAAGAAAATCCAGTCCTTATGAAACCGGCCGAAGGCGGGGGAATTGGTGGAAATGGAAAACTGATCCCATGACAGTAGACGGAGTATTGTTGTATGCCCAAAGCGGCCATGGCCGTAGGGCTAATCTTTTTACGGACTATACCTTTGCCGTATGGGATGGAGATACTTTGGTGCCATTTGCCAAGGCCTACTCTGGCTTGACAGACAAGGAAATTACCCAGTTAGACAATTGGATAAAAAGAAATACAATTGAAAAATTTGGCCCTGTACGGAGTGTAAAACCTGAATATGTTTTTGAAATTGCCTTTGAAGGCATTAATGCCAGCCCTCGGCACAAATCAGGGGTGGCTTTACGTTTTCCACGGATTTTGAGATGGCGAAAAGACAAATCTCCTCAATCCGCCAATACCAAAGAAGACTTGTTACAATTGATTGAGGCGGTGAATCCATGAATAGTTTTGCGGAAGTATGGTTTTCCAACCAAGGCTGGACGCCCCATAGTTTTCAAAAGAAAACATGGTCAGCAATGGCCAAAGGACATTCTGGATTGCTAAATGCCCCCACAGGCTATGGCAAAACGATGGCTATCTGGTTTGGTATACTGCACCATTATTTCATCCAAAGAAAGATAAAAAAGGGTAAAGGTCAAAAGCTGCATTGCTTATGGATCACGCCTCTCAGGGCTTTATCTGCAGAAATCTATAAAGCCACCAATGTGGTGAGCGAAGATTTAGCCTTGGATTATCAGATCGGCTTACGAACGGGTGATACCTCTACAAAGTTGCGTCAAGAACAGAAGAGGCGACCTCCCCATGCTTTAATTACTACGCCTGAGAGCATTCATATCATGATGGCCAGCAAGGGCTATATTGACTATTTTTCAGATTTAGAGTTTGTAGTGATTGACGAATGGCATGAACTGATGGGCAGTAAAAGAGGCGTGCTCATCGAGCTGGCCTTAAGTCGTCTTAAGGCCCTGAACCCTGGTTTGAAGGTTTGGGGAATTTCGGCCACCATAGGTAATCTGGACGAGGCTAAAGACATCTTGTTAGGTCCCAAAAGTGAGGGAGTGCTGATAAGAGCCAGTATCAAAAAGAAGCTGCAGATTGAGACATTGTTGCCGGAAGTATTGGAGCGTTTCCCTTGGGCAGGGCATTTGGGTGTGCATATGGCCGAACAGGTCATTCCTATCGTTGAAAACAGTCAATCCACACTTTTATTTACGAATACGCGCTCTCAAGCTGAAATTTGGTACCGGCAGCTGTTGATGCTTAAGCCAGACTGGGCGGGGATTATAGCTTTGCACCATGGCTCTTTAAGCAACGAGATCCGGCTATGGGTTGAAGCTGCTTTGCACGAGGGTACTTTGAAAGCTGTGATTTGTACCAGCAGCCTGGACTTGGGAGTGGACTTCCGCCCGGTGGATACGGTGGTGCAGATAGGCTCTCCCAAAGGCGTTGCCCGATTTCTGCAACGAGCTGGGCGAAGTGGACATCAGCCAGGTGCTTTAAGTCGTATTTATTTTTTGCCTACTCATTCGTTGGAGATTATGGAAGGAGCCTCTCTTAAGTATGCCATCAAGGAGGGCATGATGGAGCGCCGCATTCCTTATGTCCGCTCTTTTGATGTATTGATCCAATATCTTGTGACTTTAGCGATTTCGGAGGGATTTCAGGCCGATACCATTTTTAATGAAGTCAAAGCTACTCATTGCTTTTCTTCCGTTACGGAAGATGAGTTTAATGAATGCCTAATGATGATCACCAAAGGCGGCCGTTCCTTAGGCGCATATGATGAATTTTATAAAGTGGTGTTAGACAATGGCCTGTATCGGGTCACGAGCCGTAGAATTGCGCACCGACACCTGCTTAACATCGGCACCATCGTAAGTGATGCCATGATGCAGGTCAAGTATATGAGTGGAAAATATTTGGGGACGATTGAAGAATCCTTTATCTCTCGGCTGAAGCCCGGGGATACGTTTTGGTTCTCGGGCAGGAATCTAGAGATGATCATGGTGAAGGATATGCAGGTGCTCGTAAGAAACAATACGAGCAAAAAAGGCACAGTGCCTTCCTGGATGGGCGGCAGACTACCAATTTCTATTGATTTAGGCATTGCTTTACGACATACTATGGAAACAGCACACCACACCTCAGGTAAGGGATCTGAGTTACGGTTTTTGGCTCCATTATTTAAGAAACAAAGTGAAGTCTCCGCACTTCCCGAAGAGGGAAAGCTGTTGGTAGAATACATTCAGACAAAGTATGGCTATCATCTCTTTGTATATCCCTTTGAAGGAAAGTTCGTGCATGAGGGGATGGCTGCGGTTATTGCCTACCGACTAAGTAAGATTAGACAGGCTACATTTAGCATTGCAACCAATGAATATGGGTTCGAATTACTCAGTGATGCCGCTATTCCGGTAGAGGAAGGGATGAAGCGGGGTCTTTTCGATACCGCCAATTTGCTTGCTGATATTCAATTAGGAATTAATACAACAGAGATGGCCCGAAGGAGATTTAGGGATATTGCCAGCATTGCGGGATTAATTTTTCAGGGATATCCGGGCAAGCCTATGAAGACGAGGCATCTGCAAGCTAATTCCTCCCTGTTTTTTTCTGTTTTTGAAGATTATGACCCCAATAACTTATTGCTCCGACAAGCCTATGATGAGGTGATGGACTTTCAACTGGAAGCAGCTAGAATGTATGCGGCTTTTGAACGCATCAGCAGCCATGAGATCAATTTGACATTGCCAACCAAGCTTACTCCTTTTTCTTTTCCTATCTTTGCAGAGTCGTTCCGAGAGAGGTATAGCAACGAAGACTGGCAAAGCAGGTTGACGAAACTCAAAGAAAGTTTGGACGTACAATAGCGTCGCAAGAAAATCTTGCTTGCGAAAGAATCTCAATTATATCACTAAACGCTCTGCGTATTGTCACTCATGAGTGGGAGGCTGCATTCGCTGCATGGAATTTTATCATAAGGAAGAACTGATTCAATTATTACCCGAGAAAGTGGCGTTTTTGCCACAGCATCAAACGCTGGTAGTAGCAGATATTCATTTGGGAAAAGCTTCACATTTCAGGAAGGAGGGGATTATGATTCCCTTTCCCTCAGCTTGTCCGGATTTGCAGTGTTTGACGGAATTGATAACGTCATTGCAGCCTCGCAAGGTCGTTTTTCTTGGCGATTTGTTTCACAGTAGCCTGAACAATGAATGGAATGAGATGAGGGATTTCTTACAACGTTTTCCCCACATCCGATTTATCCTCACTAAGGGCAATCATGACATATTACCTGCTGCAATTTTTGAAGAGACTTCCATTGAGGTCGTTGATGAATATTGGCTGGGTCGACACCTGGTTTTTACCCATGCTCCCTTGCCCGCTGTTGAGGGAGAGGCATTAAATATTGTCGGTCATATACATCCTGGTGTATTGATCAAGGCGAAAGGCAGGCAGAGCTTTCGTTTGCCTTGCTTTTTTCATCAAGGCCATTGTCTTATATTGCCTGCCTTTGGCCAATTGACAGGTCTTCATATCCTAAAAAAAGGAGCGGATAGCAAGGTGTTTCCTGTACTGATGGATGAGGTAATAGCGCTCCCTTAAAGTACGACAACTTGACGAATTGCTTCCAGTAGAGCGTCATATGGGCGATAACCGGTAATCATCACCCCTTTACCTTGGCTATTGCTGATGGTTAGTGTCGGGAATCTTCCGATTTTGTTCAATTTTACCTTTTGCAGATCCTTCCGAAAAGCGTCACGGCTTAAATCTCCGTTGTACTCCTTTTTAAAGCGTTCAAGATCAAAAATTTCAGGATGCTGTTGAACAAGTATGTCTGCTACCGTTGCGATTACTTCCGTTTTAGTAATGTTTTTTCGGTGTTGCATCACCGCCTCACTGAGGGCATGTAGCATTAACTCGGCAGCTTCATTGGATTGAAGTTGTGCGGTTTTTACCGCTATACAGGCAGGATAAGAAGAAGAGGGAGGGTCGACCATCCAAACCATATCATCGATCTTCCGGCCGGTAATATGTCCCGCTTGCATCCACATAGGGCCCATTTGACTGGGATTTTGGATGGAATTAAGTGGATCGGAAAATTCTTTCCAACTAGGAATTAGTCCACCCATGCAGTATTCTATCGCGATTTGTTCGGGGTGTTCAGCCAACAGCCGTTGTAGCTGAGGCGCCATGCCCCAGCTCCAGCAGCAGAGAGGATCGGTATAACACACAATAGCTACCTGATCCTGTACTTTGTTAGTGGTTTTTTCTTTACAATAAGGTTCCTTTGTCTCCATTATCCTTTTTTTCTGCACCATAGGTGCTCCATTGTATATCTTTATCAGGAATAGAAGATTTAATCTCTTCACTTCTGATTTTTCCAAGTTTGGTTTCCGCCTCTTTCATGGATTCCAAGGTTCTATGGGTTCCCTCAATTTCCTTGTCGAGAAGTCCATTTGTCTGTTCAACCATTGCTAATGGATCAGCCACATACTGCCAGGTCTCGCCGAGTTGGGTCGAGGTGCCATCATTCCAGGGTCCTTTGAAATCTGCGCCGGAAGACATGTTGTAGTAGGTGTTGCTGTGTCTTGGATCTCCTTGCCTGATGCCGGGAGGGAAGTTAGGTTGGATTTGGTTCAGTGCGGCCTCAAACATCTGGTAGTGGGCAATCTCCCTTGTCATCAAAAACATAAGTGTGTCTTTGACGGAAGGATCGTCAGTGAACTTCATCAGGTATTCGTATACAATTTTTGCTCTGGATTCAGCCGCGATATTAGAGCGCAAATCCACGGTGGGGTCGGAATTCGCATTTACATAACTGCCCTGCCAAGGAACACCGTTGCTGTCTGTCAATCTAGGCCCCCCGCCAGAAAGCACCCCAAATTGGGGATTTACCATGGCTTCGTGGATGTAGCCTTCCTTGGCGCTTTTTCCACCCAATAAGGTCATGATCTCCTCTTGATCAGCAATATCTTTTAGCTCTCCCGTCACTCCATCCAACAACATCTGAATGGTAGCCCCTACAATTTAGAGGTGGCTAAACTCCTCAGTAGCAATGTCCATCAGCATATCGTATTGATCAGGATACGGATTTTTGACGGAGAATGCTTGTACGAAATACTGCATGGCTGCTTTTAACTCTCCATTAGGTCCCCCGAATTGTTCCAAAAGCAGGCGGGCAAAACGGGGATCGGGTTTGGATACCCTCGCATTAAATTGAAGTTCTTTGACGTGATAAAACATGATCGAATTGGTTTAAGTGAAGTTGTTGCTTTTCGTGGTAATGTATTTGCATTAGATCAGATTAAAGTCTTCGGCTGACGAGGCAAAATTTACCAAAGCACGTGCCAGCTTAATTTCAAAAAACCATAACTTAAAATACTATGCACAAGGATTTGAAGCATGAAGAAGCGATTGCCAAAGTGAAGGACTTGGCTAAAGAAATTAAAATATGTATGTTTTGCACCGATTTGGGAGAGCAGCCCTTTGCTACTCGGCCCATGGCGGTAAGGGAAGTTGATGATCAAGGCAACCTATGGTTTATCAGTTCTGCCGATAGCCAAAAAAACCTGGAGATCAAGCAGGATGAAGATGTGCAATTGATTTTTGCCAAACCTTCCTCTAGTCAATTTTTGTCGCTCTTTGGGAAAGCGGCCATTTATAGGGATCGGGAAAAGATTGAAGGGCTCTGGACCCCGATAGCGAATGCTTGGTTTGAGGAAGGCAAGAATGATACAAATATTACCGTTCTAAAGGTAAGCCCCATTGAAGCCTATTATTGGGATACCCCTAATGGCAAAATGGTCACCTTGTTGAAAATCGCAGCTGCCGCACTTACCGGCAAAAGGATGGATACAGGAGAGCAGGGAGAAATTGAAATCTAGAAGTCAAAGGGTTGGATGTTGTGATAAGCATCCAACCTTTTTCTTAAATAGTTTGAAGTGTGCCTGACAATAGATTCTTTCTAAAAATCATTTGATAAACAGATGGCTCAAGTCTCCTGTCCTAAACCAGCGGTACCCAAAAGCCTCTAATTTAACTTGATATACCTCGTCTTCGTCTGGAACAATTTCTTCTAGATCAAGCATGCCTATCAGCGACGCTCCGTTTTTTTGTTTTAGTTCTAAGGAAACTTCGTGCGCGTCATCATCAAAATTATGAATGATGACCAAAGCACTCCCCTCTAGTGAGTACAGCATCACCAGTACCTGGTCTTGTTTTACAGGTAGTATTTGCCATTCTCCCCAGCCTATTTCCGGACATTCTTTTCGGAGCCGGATAAGTGTGGTCATCCAATTCAACATGGAGTCTTTGGCTCTTCTGTTATTTTCTACATTAACATGCTTATAAGCATAAGGACCAGTCGATATTACCGGGTGCACAAGTTTTTTTGCTTCAGAAAATCCTGCCTGAGGGGCATTTGCCCAATGCATCGGCGTACGCACGGCGTCTCGCTCTTTTAGCTTCAGGTTGTCGCCCATGTTAATTTCATCCCCATAACGTATGACAGGTGTTCCGGGCAGGGAGAACATTAGGCTGTATGCAAGTTCTATCTGCCGCCTATTGCCCAGCAATGGCCCTAGCCTTCTCCTGATGCCACGGTCATAGAGCCGCATGTTTTCATCAGGTGCAAATTTCTCATAAACCTTTGCCAGTTGCTCCTCGTCCAGACGCCCAAGGTCTAGCTCATCGTGATTTCTTAAGAAGTTAGCCCATTGTGAGGTGGGAAATTGAATACGGGTGGCCTCTATGGCTTTAGCCAAAGGAGCGACTTCGGCGGTGGCCAGTGTGTAGAATACATGTTGGTTAACAAAAAAATTGAACATCATATGGATGCCGTCACCTTCTTGGCCGAAATAGTCAGCGCTTTCCTTAGGATCTACATTGGCCTCTCCCAGTAAGACGGCATCACCTCGCCGCCATTGCACAAACTTTCGAAATTCTGTGAGGTATTCAAATTTGATGGCCCCTGTTTTTGCACCTGGTTTCTTTGACTCTAGTACAAAGGGAACAGCATCCATTCTAAATCCAGCTACACCCAACTCTAGCCAATATCCCATAATTCGTTTTATTTCCTCCCGTACTTCTGGATTGTCCATGTTTAGGTCGGGCTGAAATTCGTAAAACCTATGGTGATAATAGGATTTTGTCTTTTTTTCGTAAGTCCATGTGGTTTTTTGTACGCCCGGAAATACCATTCCTTCATTCCAGTCGTCAGGCTTCGTGTCTGACCACACGTACCAGTCCCGATGTTTGGAAGTTTTGCTGCTGCAAGCATCCACAAACCAGGGATGCTTATTGGAGGTGTGGTTTACCACCAGATCCATCAGGACTTTGATGCCTCTTTTGTTGGCGTGTTTCATAAATTCCACAAAATCGCCGCTGGAGCCATGCCGTGGATCAACACCATAATAATCGGATATATCGTAGCCATTGTCTTTGTTAGGAGTAGGCTGAAACGGCGCAAGCCAGACCGTATCGATTCCCATGGCATCCAGATAATCCAAGCGCCGGGTTAACCCGTCAAAATCGCCTACTCCGTCGCCATTTAAATCCATAAAGGTTTCGAGATCTAAGCTATAAATGACGGCATTTTTATACCATAGGTCTGTGATCATAAGAAGACGGGTTTAAATTATGTAGATGGAGTATGAGCTATTAACTTTTAATAGTAAATTTTGCAGAGAATAAGGTATTCGTGTTTGAACACTGCAATAACTCAATAGTATGCGTTTCCACGTATTATCCCCTGCAAGCCTGTGTAAAAGCATAAACCATGCAAGATCTATAGAGGCAGGAGTTTGCCGTGATCGATTTGCTTTTATTTGTTGTCGTCAGGCTGTTGTCACATTACGCTTGCTGTTATCGTCTATACAGATAAAAATAGGTACTATCCGATCCGATTGTTGGGCGCATCCTTAAGCAATTCCCAAACATCTTTGCTATGATAAATATTAGGCTACTACCACACATTTTGACGCTGCTGCTCATCAGTTGTGTTGATGATAGTCCCGCGACCAAATTAGTAGATGTTGAGGGCTTCTCCATTGTAGTACCCGCTGATTGGGATAGCTTTAGAGGCCGGGGGTATGACTCCAAAGTAGGAGTGATAACGGATGGGAGAAATATACTTACCTATGATTATGGCTGGTACTCCAGCGACTTCAAAAATGAAACGGCTGAAAGCCATGTTCGAATGGTGACAACGATTGACGGGAAGCCCGCACACATTGTGATGCCGATTGAAAAGGGGAAAGGTATTATAGGGGTTTATATTGAAGTAGGTGGGCCAATGAGATTTAACCTTATGGGTAGGGACATTAAGGATGAAGAAACGGTCATAAACATTTTCAAGTCAATTAGATTTCATGACAATTGATTTTTATCCTATGGGCCAAATGTTGCTGTCACAGAGAAAGCTTGCAGCCAGTTTTTGTGAAAATGTGGGGTGGGGAGAAAATGTCCCTTTGTAGGTCCTATATGCTTTCAACCACCTTTTTTTTCTAGGGAGGGGATACGCTTAATAGAGACAAATACCTGTTCTGCGCGTTGTGGCTAAACTGATCTAAGTGCTCCTCCATCAATAGGGATACTTGTGCCAGTGATGTAAGCCGCAAATTTCGAAGCAAGAAAAGCCGCCAAATAGCCGTACTCTTCCGGTCTGCCAAATCTCCTCATAGGAATTTTTTCAGCCGCCTGTTGCCTCCAAACCTCGAGATTAATGCCCTTTTGCTCAGCTTGTTTTTTATGGAGGGTTTTCAGTCTCTCCGTGTCAAAGGAGCCAGTCAAAATATTATTGACGGTAATGCCATGCGGAGCAACCTCGTCAGCGAGTGTTTTCGCCCAATTGACCACTGCAGCCCTGATGCTGTTGGAGAGAGCCATGTTGGCTAAAGGCTCTTGAACGGACATGGAGGAAACATTGATGATTCTTCCAAACTTATTGCCAAGCATATTGGGTAAAGCTAAAGAGGTAGTAAAGCAATAGGTTTTAAAAAGCAGATCAAATGCCTCTTGATAATCCTGCACCCCTATATCCATAGCCGGTCCGGCAGCAGGGCCGTGGGTGTTGTTGACCAAGATATCTACGCTCTTTCCATCAAAATAGGCTTGGATCCGTTCTTGGGAATCATCAAAGTTTTCAAAATCCACGATTAGATAGTCATGTGTTTGATGAGATGGCCGCGGTAATTCTTGAAGCATAGTTTTAAGTTTACCTTGGTTGCGGGCCATTAGTGTTACTGTTGCACCACAGGCGGCCAGCTGCAAGGCAATGGCTTTCCCCAATCCGCTGGTGGCTCCGCCTACTAAAGCACGGTTTCCTTCTAGTGTTATGTTCATATGCGATTTTTAGCAGCGATTACTGCCGTTTATATATTGCAGAGATGCGCTCCGTGTTGAATTTCCAAATTAATAAACAAAAATAAGTCAAACCTATAGAATTTGTAGGGAGTTGGAAAGTAATTAAAAATAATTGCACTATATTTGTCACACTAACTATTGGTATGACACAGGAACAATTTTCTAAATACTCCTTTCTTTTGGATAGAACCGCGCGTCGGGTAAAGCAATATGCGCAGAGCAAATTCAAGATAGGTGAGTTTGATGTGACCGTAGATCAGTGGCTGGTATTGAAGAACTTGGAAGAAAATGGGGTGCTAAGCCAAACAGAATTGGCGGCTTTGGTGTTTAAGGACCATCCCACCCTTACCCGCATCATTGATATACTCTGTAAAAAAGGCTATGTAGAACGCGTTCCCAACCCAAGCGACAGGAGAAGTTTCCAGCTTCTGTTGACAGATTGCGGTAATAAAAAAGTGTCGGCTTTAAAACCCCAAGTGGCGGCTATCCGCGAAAAGGCTTGGGAAAATTTGAATCAACAGGACTTTGAAGAATTTAAACGCATACTTAATACCATTTATAATAATTTAGAATAGTTTTAAACAATCGAGGTTTTAGTTGCATGACCCATTATATTTGCAACTTATTTATATGTAGTAAACAATTGACGCCATGATAAATACAGACATTTGCATAATTGGAGCCGGCCCAGTGGGGTTGTTTGCCGTTTTTGAAGCCGGATTATTAAAAATGCGTTGTCATTTGGTTGATGCACTGCCACAGGTGGGGGGACAGCTTTCCGAAATTTATCCCCAAAAGCCTATCTATGATATTCCAGGATACCCCGAGATTAAAGCCCAAGATTTGGTTGATAATCTGATGAAACAAATTGCTCCCTTCAATCCGACCTTTACCTTGGGTGAAAGGGTAGATCATCTAACCAAGCAGGAGGATGGATCTTTCACACTAACCACCAGTGATAAAACTAAGATTCATGCCAAAGTGGTGGTTATAGCGGGCGGATTGGGATGTTTTGAACCAAGGAAGCCTGTGTTGGAAAACTTGGAGCATTTCGAAGGGAAAGGAATTACCTATATGGTAAAAGATCCGGAGAAGTTCCGCGATAAAAGGGTGGTTTTGGCTGGCGGTGGTGACTCTGCATTGGACTGGACGATTTACTTAGCAGACGTTGCCAGACGGGTAACGCTGGTTCACCGGAACGAGACTTTCCGAGGAGCGCCTGATTCAGCGGCAAAGGTATTCGATCTTGCAAACAACGGAAAGATAGATCTAATCCTCAGTTCGGACCTGAAGCAATTGGGCGGCAATGGCCATTTAGAGTCTGTGACCATGGTCAATAAAAACAAGGAGGAAATTACCGTAGACACAGATTATCTTATTCCTTTGTTTGGCTTAAGTCCGAAGTTAGGGCCCATTGCCAATTGGGGATTGAACATTGATAAAAACGCTATTGAAGTGGATACTGTTCATTATTCCACCAATGTGCCAGGTATTTATGCGATTGGAGATATCAACACGTATGAAAACAAATTGAAACTCATCCTTTGCGGCTTCCATGAAGCAGCTTTAATGTGTCAAGGGGCATTCAAGTTGGTGTATCCGGACCAAAAATTAAGTTTTAAATATACTACCGTAAATGGCGTGAACGCATTTTAAGGATTGGATCAATGGTTAAATTTGAAGTAGAAGATCACGATGGAAACCGTCAGGAAGTAGAGGCTCCTGATGACATGGGTTTAAGCCTCATGGAAGTCCTAAAGGCTTCAGAATATCCGGTATTGGCAACTTGCGGTGGAATGGCCCTTTGCGCTACTTGCCATGTAGAAGTGTTGGAGGGACAGGATGGCTTAGGTGATGCCACAGATGTGGAGCTGGATCAGCTGGAGAATCTCCCCGAGTATTTTCCTACCAGTCGGTTGGCCTGTCAAATTAGAATCAGTGAACAATTGGAAGGGGCTGTTTTTAAACTTCGAGGGGAAGATAACTAGTTTAGAACAATTTAATAAAGGAGCTTTTAAAGCTCCTTTTTTTGTGTTCACATTAGAACGGATTTTGCAGTATCTGTTGGCCTGCGGTTCAGATGGCGAAAAAGGAACTATTTCAAGCGCTAATTCCTTATAATAGTTAGGCCTCATGCAGCGGTAGCCAACCATCCTGAGGATGAGGTGGCAAAAAAGCGTCATTTTGTTTCGGTTTGTTTAATTTAATTTATTTTAGCTATGAATGTATTTAATTTTAAGATGGAGAAGACGGGGAAAACCCCTTGGGAGAAGAGGTATTTACATTCGACCAACAACCTTTTATTCGGAAAGCCGAAGAAGCGGGCTAAATGGATGTATTTGATAATGATTGTGCTGATCTTAGCTTTAGGATTTGCTTTTCAATGATCAGAAGGTGCAATGGTGGGTAGTCCATCATTGCATTTTTTATATCGACGCGGACGTTAAAGGGCAAACCTTTAAAAAACAAAAAGCGTCTCAATTGTTACCAATCTGAGACGCTTTCGTTGGCCGACCAGGTTTCGAACCTGGACTCTTCTGAACCAAAATCAGACGTGTTGCCAGTTACACCATCGGCCATTCTTACATTTGGAAGCTTGTCTTTCCTTTAATGTGCCACAAATGTAGGGGGACTTTTTATTTTTTGCAAATCCTTAGCGTAAGATTTGTCAGATTATCGGCTAATTACCTTTGTTTCAGCTTTAAAAAAACACCGGCTTTAAGATGTGTCCACTTCCGCATATAGACTTGCCACCGAATCCTTTCCGGATTAGGCATTCTAACCCTTTAAGTTTAGGACTTTACCTTTTCTTCAACCCATTTTCTGGCATTAACTAAGGCTTCTACCCAAGGAGTTATTTCCTCATTTTCCCTTCCCGCTACATAATGTGGCCAATTCCAAGGCGCCAAAGAGCGTTCAATATGAGGCATGATGGCCAAATGTCTGCCGTCATCTGAGGCAATACCGGCTACAGCATGGGCAGAGCCGTTTGGATTACCGGGGTAGGCGGCATAGCTATAGGTCATGCCAATGTGGTAGTTTTCTTTGTCTTTTGGGAAGTAGAATTTTCCTTCACCATGAGCTATCCAAACCCCTAGGCGCTGTCCTGACAAAGAACTGAACATTACCGTATTATTCTCAGGTATATCCACGTTGACAAAGGCGGATTCGAATTTGTGGCTGTCGTTGTGCTGCATCTTTGGTTTTTCCTCATGGCTTGGGGTAACTAATCCCAATTCAACCATGAGCTGGCAGCCGTTGCATACTCCTAGGCTCAAGGTATCCTCCCGGCCATAGAAATTATCCAAAGCTTGCTTGGCTTTCTCATTGTAAAGGAAAGCACCTGCCCAGCCTTTGGCAGAACCAAGAACGTCGGAGTTGGAGAATCCGCCTACAAAAACAATCATATTGACGTCTTCCAGATTTTCTCTGCCGGAAATGAGATCCGTCATATGTACATCCTTCACGTCAAATCCTGCCAACCAAAGGGCATAAGCCATTTCTCTGTCTCCGTTGACTCCTTTTTCTCGAATGATGGCAGCTTTGACGCCTGTTTCGTGCTGACGGAACGGATCTAAGCCAAAAGCATTATAGGTACCCTTCCATTGAGGAGCAAACTTATAAGATAGGGGTTGGCTCTTGTAGTTGTTAAAACGGTCAAGTGCGAGCTGTTTTCCACTTTGTTTTTGATCCAAAAGGTAAGACGACTTATACCAAATGTCACGATGTTCTGGAATATCCAACATGATATCCAACCCATTGAGAGTGACTTTGGCATCCTGCGTGACCTCTGCAATCACCAAATAGTCTACGCCTGCTTGATCCAGAAGAGTCTTCACCGCCTGTTCCGCCTTTACTTGAACGACAACACCGGGGTTTTCTGCAAAAAGAGCCTTAATTGGGTCAGGTTCGTCAAGTTTGTTGATCTTTACTGATAAGCCGGTCGCTTCAGTAGGAAAGGCCATTTCCAACAAGGTGGTGATCAAGCCGCCTGCAGAAATATCATGCCCAGCCAATACGTGACCTTCTTTGATCAATTGCTGAACAGCTTCAAAGGCTGCGGTAAAATACGCACTATCTGCCACGGTAGGCGGTTCGTTGCCTATTCTATTCACCACTTGCGCGAAACTACTGCCACCGAGACTGGCCTTGTGCTTTGAAAAATCTATATAATACAGCTTGCTGCCACTCACCGGCTTTAGATCAGCCCCTACTACTTGTTTGATGTCAGCACAATTCGCTATGCTCGATATAATTACTGTGCCTGGCGCATAAACTGTTTCACCGTTGGGGTATTTTTGTGTCATGGACAGCGAGTCTTTACCCGTTGGTATATTGATGCCCAGTTCAATCGCGAATTCACTTACAGCCTTTACAGCTCTGTATAAACGATCATTTTCGCCTGGGTTTTTTGCGGGCCACATCCAGTTGGCACTTAATGAAACGCCTTTCAAGCCATGCTCTAAAGGAGCCCACACCAAATTTGTCAAAGCCTCAGCAATTGCCAATCTGGAACCGGCTTCTGGGCTAGCCAAGGCAGCCACCGGAGCATGACCAATGGAGGTAGCAATGCCTTTGGTTCCCGTGTAGTCTATGGCCATAACGGCCACGTCGTTCAGGGGTAGCTGAATAGCTCCCGTTGTCTGTTGTTTTGCAACTCTTCCGGTAACAGATCGGTCTACTTTATTAGTTAACCAATCCTTACAAGCCACGGCCTCCAGCTGAAGAACTTCCTTAATATAGGTAGTGAGTTGTGCCTGATCATACACTACTTCTTCAAAATTGTTCTCTACCCGCTGATCTTCTAGTATCGTTTTTGGAGAACTGCCAAACAAGTGGCGTAAACTCCAGTCAATAGGCTTTTCCCCAGTAACCGAATTTTCAAATTTGAAATTCATGTCTCCAGTGGTTTCACCTACTACGTAGAAGGGAGCTCTTTCTCTTTCAGAGATTTTTTGTAACCTGGGCACGTCTTTTTCATGTAACACCAATCCCATTCTTTCTTGGGATTCATTACCTACGATCTCTTTGGCCGACAATGTAGGGTCGCCTACAGGAAGTTTATCCAGGTGGATGGTGCCACCTGTTTCTTCCACAAGTTCCGACAGACAGTTTAAATGTCCGCCGGCACCGTGATCGTGTATAGAGATAATGGGGTTGTCATTGCTTTCAGCCATGGCACGAATGACATTGGCAACCCTTTTTTGCATTTCAGGATTGGATCGCTGAATGGCATTAAGTTCGATGGCATTGCTGAACTCCCCAGTATTCACAGAAGATACTGCTCCTCCACCCATACCGATCCTATAATTATCACCGCCCATGACAATTACCTGATCCCCTTGAGCAGGTTTGTTTTTCAGACTGTATTGGGAACGGGTAAAACCTACACCTCCCGCTTGCATGATTACTTTGTCAAAGCCGTATTGCTTATCTCCTTCCTTATGTTCGAAAGTCAACACACTTCCACAGATCAACGGCTGGCCGAATTTGTTGCCAAAATCGCTGGCTCCATTGGAGGCTTTAATCAGGATGTCCATAGGCGTTTGGTAAAGCCATTTTCTTTCTTCCACATCTTTTTCCCAGGATCTTCCCGCCTCTGAACGGGAGTAAGAAGTCATATATACAGCTGTACCAGCCAAAGGGATAGAGGCAGTACCCCCAGCTAAGCGATCACGAATTTCTCCTCCCGAACCGGTAGCCGCACCATTAAAGGGTTCGACAGTAGTAGGGAAGTTGTGGGTTTCTGCTTTCAGTGAAATAACAGTATCGATAGGCTCAGCACTAAAGAAATCCGCCTGTTCTTGCGTTTTGGGGGCAAATTGCTGTGCTTTTGGGCCGCTGATAAAAGCCACATTGTCTTTATAAGCGGAAACAATGTAGTTGGGATTCTTAACGGAAGTGTTTTTGATCAGCTGGAATAAGCTGCTTTCTTTCACCTCTCCATCTATTATGAAGGTGCCATTAAAAATTTTATGCCTGCAGTGCTCGGAGTTGACTTGGCTAAATCCGAAAACCTCACTGTCAGTAAGCGGTCTGCCCAATTCTTTGCTGACGCTCTCGAGGTATTCTATTTCTTCTTTGCTTAAAGCTAATCCTTCAGCTTCGCTATAGGCTTCAATGTCCTGGATCTGCTGTACGGATTCTGGCTGAATATCTATGTGAAATATATCCTGATCTAAGCCATGATATACGGCTTGGAGCATGGGGTCTATAGAGAGCCCCTCCGTTTTAAGATAAAATTCCTCGATTCGGGAAATGCCCTCAATTCCCATATTATGAGTGATTTCTACCGCATTCGTGGACCAGGGCGTGATCATTTCTTTCCTTGGGCCTACAAATTCACCACTTACCTTTAACTGGTTGACAAGACTGCCGCTAAAAAGCCATTTCAACTTGGCGATGGTTTGGTCAGTAAGTCGGTGGGCGGTTTCTAGAGCGTAAATTTTTTCCGGGGAAGGTTGGAAAAAGAAGATCATATGCTTTTATGTTCGATGGCTATGAAATAAGGAGCAAAGGTAAGCAAATGCTACTAAAGATTGCGTGAATTATCCTTTTCAAAACGCTTTTTTCAAAGTCTTCTGGAATACTGTCCGATATTGTTCCCTAAAGAACATTTTTTGCTCGATATCGGACAGCTAGTGCCCATTAATTTTAATGGCAGACCCGCGGAAGAAAATAGTTGTATTTTTTAGCCACTAAAAATAGGTGTTAGTGATGGTGTTGGCCATATTTTGTCACACCTTAATCAGCGAAAATAAATTTTCTAACCACTCTAAAGATAAGAATATAAATTTGCTTCCCGGCTGTATCTTAGAGTCTTTAAAAAAATATTTGCCAAAAAAACTACGGAAACTATTGAAATATGTAAAGTTTCCGTAGTTTTATGGCTTGATTATGAATAGTAACATGTGGAGTTGAGAGAAAAGATTATTGATGTAGCCACAGGTTTGTTTCGGCTTATGGGTGTCAAAGCCGTTACTATGGATGATATCGCCCGTCAGGCCGGTGTCTCCAAAAAAACAATTTATCAGGAATTTGAAGATAAAGGGGCATTGGTTTATGAGGTTTTTGCTGCTTTTCTCCAGCGGGAGGAAGATGTTTTGGCGAGGATCATCAAAGAAGAAGATAACGTTATTCAGCACTTTGTCAGGGTGTCTAAATTTATGCGGGAGCAGTACTCCGGTATGAACCCTTTAATCCTGAATGAAATCAAGCGTTACTACCCTAAATCATGGAAGCGGTTTGAAGCCTTTAAGAATGGAATGGCTTTAAGCATCATGGTTGATGTGCTAAAGCGGGGTAAGGAGGCAGGTTATTTTAGGCCGGAGATTGATGTGGAGATTCTGGCGATGTTACGTTTAGAACAGATAGCTTTTGACTTTAGATCACTTCCCTCAGCCGCTCATTTTGATATGGTGGAATTGCAGCTTGAACTATTTGATCATTTTATTCATGGCATACTGACCGAGAAAGGGAGGCAGGCCTATCTGAGTGAGTCTATTTAATAGAAGCCATTATGAATGTACTTATTAGATCCCTTGTATTTATAGCGCTCATTTTATCTTCAGCAAATCTAGCCAAAGGGCAAGAAATCCCTAAGATCACTTTAGAAGAAAGCATAGACTTTGCGCTTCAAAATAATGTGCTCGTCAAAAATGCGCAATTGGCCATTGCTGCCAGCAAAGCCACGGTAGGTGAGACAACTGCCCAAGGCTTGCCTCAGATTACCGGTAATGTGGATATCAACAAAAATCTGATTGTTCCCTCACAACCTTTCCCTGCTATCTTTTTTGATCCAGAGGCGCAAGAGGGGGAATTTATCGCAGTACAATTTTCCCCAGAGTATAGCGGCAACTTAGGAGTGACAGTCAATCAGATGATTTTCAATGGATCTTATTTTGTTGGGCTACAGGCCGCAAAGACCTATAGACAACTGGCTGAATTGGATAAAGTCAAAACAGAATTGGATGTTATTGAAAATGTGAAGAAAGCATATTATTCCGTGTTAGTGAGTCAGGAGAGGGAAGAGCTGGTGCAGGCCAATTTAAGCCGAATGGACACCTTGTTAAAGGAAACCAGCGTGATGTTCGAAACTGGATTTGCGGAAAAAATCGATGTTTCCCGCGTACAGGTTCAATACAATAACTTAAAAACCGAGTTGGAAAAGGCGCGGTCCGCCACCACCATCAGTTTGAATTTGCTGAAGTTGCAGATGGGCATGGATGTCAGTCAGCCGCTGACGTTGGCAGAAAACATAGAGGATCTTGACGAAGTCTTTGATGTAGCGCCATTATTGGAGGAGAAGGGGATGAGGCGTATAGAGCTGGATCAGCTCCAGACCAACTTAGATTTGGCCCGGTTGGATTTGAAAAACAACACTTCCCAATATCTTCCTCGGATTGATGCCAACCTTAGCTACAGTCGTTTGGGCTTTGGAGGAAGCTTGAAGCAGATATTCAATTCTGAATGGTTCCCAGGCTCTGTTCTCGGGGTGTCCTTGGAGATCCCAATTTTCGACGGCTTGGCCAAAAGCTATCGCATTCAACAGAATCGGGTGCAGATCAAGCAGTTCCAAAATCAGCTGTATGATCAGGAGCAGCGTGTCGTCAGTGAGGAAGCAGAGGCCCGAGCAAATCTGCAGAACAGCTTAAGCGCTTTGAGGGCACAATTAGACAACCGCGAACTGGCAATGGAAGTTTTTAGGACTACCAAGATCAAATACCAAGAAGGTGTAGGCTCCAACTTCGAAGTGGTGGAAGCGGACGCTGCGCTTAAGGAAGCCGAAACGAATTATTACGCTGCATTGTATGATGCTTTAATAGCGCGGGTTGATCTAGAGAAGGCACTGGGAATTCTTGCTAAGTAACCTTGAATTAATTAACGTATGGGCCATCAGGGCCAATGATTTCGTGTTTGTCAGTACATCTGTTTTCAGACAAAATTACCAAACCTATGAAAATCCATTTTAAATTTTTGTCCTACCCTTTAATGATTTTCCTCGTCTCATGCGGCGCGCAAGGAGGCGACGACTTGGAAAACAAGAAAGTTGAGTTGAAGCAATACAAGGATGAAGCGGCTGCGCTTAACGCTAAAATAGAAGCTTTGGAGCAAGAAATTGCGGCTCTGGATACTGGTTTTGCCCATGATCAGCGAAAGACTATGCTCGTCACTACCACCCCCGTGCAATTAGGGGATTTTGCCCATTACATTGAAGTGACCGGTGCCGTGTTATCTAAGAAAAATGTCAACATTAGCGCGGAGGTGGCCGGTAGGGTGTTAAATATCAAGGCAGTAGAGGGTATGCATGTGAGAAGGGGTGAGGTATTGGCAGAAGTGGATACAGAAGCAATAGATCGAAATATTGAAGAGGTAGAAAAGCAGCTGGAATTGGCCAACATCATATTCGAAAAGCAAAAACGGCTTTGGGATCAGCAGATAGGCACCGAGGTTCAGTTTCTGGAGGCAAAAAATCGCAAAGAAATATTGGAAAAAAGCTTGGCTTCAGTGTCTACGCAGCGTGATAAAGCTACCATTAAGGCACCTTTCGACGGCACCGTTGAGGCGGTCAATGTACGATTGGGTGAAATGGTTCAGCCGGGGACGCCGGTTGTCAATTTTGTAGGAGAGAGCGATTTATACATTGAAGGGGACCTATCCGAGCGCTACGTGGGCTCCGTTGAGCGGGGAGATTCGGTGCAGGTAAAATTCCCTTCCCTGAACAAGGACATTGCCACCCGAATAACGGCTGTGGGCGGTGTAATCGACCCCAATAACCGAACTTTTAAAATAGAGGCGTTTTTACCGCAGTCGGCAAAAGCCAAACCTAATATGGTGGCCGTTATTCGGATCAAAGATTATGAAAACAAAGGTGCTGTCACAGTACCTACCAACCTGATCCTTCAGGACAATGAAGGCGAGTATGTCTTTATTGTACAAAACAATGCTGCCAAAAAAGCCTATATCAAAAGAGGTCTGACCTACCAGGGAAAGACAGAAATATTGGAAGGTTTAAAAGGCGATGAGGTTTTGGTGGAAAAAGGTTTTAGGGATGTAAGCGAAAATATGCGGATCAATACCGTTCAAAACTAAGTTATGGCACTACAAGAGCAGGAAAATAACGACAAGAAAGTGACCAGAGAATTTGGGCTCACGTCATTTTCTGTAGATAATAGCACCAGCGTGGTGATCCTGGCCTTGATCATCGCGGCACTTGGGATATTGGCCTATAGAACAATGCCTAAGGAAAGTTTTCCAGAGATTGTCATTCCCACCGTGTATATCGGTACGGCCTATCCTGGGAATTCTCCTGTGGATATGGAAAACTTGATTACGCGGCCAATAGAAAAGGAACTTCAGGGAATCAATGACATAAAGGACATTCGTTCTACTTCTGTGCAGGATTATTCCTCCATTGTGGTAGAATTTAATCCCAATGTAGATATCGCAAAAGCCTTGCAGGATGTTAAAGATGCAGTAGATAAGGCGAAAAGCGAATTGCCTACAGATCTTGATCAAGATCCGGATGTTCTGGAGATCAATACCTCTGATTTCCCCATCATGAATGTCAACATATCAGGGGATTATCCTGAGGAAGAGCTCAAGGAATATGCAGAATATTTGGAAGACGAAATAGAGAAGCTTCCTGAGATTTCCAAGGCAGATTTGGGTGGTACCATCGAGCGGGAAATCCGCATTGATGCCAACCTTTACCAGATGGAGGCAATGGGGGTTAGCTTTTCTGATATTGCTGATGCTGTAGGTGCAGAAAACATTACCATGTCCGGAGGTAATATCCTGTCAGGTGATTTCCGCCGATCACTCCGGATTACTGGTGAGTTTGAGGACCCTAGTCAGATCGAGGATGTGATCGTCAAAATCGAAAACAACAAGATTGTCTACCTCAGGGATGTGGCTACGGTGACCGATACTTTTAAGGAAAGGGAAAGTTATGCAAGGAGCAGTAAGCTGCCAGTTGTGACGGTAAATGTGGTCAAAAGAAGCGGCGAAAATTTATTGGATGCAGCGGATAAAATTAAAGCCATCATTGAGCGTACACAGGGAAACAGATTTCCTGACGATCTAAGGGTGGAGATCACCAATGATCAGTCTAAATATACACGGGCTGAGGTGGATAACCTTGAAAACAGTATTATATCCGGGGTGATCCTCGTAGTGTTGGTGTTGATGTTCTTCCTTGGGTTCAGAAATGCCTTGTTTGTCGGAGTGGCTATTCCACTGTCTATGTTTATTTCTTTTTTGGTTCTTAATGCGTTTGGCATTTCTTTGAACTTTATGGTGCTCTTTTCCCTCATCCTTGCATTGGGGATGCTGGTGGACAATGGCATTGTCGTGGTAGAGAATATTTACCGACTCATGGACGAAGGGATGTCACCCATTAGAGCCGCAAAGGAAGGCGTTGGAGAGGTAGCCTGGCCAATCATTACTTCTACGCTCACCACGCTGTCTGCCTTTTTGCCACTGGCTTTTTGGGATGACATTATTGGAGAATTTATGAAGTTTCTCCCGATCACTTTGATTATCGTGTTGTCGTCTTCATTGTTTGTGGCCTTGGTGATCAATCCGGTGCTGACGTCCTTGTTTATGAAGATAGAAACGGATGATGAAGAGAAGTCAAAGAAAAGGCCTTTGGTTTTGGCTATCATTACTTCCACTATGGCAATTATCTTATATATAGCAGGAGCTATTGCCTTAGGAAACATCTTCATGTTAGTGGCGGTGCTTACCGTGTTCAATATTTTCATTTTGCGGAAGGCGATTCGTTGGTTCCAAAATGTATTCCTAGTACAACTGGAAAACATGTATGAAAGGACCCTGTTGTTTGCCTTAAGGGGAAGAAAACCCTACATCTTCTTTTTTGGAACTGTGGGTCTGCTATTTTTCTCCATCATATTATTGGCGGTTAGAGCACCAAATGTTCTTTTCTTCCCCGACAACCAGCCTGCTCTGATCAACATTTTTGTAGCTCATCCTATTGGCACCGATATAGAAGCTACCAATACATTTGTGGAGCAAATGGAAGATGAGCTATTTGCCCTACTGGAACCTCACCAAGACATTGTGGAATCCCTCATTACACAAATTGGGGAGGGAACAGGGGATGATATGGATATGAACATGGGAGCTACGCCTCACAAAGCGAAGATTACCATCAGTTTTGTAGAATATCAGTTTAGAAACGGTGTCAATACCAATAATATCATGGAGGACATCCGGGATCTTGTAGAGCAGTATCCTGGTGTACAGATTACCGTCAACAAGCAAACCAATGGGCCGCCGGTAGGTGCCGCAATCAATATTGAATCAAGCGGAGAAGACTTTGAAGCCTTGATTGCCTTTGTATCGAAGTTACGGGAAGCCATTGCCGATTCGAACATAGAGGGGATTGAGGAGCTTAAATCCGATCTTGAATTGGGAAATCCGGAAGTGGTGGTAAACATTAATCGGGAAAATGCCTTACGCTTTGGATTGTCTACCAGTGTGATAGCTAACGAGCTCCGCACCGCTTTGTTCGGATTGGAAGTTTCGAAATACAAAGAAGGGGAGGATGATTATCCCATCCAGCTGCGGTTGGCCGACGAGTTCAGGTACGACATCGGTGCCTTGATGAATAAGAAGATCAACTT
The DNA here is from genome assembly GCA_035303945.1 of Cyclobacteriaceae bacterium. Taxonomy (GTDB): domain Bacteria; phylum Bacteroidota; class Bacteroidia; order Cytophagales; family Cyclobacteriaceae; genus DATGMS01. Next base: position 46,108 of record DATGQZ010000079.1, read on the forward strand.
TATGGATAAGTTCGGAAATCAAAAATCCATACCCATATCGTCAGTTGCAGACATTCAATATGGATCTTCCTACGGATCGGTTAAGCGAAAAGATTTGGATAAGGTGATTACCCTTTCTTCTAATGTGAATGCTGGATATAATCCCACGCTTATCAATGAACAATTAAAGGCTTTGGTGGCTAATCTTGAAATTCCTGATGGAATTGATGTGAGGTTTACCGGCGAGCAGGAGGAACAGGATAAGTCTACCGCATTCTTGGTCAATGCTTTATTTATAGCTGTTTCACTAATTTTCCTGATCATTGTCACCCAGTTTAACTCCGTCATTACCCCTTTGATTATTATGACAACAGTTGTGCTCAGTACGATTGGGGTATTCTTGGGACTGGTAATCTTCAACATGGATTTTGTGATTATCATGACTGGCATTGGCATTATATCCCTTGCTGGGGTAGTAGTCAACAACGCCATCGTGCTAATAGATTATACCAATTTGGTTAGGACCAGAAAGCGACGGGAATTGAATGTAGCTGAAGGGGAGTTTTTATCTTATGAGGACCTTCTAGGTAGTATTGTTGCTGCAGGAAAGGTCAGGTTGAGACCTGTGTTGTTGACAGCCATTACGACCATTCTAGGTTTAGTTCCAATGGCTCTGGGGGTCAATATTAATTTCGGAAAACTATTATCTTCCTTTGATCCCGAATTTTATATGGGAGGGGATAACGCAGATTTTTGGGGCCCCATGGCATGGACAGTGATATTTGGGTTAACCTTTGCGACCTTTCTAACGTTAGTAATAGTACCAGTCATGTATTTGCTGGCTGATAAAATAAAGATGGCTTTTCGTAAGATTAGTAAATAGAGTAAATAAAGGTTGGTGGTTTTTTTAAGTGTTAAAACCTCCGGGATGATGTCTCGGAGGTTTTTTATTGTGCTGATTGTAAGCAGTACAAGTGGTTGAATAGGAGTTGCTTATGGGAGCACTTCCTATGGATAATTATACTCCTGTATCAAAAAAGCAGCCTCAATCGAGGCTGCTTTTGTTATGCGCTGGGATATTAAAATTCAATATGATTATTTCCGCGGTTTATATCAGCCATTCTTCCAGAAGGGTCGATCTCGATGCGCTTAATAGTTGTTTTTGCACGGGGAATAACAATTTCCATGGTAGGATTGGTCCAGGGCCATCTTTGGCTGAGGATGCGCTCAGGCATACCCGCCTCTAACGCTTTTTCGCCCCGTTGAATCACCAGTGGCAGATACACGCTTTCCGTTTTTCCGTTGGTATACGTGATCACCAGGTCGATAGGCATTGGCATCAATCCTATTCGTTCTAAGGTGATTTTTGTTGCGTTATTGGGCGCTTGTTCCACTGATTTGATGCCGTAGTCGATGGTTTTGGTGCTGTTTACCCAATATTCCTTATACCAATCTAACTCCAGCCCACTTTCCTTTTCCATAACCCGGATGAAGTCATTGGCATTGGGGTGCTTAAACTGCCATGTGTCCCAGTATTTCAACATACCAAGGTCACGTGCTTCAGCCCCGATGATATACCCTAATTGTTCTAGGAATACCGCCCCTTTTGAATAAGCAGCTCCGCTATATGCAGCATTGGTGTGGAAGTGGTCTGCATGTGTAGACAAGGGCTCTTCCATCCCGGACTTGGCTAGGCGGGCATAAGACATGTAAGCGCCACTATGAGGGAAGTCCTGCTTTTCCTCATTGAAGATTGCATTCATCGTGAGGGCTGATGCGTAGCTGGTAAAGCCTTCATCCATCCAGTGGTATAGGCTCTCATTGGTACCTAACACGCCATGGAACCAGCTGTGCACCAATTCATGAACCATTACACCGACCAAGCTGCCTAATGGACGTTCTCCGGTAATCAAGGTGGACATCGGGTATTCCATCCCGCCGTCCCCGCCTTGGATGACAGAAAACTGCTTATAAGGGTATTTGCCGAAGTGCTCGCTGAGAAAGGTTACAGCTGCTGGCGTATATTGTTTCAGTTTAGCCCATACCTCTTCGGTTTTCGGGCCCTTGATGTACAGATGATGTATGGTTATGCCATTTTCCATCTGAATTTTGTCGTGCGTGTATTTGGGATCAGCAGCCCACATAAAGTCATGAACCTTGGGCGCATAAAAATGCCATGTCAGATTATTCCCTGCTGGCTGCTTTACCACCACCCCTTCATCCTCATAACCATGTCCCACCTCATTGGCATTTTGAAGATAACCTGTACCGCCTAAAATATAACTTTTGTCAATGGTGATTTTAACGTCAAATTCGCCAAAAATGCCATAGAATTCCCGGCCGACATAGGGATTGGCATGCCAGCCTTGTTCATCATAATTAGCCAGTTTTGGATACCACTGGGACATTGATAGTCGCACCCCTTCTTGGCTGTCCCTGCCAGATCGACGCACCTGTAACGGTACCTGTCCTTCAAACGTTGATTCAAATACCACAGTGCTATGCGGCAAGATAGGCTCCGACAGCGCCACTTCTAGAATAGTACCTATATGTTCATGTTCCAGCACCTGCCCGTTCATGGTTAATTTGTTGACTTTAAGGTAGCCGATCTCATCGGGTTTCAACTTCGAGATTCTGTCACCGACTCTTTTGTCAGGATCAGCAATGGTGCGAGAGCGCACGTCCATCATACTATTCGGCTGAAAGGCATTATAATACAAATGAAAAAAGACTTTATTTAAGGTATCGGGTGAGTTGTTGGTATATTCCAATACCTGTGTACCGTGGTATTGATTTTTAGGCGCATCCATGGTAACATCCATTTTGTATTTAACAGCCTGTTGCCAACGTCCAGCCTGCGCCTGTGATATAATGGGTAAACTGCTGAAAAGCAGCAAAAACGCAAAGGTCAGTTTCTTATTCATAAGCTTGATCAACAATAGTGATGGACAAAAGTAAGCAATAAAAATAACTCCGATAAGCCGTTGGTGTAACAAGATATATCCAGCAATCATGCAGGTAAAGCAATAGGAATATGCAGTTGTTATTCGTTTTTTTCTTCTATTCGGAATTTTGCCGAAACTGGATAATGATCAGAATAATCCACCTCACGATGTGTTTTGAATTGTATGGCTTCTATTCCAGAACTATAAAAAATATTATCAATGCGGAGAAAAAATAGCACTCTGTTGTAGGTAAAGCCAAAGCCTCGGCCGGCCTCCTCAAAGGCATTTTTTAAAAGTGACTTTATGGTAAAGTAGGTATAGCTGTAAGGGACATCGTTAAAATCACCCGCCATAATCACGGGGTAGGGACTGCTCGCAATATGTTCGGATAAGATCTTCACCTGTGAAGCCCTTGTTTGGATGCCATCTTTTAATTTTCTCAGAGTAGACCTGTAATTTTGTTTTATTCCCTCCATATCTCCCAATTGGTCAGCCCTGATACTCATCGATTCTAAGTGTGTATTATATACCCTTATCGTATCCTTGTCGACTTTTATATCAACAAACATGGCTCCATTGTTTCGTTTGTTGTCAAACACAAGTCCTTCATTGATGATGGGGAATTTGCTGAATACCGCCATACCGTACGATCTCTTTTTGTTGCCATCCACAATATGGTAAGCATACTCATATTGGCCGTCTTCCGTAAGGTGCTTGATGGAATTTTGGGAAGGGGTGGTATAATCCTGCAAAAACTCTTGAAGGCACTTGATATCTGCTGGATGGTCTTTTACCCACTGAAGTGCGTTGTCAGAAGGGTTTTCTTCCTTGGTCCACCGGAAATTAAATAGGTGGGTGTTATAACTCAACACAGATAACCCGTCCGTTGGATTCGTAGCCGGGTTTAACTGAAAAGTGACTCCTATAAATTTCCACCCTATAATGAGGGCGATCACAGGCAGTATAAATATCATTCTTCTGCCAAGAAGTAGAAGAACGACCAATATCGCATTTACCACTAAGGCTACTGGGATCATTAATGGCAGGAGACCGATATAAGAAAAATTTTCCGGAGAAAAGTATACGCTGAAGTAGACCAGTAAGGAGAACAAAAATACAACTACAGTGATAAAGCGCATGTCAGAGCAAATTTTTTGTGAAAATATAGGTTAGCATAGGGAATAACAAATGCCCCTTCAATTCTCTATAGTGAAAGAGCTGTGGACTGTTTCTTTATTAAACATAAACACATTATACAGCCTTGAAGTATGCATTCCTTCAAAATATTGCCTATTTTCGTTTCAATAAACTTCTTTACCATCATGAGAAAATTCAATACACAACTGTTGCCCTTGTTTTTTTTGACACTATGGATATTCTGTGGTTGTGGTAATAATACTGGAAACGGGAGAGAAGCAGAAACTGCTACGGAAGTGGCAGTCGGTGGTCAAAAGGTCAGTCCAACACAAATTACACAAGCGAAAATCGGGAATGCTGACGTGAAAGTTCAATATGGGTCTCCGGCTGTACGTAATCGAACCATTTGGGGGGATCTGGTCCCTTACGGTGAAGTGTGGCGAACCGGAGCCAACGAGGCCACCTTTGTGGAGTTTTCCAAGGATGTCAATGTGGAAGGCAAGCCATTAAAAGCAGGAAAATATTCCCTGTTTACTATTCCTAGGGAAAAGGAAGATTGGGTAGTAATATTTAATGCTGAATGGAACCTACAGCACGGCCACTACCAATACAAAGAGGAAAATGACGTGCTCAGGGTAGAAGTTACACCGCAATGGGTGCAGCATTCCGAGGAAAATTTATCTATTAATGTTGAAGATCAGACCTTGGTCATTAGATGGGAGAAACTCCGTCTGCCTATTCGTATCAATTAATTAACAACTATTTGTAGCGGCCATTCCGTCAGTCTTTCCTCGATGAAATATCTTGGCTTCATAGTCTGCCTCATACTATCCGTAGCTTTGGCGGCTCTATTGTCCATGCCCATTGGACAGGTGCCTCCATTGGCCGCCCTACTTGACCCTTTTCGAGGATTCTGGCAAAATGCCTATAGTGAAGACCAACTTGCACAGGGACATTTAGATCTTCCAGGTCTTTGGGAGCCCGTAGAGGTGCTATATGATGAGCATCTTATTCCCCACATTTTTGCTAACAACGAGCAGGACCTCTTTAGGGTACAGGGATATGTCACGGCCCAGCATAGGCTATGGCAAATGGAGTTTCAGACAATGGCGGCAGCGGGCCGAGTTTCCGAATTCGTCGGACCTTTGGCATTGGGATTTGACCGGACCCAACGCAGGAAAGGACTGGGCTTTGGTGCTGAGGCCGGTTTGGCATTTATACAACAAGAAGATCCGGATACCTTTCTGCTGCTTGAGGCTTATGCCGAGGGGGTAAATCAATACATTTCTACCCTTACCGAAGCACAGTTGCCGGTGGAGTACAAACTTCTAAACTATCGTCCTGAGCCGTGGAGCGCCTACAAAACCGTGTTGTTGTTGAAATATATGGCGGACATGCTTGTGGGGGATAAAGACCTGGAGTTCAGCAATCTTCGACAGCTCATTGGGGCAGAAATGATGGAAAAGCTTTTTCCTGATTTTCCTCTTGAAAATGATCCTGTAATTGAGCCATCCAAGAAATGGCAATTCAAGCCTATATTGGTCGTTGAGCCTGATCAAATGGTTTATCCAGACTCTACTTTGCTAGTAGAACCACTTCCTGTTCCTGAGCCGGGTATAGGCTCAAACAATTGGGCAGTGTCAGGCAAAAAGACGCGCAGTGGGAATCCCATATTAGCCAACGACCCTCACCTAAGCCTTAATATGCCTTCCCTTTGGTATGTCATGCAATTAACCACGCCGGATTATTCAGTGAAAGGTGCTACCCTTCCCGGTGCATTGGGTGTAATCAGTGGTTTCAACGATGCCATTGCTTGGGGTGTGACCAATGCAACGAGGGATCTGAGGGATTGGTACGCAATAACTTTTAAAGATGAGCATCGGGAAGAGTATTTATATGACGGAGAGTACAGACCCAGCGAAAGCAGGCTAGAGGAAATAAAAATTAAGTCATCCGATACTTACATTGATACGGTGATATATACCCATTATGGACCGGTGGTGTATGACAGAAACTTCAGAGCAAATGGGCAAAAGATTAATTTTGCACTGAGATGGACTGCCCATGAAGGCTCCAATGAGCAGAGGACTTTCTTAGATCTCAATCGGGGGAGAAATCACAGTGATTTTATCGCAGCATTAAACCATTTTGTAGCGCCAGCCCAAAATTTTGTGTTTGCCAGCAGGGAAGGGGATATAGCCATGAAGGTCCAGGGCAAGTTTCCGTTGAGATGGAAGGATCAGGGCAAATACCTGATGGATGGAAGTAAGTCCGCTTTTGAATGGCAGGGATTTATTCCTGCTGAACACAATCCAGCCACCCTTAACCCTGAACGCGGCTTTGTCAGTTCGGCAAATCAGCATTCTGTAGATCCTTCCTATCCATACTATGTTTTTGACCATAGTTTCGAACATTACCGCAACCGAAGATTGAATAGCAGGCTCAATGAAATGAAGAGGGTCACGATAGAGGACATTCAGGCGCTTCAATTCGACAATTACCATCTTCATGCCGCAGAGGCTCTCCCCGTTATGCTGGAGTTGCTTGAGGGATCTTCCAGGCGCATAGATCTCCAGGATGAGGGACTGCTTACAAAGCTCAAAAGGTGGAACTTCTACACCGCGCCGCGCCAGACAGAGCCGCCGCTTTTTGCAGAGTGGTGGAAGAGACTGGAGGAGAAGCTTTGGGGGAAGTGGAAGCATCCGGGAAGGCCGATCGTGTACCCTAACAGTTATCAGACAACCCTGCTGCTCAGGGATGAACCGGATAGTGGAATTTTCGATGATCCAGAGACACCAGAAAAGGAAAATGCAGCCCATTGGGTTAGTCAAAGTTTCAGAGAAATGAGCGACTATTTTCAGGAGCGACTCGAAGCGGGCGAAGACCTTTCTTGGGCAGGATACAAAAAAACCTCCATTCAGCACCTTATTCCCAACTTTAAAGCCTTTAGCTATTTTGACATTCATACGGGAGGTGGAAGAGGTATTATCAATGCCACTTCGGAGCGACATGGTGCAAGTTGGCGTATGGTAGTGGAGCTGGGGGATGAAATAAAAGCCTTTGGAATATATCCAGGGGGCCAGTCAGGAAATCCGGGCAGTAAGTTCTACGGCAACTTCATCGAAAAATGGGCAGAAGGTCAATATCTCGATTTTCGCTTATGGGCTCAGGAAGAGGTAGAAAAGGCCATCATTCACACTACTTTCAATCCAAGCTAAGGCTATGAGGTTTTCACTGTTATTTATCCTGTCAGCAATAGCAGCCTATTTTTTTGGGGCTTATTTACCCCACTGGGGTCTTATGGGTGTAATCGCACTACTTGCCGCTGTAGTGGGTGGGGGAGGCGCTATGGCTTTTTTTTCTGCGGCGATGGCTGTGGGAGCGGTGTGGTTTTTTGCCCCGTTAATCATTGTTGTACAAGCCGATTCTGACCTTCCTGCAAGGATGGCAAATATCATGGGTTTTGATAGCGAATTGGCTTTGTTTGGACTTACTGCACTGATAGGGTTTGTTTTGGGCGGTCTGGGAGCATTGACGGGTAACAGGCTAAGAAAACTGCTGGTCAAGGATATGGAGCCGGCAAAGGTTATTGTAGGCTACAGTCGACGACGAAGGTGGTGGTAAAGTCAATATTCCCAAAGCTATTTTTTAATACATTCTAGCATTTTTTTTGAATGAGTTCGGGGGTAGACGGTTGTGGCAGCTTCTGTCTTGCTGCTATTTCCTTCGTTTTCCAATATTTAATGGTTAAATTGAAAGCAATCAGAGTTCTTTTTTATAGTTCTACATCTTGAAAAATGGGAAAAACGATCATTGTTTCGAATCGCTTACCGGTAAGCTTGAGATTAAAGCAAGGAAAATTTGAATTTAAGCCTAGCGCGGGAGGGTTGGCCACAGGCTTAGGTTCTATCTACAAGGAAGGCGAGAACATATGGATTGGATGGCCAGGTAATGATGTGGATAATCCCCAACAGCGAGAGGAAATTGTCAAGGAATTGCAGGTTTTGAAGATGGCGCCTGTCTTTTTGACAAAGAAAGATATTTCTGAATTTTATGAGGGTTTTAGCAACGAGACCATTTGGCCTGCTTTCCATTATTTTACCCAATATATAAATTATGACCCCAATCATTGGGAGGCTTATGTGCGGGTAAACAAGAAATTTTGTGATGCCATTTTAGAACGGGCCAATCCCGAGGATACCATTTGGGTGCATGATTACCAGCTTTTGTTGCTCCCCGGGATGTTGAGGGAGCGACTGGCTAATGCTACCATTGCATTTTTCCAACATATTCCCTTTCCATCCTATGAAATCATTCGAATGCTGCCATGGAGACGCCAAATACTCAGCGGTATGGTCGGAGCAGATTTAATCGGATTCCATACCTACGATGACATGAGACACTTCCTAAGTGCTGCTGGAAGGCTTCTAGGAATGAGGGATGAAAGCGGCTATTTGCAGGCAGACAACCGTCTGATCAATGTGGACGCTTTTCCAATGGGAATTGACTACGATAAATTTGCAGAGGCTGCCCAGGCATCTAAAACAAAGGAATATGTTAAGAAATTCAAACGATTTCTGGGTGATCAAAAGTTACTTATTACGATCGACAGGCTCGATTATTCTAAAGGTATTCCGGAACGAATTAAAGCTTTCGACGCCTTTCTAAAGCAAAATCCGGAGTTCCACGGCAAGGTTTCAATGATAATGGTCGTGGTGCCTTCTCGTACCAAGGTAAAAAACTATCGGGAGCTGAAGGAGGAAATAGATACCTTGGTTGGGAAAATCAACAGTGAATTTTCAACGCTCAACTGGGTTCCCGTCCATTATTTCTATAGAAGTTTCCCTTTTGAAGAGCTTAGCGCTTTTTACAGCATGTCAGACGTTGCTTTGGTAACTCCTCTAAGAGATGGGATGAATCTGGTTTGTAAGGAATATGTTGCCAGCAAAAATGACCGGACGGGTGTATTGATTCTTTCAGAAATGGCTGGAGCAAGCAAAGAGCTTCAAGAAGCTATATTGGTAAATCCCAATGATATGTCCCGTGTGGTGGCCGCCATTAAAGAAGCCCTAACGATGGAGAAGGAAGAACAAGTATCAAGAATCTCCTCCATGCAGGCCAGTCTCAGGAGATATGATATTTTTCAATGGGTAAATGTATTTATGGACCGGCTGAAAGATGTGAAGGAAAAGCAACGAAAGCTTCAATCCAAAGCGGTCGATAAAGCGGTAATTAAGAAGCTAAAAGACGCTTACCAATCCGCGAGCAAAAGAATTTTGTTTTTAGACTATGATGGAACGCTCGTTGGCTTTAGGGGTAGACCAGAGGATGCAAAACCTGATATGGAAATCAGGGAACTGCTTTCTAGACTGGTAGCGCAGTCCCGGATAGTGATAATTAGCGGAAGGGATAGGGAGACCTTGGAGCGATGGTTTGAGGGATTGGAAGTGGACATGATCGCCGAACATGGGGTGTGGCTGAAGAAGCGCCATTCCCAAAAGGGGTGGAAAGCCTACGCCGATGTTGACGATTCCTGGAAGGAAGATATTAGGCAAATAATGGAATATTATGTCTTGAGAACTCCAGGGGCGTTCATTGAAGAAAAACACCATTCCCTGGTGTGGCATTATAGGAAAGTGGAAAGCGGTTTAGGTGATTTGAGGATGAGAGAGCTATTTAGTCATTTGAAGTATATGGCCAGTGGCTATAATCTGCAGGTATTAGAGGGGAATATGGTGCTGGAGATCAAGCGGCCGGATATCAACAAGGGAAAGGCCGCAGGAGCTTTGCTGAAGGACCAGGATTATGATTTTATCCTGGCACTTGGAGATGATTGGACGGATGAGGATACGTTTAAAGCTATGCCCGCACATGCCCATAGCATTAGGGTTGGCTATACCTACACCCAGGCTAACTATAATATCAAAAGCCCGGATGAGGTGCGGAGTCTGTTAACGGAATTGTCGCAAACGGTGTAGAAAACTTGAAATTTGATAAGCTTCTAGTCGGAAACCACTTCCAAAAACTTGTGGGGAACATTGACCAGCATGCTTTGGTTGATGCTTGGGATACGGATGATAAAATAATCTTTATTGCCTTTTTGTACACATTCCCCCTGAAACCCTTCCAAGGGTCCTCCAAGGATTTTCACTTGTTGCCCCAATGTAATATCACTGGTTTCGACTTCCACAGCTACACCAGTGGAGATGATCCTTTTTAGCGCTTCAATTTCAGACTCCCGCACCGTAGCGTGTTCACCAGCAAAATTTACAAATTTAACAGCTCCAGCTACCTGGAGGGATTCCCACAGCTTATCCTTGGTAGTATGAACAAAAATGTAGCCGTTGAAGAGTGGCTTTTGGATCTTCTTTTTGCGATCGCTCCATTGCCTGATCTCCTCTACAATGGGCAAGTACACTTCCAAACCTTTTTCTTTCAGTCTTTGCTCCACCTTTTTCTCCGATCGTGGAGCAGTGTACATGACAAACCACTGGTAATTGTTGCTCATCTTTATTTAATTTAAGCAAAAATATATTTTCTTTCGCCTAAAGCCAAATAGGAGAAATAGACGGGGAATAGGAACAGCGGGTATGACAATTGCGTTAACTTTGTAAAAGCATTGCGTGTCTGGCATGTAGTCTTCATTTACGATAGAAGTATACAAGGGACGGACAATTTTAGGGGTCTTTTCTGCAAATACTTCGTCTAAATTAAAATCTACATGTTATAAACGTAAAACTTTCCTGACGTTAACTATTTAATTTTTGCACATTCAATGAACATCACCAATGTAATTTTATCCGGTGGAGTGGGGAGTCGATTGTGGCCACTTTCCCGGAAATCAAAGCCCAAACAATACTTAGAGCTTTTTGATGGGCAATCTTTATTTGAGTTAACGGTCAAGAGGAACCAAGGAATTTGTGATGGGGTGCTTATTGTGGGCGGAAAAGATAATTATCAGTTGTCAAGGGATTGTCTTACAAGAACCAACATCGAGCGCTACATAGAGTTGGTTGAAGCTTGTCCACGAAATACCGCTGCAGCTATTGCATTTGCTGCCTTTGCTCTGGAAAAAGATGACGTTTTGTTAGTCACACCATCCGATCATCTTATTGAGGGACAGGAAAACTATGAAGCTGCCGTACGAGAGGCGTTGCGCTTGGCCAATCAAGGTAACTTGGTTACTTTTGGATTAATTCCGACTAGACCTGAGACGGGTTTTGGCTATATAGAACATGACGGAAATGCGGTGGTTTCATTTAGGGAAAAGCCTTCGCAGCACTTGGCCGAGGAGTTCATCGCCAAGGGCAACTTTTTGTGGAACAGCGGTATGTTTTGTTTTACCGCGGGTGGTTATCTGCAGGAGCTTCAAAAATATGAGCCTGAAGTTTTTGAAAGGGCTAAACAAGCCTTCGATCGTGCCCAAGATGGATTTTTACCTCTGGAAGAAAGCCTCCAGATCCCTTCCATTAGTATTGATTACGCTGTGATGGAGCGTTCTGACAAGATTAAGGTTGTTCCTGCTTCGTTTAATTGGTCGGATATGGGTTCTTTCGAAGCTTTATACGAGTATATATTGCAGAATAAAGGCGCCATGTCTGGAAGTAATCTTTCTATCGGGACCGCTAAGCACGTGGAATTTGTTGGTGTTGAGAACGTTATTTTGGTTGAAACGGAGGACGCAATTCTCGTTCTAAATAAAAATAAGGCGCAGGAGGTGAAAAAAGCCTACGAAAGACTAGAAAAGGAGAATCCCCAATTATTACAATAAGCTAACAGAACTCCTTACCTTTATGGCCGTAGATAGGGTGCATACCTCCAGATGATCTAAGTCGATTTGTCCCAGGTTCCTGTAAGCGAGGAGTTTGTAAATTTAATATTCATATGTCATTTATGCTGTCTTCATCATCAAAAATATATATTGCCGGCCATAGAGGAATGGTTGGTTCTGCTATTTGGCGAGCTTTGGAAGCCAAAGGTTATTGTAATTTAATCGGTAGATCCAGTAAAGAGCTTGACCTGAGAAATCAACAGGTGGTCACGGATTTTTTTGAAAGGGAAAGGCCGGAAATTGTGATCGATGCTGCAGCGAGAGTAGGAGGAATCTTAGCCAATAACAACTACCCCTATCAGTTTTTGATGGAAAATATGCAGATTCAGAACAATCTGATAGACTCTGCCCATCATTATGGTTGCGAGACTTTTGTGTTTTTGGGAAGTTCTTGCATTTATCCCAAACTTGCGCCTCAGCCGCTGAAAGAGGAATATCTGTTGACAGCTCCGTTAGAGCCCACCAATGAATGGTATGCTTTGGCAAAAATATCCGGGGTAAAGGCTTGTGAGGCCATCAGGAAGCAGTTTGAAAAAAACTTTGTGAGCCTCATGCCCACTAATCTTTATGGACCATATGACAATTTCGATCTGCAAACTTCCCATGTTTTGCCTGCAATGATTCGGAAATTCCATGAAGCTAAGGAAAATGGACATGCTCCGGTGATTTTATGGGGCTCGGGTACTCCCATGCGTGAGTTTCTTCATGTCGATGATATGGCGGATGCAGTTGTTTTTGCGCTTGAAAACAGGCTACACGACAACTTGTATAATATTGGAACAGGTAAGGATCTTACCATTAAGGCTTTGGCAGAAATGATTCAAAAGGTTGTTGGACATCAAGGCGAATTGATATGGGACAGCAGTAAGCCAGACGGAACGCCTCGAAAGCTGATGGATGTGAGCAAGATGGGTGAAGCGGGATGGACAGCCAAAATTTCGTTGGACACAGGAATCATGGCCACTTACCAATGGTTTTTGGAAAATGTAGACCGTGTTAAGGAAGTTAAATTGACCAACTAATACCGAGCGTTGGAAAAAAAGCGAAGATTTCTGAAGCTTCGCGTATAGAATAATTGACGAATAATATAGAGTTATACAGATGAAAACAGCATTAATCACGGGTATTACTGGACAAGATGGCGCTTATCTGGCAGAGTTGCTCCTAGAAAAAGGTTATAAAGTTCATGGTGTTAAAAGAAGGGCCTCCCTATTTAATACAGACAGAATCGACCATTTGTATCAAGATCCTCACGTAGACAACCCAAGACTAGTTTTACATTATGGAGATCTAACGGATTCAATGAATTTAACACGCATCATTCAGGAAACCCAACCCGATGAGATTTACAATTTGGCAGCCATGAGCCACGTGAAGGTGAGTTTTGACACACCTGAATACACAGCAAATGCAGACGGAATAGGTACTCTGCGCATATTAGAGGCAGTAAGACTATTGGGGCTGGAGAAAAAAACCCGCGTTTATCAGGCGTCTACTTCGGAGTTATATGGCTTGGTGCAGGCTGTTCCCCAATCTGAGACTACCCCTTTTTATCCTAGATCCCCTTATGCGGTGGCTAAATTGTATGCTTATTGGATTACAGTAAATTATAGAGAAGCCTATGGTATGTATGCGTGTAATGGCATCTTATTTAACCATGAATCTCCCCTACGGGGTGAAACTTTTGTAACCCGAAAAATTACTCGTGCGGTCGCCAAAATAGCATTGGGCTTACAAACTGACCTTTATATGGGAAACTTGGATGCAAGACGAGATTGGGGCCATGCCAAAGATTATGTAGAGGCGATGTGGAGAATTTTGCAGCAGGATGTACCAGAGGACTTTGTGATTGCCACCGGGGTCACTACGAAGGTGAGGGATTTTGTCAAAATGGCTTTTGCACAAGTTGGGTTTAACATGCGCTTTGAAGGAGAAGGAATTGATGAAGTGGGCATTTTAGAGGCTATTAACGAGAATTTTACAAAAAATGGTTTAGAGCATGATAAATTAAAGGTGAAGGTGGGGGATGTGTTGGTCAAAATAGACCCTGCCTATTTTAGGCCTACAGAGGTGGACTTGTTAATAGGTGATCCTTCTAAAGCACAGAAGAAGCTGGGATGGACTCCAAAGTATAATTTGGCGATGTTAGTAGAAGATATGATGGCTTCAGACTTAAGACTATTTAAAAAAGACCTTCATTTATTACAGGCTGGTCATACTATTTTAAATCAGGTGGAATAACATTTTTATCGTAGAAAAATAAAGGTCTATCCAGCATTGGACAGACCTTTTTGTTTTCTACAATTGATCATTCAGAAAAGGGGCAAATGGTGATGAGAAGGGCTTGGCCCCATAAATCCCTGCACGACTGTGTTATTAAGACTGTAATGCTTACTTTTGTGGCGTTCTTTAGACATACGTTGTAATTAATAGAGACTGTTTCTATCTGGGACTGACGTGGCGAAGCTGTGGAAATTTGACGGACAAGCGGCCATAATTAACATCTTGTTTACAAATATTTGCTGTATTGTTCTTTAAAGCGTAAATTATATATCTGACTCTATGCGTTTCCTTTCTATACATCATTTACATTTGTTGCTTATCAGCATGGTTTTAACCTTCGCATCCGTCGTCGGTTATGGACAGTCGCTTCAAGATATTCAGAATGTAAAAGTTGACAATCTCTCTGATGCACAGATTGAACAGTTGATCAAACGGGCTGAATCTTCTGGATTGACTGAACAGCAGTTAGAAGTAATGGCAAGAGAAAGGGGTATGCCTGCTGCTGAAGTGGTCAAGCTTAGGATGCGTATACAATCACTAAGGGCAGGGAATCGCAATGTACCTACGGGAAGAGTAAATCAGGTAAGACAGGGCCGGCAGGTGCAAGGAATAGACGAACAGCAAGATATATTTGATTCCTTGCGGCGATCCGATCCTTATTATGATCTAACACCGAAGCAAAAAAAGATTTTTGGCTTTACCTTATTTCATAACAAGGAGCTCAACTTCAATCCATCTTTAAACATACCGACTCCAGAAAGCTACGTAATCGGTGCGGGAGATCAATTGTTAATAGATATATATGGGGCATCCCAGCAATCCTATGATCTGGAGGTCAATCCCGAAGGGAGGATTTTTGTTCCAAATGTTGGCCCGGTGGAAGTCGGTGGGGCTACCGTGGCCGCTGCAAGAGCAAGGATAACCAAGGCGTTAAGCCAAATTTATTCCGGATTACAAGGGAACAACCCCAATACATTTATACATGTTAGATTGGGTAATATCCGTACCATCAGTGTGACAATGGCTGGGGAACTGCGGAAACCAGGAACTTACACACTTCCTTCTTTTGCCTCTGTATTCAATGCCTTGTATGCTGCAGGGGGTCCTACTGAAAATGGATCATTTCGGCATATTCAGGTGTTCAGGAATAACCAAATGGTAGGTGAGACCGATATCTATGCCTTCTTGATGAGTGGGAACAATGCTGGAAATGTACGTCTACAAGACAACGACGTTATTATAGTACAGCCCCTGCGCGCTAGAGTGGAGATAGACGGGCCTGTGCGGAGACCGGGATATTTTGAAATAACGCAAGGCGAAAGCTTGGAGGATCTAATTGCGTTTGCAGGAGGCTTTTCTGATAAAGCATACACCAAAATGATAACGGTGCGAAGGTCTACAGGAGAACAGTTAAAAGTAGAAGATGTAGAATCATCGCAATACGCTTATTTCAGTCCTCAAGATGGTGACTTTTATACAGTAGGCGAGATTCTTAAACGGTATGAGAATCGGGTGCAAGTGCTAGGTGCAGTGCTGCGTCCCGGAGAATTCGCTTTGGAAGAGGGAATGACCCTTCGTGGTCTCATTGAAAGAGCAGGTGGATTGCGTACTGATGCTTTTCAAAAGCGGGCAACCCTTTACAGAACCGGAGAAAACCTTACACAGTCGGTACAAGCTATTGATCTTCAGTCGGTGATGGATGGGTCAACAGCAGACATTCACCTTCAGCGCGAGGATGTTTTGAACATATCCAGTATTTACGATATACAGGAAGAGTTTTATGTTCAGATTTCTGGTGAAATCAACAGGAGCGGAACATATCCATTCGCGAGTAATATGACTGTGGGTGATTTGGTAATGCGTTCAGGTGGATTTAAAGAATCTGCATCCAACTCTCAAATAGAAATTGCGAGAAGACTAAAAGATGACATTTCTGGGCGGGTTTCTGAAATAATTACAATTGAAATTGCACCAGATCTCACGTTGAAGCCAGAAGATGAACGGGTTGTTTTACAGCCATTTGATCACGTATTTGTTCGTAAAAATGTGGGGTTTCAACGTGAAATGCTTGTGGAAGTGGAAGGTGAGGTCAATTATCCGGGAACCTTTGCGTTAGAAAAGCGGGACGAACGTATTTCGGATGTATTGAGACGGGCAGGAGGTTTGAACCAATTTGCCTATGCAAAAGGCGCTACCCTGATCAGAAGGACAGAGTATTATAAGGAACTTGAAGAGGAAGAGCGAAAACAAAAGGAATTGCAATCCTTATTGGACAATTTCGATCAGAGTCGGGATTCAGCGTCCTATACTGAAGTTGAGCAAGGGCTTCTGGACCGTATTGGAAGAAGACTTGAATCCTTACAAGGAGAGAAAGCTAAGAGAAAAGATCGGGCCAAGCAACAGGTGGGGATGCTGGAAGAGAATAGATATGCCATTTTAGATGGTATGGATACCACCTCAGCTAGACTGGACGTTCGAGAGACTGAATATGTGGGAATCGAGTTAGAGAAAATCGTGGCTAATCCCGGTTCTAAATATGACATTATTCTTCAGGAAGGAGATATTATTAGTATACCTAAGCAGCTACAGACTGTCAGAATGAGAGGGGAAGTTCTGTATCCAACTACTGCACGGTTTGATGTAAACAGAGGGTTTAAAAACTATATTTCTAGAGCAGGTGGCTTCACGGAAAATGCGAGGAAAGGGCGATCCTATGTAATATATGCTAACGGCGATGTGAACCGGACCAGTAGATTTCTGTTTTTTAATATTTACCCTAAAATAGAGCCGGGAGCTGAGATCATTGTTCCTCAAAAACCCGAACGCCAGCCGATGAGCGTCCAAGCTTGGATAGGGTTAGCTTCGAGTTTGGCCACTCTTGCTATTTTAGTGGACAGGCTGGCACAGTAGTCGTCTAATGTGGTAGTAAGCTTCTGGCTCAGGTACGCCATGAACTGCTTTTTACGGCGTTAGTTCCCTTCAATTTCGAAGGCCCAGCCCATAATCGCTTTTCAATGATAAAATAGTTAAGCAAGCATATTAATGGATAATTCAAATAATAAAGATGTTGTAAGTATTACCGGCTTATTGCGGGTTATCTACCAGAGCAAGAAAACTTTAGGGGCGGTCATCGTCCTATTTCTTGTGTTAGGCATGATGATTTATGTGATAAGTCCTAAGGAATTTTCTTCACAAGCGGTAATTCTCCCGGAAAATAACAACTCAGGAATAGGCTTAAGTGGACTTGCTAGTCTGGCGGGAATAAACGTGGGTCGGTTAGATGATAAAAGTCGGTATTTGAATGCAGCTGTATACGAACCCATTATTAGGAGTGCTCCTTTTTTAGAGAATAT
Organism: Cyclobacteriaceae bacterium; assembly: GCA_035303945.1. Classification (GTDB taxonomy): domain Bacteria; phylum Bacteroidota; class Bacteroidia; order Cytophagales; family Cyclobacteriaceae; genus DATGMS01. The sequence goes on from DATGQZ010000079.1 coordinate 63,636, forward strand.
ACTAGATAGCGAATATCAATTCTCAACCATTGGTGAGAGAATAACTTTACGGGAATATCTCACTGATTACAGCATTCCTTCAATATCTGATAGATTGACGAACCTGCTTTCCTTTAGTTGGTTGAGAAGTCCATCCAAATCGACATCCCCGGCAAATAGTGTGGCGATTTCAGTAGATGAGGAGTCAAGCGCGCCAGTATTTTCCAATACTATTATGAATGTGTCTAGTCGAAAAGCGGTAAAAGATCTCAGAAAGCGCTTGTACTACAGCAAGGATTTACAGACAGGTCTGATTACTATTACACTGGATCTTCAAGACAATGAAGGAGCGGCCCAAGTATTACAAAAGATTATTGCAGATTTAATTACAATAACTAAAAGGTATCAAGGTCAGCGTGATACCTTAAATATCCAGCAATTGGATAAGCAAATTAGTGAGAAGAAAAAAGAGTATGAGAAGGCCTTAGAGGCAAACGCACGGTTTCGTGACCAAAATATCAACTTGGTTCGTTCAGTAGATCAACTGACAGGTCAGAAGTTACAGAACGACATTGCTTTTACTTTTAACATCTATAATACCCTTCTCCAACAACGGGAACAGATCATGATACAATCACAAAACATGCAGGACCCAATTGCCATTATTGAGCCGGTGCAAATAGCGGGTGCCCCATCATCTCCCAATCCACTTATAATAACTGTGTTATCACTTTTTTTTGGTGTAGTATTTGGGGTTGTCTTTGTTTTGGCAAAGAATTCTTTGATCGAAATTATTGGCTAACGGGTGACATACTGTTGGCGAATTCCTATATCCGTTTCTTAAAGCAATTAAAATGCAACCCCTGTGTACTGTTGTTATCGTCACTTACAGACGGCGTCACCACCTGAAAATGGCGATTAAGAGTGTGATGGATCAGACGTTGACTGCATATGAGTGTTTAATTTTTAATGACTATCCAGATGATAATAAGGACATAAAAATACTGGTTGATTCACTTGAAGATCATCGCTTTCGTTACATTAGCTCCAACAGCTCTAAGGGCGCAAACTACTGGAGAAATAAAGGGATAGATTTGGCTCAGGGAAAATTTATTGCGTTTTTAGATGATGACGATCAATGGATGCCAACAAAGCTTGAAGAGCATTGGAAAGCTCATCACGATCATGAAGCTTTTTTGGTGTACTCTGACTATATAAGAGTTGTACCGGAATTAGGAGACAAAAAAAGTGTCAAGGAAAATGCACCCTTAAGAACCAATGTTAAAAAAGATATTGCTGATGGGGTGTTTTCTATTTCCACAACTAGCAGTGTATCTTTAGTTAATAAAATTGACACCAAGCTATTTGACGAGAAGCTTTCATCATTTCAGGATTGGGACGCATGGTTTAATTTGGTTCTGATCAATCCGGCAGCGAAAATTTTTCATATAAAGAAGCCCTTGATCTACTATTTTGCACATAATGATCAGAATAAGGTCACAAAAGATACGAAGAAAAGACTTCATGCTTTATTTCAACTTAAAAAGAAATATGATGCTCTTGGGATCGATATTTCTGGTTTTTTCCACAAACAAAAGTTAGATATTGTGCTGATGCAGCTTGCTTATGGCAATCTATCAAAAGCTTTGCTACTCATAAAACTCGTGGGGGTTTTAATGGGTAACCCCCTATTTTTCCGCTATGCTTATACATATAGGCGTATTGGTAGGTTCTTGTTCAAAGGCGGAAATTAGTGATGGTTCGTTTAACTTTCACCAGAAGCCAAGTTGATCGAATAGCACTAGAGTTCTTTGCCACAGTTCTATTCTTCTTGTTTATATACGCACCGGACTTTGTATATTTTCCATTCAATGTTACCTATTTTATTGTTCTCTTAGCGGGTTCGTATTTTTTTTATGGGCAAAACTTTCAACGACTTTTGGATTTTCTAGGCAAAAAATCACTTTTTACCTTCATATTGTTTTACCTTTTTTCGACGCTTTATCTAATTGTAGTTCCTTTGATTTCAGAATGGCCTTTCGATGCCACTTTTTTAATGACCAATATAAGGTTACTTATAGACATCTTAGTTGTCATACCCTTCTTCGTCCTATTATTTTCCTATGATCTTGATTATAAGATGATTGATGTGCTGAAACTACTCGTTAAAATTGGAGTGGCGCAAGGCGTATTTGCTGTTTTAATGTTTGTGATACCTGGAATGAGAGATTTCGTATTCAACTACCTTATAAAAATGCCTTCCGAGAAATTGATCGATCAACCTTACCGGGGTTATGGGCTATCCGGTGACTTCTACTTTTCCTCACCATTATTTCAGGCACTAGTTTTTGTGGTAAACACCGTTTTATACTTAATGCATTCAAAAAAACGGTATTTGCTATATTTTCCGTTCATTCTGTTATCTATGATCTTAAATGCGCGGGTGTCAGTGGTTGTCATTCCTGTATTTTTCGCTGTCATATTTGTCGCTACTTTTTATTTTGACAACCTGCGTTGGCTTCGCAAATTTTCAGGATTGTCATTGTTTTTCATCATGGCAGGTTCTCTCGTTGTGGTTTACTTTATGTTAAATCCCGAAAAGGCTCAATCTCTCATCTGGGTGATGGAGGGGATTATAGGTGGTATTAGCGCCATGTCAGGTAACCTCACCGACTCAAAGACATTTTCCATTATACTTCAAGGCCATCTTCATCTACCTACCAGGCCTTTCCATGTGTGGTTTGGCGAAGGCTTAGTGGTGTTTGGTAATCTCAATTCGCCTGTTCGTTCGGATCTTGGTTATATTCGCTATATCTATTATGGGGGCATTGTTTTGTCACTATTATTCTATTTCACCATCATAAGTTTTGTGCTTAACCGTATTATCAATACTGCTGAGCCATTGTTGAAAATTCTTCTTTTGACACTATTAGTCACCACTTTTGTAGTACATTTCAAAGGTGATATTTTTAACTCTTCCGCTTTCTTAAAAGGCTTTTTAGTCTTAACCATGTTTACCCTCCTTGAAAAAAATAATCGGCGTCAGTATGCATAGTTTAAAAGTCGCGCTTTACTTTTCCAACAACAATCATGATAGCGTATTAGCAGTAATACTCAAGGCACTGAAAAAAATGGATTGTGAGGTAATGCTTTTCACGGCCGATGGAATACGCCAAGAGGTATATTCTGATCGAGAAATTTTGTGTCAATATCACATATCAAATGCCCGCTTTACACCATTCAAAGTACTGAAGTTATTGAAGGAAGCCGACTTCGTGATTATGGATCAGTTGTATTCCTTCAGAGAATTGTTGTTTTTTAGCATTTTCAAAATACCCTCGCCAAATTTATTTTTGGTTCACAATTGCAATACGTGGTTTTCTCCCCAGCGTCCGCGCAAACTTGTGCCTTTGTTAAAGCACTTGATGACGCAGGTAGTTAAAAGTCAAGTTGGGCATTTTGCTGTAGCTGGTGAAAATATGTTTTACCATTGTAAGGAGGATTTAGGAATAAATAATATTGAACTCATCCCCTTTCGATACGGAGACTTTGACCCAGTCCAGGACAAACCGGACGAATTGTACTGTGGTGGCGAGCCTATACGATTAGTGGTTCCGGGGATGATCAGTGAAAGAAGAAATTACCATCTTCTCCTTGACACGATAGCGCAAGAAGAACTTAAAAATAAAGTTGAGCTGGTGCTTTTGGGGAGGCCGACGGGTGAATACGGCCTAAATATCCTTCACAGAGCAGAACAGTTGATCAGCAAGGGATATACCATTCACTTTTGGAAAGAATATATTGACAATGCCACCTTTGATGCTGAGATAAGAAAGGCTCATGTTCTGTTTTCCTGTTTTGACCCTCTTTATTTGACCAATAACGGTCAAGTCGAGATTTATGGAGTGACAAAGGAAACGGGGATAGCGTTACTGATGTACAACAAGGCCAAAGTTGGAATATTGCCTGCATCTTTTAAACAAATGAGGTCTATCTCCAACCAAACGATCTCTTACAAAAATGTGGAGGAATTGCGGGATATTTTACTGGATATTTTCACTGGTAAATTGGATATAGCACACTTGCAATCCAACGCCGTTTCCAACGCGATGACTATGAATATGAATAAAATCATCGAGAGATTGAAGGCTGCTTACGAGGTCCAAATAAACTGATAATGAACAAAGATTTAGTATCTGTAATCATCCCCACCTATGGTCGGCCCAAGTTTCTTCCCCGCTGTATTGAAAGCGTGTGCCAACAATCTTATCGGAATATCGAAATTGTTGTAGTTGATGATAATGGACAAGGGCAGGCACAACAGGTGGAGACTGAAAGAGTAGTGACAAGCATAGAATGTGATTTGCCACTTACCTATATCGTTCATGAGCGGAATGGGGGTGGATCAGCAGCAAGAAATACTGGTGCGGCTTCAGCAAAAGGAGAGTTTCTGTGTTTTTTGGATGACGACGATGAATATTATCCCGATCGAATAGCCAAACAAATTGAAGTCTTAAAACATAAAAACTCGGAAGATCATTTGATTAAAGCCTGTACAAACCTTGTAATACGGAGGAAAGGAGGGATCGAAGTGGACCGGCAGCCTCCGAAATATCAAGATAATTTTTTGTTTGAAGTATTGGCTTTGAAATCCAGCTTGTATACGGGTTCTACACTATTGATCTATCAAGAAGCTTTTCAGACGTTGGGGGGCTATGATGAGCGTTTTAGAAGGAATCAAGACTTAGAATTTATGGTAAGATTTTTTGAACGCTATAAAATCACTGTTCTAAACGAACACCTAACCATTTTGAATATTGATGACCGCACAAATATTCCCACCTATAAAAAGATCCTAGAGACAAAGCAGCTGTTTTTAGAGAAGTTTAATCCCCTGATAAACTCCTTTCCTAAACAGCAGCAGCGAGAGATTTATACTAACAATGCTTTAGAAATCGCAAAGGTGGCTCTTTGGAACAAAAATATCCGTGGATTTTTTAAAGCTATAAGCAATGCAAATCTTTCCTTTAGAGAATGGGTCGAATTTGCCGCAGATTCCTTTACTAAGGCGCTCAAACATATTAAATAAATCATCTTACACTTTGGTAAAATTGTGGACTGAGGCTGTTCGGCAAGGTATTGGTTGTGTTTAGCGATGAGCTAAATACATGAGTGCTATGGTAGATAAGATATTTTATACTTGTTTCATTGTGTTGTTATTGGCACTGCCAAGAGCGATATCTGCGCGGCAATCTAATCTGGTAGCAAATCCCGGATTTGAACAGGGAGCACGTTCCTGGGTCATACGGACAGCCTCCATTGATCAGACAGTACAACGTTCCGGCAAGGCCAGTTTAAAATACACCAACGATGATCCCAAAAATTATCGGGTTATTCTTACGCATATTAATGTTAAAGGAGGAGAGGTTCTTAGCTTTTCTGCATGGGTAAAAGGGGAAAATATTCAACCTGCATCTTTCGGCAAAAAGGGAGCAGGAATTTACCTACATGCTTACGATAAAGACGACCGCTCCTTAGGAGGGTCTAACCCACCTACGCCCTCAGGAACATTTGATTGGACACCAGTGGAGGGTGTTTTTGAGGTTCCTGAAAAGGCTAGTCGAATTGCAGTGAGCTTATACTTAGTAAGAGGGAATACAGGAACTGCGTGGTTTGATGATATCGTTGTCACTCCAGTATCTTGGAAAGAGGTAGTCACCGTACAACCATCTTTAAGGAGTTTGGCTAAAAAAGGTGAGGCAAGTAAATTACTGGATGTACAGGCAAGAAAAACTGCATCTGAGGGCGTTTATTTAGATGATGAAGGATTCACTGTAAAAGATGGTGAGAGGATATTTCCGTTTGGAATTTACATAGGAAAAGCGGAACAACAAGGGATTTGGTCCCAGGAAGATTTACATCTTAAACGTATAAATGAAGCGGGTTTTAACACTGTTCTGTCATATGTTCATGGTGATCGAAAAGACGCAGGACAATACTTGGACAAATTACATCAATTGGGTCTTTATTCCATCTTTAGTTTGTCGTACCTATACGACGGTAACGAGTTTTACAAAGCCATCGATGGTCAACGGGCGGCACAACGTGTTGGAGAATTGGCGAAAGAGTTAAAGCACAAACAAGCCTTGCTTAGTTGGTATACAGGAGATGAGATAGAACTTAGCCATTTATTTGCTGCAAAGCAAAACTACGACGCGATCAAAAAGGAGGACGATGCCCACCCGGTGTTTCAGGTCACTAATAAACTCAACATAATACCGCAGCTACTGTCCGTTACTGACGTAATAGGAACTGATCCTTATCCAGTAGGAAAAACATCACCACCTAATTTGCGTCAAGTGATTGATTGGACTGGTGCAGCAGTTACTGGTGCTGGCAGCCAAAAAGCAGTTTGGCAGGTTGTCCAGATCTTTAACAAGGTTGCTTTTCAATCAGAGTTACAGGAAGAATATATGGATCCCTCACCAGCCCATATTCAAAACATGTTGTATCAATCAATAATTGGTGGTGCAAAAGGTATTTTATTTTATTCATACCACCATCTTTGGTATGGGAAAAATTCTCAGGGAAAAGTTGCTTTTAGCGAAGAAGTTTATAGTCGACGTTGGAAGGAAGTTGCTACCATTGCTAGTCAGTTTCGCGATATTATTCCTGTTATTCTGGCAAATGATGTAATTAATACACCTGAAGTAACAACAGATAATGGGGTGATCTGCAAAGCTTGGCGATACGAAGGAGAAGAATATTTAATGATCGCAAACACGTTGGATCAGGCGGCAGATATCAAAATATCAGGTAAATCGGTTCAATTGGAACCTTTTGATTCAAAATGGATCAAGCTTTAAAACCCTTGGATATTATCTGATTAACCTGCTGAAGGAAAAAAAGATTATGACAAAATCCTATTAAAATACCATGCAATTTTCATGCTTGATGTCTTGCTATGCCAAAGATGATCCTTCCGCCTTAAGGCAATGTTTTGAAAGCTTAGTAGCCCAAACACGGAGGGCAGATGAGGTAGTGTTTGTAAAAGATGGCCTGCTCTCACCCCAACTAGAGGGTGTCGTTGAGGAGTATTCCAATAGACTCCCATTCAAGATAATTGCATTAGAAGAAAATAAGGGGTTAGGATTTGCTCTTAGAAGGGGTGTAAGAGAATGTTCATATGAAGTAATTGCAAGGGCCGATGCGGATGATATCTGCGCACCTAACCGGTTTGAATGTCAAATTTATCATTTCGAGCAGGATTCAAGCTTGGATGTCGTAGGAACTTGGATCAGCGAATTTGAAGATGATCCAAGGCAGATTTATGCTTACCGAGAGTTGCCGGAAAGCCACGAAGAAATTTTTAAGTATGCGAAGCGAAGGAATCCGCTTAATCATATGACTGTTGCATTCAAGAAGAAAAGTGTGATAGATGCAGGTAATTATGATCCACACTTTAAGTTTGCACAAGATTATCTTTTGTGGGCGAAGATGCTGATGAAAGGATATCGTTTCAGAAATATTCCGCTCTATCTCGTTAACGCCAGGGCGGGTATTAAAATGCTTGAAAGGAGAGGAGGCAGTAATTACTTCACTTATGAAATTCAGCTGCAAAAAAAATTTGTTGAGATTGGATTAATCAGCCGATTTGAGATGGTGACTAACTTGGCACTTCGTGGGTTTGTAAGACTCGTACCTAATGGAATAAGAGGTGTTATTTATAAAAATGTTTTAAGGAAATAATGATAACAATAGTAGGAGGATCTGGCTTTATTGGTTCAAGATTATCGAGAAGACTTAAAGAAAAAAATACTGCTTTTCAGATCATAGACAAACGTGTAGGTTCGACCTTTCCTGATGAAACGATTGTTGCTGATGTTCGTGATTTGGAAAGTCTGATTCCGGCGATAAAAGGAGAAGTCATAATTAATTTAGCGGCGGAGCATAGGGACGATGTCACCCCTAAAAGTCTATATGATGAAGTAAACGTCGTGGGTGCAAAGCATGTCTGTGACGTTGCAGAGGCCCATAAGATAAACAAGATCATTTTCACCAGCTCTGTAGCGGTGTATGGTTTTGCGCCAGTAGGTACGGACGAAACTGGAACTATCAATTATTTTAACGACTACGGCAGGACCAAATATGAGGCCGAGCAGGTATATAGGAATTGGCAGAAAAAAGATCCCGAAAAAAGGACTTTGGTTATTATTCGTCCCACAGTGGTATTTGGAGAGCAAAATAGAGGAAATGTCTATAATCTACTCAAACTGATTGCATCGGGAAAATTTGCTATGGTGGGGAACGGCAAAAATGTTAAATCTATGGCTTATGTGGAAAATATTGCCGCTTTCCTTGAATATAGCATCAACTTTGGGCCGGGAGTTCATCTCTATAATTATGTGGATAAGCCTGACTTTAATATGAACCAACTGGTGAAAAGAGTGAACAAAGCTCTTGGGAAAAAAGAATCGATAGGCATACGCATTCCTTATCCCATCGGATATACTTTAGGCAAAATATTAGATGTCGCGGCAGCATTGAGTGGAATAAAATTTCCCATCAGTTCCATTCGGATAAAAAAGTTTTGCTCAGATACCTCCTTTGACAGTAGCGCCCCACAGTCGGGATTTAAGGCGCCCGTCCACCTAGAAACCGGCCTTAGCAATACCATTAAACATGAGTTTTTGCAAAAAAATGAAGGCGAGCTATTTTATTCTGAATAGATCTAATCGAATTTTGTGATTTTTAAACCATCAAACACACATCATGGGCGCTCATTATGGCAAGGGTGAGAGATTGATAGCGAGAGTGCTGAGTGCATTTCCCGGTATTAAGGCTATAGCAAAACGAAACTACCAGCATCTCAATGCGATGCTCTACAGAAAAAGCTACAATTTTAAATCTGATCTCGATGTTCATGTGCTGCCAGTGGAGGGAGAGACCTTTTATGGGTATTATGACCACTCACCTGAATCTGAAGACAAGCGCCTGATTCTCTTTCATGTATCGGATAGCCATAAGACAAAGCGGCTGCCTGATCCTCGTCGCCCCATTGATGTGGGTGTTTATGACACAGAAGAGGCTAAGGTCATTTATAAAAAAGCTACTGTAGCTTATAACTGGCAACAGGGTGCTAGATTGCATTGGATCGGCCCGCGGCGTTTTGTGTTCAACAATTATAGTGAAAGCAAGGGGTATTATTCTACTTTGGTGAACCTTGAAGGTAGCGAAGTTACGGAGACTGAGATTCCTCTGCCAATTTATGACGCTCTATCTGAAGTAGCTTTAACACTCAACTTCGCTCGCCTTCATCAGATGAGGCCCGACTATGGGTATCGTAATCATTCCCTGACGGATCTGCCCCCTTATGATGAAGATGGTGTTTTTATAATTGATCTGATTACTCAAAAGTATAAACTTTTGGTAAGCCTTAGTACCCTCTGTCAACTTGAACCTAATGGTTTAATGGCTGAAGCAGTGCATAAGGTGAACCATATTATGATAGCTCCTGATGGTAAATCATTTATATTCCTTCATAGGTATTTTGTAAGCGGGAGACGCTTTGATCGACTGATAGTGTCCGACATGCAAGGTAGCAATTTGAAGGTGCTTGCAGATGATGAAATGGTCAGCCACTGCTGCTGGCTGTCCTCTACTGAGATCATTGCGTACCTTCGGGACTATAAACAGGGAGATAGATATTACAAGCTTAATGCGCTGAATGGTTCAAAACGCGTGGTAGGTGAGGGTATCATTGACGGATTTGGTGATGGTCATCCGACGTTTAAGGACAGCCATTTGATTATTGATACCTATCCAAACAAGTCTAGGATGAAAGGTTTGTACCAATTTGATATTATGTCAAACAAGTTGCGGCAGCTTGGAGAATTTTATGAAAGCATGAATTTCTATGGTGAGACGCGCTGCGACCTGCACCCGCGACTCAATTACAGTGGCAACAGGGTCTACTTCGATTCTGTTCATTCGGGACAACGTAAATTGTATTGGATGGATCTCTGATGTTCAGTACTTCTTGTGGCATTGAGACACTTTTGATTTGCCATACCCTGTGCGGTTTCACCAGATCATAGTATTAGCTACTCCTTTCAATAGACTCTCTGCGACTGTAGCTTCAAGTTAAGGTACTATCTCCTTGGCTACAATTTTTCTAAACCGTAACTAATCAAATCATCTTTAGGCATAGTGCGGATCATGAAGAGTTTGAATAGGGTAATTGGAAAAGGGATACTGTTGTCCTATATTTGAGCACGGTCTGGCAACTGTTATGCTTTGGCTCATCCTATCGTTTATATTTACAGACTAACATACTAGACTTCTTTAATTTTGCAATCAAACAATGTCAGATCTGCCATTGCAGCCTGCCGAACAATAGACATGATATGTGTAAAATAACGACCTTTATTCTGTGGGCCGGCTTTATCTGTCTTACGGTCTTTCAAGGTTTTTCTCAAACTCTGCCGGCAGGATCTCCAGTATTTGAAGAAGCACTTCGAAGAAAGCAGTTGCTAGGGGAGTTGGACTCCAGTGTCTCTTTTAACCTTAGGCCATTGCGTTACTTTTCATTGATTAATGAAAATTTGTATAGCGATCGATATCAATACTTCAAAAATGACATTCCTCAGGGGGCAATTCAGAAGGAGAAGCTAGTGAGATCCTTTAATGTATTACCTCTCCAAAATACTATCCAATTCAATTCGGGAAGACCTTATGGTTGGGGAAACGGAATCATGATACCTAATGTAGGCGGCCAGAACCATACTACCGCTGGAGTAAGCCTCAATTTCTATGTCCTACATGTACAACTTCAGCCTGAGATTCTTTGGGCGCAAAATCGATCGTGGCATGGTTTCCCTAACGATTTTCCAGTTAATGTAACAAGATATAGGTTCTCTTCTTGGAATTATGGAGACAACCCGGAGCGATTTGGAGAAGGTGCATACGCCAAAGTGGGTTGGGGGCAATCCAAGATCAGCCTTCGAGCGGGTGCATTTGAATTAGGAGCATCAACGGAAAATATATGGTGGGGACCTGGACAGTTTAATGCGCTAATATTCTCAAATAATGCTAGAGGTTTTAAGCATCTGACTTTGAACACAATAAAACCGGCAAAGACCTTTCTAGGTTCATTCGAAGGACAACTTTTGATAGGAAGATTAGAACCCTCGGGTTTTCCCCCTAGTCAACACCCTGAGTTAAATGAGCAGTATGCCCGAGAACTTTCCCCCGACTGGCGGTATGTCAATGGGCTTTCAGTCAGTCTTCAACCAAAATGGATCCCTGGTTTTTCGGTGGGGTTGAACCGTACCTTTCAGCTTTATAATGCAAACAGAGGAAATACTTTCAATGACTGGTTTCCTGTTTTTGAAGTTTTTACCAAAGAAAGTCTTTTTGAGGATGGAAATACCGTGGATTACGATTCAAAAGGACAGGATCAACAGGTATCTGTGTTTGGCCGATATGTGCTGCCTCGAGCGAGGGCGGAATTTTATTTTGAATATGGTAGGAGAGACCACGCCTATAACTGGCGCGAATTTACCCTCAACCCAGAACATGCTCGAGCATATATTCTGGGTTTTGGAAAACTGTTTCATTTGCCAAATATTGACAAGATGATTCAGGTGCGAGCAGAAATGACACAACAGCAGGAATCGGTCAACCGCTATGTAAGGTACTTTGGATTGACAGGAGGTGCAAGTTGGCATACCCATGCCCGGGCCCGTGGCTTTACACATTATGGCGAATCGTTAGGTGTGGGTATAGGCACTGGCGGATCGAACGTACAGACCTTGGAAGTTGCTATGGTGGACGGACTTAATAAGGTGGGTATAAGACTTGAGAGACTCGCCAATCAGCAAGATTTTTACTACAAGGCATTTGGTCAGCAGACCGAAAGGCAACCATGGGTTGACCTTAGTGTGGGCTTACTTGGAGATTATCAAGTAGAACGACTCGTGATTAGCGGTAAGCTGCAGTTTATCAATGGACTAAATTATCAATGGCAACTAAGGCCTGACAGTAATCCAGTCTTTCCCATAGGTAAGAACAAATTCAGTATAATGGCCCAAGCACACTTCGTTTACATGTTGAACGAGTGAATACGAAGATGGAATTAATTTACTATAACTATTCTTTAAGAAATATCCTATAGCATTTTTTAACCTACCCTTTTGGGAAACAGCAGATATTATAGTTACTTTTGCATAAACAAAAATATATGGATATTTTTCTATCAGCGGCAACTTCATTTTTCTTCGGTTTCCTTATTACACCGGTGTTGATATTTTTATTAAAGAAAGGCAATATTATCGATGCACCCGGTGGGCGCAAGATTCATAGTGGCTTTGTCCCTTCTATGGGGGGTATCGGTATTGTATTAGCTACCTTTGCAGGTGTCTTCGCATGGTTCTCTCTAGATCAACTTGTACAGACTCGGTATTTTTTAGTGGCCTTGGGCATTATGTTTTCTGTAGGGCTACGTGACGATTTGATAGAACTATCGGCAATGCAGAAGTTGATTGGACAATGTATTCCCGCATTTTTTGTTATCATCATGGCGGATATTCGCATCACGGGTCTATATGGTTTTATGGGAATTTACGAAATCCCCTACCTAGTGAGCATTACCCTTTCTTTCTTGCTCATCATTGTCCTCACCAATTCCTTTAATCTTATTGATGGTTTAGATGGGCTTGCGGGGACACTTAGTGTAATTTCATTGACCTTTTTAGGCTGGTGGTTTTTTATGGCTGACATGGTAGCCTATAGCTTGATCGCATTTACGATGGTAGGTGGGGTGTTATCATTTTTAGCATTTAATTGGCATCCGGCTAAAATTTTTATGGGTGACACCGGCTCATTAAGCCTCGGTTTTGCTTTAACTACATTAGTGATTTTATTTATTGATACCAATGGCAACATGTTGGCTTCAGAGGGTTGGAAAATCAATGCGCCGATTACTGCGGGTATTGCCCTTATGATTGTTCCGATTTATGACACGATTAGAATTTTTACGAAGCGCTCTTTAAAAGGGAAGTCTCCACTCAAGCCCGATAAGAGTCATGTGCATCATTTCTTGTTGCGAATGGGGTATAGGCATAATGAAGTTTCTGTGATCCTTGGCTCCATCAAGTTAGTGTTTATTTCAATGGTAATGTTGGGACACTACTTAAATGACCATGTGATGCTTCCCTTAGTATTGTCAATGGCGATCTTATTAGGCATTTGGCTGGATGAACGCGCACTTAAGCGTGTAAAAATGCTGAATCGACATGTTCCAGCAAGAGTTGCAGCAAGAACGGTCAAAAAGTTCAGAACCAAGCCTACCTTAATTGATAAGGTGTTTGACCACGAGAAAATCAATATGAATTGATACAGAAAATTTAAAACCGGGATCGCCGGAATATAACCTTAGCGCTGGCCATGAAGATTCTTCATGGCTTTTTTTGTGATGCGAGGTTGAAATTATCAGATCATGCAATCAGAATTTACCGAAGGAAAAGTGTTTGCTTTGACTTATAAGGCATGTGAGCTGCAGTTGCTTATATTATAGATGGGAGATTCTTTTTCTAAGATGCCCGTAGCGCGTGGCTACGGGATTGAGGGAAGGAATAATCACAATATAACAAGACCTTAAGGACAGATCTTATAGTTTTCATACCCACATGCGAATAACATCGTATAATGACAAGCCTTTTTTCTGACGACCTAAAAAATCCTTCTACCATTGTGATGGAAGAAGGATCAAGCTTTACCTCAAGCAGATTTCTATCGGTTTAACAACTTTCTCCACCAGCTAACGGTAGCCTGTTCATCTTCATGGTATCCATAGTTGCCGTAGCCGTAATTCCCATAGCCATAACTACCATAACTGCCATACCCTCCATAACCTTTGCTTGCGTCAACTCCGTTCATCACAGTATATAGTTTTTTGACACTGCCTTTGGTATAAAGATTATTAATGTAATCTATTGAGTGCTTAAACGAGTAATCTTGACGAACGATCATTATGTTAAGATCGGAATACTTAAAAATTTCCAGAGTCTCCGATACCAAACCAATAGGTGGGCAGTCTAGAACAATCACATCATAATTGTCTTTGAGTTCTTCCAAAAGTGTAACGAAATTATCCTGTAATAACAATTCTGCTGGATTTGGAGGGGTGGGGCCTGACAAGAGAATATCCAAATTTTCATGTCCCGATTCTTTTATCATGGGTCGCCAATCTCTCTCTGTACTTAAATAGGTACTAACGCCGATGTCATTCGCAAGACTAAAATCTCCTGCTATTCTAGGCTTCCGCAGGTCTAAACCTACTAAAAGGGTTTTTTTTCCACTTATTGCATATATCGAAGCTAGGTTAATAGAACAAAAGGTTTTTCCTTCACCTGAAATGGAAGACGATATGGCAACAACCAGTCGACTTTGTCTAGGTGACAAAAAGCTCATATTTGCTCTCAAATTTCTAAACGACTCCGTTATGGTAGATTTTGGGTTCGAGAAGATGGCTAAATTATTAGGCGATTTGCTGACACCGATCATACCAATCAAGGGTACTTTCAGGCTTTTCTCTACTTCTTTGGGATCTTGAATTTTTGTGTTGAAGAAATCCCGAACAGTTATAAAGCCTATAGGTAATGCAAGTCCTAGTATTAAACCGATCAAATAGTTTAAACTTCTTTTGGGCGCTACAGGAGTACTACCTGACCGACCCACGTCCAAGATTGCGTTGGTAGGAGAGTTAGACGCTCTAGTGATTTCAGCTTCCGCTCTTTTTTCCAAGAGATACACATAGATATTTTCATGAATAGAAAATTGCCTCTGGATATTAAGCAGGTTTCGTTCAGTTGCCGGAAGCCGGTTTACCTCCTTTTCAGCTGATCGTAGCCTGTTGTTGATCTCTACTAATGCGCTCTCTGAATTAGTGATGGCGCTTCTCAAGTTTTCTATTAATGTTCTCTTGGTATTCTGTATTTTTGTATTAACCTCTTTTACAGCAAATGTTTCTGCAGAAAATGTAGCGGTTAATCTCACCCGTTCCCCCTGCAGCTCAGCCAAGCTTATTACAAGTGCATTGAGCAGCGGATCCTGTATACCGATGACTGAGGGAGCTACGAGATCTTCTAGTTGTTCTTGCTGAAGATATTCCATTAAGGTTCTGTAATATCTTAGTGCCAGATTAACTTCCGCTTTCTCCTTTTCCATTTCCTCAAGGCGCTGAAATACTACCCGGCCTTCTTCGGTTAAATTGAAAACATTGTTGTTGCTTCGGTAAGCTTCGAGTCGATCTTCTATATAAGACAGCGAATCTGTAATACCGGAGAGTTGCTGGTCAATAAAGAAAACGGTATTGGCAGCGGTTTGGTTTTTCTCAAGTAATTCCCGTTCCAAATACACTTCCATCAGCTTGTTAAGGTAATCTTCACCCTTTTTACGGTGATTCAATTCCAGGCTCAGAGTCAGA
>DATGQZ010000080.1:0-50050 GCA_035303945.1 Cyclobacteriaceae bacterium
ATTTGATGCCTCAAAATGTCTTCAAATGTTTCTCTTTCCCGAATTAAATATGCACTGCTGTTCAAGATAAGAACTTCAGCAGGGCGCAGACGCGAGTTATAGTTGGAGGACATGCTGAAACCATAGGCACCTGCATTTAAAATGGCCAAGACATCGTTTACCTTCACTTCTTTCAGTTTTCTGTCAGCTGCAATGGTGTCTGTCTCACAAATATATCCCACCATGGTATATACTCGCTCAGGACCTTGAAGATTAGACAAATTAACAACTTCATGATAGGCGTCGTACATCATGGGACGGATCAAATGATTAAGTCCTGAATCCACTCCAATAAAAGTAGAGGCCGGCGTAGACTTGATAACGTTGGCACTTACCAACAAATAGCCACATTCACTGACGAGAAACTTGCCTGGCTCAAACCATATTTCCAATTCACGACCATATTCTTGGCAAAACTTCTTGAAGGCGGCAGATACTTTAGCACCTACATCCATTATGTCGGTAGTAATATCTCCCACTTTATAGGCGACTTTAAATCCTCCGCCAAAATCGAGAAATTGTAAATCTGGAAATTCTTTGGCTGCGTCAAAAAGAATGTCGGCACCTTTCAAAAACACTTCCGCATCCAAAATGTCTGAACCGGTATGAACATGAAGGCCTACCACCTGCAAATTATGGGCAGCGACAATTTTTAGCACATGCTTCAATTGCAGTATACTGATACCGAATTTGCTGTCGATATGGCCAACGGAAATTTTCGCATTTCCTCCCGCCATGATGTGAGGATTCAACCGGATGCAGATAGGGTAAGCATTGCCATAGTGGGTACCAAATTGCTCCAGCATAGGTATGTTATCGATGTTTACCATCACCCCATAAGCCACCGCTTCCTGTATTTCCTCAAAAGACACGCAATTAGGGGTATACATGATCTCTTCCGGAGCAAAGCCCACATGTAAAGCCAGTTTGACTTCTTCAATGGAAACTGCATCTACGCCTGTACCTGCATCCTTCAACAGCTTTAGGATATTGATATTGGAAAGTGCCTTAGTGGCATATTTGATCTTCATATTGACTCCGGCAAAAGCTTGGTTAAGCAATTTTACCTGATCCAATATTTTTTGCCCATCATAGACATAGACAGGTGTGCCGTAGGTTTGGGCAACTTCCAGAAGAGAAACTCCCTGAATCTGATATTGTTGATCTTTGATTTCCATAAGTGTTGAAGAAAAGGCCAAAGATAAAGAATGGTCCTAAAACAAAAAATTTTAGGACCATTCTACTGTGTCTTTAGGACAACAACCACTAAAGACCTATTTTATATTGGGCGTTAGAGACCGTATTTAGCGCACATGTCTTGTATAAGCTTAAAGCCATTTTCGGCCATCTCCCAAGGTTCGGAAAATTCCCGCCATACACCGATGGAATTGGCAAAGGCGGGATCATTTCGGGTAAAACCTTCAATGGTCAACCAGCCATCATAGTTTATCGCTGCCAAAGATTCAAAGACCTCATCAAAATTTATGTGTCCACTCCCTGGTGTGCCTCTATCATTTTCGCTGATATGGACATGCCCGAGAATTGGAGCAATGGTATCAATAGCCTGCTTGAATGTTTTCTCCTCAATATTCGCATGATGGGTGTCAAACATCGCTTTCACATTGGGATGATTTACTTTGTTTACCAAATAGGACAACTGCTCCATGGTATTGCATAGATAGCATTCAAAGCGGTTTACAGCTTCGGGAGTCAATATAATGCCGGCCTGTGCCGCATATTCACCTGCTTGATAAAGAATCTCTGCACTTCTTTTGTACTCGTCCTCTTCGGGCGCGCGCTGAGCAAACACCGTGAAGGCAGAATGATAGGGGCCACAGATGACTTGGGAACCCAGATCATGGGAGCGATCGATTCCCCATTTTAATTTCTCCAAACCCTTTGCCCTTACAGATGCTGAAGGATCTACTAGATTTTCATCTGGGCCTACCAACATCACGGTAGTGACTTCCAAGCCAAGATCTGCCGCATGATTTCCTATCTTTCGGTAGACAGGTGCATCGGGCGACCCGACAAAAAACTCTACACCATCATAGCCTATTTCTTTAAGGCGCTCTAAAATGGGAAAAATTTCCTCTGACATTACTGCTGACCAAGCCAGCACGTTAAATCCAATGTTACTCATTTGGTTTGCAAATTATTTTTTTGCCTCTGGAGGCAAGACTTCTATTAGTTTAAATGGTTCCTTTAGTTGCTTGTCTGTATCGGATGGCTTTGTCTACGCTTCCTTGATCCAGTAACAAAGCTCTGGCTTCATCATAATCGTCCATCGAGGCTAAGTCCATTAGTATGTGCACTGCCCGATCAGTGATCTTATTGTTGATCAACTTGACATGGATCATTTTGTTGTCTATCACCCTACCCATCTGAATCATGACCGTAGTGCTGATCATGTCAAAAATCATTTTTTGAGCTGTTCCACACTTCATCCTGGTGCTTCCCGTAATAAATTCCGGTCCTGTTATCACCTCAACCGGATGATCGGCCTGTTTGGCAATCGGTGAGTCAGGATTGCTCACGATACAGCCCGTCGTGATTCGATGTTCTCTGCATTTTTTTAGACTGGAAAGGACGAAAGGTGTTGTTCCGCTGGCGGAGATTCCTACGACAATATCATTGGTAGAAATACCTTTGGCCTGCAGGGCATCCCAACCTTCCGCTTCGTCATCTTCTTTTTCCTCTAATGCTAAAACCAGATTCTCCAGACCACCTGCCAATATCGCGTTGAACTGTCCCGGATCAACGCCATAGGTAGTTGGCAGCTCTATTACATCCAACACCGACAACCTTCCCCCACTGCCCGCGCCCAAATAAAACATTCTGCCTCCAGCCTGGAGCTTCCTCACAATTGCTCGAATTAAATCTTGAATAGCCGGCAAGGCTTTTTCGATAGCCAACGCGACGGATTTATCTTCTTGATTAATCAGTTGGGTCAGCTCTTCAATACTCTTCTTTTCTAATTGGTTGTGCCGAGAGGGTTGCTCTGTTATTCTTGTCATAGAGGTTACGGACTATGGTTATGAAATTATGCTTTGGCCAGTGTTGCCGCATGGTGGTGTATTTTTTCGATGGCTTCTGCAATTTGTTCCATATCAGTCTTACTGCCGAGCAACATCGTCTGGGTAAGCCAAACCCCTTGTTCACCAGCTAAAATGTCATTTTGAGGACATTGGTTACGCTCCAGCCAATTTTGCATGGCTGCTTTTCCATATATTTTTATGTAATGGCGGTTGTTCGCGAGATCGGTGACATATTTATCTTTGTTCATCGTACCGTAGCCGGAGGAGCAAGGCACTCCTTCTGCAGTCAAGGCATTCAAAAATTTTGAACGATCCATATCAGCAAAATGCTTTTTGTCATACCTAAACATGTAGAGATGATAAGCACTATTGGTGGTGCCGTTATAGAGCTTAGCTGGATAAATCCCCGGAATTTCTTCTAACAAGCTACTGAGGTAGGCTGCATTTTCGCTTCGTCTTTTTGCCTGATCTTCGAGCCTACTCATTTGTGCGAGTAGCAGCGCACCTTGAAATTCTGTTAGGCGCATGTTTGAGGCGCGTGTACCACTGCCTGCCAAGTAAGATGTACCACTGCCTCCCTGTCCTTGGTTGTGAAAGCGGTAACAGGTATCGGCAAAGGCTTCATCATTGGTGATGACTGCACCCCCTTCGCCCGAGTTCAGGTTTTTGGAGGATTGAAAACTGAATGCCCCGGCCAAGCCATAGGTACCGACCATTTTTCCACGCCAAGAAGCCAGATGGGCCTGACAGGCGTCCTCAACCATAGGTACATTCGCTTTGGTAGTGACCTCGACAATTTTGTCCAAGTCAGCTGGAGAGCCCCCAATATGCACAGGCATGACTAATCTGGTATTGGCGCTAAGAGCCGGTTCAATTTTGTTGGCATCTATTTGAAAGCTTTCCAAGTCAGTATCGACAAAAATCGGCAAAGCATAATTTAATACGACAGCATTGTAGGTGGCCACAAATGTGTACACCGGGATCACTACCTCATCACCAGGGCCTATATCCAGGGCGCCTAAGATGGTCAACAAAGCGCTGGTACCGCTCGAAACCCCCAAACATCTCTTTGCTCCTGTCAATGATGCGTATTGCTGTTCAAAATCAGCCACAGTTTTGCCGTCAAGACGTCCCCATCGCTTACTGTCCAAAATATTAGACAGGCTGTTATCTTCCTTTGTATCAAAAACCGGCCAGGTAGGGAAAGTGCCAGGATGCGCTTTAGGTCCCCCTAAAAGGGCGGGCTTTTCTTTTGCAATACCCATGGACGGTGTAGAGAGGCCAGTTGCCAAGCCTGTGCCCGCTACAGCGAGGGCATTGAGGAAAGTTCTTCGATTCAGGTTTGCATCCATAATTGGTTACTTTTAAGGTTTACTGGTGACATATTCCAAATGGACTACCTGTAGTCCGTAGGCCTTAAGCCTTTTTGGAAGGCGTCGAAGCCGAAATCCGTAGGTTTGTAATCACCCACATAATCTACCTGTAGGTCCGGAGTAATGGCCGATTCCATATCTAACAGCCAAAAGCTGGCATTCACGATGAGTCTTCTTAAGTCAGCACTTACGAGATCAGTAGAGGCTCCCATGGTCGTGGTAAATACTCTCGTGGTTTTTCCTCCTTCACCTTTATATTCCAATGTCCAAGCTATAGGCATGACCGACTTATCCCACATCGGCTCAGCATCAGGCGTCATGCCTCGGGTGGATTGACCATGCAATAGAACGTTTGCCTCTTTAGGCAAATTTTTTACCGTATATACATCTGAGGGTCCCCATATGTCCTTTACCCCGCGGAGGATAGGATGGTCATTGCTTTCGTTTAATCCATCAATTAAAGCTCTGGTCCCTTCGTGCCCGTGATGCCCATGATGGGCCACCCAGGTCTCACCCAGTACCTTGGCGCCGAAACCCAATTCCCAGCCTTTGACTTTACTTTGCCAAGTGTATTTAGCAAAGGGGCTATTAGGATTCTTGCTATAGTTGAAAGCATGGGTCGAAGTTCTGAGACCGATTATAGGTTTGCCTGATTTTAGGTATTCGTCAAAATGCTTCATCTGTTCGTCAGGAAGCTCTCTGAATCGGACTAACATAATCACCAGGTCAGCTGTTTTCAGCTGTTCCATTCCTGGGATGTTGTGGGGATAATTTGGCGTGATGGTATTGGTGGAGGGATCAATGGCAAACAACACAGTGGTGTTGAAGCCATGGTGTTTCGAAAGGATTTTTGCCAACATCGGCAAGCCCTCTTCTGACCGGTATTCATCATCACCGCTGATCAATACAATATGCTTTCCTTGGCCCGGACCCTCTTTCCCTTCAAACTGTAACCATAGCTCAGACGATTGGGCATTACAGGAGAGGACTATAAGCAAAAATGAACAAATCACCGACAAGCCTTTTTTCCAATAGAGCTTATCCGTCTTGTTATAAGATGTTGAAATATTTCTCATGTATATGTGAATTTGAATGGATGACAAAAGTTCATTGCACAACAGGTGGTCGGCTTTGTTGAACAATGAACTTTCAATATAAAAAGCCTTAGTTATTAATTGGAGCTTAGGCAAATAAATATTTTAAACGGTTGCCTGAGCATTGATGGTCTCCCTAATATCCCTGGTTTTGTATTAACTTACTGTTATTCCTGATCTCAGCCGTCGGAATGGGGAATAACAACTCCCGCTCTTTCAACACAGGACCGTAAGAAAACTGGTGACCCACATAATCTTCAAATTCTCTGGTAAACACGTTAAAGGCTTTCCTAAGTCGGACCATGTCATACCAGGTTTTGTTTTCGAAGCTCAATTCATACCAACGTTCTCGCCACACGGCTTCTCTGAATTCCTGCTGGCTAAGCCCCGACAAGTCAGAAAGCTCTGCCCTTCTTCTGATCAGATTTACGGCATCGTATGCTTGAGGACTTGGACCATTTACCTCATTAGCCGCTTCCGCATAGATTAACAGCACCTCTGCATAGCGCATCATAGGCCAGTTGAGGTCACTGCTAGTGGTAGATAAATGAGCTTCGGTATCAAAGTGCTTATAGATATAATAACCTCCTAGATCAACTTCCACGCTACGATCACTACTCAAGGTGTACTTGCGGTAGTAAAATTCTTTTTCTCTGGCCCGCTTATCCCCAGGTTCATAGGATTCCACAAACTCTTTGTTTGCGAAAATTGCTCCTGTCTCATCGGAATAAGCCGAAATGCCTTGGTTGTAAGGAATGATAGATGTTTGCCAGTTAGAAGGTTGTATAAATGCGGCGAACTGTACCATAAAAATGTTTTCTTCGACATTTTTCTTTTCCGGATCATGAAGGTAATCATAAGAAGAAAACAACTGATATTGTCCTGAGTCTATTACCTCTTTGGCTTTGTTGGCTGCCTTTTGATAGTATTCCTCTCCTTTTTGCAGAGGGTATCCGGCCATGGTCAGGTACACGCTGGACAGTAGGGATTTGATGGCTCCCAAAGTAACCCTGCCGCTGGGGTTGGTATAAGGCAGTCCGGAGGATTCCGCTGTTTCAAGATCTTCCACAATCTGGTTGTAAATCGCTTCTTCCGTTGCAGGATCAGGATACATCTCTGGAGAGCTCAGACTGATGGGTTCTGTTATTAAAGGAACTTTCCCAAAAATCCTCACCAATTCATAATAGTACAAAGCCCTTAAATACCGGGCTTCTCCCATATAGCGGTTTTTAGCCGCCTCATCCATATTTATTTCAGGAATTTTGGCAATGGCAAGGTTGGCGTTGGCAATGCCACGGTATCTACTCGTCCAGTAGGTTTGACCATAACCATTGTCAGAGTTGTTGACCAGGTTCCTGACAAAGATGCTGTTTTGCGCCTGGCCAAGTTCCGTATTAGCCAGTCCAGTAGCGAATTCCAGCATCATCCATGGACCTCCATTAAATCCTCCGCCTGTCACCGGAACCAAACTTTCATAGGTGGCATTGACCACACTTTCAGCATGTTCGGGTTTGGTAAAGTAGTTTTCTAAAGTAAAGTTGGACTTATCCGGTTCTTCAAGAAAATCCGCGCACCCTGATCCCATTACTACTAGTACAACCAAAGCGCCTATATTGCTGATGATATTTAACTTATTTTTCATTTCAAACATTTTAAAAGAAGATTAGAAGCCGACATTAATTCCCAACATGAATACCCGTGGTTTAGGATAGGCATAGAGATCTACACCTTGGTCAAAAGGAGATCCTGACGTGGATACTTCCGGATCATAGCCTTCAAATTTTGTCGACAAGAAGAAATTTTGGGCTGAGCCATAAACCCGCAGCCGTTTTAGGTGAAGTTTTTCCAAAACGGCTGGAGTGAAATTATAAGCCAGTAAAAGATTTCTACCACGGATAAATGAACCTTCCCTCACCCTGTCGGTATCATTATTGGTATTATAACCTGCTGATACTGGCCTTAACTCCGCTATATTCGTGTTTTGATTGTCAGGGGTCCAGGCATTTAACACCGTTTTAAAGCTGTTGGCTATTCCCTGCCGGTCTTCTGCAGAGTGCTTGCTGCGATAGAGCACATCGTTGCCGTACATAAATTGGAGATCTACCGTCAGGGAAAAGTTTTTGTAGTTGAAAGTGTTAAGCAATGTTCCAAAGCCGTCAGGAATGCCGTTTCCGATAATCACCCTGTCATTGTCGTTGATTACGCCATTTCCATCTACATCCTCATATTTGATATCTCCTGGCTTTTTGAGGTATTTGGCAGCTTCATCTTCTTCGTGTGTTCCCCATGTACCGAGGTGCACGAAGCCGAAGAAGGAACCAACAGGCTCACCTTCCCGAATAATGGTAGAGCCTGAAAAGATATCGGCCCCACCGGTCAAGGCAATGACTTTGTTTTTGTTTAAGGAAATATTAAAGTCAGTGGTCCAGGTGAAGTCACCTTTAGTGATGTTAACGGTATTTACCGCAAGTTCAAGTCCTTTGTTTTCCATACTACCAATATTGGACGTTACTGTACTGTATCCACTACTAGATGGTACCGGCGCACTTAACAGCATGTTTGTAGTCAATTTTCTATAGATATCAGCCTCAAAGTTAAGCCGCCCCTCGAACAGCCCTAACTCTAGGCCCACATCCACTTGTTGGGTTTTTTCCCATTTCAGATCGGGATTCGCGAGCCTATTGACACCAATGCCAATCGCTCGGGATCCGCCGAAGATCACGGAATAGTTGCCTAGGCCTGCCAGTGATTGATAGGCGGTAATTTCAGAGTTGCCTGTCATACCATAGCTGGTTCGCAGCTTCAGATTGTAGATGGAAGGATTGCCCTTGAGGAAGTCCTCTTCCGAAATTCTCCATGCAAAAGCGGCGGAGGGAAAAACAGCATATCGATTGGATTCACCAAACTTGGAGGAACCGTCAACGCGGCCGGTGAAAGTGACCAAGTATTTGTCCATCAAGTTGTAGTTGAACCTACCGAAATAGGAATTCAACCCATACGCGCTGGTGCCTGAGCTGGCAGCAACTGGGTTGGCGCCCGCACCAAGGTTGTTGTAGGCAAAGTAGTCATCCTGGAAGCGTTGGGCTCTCGCTGTGGCGCCGAAATAATCCACATGTTGCCAAGAAAGCCCCAACATAGCGTTGAGAGATTGATTAGAGGAAATTTCCTTGTTATAGGTCAGGTAATTTTCGAACTGCCAGGAATTGTGCCTGCTGTTCTCTATGGAAGCGTCCCCTCCCTGATTTCGGGAAATATAGTTGAGGGTCCGGCCGCCATAATAATCTACCCTTTGGTTGATGATATTCGTACCTAGGGTGGTTCTCAATTCCAAACCTTCCATCAGGCGGATGTTGGAGTATAGGGTGCCGAGTAATGTTTGTGTTTTGACATGGAATAGCCTTTCCGTTACAATATTTACGGGATTGCCGCCTCCTTCCATGCCGGGATAATCTTCGTTGCCGCCCCATCTGCCATCAGGATATTTTACAGGTATAATAGGTAAGGCTTCCAATACCTGTCGCATGGCGATGATTCCACCACCGCCGAGAGGGTCAATCTGACTTTCGTTCTGATCATTATAACTCAAGCTGCCGCCCACCTTCAGCCAGTCTTTAATTTGACTGTCAAAAACAAAACGGGCCGCATACCGCTTCAGCCAAGATTCTTTAACCAAGCCTTCTTCATCTCTGTAGCCCAAATAGATGCCGTAACTATCACGTGCATTTCCGCCCGTGAAAGCCAATTGATGGTTTTGTGTAATGGCCTGTTGAAATGCTTCATCCTGCCAATCGGTATCGTATAAGGGTTTTCCATTGGCGTCAAATAGGTCGGGATTGGTTCTTTTTGTTTTAGGGTCGGTGTATTTGCCACCTGCCCATCCTACGGGATCATATTTTTGTGCATTTTGATAGGCAATTTCTTCTACCCGCAAGAACTCCTCAGAATTAAGTAGCGGGATCTTTCTGGGTAATACCCCCATACTGACGTCGGCGTCGTAAGTAATCGTTCCTCCTGACTGGCTACCCCGTTTGGTGGTCACCAAAATCACCCCATTGGCGCCACGCGCGCCGTATATCGCCGTAGAAGAAGCATCTTTAAGTACTTCAATGGAAGCTATATCATTGGGGTTTATAAAATCGATCGGGGTGCTTCCGTTGGTTAACCCGGTGGCATTCAGGATGACGCCATCTATCACGTACAAGGGATTGTTGGACACACTCACAGAAGTATTGCCTCGGATCCGAATATTTGCTCTCCCCCCAGGCCGGCCGGAATTGACAGAAACGTTGACCCCGGTCAACCGTCCTGCCAAGGCTTGATTAAGGGAAGCAGCCGGTCTCTCCTGAAGCACATCTCCTTTCACGGTAGCCACTGCCCCTGTAAGGTCAGATTTCTTTTGCGAGCCATAACCAATGACTACTACCTCATTGAGGTCGCTCAGTGTGGGCTCAAGCAAGATCTCCAGTTTGGTGGAATTGTTTTGAATGGTGACTTCCTTGCTGTTGTAGCCTACGAAGCTAAATACCAAGGTTTCTCCTTGGGAAGCATCTAAAGAGAATAAACCATCTAGGTCTGTAATTGTACCTCTTTGTGTTCCTTTAACTAATACTGATACCCCAGGGAGCAATTCTCCGTCATCTTGGGATTTTACTACTCCCGTTACCGTTTGCTGTGCAAAAACAGACGAAGCCAAGAGCAGGTTTAAAGCCAATAGCCATGCGGGGTTTTTGCTTAAATAAGTGTAAAAACATTTTTTCATTTTTTGGGATTTAATGTTGAATTGATGAATTGTACTTCATGACCGACAGCGCCGAGCATAGCGTATTTTCTAAAAAACTAAAAATAAACCAATCAAGCATCCTGCTCTATCCTGTTTTTGGTAAATTTTTAATATAAAATCTTATGATTAATCAATTTTCCCAGTTGAGCCTGTTGGTATGTTGTCCTAACTCTTCTTATGAGTAGGAGCTGAGAGTCCGTTTTTTACACCAATGAGCCTCGATTGTTTAGGTTTTTTGTTTTCTTTGAGCCAAAATGGTCAATCGTATGTTTACCCGTTTGTATTTCTTCAGACTTTGTTTCACGGGGATTTTTTTTCTCCTTTTGTTCAGCTGTTCAGCCGTCGAAGATGACAAGGAGGTTTATTTATACTCGTTTTTTAAAGGAAACGGAGAGGACGGCCTGCACTTGGCGTACAGCTATGATGGATATATATGGGAGGAGCTGGGAGAAAGCTATTCCTTCCTTACACCCGAAGTAGGTCAGGATAAACTGATGCGGGATCCCTGTATCATCAAAGGCAAAGACGGTAAGTTTCATATGGTGTGGACGGTCAGTTGGAATGAAAAAGGTATAGGATATGCCCAATCATCCGATTTGGTCAATTGGTCACCCCAACAATATATTCCCGTAATGGAGCACGAATCCAAGGCTCGAAATGCTTGGGCTCCTGAGGTATATTATGATAAACAGGAAGATTTATATTTTATTTTTTGGTCGACTACTATAACGGATAGGTATCCCGAGACCCAATCAGAAAAGGAAAATGCCTACAATCACCGCATCTATTATGCTACAACCAAGGATTTTAAGCATTTTTCCGAAACACAGCTGTACTATGAACCTGGCTTTAACGTCATCGACGCTACCATTGCTTTTGATGGTAAGGAATATATCATGTTTGTCAAAGATGAAACTATTGAACCCGCAGAAAAGAACATCCGGATAGCGCGCTCAAGCCATTTATCGAGCGGTTTTGGACCGGCTGGCGCACCTATAACGGGTCAGTATTGGGCCGAAGGACCGACTGCCATTAAAATAAATAGTAGGTGGATCGTTTATTTCGATAAGTACATGGATAAGAAAATGGGCGCTGTGGCGTCCAAAGACCTTATTCATTGGGAGGATATATCACATCAAGTAAGTTTTCCACAAGGCATGCGGCATGGAACGGTCTTTCAAGTTACTAGAAAGGAATTTGAAAAACTTCAGGCATCTGTAACAGACCATAAATGATATGAACACAAAGAAAATAGCTTTTAAAATGAAGCTGATCCCAGGCTTTGAACAGGAATATGAACGGAGGCACCGGGAAATCTGGCCCGAGCTGGTAGCGCTGTTGAAAGAAAATGGAATCAAGGACTACTCGATCTATTTGGATGAGGAAACTTCTACTTTATTTGCCGTTCAAACCATTTTAGGCGATGGATCATCCCAAAGCTTGGGAAATACTGCCATTGTACAAAAATGGTGGGCATATATGGCAGACATCATGGAGACGCATCCTGATCATGAGCCTATCTCTGTGGCACTGAGGGAGGTATTTACCCTGGCGTGAAAATTCCAGCTTTTTTTGTACTTTTTATAGTTCTTTTGTGTTACTCCTCGTAAGTATGTTTGTCAGCAGTCATCAACATGAAGAACAGTAAGCAGATAATAATACTAATTATCGGATGCCTTTTTTTTGGAGGAGTAATTGGTTGGAGTTTAAGGCCGGGTAGTGAAGATGAAGCAGAAGTAGCCCATTCTCATTCCGAGGACACCGCATATACATGCTCCATGCATCCTCAGATCAGACAGGCAGAACCCGGATCATGTCCCATTTGTGGAATGGCATTAGTTCCGGTTCAAGCCGTGGACAGTGGTGCAAATTCTCCCTATAAGCTAAAGATGAGTCCATCTGCTGTTGCCCTGGCCAATATTGCAACCACTGAAGTAGCCGAGGGACACCTTTCTCCTCAATTTACGCTCACGGGTAAAATTCAGCCAGATGAAACCAGAAGATCGATCATCGCTGCCAATGTTTCTGGAAGGATCGATAAGCTTTATGTCACCTTCACAGGGCAGGCGGTGAAGAAAGGCGACAAGCTGGCATCAGTGTATGCACCCGAGCTCGTTTCTGCCCAGAGAGAGCTCTTAGAAGCCGTAAAAATTAAAACTGAAAATCCAGCGCTTTATCAGGCTGCTAGAAATAAGCTTAGCCAATGGAAATTAACCTCCAGCCAGATTGACCAGCTCGAGACTTCTGCGGAGCTGCAGCAGTCTGTTGATGTTTTTGCGGATGTGTCTGGAGTAGTTGCTACCAAAAATGTGTCTGAAGGTGACTTTATCGCTAAGGGTAGTGTGATGTTTGAAATGGTTGACCTGCAAAGAGTGTGGGTGCTGTTGGATGCTTACGAATCCGAACTTTCCCACATCAACGTTGGCGATAAAGTAACCTTGACCGCAAATGCTTATCAAGGTCAGCCTTTTGATGGGCGTGTAATCTTCATTGATCCCATTTTGGATGCTCAGAGCCGCACCGTAAAAGTGCGGGTAGAGGCTGATAATCCATCGTCAGTGCTTAAGCCGGAGATGTTTGTAACGGCAATCCTCGAAGCCGGCAACAACAATACGGGAACTTCTTTGGTGATCCCTAAGTCCGCTGTATTATGGACTGGAGCCAAATCAGTAGCCTATGTACAGGTGGGAAGTCAGGATGAACCTGCTTTTGAAATGCGAGAAGTAAGCTTGGGCGCATCATTTGGGGACCGAGTTGCAGTCAACAGTGGCTTGCAATTGGGCGAAAAAGTTGTATCCAGTGGCGCATTTGCTGTGGACGGTGCCGCTCAATTGTCGGGGAACTACAGTATGATGAACCGACCTCAGGTCTTAGACGTAAGTGCGGAAGTTCGTTCCGGTCTCGAAAGAATATTAAAAATCTATTTTGAGCTGAAAAACCATTTGGTGGACAGCGATGCCCAAAAGGCTGCGCTATCCGCTCGTTCGCTACACAAAGCTATTGAGGGCATTGACTTAGAAAAGCTCGATAGCAACGACAGGAAAGTATGGGAGGGAGTTGATAAATCGCTCATGCAGCAGGCTCATCACATCGCTCAAGCGTCAGATTTAGACCAACAACGTGCTGCCTTTCAATCGCTATCTGATCGCCTTATTTTATTAGTGGAAAAGGTAGGAAGTGAGCAGCTCGTCTACAAGCAATATTGTCCTATGGCCGATCAGGACAAGGGTGCTTATTGGCTTAGTGAGGACAAGGCTGTGCGAAATCCTTATTTCGGAGAATCCATGTTAAAGTGTGGGGAAGTTAAAGAGACCTATCAGAAGAAATCTTGATTTATTTCATTTAATATCTTTTTGGTGCTAAAAAATTTCGTTATTTCGCTAAATTTTTCTAACAAACAATTCATCATTCTGCCTATAAGCGCAAACAAGTCCTGATTAAAGATACCAGAGCCCTCAAATAAACCTGCAGGCTCTGTCATCCGTTCATCCCCTTTCTTAAGCCAGAACTTCCATTCCTAAAGCGATAGCAAGGTAGGGCGCAATCATGTAAAACCGTGGTTGGGCCATCTGTCACATATTACCGTTTAAAGCATTAGGTAACGATGGTAGTAAGAGCTGCGGATTGTTGGCTGAGTGGGATTAATAATAAACAAAAAACCGTATGAAAAGTAAAAATTTACAAAGCAGAATGGCGGTGATCTTACTGTTATTCTTCATTGGAGCCTTTTCGCCACTGGCTTATGGCCAGTCGAAACAGGTGACCGGAAATGTGGTGGATGAATCCAATTTCCCCCTTCCAGGCGTGAGTATTTTAATTAAGGGGACAGGATCCGGTACTATAACGGACCTCGACGGCGACTACTCACTAGAGGTACCGGATGAAAATGCGGTGCTGGTTTTTTCTTTTATGGGATATGCTACCCAAGAGATCTCAGTGGCCGGAAAAAGCGAACTTAATGTGACCATGACTACTGATGTGCGATCTCTAGAGGAGTTTGTCGTAGTGGGATATGGCGAGCAGGCCCGAAAGGACATTACTGGGTCGGTAAGTATAGTGGGGCCAGAAACCTTCGAGGCGCGTCCAAACAGCCAGTTTGGTAACTTGATCCAAGGTAAAATGGCCGGCGTACAGGTAATCACTCCTTCTGGCAAACCTTCCGCAGGCTTTAGTATCAGGATCAGGGGAACTAACTCCATCTCCGGAAGTAGTGAGCCCCTTTATGTGGTGGACGGGGTGCCTACTACCGACACCCGAACCATCAATCCGGCGGATATAGAAAATATCTCTATCCTTAAAGATGCCTCTTCGGCGGCTATTTATGGTGCGCAGGGTGCAAACGGGGTAGTATTGATTACCACTAAGAAAGGCCAATCAGGAGCACCTAAATTTGACTTTACCGCCTACACCGGCTTTTCTCAGCCTTGGAGAACCCTAAAGGTGTTGAACAGTGAGCAATACAGGGACCTGATGACTGAGTTTGGACAGAATACTGACTGGAGTCAATATACCGAAAACACCGATTGGCAGAAGGAGATCTTTCAAAGCGGTAATTCCCAAAATTATCAACTTTCTGTATCCGGTAAGAGCGAACAGACCACCTACTATATTTCAGGTGGTTGGACCCAGCAAAAAGGAGCAGTCAGAAGTTCTGAGATGGACCGCTATAATTTTAAAGTCAACCTGGAGCAGTTTGTCAACGATTGGTTGAAGTTTGGAACAAACTTTAATTACATGAGATATCATGACGTGGATGTTTCGGACAACCAAGCAGTCAATCAAGGCGGTGTTATTTTAGGGATGCTTTCTACGCCACCGAACATCGGTATCTACCGACCAGATGGGACCTTCACTTCCAACCCATTCCAAGATTGGGAAAATCCAGTGGCCAGTACAGATGGCTCAAAAAGAGGTTATAAAAACCAAAGGGTCTTGGGAAATATATATGCAGAGATCGACTTTACACCCGAATTAAAATTCAGAAGCAACTTGGGCATTGACCAAAATACCGGCGTGTATGATTATTTCCTAGATCCTTTTCGAACCAGCTACGGTCGGGCCAATGAAGGGATTGCGCGTAATAACACGGATCATATGAGCTATCATATCATTGACAATACCCTGAGCTACCGGAAGGTCAGCGGTAACCATAACTTTACCGCTTTGGTAGGTTCTGTCCTTCAGCAGTACCAGTGGGAAAACAATTATATTGAGACCCGTGGTTTTGCTAATGATGTGGTGACAACTACCAATGCGGGATCAATTATTCTGTCAGCCGGTAATAGTAAATCAGAGAAAGCCAATGCATCTTTCCTGGGCAGAGTGACTTATGATTTTGATGAAAGGTACCTGCTGACCGCCAATTTCAGGGCTGATGGTTCTTCTTCTTTTGGACCAAGCAATCGCTGGGGCTATTTCCCTTCATTCTCTCTAGGCTGGAGGCTATCTGAAGAGCATTTCATGGAAAGCATCAGACCTGCAGTAAATGATCTCAAACTACGGTTTGGATGGGGGCTAGTGGGTAATGACCAGATTTCAAGTTCCTCCTATGCTTATGTAGGCCGAGTTTCTTATGGTGCTAATTACCCTATCGGTGGTGCCATTGTCCCTGGAAGCTATCCAAGTTCTATAGAAAACAGAAACCTTAAATGGGAAACGACTGAACAGCTTAGTTTAGGGCTTGATGCGTCCTTCTTTGAGTCACGTTTGATCTTTAACGCGGATGCGTATGTCAAAAATACCTCTGACCTGTTGTTGAATGTTCAGCTTCCAAGAATCACCGGTTTCAATGAAGGAATCCAAAATATTGGTAAGCTTCAAAACAAAGGTCTTGAGTTTCAAATAAGCTCGATCAACACAGACGCTGAGTTGAAGTGGAACACCGATTTCAACCTCAGTCTTAACAGGAATAAAGTGGTTGACATCGTTGGAGAGGAGATCATTTCTGGTGGTATTGCAGGCCGTGGAGACGTAAGCTATTCGGTTGAAGGCAAGCCCCTAGGGATGTTCTTTGGTTATATATTTGGAGGCGTAGATCCTGAGACGGGAAATGCCTATTATATCGGCAAAAACGGTGAAAGTACTTTCACTCCAGCCTCGGATGATCGACAGTTTATTGGTAACCCCCACCCCGATTTCATTTATGGGATGACCAACACCCTATCTTATAAGAATTTTGACTTTTCGGTGTTCTTGAGAGGTGTTCAAGGTAATGATGTTTTCAACGCTACCCGTATCGAGACCGAGGGAATGACAGATGCTAAAAACCAAAGCTTGGCCGTAGTAGACCGATGGAGAGCACCTGGCGATGTTACGGATATTCCGCGAGCTTCTTGGGGAAATACCAACAACTCGAGAATTTCTACTCGATTCGTAGAAGATGGCTCGTTTCTGAGGGTTCAAGCACTGACGCTTGGTTACAATGCACCTTCCGCTTTCTTAAGCAAGTTTAAGCTTACTGCTGTAAGGTTATATGTGACAGGCGAAAACCTTTTAACCATTACAGGATACAAAGGCTTTGACCCGGAAGTCAATGCATTCGGTAGCAGCAATACGATTATGGGTATTGATTTCGGTACATACCCACAAACCCGCAATTTGATCTTTGGTTTGAACGTATCCTTTTAATTGAATCTCCTATGCAAACTAAATATATATTAACCGCAATGTTGGCAGGATCACTCATCATGAGTTCCTGTGATAGTTATCTGGACAAGGAGCCTATTTCCGATGCCACCTCTACCAATGCGTATCGTACAGCCAGTGATGCCGAAGCGGCACTGGTGGGAGCGTATGATTCCTTTCAGGCTGAATATTATATCTGGGACAATGTCATCTTTTCGGATATAATCTCTGATAACCATTATGCCGGCGGGGACAATCCAGAGGTCTTTGCCGTGGACAATTTGGATATTCAGCCGGTAAACAGCAGGCTTTTCAACAACTGGAGTCAACTCTACAATGCCATTGCTAAAGCCAATGTGGTGTTGGCAAAGGTGCCGGAGATTGAGGATCCAAAAATTGACGTAGCTAACCGTAGGGAGCAGATACTGGGTGAAGCCGCTTTTTTGAGGGCCTATCATTATTTCCAATTGGTCACACTTTGGGGAGGTGTACCATTGATTTTGGATCCTGTAGCTTCTACTGATCCTGCAGAAACGCAAAAGCCACGCAATACGGAGCAGGACGTGTACGGACAAATTATTATAGATCTCGAATATGCCTTGGAACGCTTGCCAGACACTTATGGTCCTGATGCTTCAATAAACAAAGCGAGAGCTACCAAAGGTGCCGTAAACGCCCTACTGGCAAAGGTGTATGCGCAAAAAGCAGATCGAGACTACAGTAAAGTGTTGGGATATGCACAAGCAGTAATTGATAGTCCAGCAGGGTATAGCCTGTTGCCAGATTACAGGAATCTCTTTGATGGCAACAACTACAACAATGCTGAATCGATTATGGAGGTGCAGTTTGTAGGAGGCACAGAAGCCAATTTCGGTCCCCAGCTATTGCTTCCTCCTTCAGTAAGTGGCGATACCTGGAGAAAATTTGTCACACCCTCCAAAGACTTAGTCAAAGCTTTTGATGAAGAAGGTGACGAAATCCGGAAACAAGCAACGGTAATTTTTGAAGCAGCTCCTTGGGCAGATGAATTTTGGTCGCTGCAAGTAAACGGTCAAGTGCCCTTTGCCTACAAGTGGAAGGAGGCGAATGGTTGGGCCAGCACCAACAGACAATATCTGTTTAGATTAGCAGATATTATCCTTCTAAAAGCTGAAGCATTAAATGAACTGGACAGAGGCGTTGAGGCCTTGGTAGAGTTAAACAAGATAAGGGCACGGGTGAACCTGCCAGAAGTTTCTTCCGACAACAAAGAAGAAATTAAGCTGTTGATTGAAAAAGAGAGGCGTTTGGAGTTGGCGCAGGAAGCACAGCGCTGGAATGACCTCAAGCGTTATTCAAGAGCGGTAGAGGTGATGAACAATTTGGTGGAAATCGATCTGCGAACCAATCAACCCAAAGTGTTCGACATGACCGAAGCCAAATTGTTGTTGCCGATCCCCCAGCAGGAGATCAATAGGAATCCGTTGTTGGTCCAAAATCCTGGTTACAATTAATCCTTAAGTCGTTAGAGATGAAAACAAGTTATTATAAATACTTTCCCTTCCTGCTGTTATGCCTTGCTTTAGGAGCCTGCGAAATAGATAACAACATGCAGGCTATCGGCAACTGGACGATGACAGAGCCACAGCTTAAGCCCGGTGCGGATCATATTGAGCTGGATGAAAGCCAGCCTGATGCTAGCTTCGCTTTTGAGTGGGAACCTGCGGTTACGAGCAACCGCTTTATTGTAAACTACCGCTTTCTTCTGATGGAAGTAGGTGAGGAAGATCTTTCAAAAGCGTTGATGGAAATAGTGCCAGGCAATGGTGGTCGGGCACTGAGTGTAAGCCCCAAAGCCGCTGATATTAATTATGCGCTATGGGCGGCATGTTATCCATCAGGTGAAACAGTTAATTTAGAATGGGTGGTTGTGGCTAAGGCCATAGAACGTGAAGTGGTAGCGAGACGCGCAATTTCCGTTACGCCATATGCTAGTGAATATCAGCCCCAGACCCTGTTTATTTCCGGATCGGCTACGGAAAATGGCGTCGGCCCTGCGCAGGCGCTTGCCATGAAGCAAAAGCTAAAAGCAGATGGCACAAAGACGGGGATCTTTGAAGTTTATACTTCCTTGAAAGAAAATGCGACCTTCCACTTTCGCGATAAAGCAGCAGTAGGGTCGAGGCAATTTGGCGGGGACGCTGGAAGCCTCGTGGCTTGTGGTGATGAAATACCTGTTTCAGAAGCAGGTATCTATCGCGTGCAGGTGGACCTCAACACCAATAGCTATACGTTGACAGCGATCGACCGATGGAGTCTGGTGGGCGATGCCGTAGAAGGTGGATGGGGAGGCGATGTCCCCCTGGACTATGTAGGCGGAGGAAAATGGCAGGCAGATCTGGAGTTTTTCAAACCCTATGAAACTGCCGGATATATTTTTAGAGCCAACGGGGATTGGGGACTACTACTAAAGAGGATAGTAGGCACAGGTTCTTCCAACGGTTTGGAAGGGCAGCTGGTGATGGAGAGCGATGCATCAGTGCTGGGTCTGGAGTTCGAAGACCTACCTGGTCCAGCAGCCGGCACTTACACCGTGACGCTGGATCTTTCAGCCACTGGACCCGGCTTTGTCCTTGAGCCTAAAGATGTCACCATTCCTCCTGTAGAAACGGATGCAGTAATCGGAAAAACTGCAAATCCCAATGCTGATGCTGTTTCAGGGAATTTCTCATTTGGGGAGTACGAGACGCCGGAGCAACTGTTTTTAGTAGCAGATGGTAGGGCTGTCATAAGTTTCGCAAGAGACGGGAATGTGTTCCATTCTGAAGTGTTTAAAGCGCTGGAAGCTTCTAAGACCTATGTACTTAGTGACCAAGCAGACGGAAACGGCAATGTTTATGGCCAATCCGAAGGGCTTATCGCGGTAGAAGCCGATCAAGCGTATCAAATAAGCGTTGATTTTGGCTCAGGAACGTTGTTCTGGAAATACTACAATTTGAAGGTATTCCACTGGGATGATCCTAATGGAGGCTGGGACAGCCGCGACGAAGTACCCATGACATATGTTCATCCCTATCGATTCGAGGTGACTGCTGCTTTAAAAGCAGGCTTTGATATCAAGATCAATTCCCCATGGGATATCGAATTTGGAACAGATGACAATGCCTTGAAAGGGACGATGGTAAATAAAGGTCCTAATTTCAAAGGTATTACCCAATCTGGTAATTATTTAATTACGGTTACGGTTGCTGAAGACTTTAGCGAATGTACCTACGAATTTATTAAACAGTAAAATTATCAGTCCCGCCTCTCATAAGCAGTAGGCGGGACTTCTTATTTATGGAGATGAAAGTATTTAAGTTTGGTGTTGCGGCGCTAATGCTTGGCATTTTGTCAGCAGCCTGTCAATCATTTAAGTCTGATGAAGGCAGCAATGCAACTTCTAGCACGATCCGAAAGTGGGAAACTACCTTCGATCGTTCGGCCTTGCTAGAACCTGTGACAATTGAGGTCGAGGAGGATGTAGCTGAGGAGAGCCTTCCTGTTATTAACATACAGAAGGAGGAGGTTTTCCAAGAAATGGATGGTTTTGGCTTTACCCTGAATGGAGGGAGCGCCATGCTAATCATGACCCAACTAAGTGAGGAAAAGCGAAGTGCCTTGTTGGAGGAATTGTTTTCCAGAAATGAAAATGCTATTGGCATCAACTTCTTAAGGTTAAGTATCGGTGCATCGGATTTGGACGAAAAGGTCTTCTCCTATGCGGATATGCCGGATGGACAAGCTGATCCGGAATTAAAGAACTTCAGCCTGGCCTATGATACCCTTTACCTTGTGCCTTTATTGCAGAAGATCCTGCAAATTAACCCAGATCTCAAGATCATGGGTTCACCGTGGAGTCCACCCACATGGATGAAGACCAATAACAGTGCGATTGGGGGTAAGCTTGATCCAGCGTATTATGCTAGCTATGCACAATATTTTGTTAAATATGTCCAGGCGATGAATGGGCAGGGAATTCCTATTTATGCGATTACCCTTCAAAATGAACCCGAGCATCCAGGCAATAATCCCAGTATGGCCATGACACCTGAAGAGCAAGCGGAGTTTGTGAAGGCCCACTTGGGGCCGGCGTTTCAGGAGGCGGGAATCGAGACTAAAATTCTCGTTTTTGATCACAACTGTGATCATCCTGAATATCCCATTACCGTACTTAATGACAAGGATGCTTATCCCTTCATAGATGGTTCAGCTTTTCACATGTATGCAGGTGATATTACAGCTATGTCCCAAGTAAAAGAAGCTCATCCTGAAAAAAATATTTATTTCACAGAACAGTGGACTTCTTCGAAGGGAGATTTCGCTGGGGATTTGGAATGGCATATTCAGAATCTCATTATTGGCGCCAGCCGCAATTGGGCCAAGACTGTTCTTGAGTGGAATCTGGCAGCCGATCCTGAGCAGAAACCCTTTACACCCGATGGAGGTTGTTCTATGTGTTTAGGTGCATTGACGATTGGCGATGATACAGTAGCGCGAAATGTGTCATACTATATTATAGCCCACGCATCCAAATTTGTTCCCTCTGGATCAAAGAGGATTGAGTCAACCTATCATGACACATTGCCCAATGTAGCTTTCCTTACGCCTGAAGGATCTTTAGTTATGGTTGTGTTAAACAACAAGGCAAACAAACAACAATTTATAATGCAGTTGGGTGATGAAAGAAAAACAGTTATGATCAGCGCCAGGTCAGTTGCAACCTTTGTGTGGTAAAAGAAATGTAAAATGATATTTAAATCGCACTACAGTCTTCTATATATCTTCGCAGGATTTGCCATCTTCCTAGGTAGCCTATCTTGTTCCTCGGAAGAACCCCAAACATATGAGCCTCCCAAAAAACAGGAGGAGTTGGGTAAGGCAAGGGTGTTTCTGACAACGGGTGATCAGGGTAAGTTGCTGAGTGAGGAAACTGCGCTGACAATAACAACGCTGGATAATGGTGCTCTCTCTACCATTCAGCTGTTTCCCGAAGAGAAGTTGCAACAAATCGAAGGTTTTGGTGCTGCGCTCACCGGATCTTCCGCTTTTCTCATTCATCAAAAACTTAATCACTCACAAAGAGGGAGTCTATTAAAAGAGCTGTTTTCCAAGGAAGACGGCATTGGTTTATTTTACCTCAGATTAACCATGGGAGCATCGGATTTCTCTTTAAGTAATTATACTTATAATGACTTGCCTCAGGGAGAAACCGATTATGATTTAGACAATTTTAGCATTGCTAAAGACAAACAGGATATTGTTCCGGTGCTAAAGGAGATTTTAGCCATCAATCAAAACATCCGCATCATGGGTTCCCCTTGGAGTCCCCCTGCCTGGATGAAGACAAATGGATCTTTAATGGCAGGAGAACTCAAAAGAGAGGCCTATGGTGTGTATGCCAAGTATTTTGTGCGCTACGTCCAAGCCTATCAGCAGGAAGGCATTTCTATTGCTGCCATTACTGTACAAAACGAACCTTTGCATGCGACGGTTAGCTATCCAAGCATGTATATGAGCAGTGGGGACCAGAACGTGTTCATACGGCAACATTTAGGACCCGCATTTGCGGCCCAGGATATCAACACCGATATTGTGGTTTATGATCATAATTGGGACAATACTGCATACCCGATGGACATCCTCAATGATCCTGAAACCAAAAGATTCGTGGCGGGATCTGCCTTTCACGGCTATGGGGGTGATGTCAATGCAATGAGTCAGGTGCATAATGCCCATCCAGACAAAGGCATTTACTTTACTGAAATTTCTGGGGGAGAATGGGCGACCAATTTTAGCGACAATTTACAATGGAACATGCGCCATGTTTTCATCGGCACGACTAAAAATTGGTCCAAAAATGTGCTGCTTTGGAACTTGGCCTTAGATGAGCGTCACGGCCCCACCAACAATGGTTGTCAAGACTGCCGCGGTGTGGTGACCATTGATAGTCAGACCGGCGAAGTAACCCGAAATGTGGAGTATTATTCTTTGGCCCACTTCTCTAAGTTTATTCCCCCGGGATCTAACCGGATAAGCAGTCAATCTTCCGGCAACACAGCTGGGCTGGAAAATGTAGCCTTCCTAACGCCAGAGGGCGAGCGGGTATTGGTTCTGGCGAATGACAATCCTGTATCCCGTGAAGTGAAGATAGTAGAAAAGGAACGTCAAATCATTTATAACCTGCCTAGCAAGTCCGTTGCGACCATTGTTTGGAAGGATTAAACAAAAAAAACAGCAAGCTATTCAGCTTGCTGTTTTTTTAATGGGAAGTTTAATTTATCGTTTCGAGCTGTAGTTGGGCGCTTCACTGGTAATGTTAACATCGTGGGGATGCGATTCCCTTACACCGGCAGCGGTTATTTTTACAAATCTGCCATTTTCCTGTAAGTCCTTAATTGTCGGCGTACCACAGTAGCCCATACCGGCCTGAAGGCCACCTACCAATTGATAAAGAACTTCAGAAACCAATCCTTTAAACGCTACACGACCAACGATTCCCTCCGGCACCAGTTTTTTGATGTTATCTTCAGCATCTTGGAAGTAACGGTCTTTGGATCCCGATTCCATGGCTTCTAAAGAACCCATGCCACGATAGGTTTTAAACTTTCTGCCTTCAAAAATAACCATTTCACCTGGCGCCTCTTCTGTTCCTGCTAACAGAGAACCAATCATTATAGAACTTGCACCTGCGGCAATCGCTTTAACCAGATCTCCGGAGTATCTTACACCACCATCTGCAATTACGGGCACGTCGGTACCTTTCAGCGCTTTGGCACATTCAAATACGGCAGAAAGTTGCGGTACGCCGACGCCGGCGATTACCCTTGTTGTACATATGCTACCTGGACCGACACCGACTTTAACGGCGTCAGCACCAGCTTCGGCCAAGGCGATTGCCGCTTCCGCGGTAGCGATGTTTCCAACGATTACTTCCAGATCAGGAAACTGTTCTTTTATTCTTTTGCAAGTGTCAATCACCCCTTTGGAATGGCCGTGTGCAGTATCAATGGATACCACATCTACGCCAGCGGCGATCAAAGCTTCCACCCTTTCCACGATGTCAGCGGTCACACCTACAGCAGCGCCGACTCTGAGGCGTCCATACTCATCTTTACATGCATTAGGCTTGTCTTTTCGCTTCAAAATATCTTTGTAAGTGATGAGACCGCTGAGTTTGTACTCATCATCTACAATAGGAAGTTTTTCAATTTTATACTCCTGAAGGACTTCTTCTGCTTGCTCTAATGATATACCTGCTTTGGCAGTGATCAGATTTTCCTTCGTCATGATGTCTTTAATCAGAACGTTAGGATCTTTAATAAAGCGTAAATCGCGGTTGGTAATAATACCTTTCAAGTATTTTTGTTCATCTACCACAGGAATACCGCCTATGCTGTACTCACTCATGATGGCCTGGGCATCTTTTACCTTGGCATCTATCTGCAGGGTGACAGGGTCTAAAATCAGTCCGCTTTGGGACCTTTTTACTTTTCGGACCTGGGCAGCCTGTTGCTCAGTAGGCATGTTTTTGTGGATAAAGCCTATGCCTCCTTCCAGGGCAATGGCAATAGCCAATTCAGATTCAGTCACCGTATCCATGGCAGCCGAAACCAAAGGAATATTCAGGCGAATCTTTTTAGTAAGTTGAGTGGAGGTATTGGTGTTGCGGGGGAGTACTTCGGAATAACCTGGTACTAGAAGCACATCATCATAAGTCAATGCTTCGAAGAGGAATTTATCTGTGTTGAGATTCATGGCAAATTGGTTAGGAACCCTATTTGCCCGTCAAATATACGAACAATATTTCAATGGGTACGAAAGCATCAAATTATTTTTGGAAAATTCCTCCGATATATCGCTTTTAGAGGGAATTCTATTTTGGCCTGCCGTGCTTAGTTTTTTCCATCCCCTACTCTTTGAAATACCGTGAATAATCGTTCAAACCGTCCGATCTCTAACCCGCTATTGTAGTAGCGGAAGATTATTTTTCTCTTTGGGACATATTTATAACGACTAAAATTTTTACAACAACTTATTAACTACAACAATGAAAAAGTCAATTTTGAGAACTGCTTTAAATTTTTCCGCGTTAGCGCTGGCTTTATGTATCTCCTGTGGTGAAAAGGAGGACAGAGAACTTCCCATTGATGACAAAGACGATGAAGTACCTGCTTCCGTCGGCGTCTTGAAAATGAAGGTGAATGATGTTGATTGGAATGCCAAATGGGCATACACCATTACAACGCCCTTAGAAGAAGATGAGGAAGATTATTTTATGGTTTTTATCACAGGGGCGACGAGTGAATACACCGATGATGAAGATCCCAATGGTGATGCCTTGTCTTTTTATATTGCGATACCCAAAGCGAAATTTAGCAATCCTGTGGGGACTTATCCGCTGATCAACCCTGATTATATGGATGAAGAATATCCCGCTGTGGCCATGTTTAACAAGGTAAATGGGAATGAATCTATCCTTTACATTTCTATGGATAAAGATGGGGAAGATAAACCGGTAGGCTCTGTCACAATAGAAAAATTCAAGACTGGTCAACAAAGACTATTAGGACAAGACCTAGGTCAAGGTTATCTTGAGTTATCAGGATCCTTCACCGTCAACGAAATGGTAGGCTTCAGCAGCGAATCCGAATTGCCTATTGAAGGTGCCATGAAGCTGACCAACGGCAAATTCGATGTGAAGAATGGTTGGAATGGAGGCATTGTTGGGATGAGCTCCAAAACAGTAGAAGCGACCTTGTAGTTAATTTTTTCATAAATCATCACGGCCACTTGTGGAGGGGCCGTGAATTTTTTCTCTTCCAAACTTTTTAATTAGCCTGAGTAACTGACCCTTTCTCAGGCTTTCTTTTTAAGCTTGGCAATATAAAACCCATCAAAGCCACTTTCGTGTGCCAACACTTTCTGATCTTCAAGCAATTCAAAGTGTTTTCCTGCCTCGCTGGAAAGAAATGCTTCAATCTGTAACTGGTTTTCAGTAGGTAGGATGCTGCAGGTAGCATACACCATCAGGCCGTCCGGTTTCAACAAGCTGCTGTAGTTCTGAAGGATTTCCTGCTGTATGCCGATGACCTTGTCTATAGATTCTGGTGTAAGTTTCCATTTGGTATCTGGATTTCGCTTCAAGACGCCTAATCCTGAGCATGGCACATCTAACAGCAAACGATCGGCAGATTCCTTCAGCCGCTTGATCGTCTTATTCCCATCAATGACCTTGGGCTCGATGATGCTGACGCCTGCT
Source organism: Cyclobacteriaceae bacterium (assembly GCA_035303945.1). Lineage (GTDB taxonomy): Bacteria > Bacteroidota > Bacteroidia > Cytophagales > Cyclobacteriaceae > DATGMS01. Next base: position 26,229 of record DATGQZ010000080.1, read on the forward strand.
CGACGAGCGCGAAGCTTTGTATTCTTCAATTTCCATTCTTCGACATCCATGGAAAGAATGCGGCCTTTGTTTTCCATCAGCGCTGCTAAATGCAGAGATTTTCCTCCTGCGCCTGCACAGGCATCGATCACCCGCATACCGGGCTCAACCTCCAAAGCTGCGGCTACTTTTTGTGAGGAAGCATCCTGCACTTCAAATAGCCCCTCTTTAAAGGCTGCCGAGCGAAACATGTTCTGGCGTTTTGCTAACACCAAAGCATCCCGATAACCTTTAGGAGCATAGGTCTCTACCCCTTCCTCCTTAAGGCGCTTCATCAGATTTTCCTTGGTAGTCTTCAGCGTATTGACCCTGATGATCACATCGGCCTGCTGATTAAGGGTATCAATTTCTTTATCCCATTTATCTCGCAGCAGGTCCGCTCCCATTTGATCTAGCCAATCAGGAATGGATTGTAGGGTCGCTCGATCGTCGATGCTTTCATAACGCCTTTTTATCACTTCTGGATCAATTCCGCGAAACTCCTTCCAAGCAGGCAGTTCATGTCCCTGCATCAACCAATAGGTGCCAAATAAGTGGAAAAGGCTATCTGAGGGGCTGATGGTATGGATAAGTCGCCACCAGCGAACGATCTCATAAACGCTTTCAGCGATAAAGGCCCTGTCTCTCGCTCCCCATTTTGGATTGGAACGCAGCGTTTTTTCTATGATCTTGTCTGCATAACGCTCCCGATTAAAAATTTCATCTAAGGCGTCGACTACGGCATATACGGTATTGGAATGCAATTTCATGATGTTAGTTTGTTAAATGGTAAGCCATAGTCCGCTGAAAGTAACATTGCAGGATTCTCAAACGACGAGCGGGAAGTTAGCTGACCGGCGCCAATTGTTATTTGGCTTGTTCTTGATTTGATCAATTATCACCGCTGCTTAGTCTTTCTGCATTTTCGGCAAAACGCAGGGCAGAAATGAATTCTTCAATATTGCCATCCATTACCTCAGGCAAATTGTAGACCGTTTTGTTGATACGGTGATCAGTAACCCGGCTTTGGGAATAATTGTAGGTCCGAATTTTATCAGAACGGTCGCCGCCACCTACCATCAGTTTCCTTTGTGCGCCGATCTCTGCATTGTGCTTGGCCAATTCTATCTCGTAGAGGCGGGACCTAAGCACTTTCAAAGCTTTCTCAAAGTTTTTGATTTGCGACTTTTGGTCTTGACAAGTTACCACGAGACCAGTAGGCAGGTGCGTCAGGCGCACCGCAGAGTAGGTGGTGTTGACCGACTGACCTCCGGGGCCGGAGGAGCAATAGGTATCCTTGCGGATGTCGTTCATGTCGATGTTGATTTCTACATCATCCACCTCCGGCAATACAGCAACTGTGGCAGCAGAGGTGTGTACTCGCCCTTGGGTTTCTGTAGCAGGCACCCGCTGCACACGATGAACTCCGGACTCATACTTCATCATGCCATAGACATCCGTTCCCGTGATGGTGCTGATAATCTCTTTATAGCCTCCAGCAGACCCGAAGGTCAAATCAAGCACGGTAAGCGTCCAGTTTTGTTTTTCACAGAAGCGCTCATACATTCTAAATAGGTCTCCCGCAAAAATAGCAGCTTCATCACCACCCGTTCCACCACGGATTTCTAAGATACAGTTTTTAGAATCTTTGGGATCTTTAGGGATAAGCATCTGTTTTAAGGCAGTTTCCATCTGCTCCTTTTTCTCCCTTAAGTCTTCCAATTCAGCTTTGGCCATATCCCTAAAGTCCGCATCTTTTTCCTTTTCCAATATGGCTTTAGAACTGGTTATATTCTCCAACACCAGCTTATACTCCTCGTAAGCTTGTACCACCTTTTCCAAATCTTTGTATTCTTTGGACAATTGGGTGTACTTACTCATGTCGGACATGGCATCCGGCTGGATGATCAACTGACCGACCTCTTCAAATCTTTCCTTTATGGCTTCGAGCTTATCAAGCATATATCTTCGTTTGGAATGCAAAATTAAGAAAATATGTGGCCTTTTCCCATTACTGCGTAAATTAGGGTTTCAATAAAATACATGGATATGAAAGCTTCAGTTCTTCCTTTGTTTGTAGGAGTAGGTATTATGCTAGTGTCCTGTGGCTCTGAGGAAAGGATCAGCCGGGAGGTATTTGAAGAGGTGCAGCAGGCCAATGAGGTGAAAAAGGTGAGTGAGGTGGACATATTTAATGAAGCGATGAAATGGGGGGAAGAAATCAGCCTCGAAGCGCAAAAGCAACTGATGGCTATCTTAACAAAAGCAGTTGAAGAAAAAGGCCCTGAAGGTGCTGTGAAATTTTGCCATGTCGAGGCTCTTCCTCTGCTGAAGGAGTTGGGAGATCAATACGGTGTTACGATCAGAAGGGTATCGAATCAATACAGGAATCCGGTGGATCAACCACATGGTGAGGAAAAAATGCTTCTGGAAGCGTATGAGTATAACCAAGAGCATGGGCTCAAGCATACACCCAATGTGCAAAGGACGGATGATGGCTCCACCCTGTTATTTACGAAGGCCATTACCATTCCCAATGGATTGTGCTTAAACTGCCATGGTCAAGTTGGTACTGATATCTCAGCAGAAACTTCTCAAAAACTCTCTCAAGTTTATCCCCAAGATAAAGCTACTGGTCACAACATTGGTGATCTCAGAGGTATGTGGAGTATCGCTATTCCACAAAAGGCAATAGTTGATAGACTATAATGTTTTTATTGTAATGTCGGTGGAGATAATTAACAATCCGTCATTTTACTATATCTTTTAGGAGAGGTCCTTTTTAATATTCAAAGTGTGCAATGCCTTGGATAAACTTGATTCCTTGATCATGTTGTCCCGTGGAGATTGATCCATCCGGTTTGTGGTTATTTTTTAAGTTGATGTTTGGATTAAATTTTGCGGTTGTGGGAAAGATTGTTTCATTATTCAAAAGAATAAAACACGCCTTTATAATTCAGTTGCGTGGAAAGGAATATTTTGCTAAATACATCGGTGTTAGATCGGTAAAAATTGCAACATCTACACTAGACACTTCGGTACTGAGCCCAATCTGATCGAAATTGGCGACAATGTTACTATCGCGCTTGACGTAAAGCTCATTACCCATGATGGTTGTGGCCCCTTGTTTGGCAGAGCTTATCGATACCGCGAGATCAAGATCGGTAATAACGTATTTATAGGCATGAGTAGCATCATTTTGCTGGGTGTTGAAATCGGCGACAACGTCATTATCGGTGCTGGTTCTGTTGTCACTAAATCGGTACCGCCTAACTCCGTCGTCGTCGGCAACCCGGCACAAATTATGTGTACATTTGATGAATATGTAAAACGTAACGCTGATCGTTTTCCCCGTAGAAAAGACATGGTGGGACGTTCTCACCTGGAGCGTGTAGAAAAGGTGCTGGATCAGTCAATGAGAAGACCGATGGGTCATCCACAACAGATTTTACAAGTACAGAAATAGGTTGAGAGGAATCATGTTTATATTTACATGATCTTTTAACACTATTATGCAGACCATACTCGGCGCAGGAGGGGCGATTGGGACAGAACTTGCCAAAGCCCTCACCCATTATACTGACCATATAAGACTGGTCAGCAGAAACCCTATCGCGGTCAACCCTTCAGATCAGCTATTCAAGGCAGATCTTACGCAACAAGAACAGGTATCCAAGGCAGTAGAAGGCTCTTCCGTTGTTTATTTAACCGTTGGCTTCGCTTACAGCCTTAAGGTATGGCAAAACGTATGGCCACGTGTCATTGATAATACCATAGCCGCCTGTAAAGCACATCGGGCGAAACTGGTGTTTTTTGACAATATCTACATGTACGACGAGCATTCTCTGGATGGCATGGATGAGAACACTCCTGTAAACCCACCCAGTAAGAAAGGGGAAATTCGTGCAGCTATTGCCGCTAGGTTAATGGACGAAGTACGATCGGGAACAATTACCGCCCTTATTGCGAGAGCAGCAGATTTTTATGGCCCCGGGATTAACGATAAAAGCGTTTTAACAGAGACGGTGTTCAAAAATTTGGCACAGGGAAAACAGGCCTTTTGGCTGGGTAAAGCAAACAAAACACATTCATTTACTTACACGCCTGATGCTGGCAAAGCTACAGCCCTGTTGGGAAATACACCTGAGGCTTACAATCAGGTATGGCACCTACCCACTGCATCCAATCCTATGACAGGTGCAGAATGGGTCGAAGCAATTGCCAAAGAAATGGGCGTGAAGCCTAAGCTGATGGTCGCACATAATCTTTTGGTTAAGTTCATGGGGCTTTTTTCGCCATTCATGAAAGAAATAGGAGAAATGATGTACCAATATAACAAAAACTATAATTTTGACAGCAGTAAATTTGAAGGGCACTTCAATATAAAGCCTACGCCTTACTCCCAGGGTATTAAAGAAATCGTACAAAGGGATTACCCAAGATAACCGACAACAACACCAGGAATCTCTTAATCCACTCATTCATCATTTATGAAAAGAACCTTTATCCTTTTATTGTTCATCTTCACGACGGGTCTTTTGGCAGCGCAGACCAAAAGCCCTGCTGAATTTTTAGGATATGAACTAGGGGAGCGATTCACGCCCCATCATAAGATTGTGGCATATTATGAGCATGTCGCGGCGAATAACCCGAATGTAAAGCTACAATACTACGGCACCACCAATGAGCTTCGCCCTTTGCTGGTAGCATTCGTCTCTTCACAACAGAATATTGACAATCTGGAAACTATCCGACAGGACAACCTTCGACGTACGGGGATGATTTCAGGTACGCCTTCTACCAAGATTCCCATTACTTGGATGAGCTATAATGTCCATGGCAATGAAGCCGTGTCTTCCGAAGCAACCATGATGACCCTTTGGGCGTTGGTGGATCCAAGCAACAAGGATACAAAGAGCTGGCTGGCCAACAATCTGGTAGTACTGGATCCCTGTATCAATCCAGATGGCCGCGATCGTTACGCGATGTGGTATAACCAAAAGATGAACGCAAGGCTGCAGCCAGATCCACAGTCCATCGAACATAATGAACCTTGGCCAGGAGGAAGGGCCAATCACTATCTCTTCGACCTGAATAGGGATTGGGCTTGGCAAACGCAAAAGGAATCACAGCAAAGATTGAAGCTATATAACCAATGGATGCCCCAGCTTCACCTGGATTTCCACGAACAAGGAGTAAATAATCCATACTATTTTGCACCAGCAGCAGAGCCACTACATCACCAGCTGTCAGCGTTCCAGCATGAGTTTCAGGAAACATTCGGGCGCAATACCGCTAAATATTTTGACCAAAATAACTGGTTTTATTTCACCAAGGAATCCTTTGATCTCTTGTACCCCAGCTATGGCGACACCTACCCTATGTACAACGGTGCCATCGGTATGACGATCGAGCAGGGTGGCTCAGGACGGGCTGGTATTGGTGTTATCAATGCCGAAGGTGACACCTTGACACTTAAAGACCGAATTATCCATCATCATACTACCGGACTTTCAGCTATAGAAATTACTTCAAAAAATGCGGAAAGAGTGGTGGATGAATTTGAAAAATACTTCCGTGAAAGCAGCAGCAATCCAAAAGGGAAATACAAGAGTTTTATCATTAAAGGAGATAACCCTCCTGCGCGGATTGCAGCACTTCTTAATCTTTTGGATAAGAACGGCATTCAATATGGCTTTGCCTCCAACGGCAGAAATCTCAGTGGATTTAGCTATGGCACGGGTAAGAACGCCTCCTTCTCCAGTTCAGAACAAGATATCGTGATCAATGCATACCAGCCTAAATCGGTATTGACGCAGATCTTGTTTGAACCCAATCCGGCATTGAATGATAGCATCACCTACGATATCACCAGCTGGGCATTACCTTATGCCTTTGGTTTGGAAGCCTATGCGTCTGAAGCCCGCATCAATGCTGGAAAAGCGTATACCAAACCTGTGTTTGAAGCCAATCAGGCTAATGCCAACACCCTTGCCTACATTGCTCCATGGAATGCTACCCGCCATGCTGCTTTTCTCGCCGCTTTGCTCAACGAGGGAATCCGCGTTCGCTATGCGGAATATGCTTTCTCTATAGGGGAAGACAGCTACCCTGCCGGCTCCTTGATCATCACGCGTGGAGGCAACCAATATGTGGCTGATTTTCATGAGAAGGTGGTAAGCATCGCCAATGAAATGGAAATTCCCCTGGGCCAAACCACTACTGGTTATGTAGATAGCGGAAAGGACTTTGGTTCATCTTCTGTAAGAACCATTACGGCTCCCAAGGTAGCTTTGATAGGTGGAGAGGGGACTTCTTCCCTGAACTTCGGCGAGATTTGGCACCACTTTGAGCAGGAGCTGGATTATCCATTAAGTATACTTGATCAAAATCAGGTAGGCAGTGCTGACCTAAGCAGATACAATGTGATCATCATGCCTTCTGGAAGGTACGCCTGGAAAGAAGGCGAAACCAAAAAGCTGCAGGAATGGATAAGAGCAGGAGGTAAGGTCATTGCTATCGATGCGGCGTTAAACTTCTTTGCAGATAAAGAAGGTTTTGGCTTATCAAAATATGTTAGCGATGAGGAGAAAAAGACTCAGGAAAAGGTTGATGAACAAATCGCCTCTAGCGAAAGGATAGCTCCATACCAGGAAAGAGAGCGTTTAGATATTTCCAACTATGCCGCTGGAGCCATTTTTGAGGTGAAAATGGATACTACCTATGCCTTAGGTTTTGGTACAGGAGGAAAATTCTATGCATTAAAGAATAATGCCAGTCGCTACGCCTACTTAAAGGATGGAGTCAATGCCGGTATTATTCCTTCTGCAGATTTCCATAGGACCGGCTTTTTGGGGTACAAAGCCAAGGCGAAGGTAGGTGAGTCATTGGCGTTTGGCGTAGAAAATTATGGCCGGGGTCAAGTCATATATATGGCTGACAACCCGATATTCAGGAGCTTCTGGGAAAACGGGAAGTTAATCCTGGCGAATGCGGTGTTTATGGTGCAGTAAAGCGGGAAGCCCCAAGTGGGAAGGAATAACAGGTTGGCGGAAGCCAGATGGACTTCCCTTTTAGGAGCATTGAGCATTGGGTATAGTATTGCTCAATGCTCAATACTCACTTCTCAATACTATATAAAATATGGAAGCAGGAAAATCACGTTGCCAATGGTGTTTGGGATTTGATGATTATGTTAAGTACCACGACACGGAATGGGGAGTGCCGGCCTACTCAGATGAGGTTCATTTTGAATTTCTGGTGCTAGAAAGCGCCCAAGCAGGATTAAGTTGGGCCACCATACTCAAAAAGCGGGAAGGATACAGGAGGGCTTTCGCTGATTTTGACTATCAGGTCGTGGCAGAGTTTCCCGAAAGCCGAATTCAAGAATTGATGCAGGATGCCGGCATTATTCGGAATGAGATGAAGATCAAAGCTGCCATCAACAATGCTGAAAGGTTTATGGAGGTGCAGCAGGATTTCGGCTCCTTTTCCAACTATATCTGGGGATTTGTCGGTGGCAAACCTATCCAGAACCGTTACCAATCAACTTCCGAAGTCCCAGCCACTACGGAGGCCTCCGACAAGCTGGCCAAAGACCTAAAAAAAAGGGGCTTCAAATTTCTCGGTAGCACCACCATCTATGCCCATATGCAGGCTACAGGCTTGGTTAATGACCATATGCCGCACTGCTTTAGATACAAGGAAGTGCAGGAGTTGGCGAAATAGAACACTCCACAAGTCACTTTGTTCTAACTTCTACAGAAAGAATGGGGGATAACTAGCTCTCCGTGCTCCGGATCTATTGAAATGGCCTCTTCAGGGTACAAGGATAATTTTTTTATTATTTGTGTCGAATTGGCATTGTTGCCCGTCCTGATAGCAGGGAGAATCCAAAATATCGTAAGATGAAGGTATTATGGTATTCTGATAAACATTGGGTCATTCGTAAGATCATAAAATATGCAAAAGCTAAATTTGATGATGTACTTGCTAGGACTGCTGTGCTGCATTTCCTGCCAAGATTCAGAACTACCCATACTTGAACAATGTGGCGGATCTAAGGTTGTAAAGAAGGCAAAAAAGCAAAAAGGCATATTTCGTTACAACTCTTATTTAAATAGGTACATTATTTCCGTACATGAGCTCCATACGATTGATGTGGTGGATGTTGGCCTGATTTGTAATATGCCGGCCATAACAACCGATCCATCCATTCCTGAAGAGGGACGAACAGTTATTTTCAACGGGAAATATCGACAATCCGCTGAACTATCACCCGTCGCAGGTATCACCTATTATGAGTTGGAATTAAGTAAGATCGATTTTGTTGAATAGCATAACTCGGATCAAGATGCATGTTGATGATAAAGGGTTATTTTATCATTTGATTGGCCTATTCACAAACTTCCAATATTTTAAGCTCCTCGGCTTGCGACCATCTTGATGATCAACCCCATCTGACCTAAGTGATAGAGGTCATGATGGACTATGCCTTCAACCATATAGTGGTAGTCGCATTCGTCATTATAGGATTTTCGGGGTATACTGTCATCCCAGCTTTCCCATAGTTCGGTCAACTGATGTTGGGTAGCGGCAAATTCTTCCATCAGCCGATTCCATCCTTTTTCTTTCAACGTCTCATTACTGTACCAGTTTCGTTCGCTGGTAAACAAGGGGAAGGGAGGTTCCCCTGTTTTAAAACGATTCAACAACTCCTTACGCCATTCTACCAGATGAGAAAGCACTTCCGCTACGCTATGTACTCCCGGGAGGGGTTGCTTAAATGCGTCTTCTTCGTCTAAGCATTTTAGCTTCTTGGCAAAAGTCTCATCCAGCCATGGATCACCCTCATAAACTTCTTTTAGTTGCCTCACGTAATCCTGAATAAGAAGGTTCTCCATGGCATGATGATTTTAGTTAGGAATTTGTTGACTCAAACAATGCAGCGTACCAAATCCCCAGATCAAATCGATGGCACTGATCCCAATAATCGTTCGGTCAGGGAAGCAATCGGCAAGTATATTTAAAGCAATACGGTCATTTGGATCATTGAAGGTGGGTACTAGTACGCATTTATTGATCACCAAGAAGTTTGCATAGCTCGCTGGAATTCTAAGACCCTCAAACTCCACAGGGCCCGGCATGGGTAAGGTCACAATGTTGGGAGCCTTACCGTCTTCCAGTTTAGCTTGTTTCAACCGCTGCAGATTGTCTTGAAGCGGCTTATAATTGGCATCTGCTGGATCTTCTTCTACCACCGTCACAATAGTATTTTCATTGACAAAACGTGCCAAATCGTCAATATGTCCATGCGTGTCATCGCCTACAATACCATCACCCAGCCAAATCACATTGCTTATACCCAAATATTCTCGAAAGACCGCCTCATAGTCAGAACGTGTAAAACCGGGATTTCGTACCTGAATATCAGGATGCAGCAGACATTCTTCAGTAGTAATTAACGTGCCCTTTCCGTTACTTTCCAAAGCTCCACCTTCCAGCACAACAGGCTTTCCTTGGTAGCCAACGTGAGTCAAGGGAATGTCCAAAAATTGAGCAACCTTTGCAGGCACTTTTCTGTCCAACTGGTAATTTGAATACTTGGCCCAGCCGTTGAAGTTAAAGTTCAGGGCTTCTCTGTCGCCATTATCTTTCTTCACGATGATTGGACCGGAGTCTCTCATCCAGCTGCGGTTGGTCTTCTGACTGATAAAAGCAACATGGGCCATGTTTACATGCCCGTCCTCTAGTTTGGCTTTAACCTTTTCCTGATGCTTCTCATCCGCCACTATCAGATAGACCGTTTCCACTTGGGCTACCTTTTTGATAAACTCCACAAAGGCCCATTGTATAGCCTCATATTTTCCCGGCCAATCATTGCCATTGTGTGGGAAGGCGAGCAACACACCCTGTTGCTGTTCCCATTCAGCGGGAAATCGTCTGTTTGTTTCGGCCATTATTGATCAAGTGCACGTTTTGTAATTTCGCCATAATAGTCAATTCTTCTATCTCTGAAGAAAGGCCAATTTTGACGCACATTCTCCTGAAGTGTAAGATCTACTTCAGCAATAAGGATTTCCTCTTTGTCATGAGATGCCTGGGCAAGAATTTCGCCCTGTGGGCCTGCGATAAAGGACGAACCCCAAAATTCAATGCCGGCAGTGTCAGGAACGTATTGTTCCAGCCCGATTCTATTTGCTGCTGCTACATATACACCATTCGCTACCGCGTGGCCTTTCATGACATTCATCCATGCTCCATGTTGGTTAGGACCATATTGTTCTTTTTCGTGGGGATGCCAGCCGATTGCAGTTGGATAAAAGAGGACTTCCGCTCCCTGTAAGGCAGTGAGGCGGGCTGCTTCGGGATACCATTGATCCCAGCATATCAAAGTGCCTATTTTACCCTTTTCTGTTGGAAAGGTTTTAAAGCCTGTATCGCCTGGGGTGAAGTAAAATTTCTCGTAAAAGTGCGGATCATCAGGAATATGCATTTTGCGGTAAAGTCCCGCATTGGTGCCGTCGGAATTAATGATGTAAGCGCTATTATGATAAATTCCCGCCATGCGCTTTTCGAAAAAAGGAACAATAATGACAACGCCCAGTTCTTTGGCCAAAGCACTAAATGCCTGGAAGGATACCCCATACAGCGGCTCCGCTAATGCGAACATATCGGTGTCCTCACTTTGACAAAAATAATGGCTACTGTAGAGTTCCGGAAGGCAGATCACATCGGCACCCTGATTGGCAGCATCACGCACCCAACTCAAGCATTTCTGCAGGTTGTTTTCCGGGGTATTGTTCAAATTAAGCTGTACAACGGCAATCTTATACATATTCTTGCTGATTATTGGATGAAATAGGGAAACGGCAAATGGTGCTGTTTTGTTCCTAAACCAAAACAGCTTACAAACAGCATTTACCTAAGGCAAAGGTACAAAATTTATAGACGCTAGCAGGTCAATCTCCTTTCAAAGCGGGTATCTTTGGCAGTTTTCCCCTACAGTCAATTTATTTCAGCTTCTGGCGTTGATAAAACAATGGCTCGGCACATTATTTGAATTCGTCCATTTAAAAAAATTTGGGAAAAATGTATAAAAAGCTTCTCTTTTTTCTTCTTCTATTACCGTTTACTTCGTTAGGTCAGGAAAGATTAAACAAACTTGTCAACGAGCGTCAGCAGTTACATCAGCAGTGGCAGCAATCCGAGCAGAAAAAATCTGGAATATTTGGCAACCGCACCAAAAAGGACATGATTGCCACTAACGAATGGATGGAGCGTATCATCCAAAAAGACAATCAGATCATGCAGGAGCTGGAAATGCTGAAAAACATAGAAACTACAGAAATCAGTTATGAAAAAGACGACTACAAGTTTATTGCGCAAAAGCAGGAACAGGATATTGGAAAGCTGAAACGTGCCCTAGCGGATATGGAGGAGCGCGTTGGAGAGGAGAAGTCCAACAAAAGGACCTATGAGTGGACAACGTTTATTTTTTTTCTGACCTCTCTCACTTTTGGTATTATGTATTTTAAGTCGAGGAAATCAGCTGGATTGGCCAAAGAAACCGGGCGCTTTTCCTAATTTATGATTTTCATGCTTAAAAACAAAAGCTGGACGCTAGATCCAGCTTTTGTTTTTTTGATGCCCAACAGATCGCGATTCGCCTACTTGCTTTTCGCATCGCTATGCTATAATCCGATTTTTTGCGTGATACGCCGATTGATGCGATATTGCAGCGCTAAGCTGGGCAATGACATCGATAAGATGGTATTGATCTTTAGTTGAAGCATTTCGACGGCAGCCAATAACATGGTCCGCTTCGTCCAATGCTATCAATCTCCAACTATTGAGTTGTAAATTATAATCAATTGAAATATGTGTAAACAAATGCTGCTGCCATTATTGGCTTTTTTCAGTTTTGTCACCGTAAGTGCACAAGACAAATCTGACAAATGGGATGTGTCCAACCCAGGAGAAAGCTGGAATTATAAAGAACATGTTTTCACCACAGATGAAGGTACTTGGATCAACTTGGATGTAAGCCCGGATGGTAACACCATCGTATTCGATCTGTTGGGAGATATATATACCATTCCCGCCATAGGCGGCAAGGCCAAAGCGCTTCGCGCCGGCATTCCTTATGAGGTACAGCCCCGGTTTAGCCCCGACGGCCAATATATTTCCTTTACCAGTGATGCCGGTGGCGGCGACAATATTTGGGTGATGCGAGCAGATGGAAGCGAAGCCCGTCAGGTAACGAAGGAAGATTTTCGTCTCCTAAACAACGCTACCTGGATGCCTGATGGTAAATATTTGGTAGCACGTAAACACTTTACTTCCGGGCGGTCTTTAGGAGCTGGAGAAATGTGGCAGTACCATATTACCGGTGGTAGTGGCATGCAACTCACCAAAAGAAAGAACGACCAACAAGATGTGAACGAACCGGTGATTTCTCCAGATGGAAGATATATGTACTATTCTGAAGATGTTTTTCCGGGTGGGGGGTTTGACTATAACCGGGATGCCAACAAGCAGATCTATGTCATTAAAAGGTATGATTTTGAAACTGGCGAAATCCAGACGATCACTGGTGGCCCAGGAGGAGCTGCCCGTCCGCAACTTTCGCGGGATGGCAAGGTTCTAGCCTTTATCAAACGTGTCCGCGCAAAATCGGTACTCTATCTTCATGATTTGGAGACAGGGGAAGAGTGGCCTTTATATGACCAACTAGACCAAGACCAACAAACTGCTTGGGCCATTTTCGGTGTTTATCCTAACTTCAGTTGGATGCCTGACAATGAAAACATAGTTTTTTGGTCAGGAGGTAAAATTAATTCCATTAATATCCATAGTCTGAAAGTGACCAATATTCCTTTTACGGTAGAGGCTAAAATTAAAGTGGCTGATAGGGTGCATTTCGAAAACCCTGTAGATGAAGGGGAGTTTACGGTTAAAATGATTAAAGATGCTGTGACCTCGCCAGACGGTAAAATGCTTGCCTTTGGTGCGTTGGGTTATGTATGGACCAAATCTCTGCCCAACGGCACACCCAAAAGGCTGACGAAAGGATCAGATTTCGAAGCAGAACCTTCCTTTTCGCCGGATGGCAAAGAGCTTCTTTATGTCACTTGGAACGATACGGAGAAAGGAGCCATATATAAAATAGCAATCAATGGTGGTACACCGGTAAAATTGAGCACTGAAAAAGGTATCTACAGGACCCCATCTTTTTCACCGGATGGTACGATGATAACCTATAGGAAAGAGGGAGGCAATAATGACCAAGGCCGCACTTTCACCAAGCTTACCGGGCTGTATACAATGGATGTAAATGGTGCCAACGTGAAGTTGGTTACTTCACAGGGAGAGTTTCCTACCTTTTCACATGACGGAAAGCGCCTGTTATTTCAAACCGGAGGCTCCTATATGGGTAGCATCACCAAGGAGCTTAAGAGCGTTGATCTAAACGGTAAAGATGAGAGAACCCACATCCAATCCAAGTATGCCAACCGGCTAGTGCCAAGCCCGGATAATAAGTGGATTGCCTTCACCCATTTGCATAAAGCCTACGTAGCTCCTTTGGTGCTAAATGGGCAGACCTTGGACTTGGACAATAAGTCCAATTATGTTCCTGTCAGCACCCTGGCCAAAGATGCCGGCATCAACCTACACTGGTCGAATGACAGCCAAAAGGTGCATTGGACCTTGGGGGATAAATACTTCACCAATGATATTGATGACAAATTTTCATTCCTGGCGGCTACATCCGAGCAAAAGGAAGTGGAGCCTACATCGGTAACAATAGGATTAAGAGTGGCGGTGGATAAGCCTAGAGGAAGAATTGCCTTTACCAATGCTACTATTCTCACGATGGAGGGCGATGAAATTATTGAGGATGGTACCATTGTTATCCATCAAAACCGTATTCAAGCCATTGGCAAGGGAGCACAAGTACCTATTCCTAGAGATGCGAAAGTTTACGATATGTCCGGAAAGACGATCATGCCGGGATTTGTAGATGCTCATGCCCATATTGGAGCTTTCAGAAATGGCCTTCCTGTACAACAGAACTGGCCGTTTTATGCCAATCTTGCCTTCGGTGTGACCACCTCCCATGATCCATCCGCTAACACGGAGGCTGTGTTTACAATGTCGGAAATGCTAAAAGCAGGACATTTGGTAGGGCCGAGGCTGTATTCTACTGGATTTATCCTTTATGGGGCAGATGGTGACTTTAAGGCGGTGATTAACAACTTAGAAGATGCGCGTTCATCCATTACGAGAACCAAGGCCTTCGGTGCTTTGTCCGTAAAGAGCTATAATCAACCCAGAAGGGATCAACGACAGCAGGTGTTGCAGGCTGCCCGAGAACAAGGGGTGAATGTCGTTCCGGAGGGTGGCTCGACATTTTTCCACAACATGAGCATGATTATGGACGGTCATACCGGCATTGAACACAATATTCCACTCGCCCCCCTGTATAAAGATGTGGTAGAGTTGTGGCGTGCGACAGAGGTTGGGTACACGCCTACTTTAATAGTAAACTATGGCGGACCCAACGCGGAATACTATTGGTATCAAAAAACCAATGTATGGGAAAATGAAAAATTGCTGAAGTACACTCCCCGCGCAATTGTGGATGCTAGGTCTAGGCACAGGACCATGATGCCAGATGAAGAATATGAAAGAGGGCATTTTATGACTTCTGCAGCAGCCAAAGTTTTAACGGATGCGGGCGTGAAGGTCAATCTAGGGGCCCATGGCCAGTTACAAGGATTGGGTGCCCATTGGGAGCTTTGGAGCCTATGGCAGGGAGGTATGACCAATATGGAGACCCTACAGGCAGCGACCATCAACGGTGCGAATTACATTGGAGCAGGTAAGGATATTGGATCGCTGAAAGTAGGGAAATTGGCAGATTTAATCATTCTGGATAAAAATCCCCTAGACGATATCCGCAATTCAGAAAGCATCCGCTATACCATGGTAAATGGCAGGTTGTACGACACAGAAACCATGAATGAAATAGGGAACGAGCCAAAGGAAAGGAAGGAGTTTTATTGGGAAAATAACCGGTACAATGAAGCTTTTCCTTGGCATGAAGAAAGCCATAGCTTTATGCGTGGCGGTTGCGGCTGTAGCATAGGGCATAATTAATGCTTATAAATGTAGGGGTGAGCGTAAAGCGTTCATTCCTACATCGCCTTTAAAACCAACATAATCAAGTTGAATAAAATAAAATAGATATGTACCAGCTTAAGATCATTAACTCAACCGTTCGGCCCAGCAGAAAAGGTCCCATTGTCACACAATGGATAGCAGACAAGGCCCGCTCCCATGGAAACTTTGAAGTAGAGATCTTGGATCTAAAGGAAATTGATCTGCCGTTAATGAACGAGTCCAAGCACCCTCGCCTCAAAGAGTACGAACATGAACATACCAAAAGGTGGAGCGCAAAGATTGAAGAGGCGGAAGCATTTATTTTTGTCACGGCAGAGTACGACCATAATTATCCTGCGCCTTTGAGAAATGCCTTGGAGTATTTGGTGCAGGAATGGGCTTATAAGCCAGCTGGAATCGTAAGCTATGGTGGCGTTTCCGCGGGCACAAGGGCAGCGAAGAGCTTGCAGGGAGACTTGGCTTCTCTTCAAGTTGTCACACTAAAAGAGATGGTTAACATCCCCTTTTTTACAGGGTTTATCCAAGAGGAAAAGCTGGTTCCCAATGAGGTAATGGATAAAGCGGCTGATCTGCTGCTCAAGCAGCTGTTCCGCTGGACCAAAGGCATGAAGACCATCAGGGAGGATGTGTAGCTTGGAACTTCCTTTATTCGTAGCATCGCGCTTCAGATCTCTACCGTTTTTGCTACGGTTTGAGAAAGAGAAAAGCCCCAGATTTCTCTGAGGCTTTAAGTGATCCCGCTGGGATTCGAACCCAGGACCCATACATTAAAAGTGTATTGCTCTACCAGCTGAGCTACGGAATCGTTTTTCTTGTTCCAGTTTCAACAATAGCCCTTGTTTTTTGAAGGATCATTGCCGTAATTGGACTGCAAATTTACGTGACCCATCGGAAAATGCAAAAATTAAGCCCTTTCTTTCTTGCAAAACTTGCGTTATTATTTTTAACTATGCTGCAAAGCTTTGTAAGCCACGCAGATAACGGTAAGCTTGCAACTGCAGATTCTTTGTTCCAGTCTAAGAGCTATCAAGAAGCATTGGTCATTTATGAGTCACTCCTTAATCAGGACCAGGCATATTCCCCAGCGATGCTATTAAAGATGGCATTTATATCTGAGGGGATGGGGAATTATTCCAATACGATACTTTATCTGTCCAAATATTACGAACATAAGCCCAACCCGCAGATTCCCAACAAAATTAAGGAGCTTTCCAATCAAAATACGTTGATCGGCTACTCCCAAACGGATCAGCAGGCTTTTGTCAGTGTTCTCCAAGACAATGCGCAGATGATAACTTCTTTATTGGCTTTGTTGTTGGTAGCTTCTCTGATTGCACTTGTTATGAAGGGGGGCAAGCCCGGTTATGCGGTGATCTGCATGGTCTTGGTTGGGATGGTAGGCCTAAGCAACAACTTATTGAAAAAACCGGAGAGAGCTATTGTAACGGGCAGTCCTGCGCTGATTATGGATCATCCTTCTGCAGGAGGAAATTTGATCCGGCAGGTGGGATCCGGTCATCGGGTAGTCATCAAATCATCAGTGGATATCTGGTATAAGATAGAGTGGGGCAATCAGGTCGCTTATATAAAAAAAGATCAGGTGACTAAAATTTAGGTTAATTGCTTTCCTCTTCCACGTCTACCAGTGAAAGGATCTCACCCGGGGACATATATAGCGCCCGTATTTTGTTTTTATAGCTTTCTGGAAGACGGTCATGATTGAGCACAAATTCCTTAGTGGCTATAAGGGCTTTGCCCAGGCCATTTGCAACAGAATGCGTGTCAGCCGCAATTTCCGCATGGGTGACAAAGTCATTAGAAAAAACATAGCGCATCCCAAAAGCGACCATATTGGCCATGCTTCTATCCAAATAATCCTTGATATGTCCAAGCTCATGTCCTATCCAGCCTAAAAGTACTTGCTGAGGAAGTTCCTCAATAGGTACCCACTCATCCAACAATTCAAGATGTCGGCTGATCTTTACCCTATAGCTTCTGCTTTCCTTTTTGTTGAACAGCAATGATCCCACCTTTGGCTGCGCCTGCATTACAGATCCCCGGATTTTATGCTGAAATTGAAAGTCAATCTCTACATCTATAAGCTCTGGATAATGCGACAAGGCCAAAAGGGTAACTTCGCGGATTTCATCCGGAATATGCTTATTGACAGCAAAGCGTTCAAGATCAATGTTAATCTCCCACTCCGAAAGATTTTTTAATAGAAGGTTGTCCAAGGGATCAATACTTGGTAACAATTGACTGATGAAAAGGCTGAGGATCAGGGTGAGTTTAAGCATAGGTAAAGTTGGTCAAACTTGGTGCCATCAAGAGAGGCCACAGTATCATAATCGGCTTGTGCTCTTCAAAGTTCCTTTAGGCTAAAAATGGATAATGGCAACCCCGAGGTTGCCATTATCCGTTTTGCGCTATTTTCGGAGTTACAAAGCAAAGGCTTTATCCCCTTTTTTATAATCCACACAGGGATCGTATCGTCCCGGAGTTTCTACGTACCTTAAGGCTTTGGTTGCCCCGATTTCGGAAGTGAAATAGCCTAAGACGGTAAGATCCTTCAACATGTTGATGTAGTGAGGACGGTCAGAAGTTTCAGCTTGGGCCTTTTGATACACTTCGTTCAGATAATCGGTGCGTTCCTCTTGGCTTGCTTCCACAAAGTCTTTTCCTACTTTATCTTTAAATTCCTTTCTCAAAGTGTTAAGGCCATCCACAAAGATTTCCTGTTGCTCCTTATTATAGGTGTCTTTGACCATCACTACCATAAAAGCACCGATCTCTGTGGCTTTAGCGCCGGGGGTGTCGGTAGTGGGAATAATGGTCTCCCCGATTTCATCCATGAAGGCAATATCTCTAGGAGAGAATTCTAATCCCTCTATTCTGTCTTCTGGCGCACAGCCGGTTAAGATGACATTGGCTCCCACCATGGTGCCACCCATCATCAGAACCATGCTTTTTAATGCGTCTCTTCTTTTCATTGACATAATTAAAATATCTTAGTGCTTATAAATTACCTTTTTTCAATTCCTTCACTGCAAAGTCCGCGGCTCTAGCGGTCATCGCCATATAGGTGAGCGAAGGGTTTTGTGAGCCTGAAGAAGTCATGGCGGCGCCGTCGGTGACGAAGACGTTTTTAGCATCCCATACCTGATTAAATCCATTTAATACAGAGGTTTTAGGATCCCTACCCATTCTAGCGGTTCCCATTTCGTGAATCCCCTGACCGAATGTGTATCCAGAGTCAAAGGTCTTGACATTCTTTAAGCCGGCGGCCTCAAGCATCTCGGCAGCATCGTCCATCATGTCTTTACGCATCTTCATCTCGTTTTCCTTAATTTCTGCATCCATTACCAGTACATCCATTCCCCATTTATCCTTTTGTTCGCTGCTGAGTTTGATGGTGTTATCATGGTAAGGAAGAATTTCACCAAACGCGGTAATACCCATCGTCCATGGTCCTGGTTCAGTCAAAGCTTCTTTTAGAGGAGCTCCGATGGATAGTTCAGGTATGCTTCTGCTCCATCCACTTCTGCTGGCCGCTCCTTGATACCCAAAGCCCCGGATATAGTCTCGTTTATCATTCCCTACATTTCTATAGCGTGGAATGTAGATACCTCCAGGTCTTCTTCCGAAATAATACTTGTCTTCATAACCTTCGGCCAATCCATTGGCACCGAGCCTGAAATGGTGATCCATCACATTATGACCCAATTCCCCCGAACTGCTGCCTAGTCCTTCAGGCCATACATCAGTGGCCGAACGCATCAAAACAGCCGTTGAGTTAAAGGCTGAAGCACATAGAAAAACGATCTTCGCATCAAATTCCACGGTCTGGTTGGTCTCTGCATCCAGTACCTCCACACCTGTAGCTTTCTTGGCATCTTTATCATACAATACCCTCGTTACGATCGACCATGGCCTCAACGTGAGGTTTCCGGTAGCGACAGCTGCAGGTAATGTAGAAGACTGTGTGCTGAAATATCCCCCATAAGGGCACCCTAAAGAACATTTGTTCCGGTACATACATCCTGGACGGCCAGGTAGGGGTTGGGTGATATTTGCTACCCGTGCATGGATAAAATGTCTAGAATCGCCGAACCGCTCCTTAAAACGCTTTGCCACATCTGTTTCTACACAGTTCATAGGCATTGGCGGCATATATTCTCCATCAGGGAAGTGTGGAATCCCATCCTTGTTTCCGGCTATCCCTGCAAATCTTTCCACATAGTCATACCAAGGTGCCAAGTCCTTATACCGAATTGGCCAGTCCACTGCAACTCCTTCTTTAAGGTTTCCTTCAAAATCCAGATCTGAAAGCCGATAGCTTTGTCTGCCCCAAAGCAAGGATCGGCCTCCTACTTGGTAGCCTCTAAACCAGGTAAAAGGTTTTTTTTCAATGTATGGCGAATCTGACTCGTGTGCCCACCAATCGATATTGAGCGGATTCAATACATAATCTCTTCTCAGGTTCGGGTGATTTTCGATCAACTCTACGGTTCTTCTACCTCTATGTGGCATTTCCCAGGGTGGAGTGGAGGCGTTGTGATAATCCTTCCCGTGTTCGACGTTCGGACCTCTTTCCAAAAGGAGTACCTTCAGGCCTTTTTCTGTCAACTCCTTCGCCGCCCATCCTCCACTGATTCCGGAGCCGACCACTATCGCATCATAACTTTGATTTGCCATAATCTTTCTATAGATTCTATTTTTTAACGACTTTAAATATACTGTTTTTGTTCAATTTAATACCTTTTCATTGCTTCGCAAATATCTTTTAAAGTGAAATAGTGCTCCAGATGGTCACCGAAAGATATTTTAGGCCATTTCGTCCACGAGTTTTTTTGCATTTACATCTTTTTCCCGGAAAGTAAACAAAAACAGAATACTTACCAGCAAGGCAATGGCGGAAGGGATCAACCAGATCGATTTCCAATCATGTAATCCATCCACCAGATGTAAATCTGATACAATGCCGGCCACCCAAAAACCTATCAACATGCCCACGCCATAGGTGGCCAAGGTGATTAAGCCCTGAGCAGCGTTTTTATATTGCGGTCCGGCCTTGGCATCGGTGTAGATTTGTCCTGATACAAAGAAAAAGTCATAGCAGATGCCGTGTAAGGCGATACCAATGATCAACATGTAAGTTCCTGCGCCCGCATCGCCCAAAGCAAACAACGCATAGCGTACGACCCAGGCCACCATTCCGACCAAGATAGTCGTTTTGAAGCCATATCTTTTGAAGAAATAGGGCAATAACAAAAGAAAGAATGCCTCTGAAACCTGTCCGATTGTCATCATCCCCGTGGCATTAGCCATACCGATGCCCGATAAGAAAGGGTTGGCATTTTGGTAGTAGAAAGCCAAAGGAATACAGATCAAGATAGCTGATATAAAGAAAATGGCGTAGTTTTTATCCTTTAACAAAGTAAGCGCATCCAATCCAAGCATTTGAGAAAGGTTTTGTTTCTCCCCCTTTTTGGCCTTTGGGGGCGTAGCAGGGAGCGTAAAGCAAAATAAGCCCAATACCAGAGAACTGACGCTCGCCAACAAGAAGGTATTTCTCATCAAACCCGCCGACAGCGCTTCCGCGGCATCCCATTGAAAGCCAAAACTGATCAGCAGTCCGGCAGCAATCCAACCGATTGTACCCCAAACTCTTACCGCACTGAACTCCTTCGATGGATCGCTCATTTGTTCAAAAGACACAGAATTGACCAAGGCCAGTGTTGGCATAAAAATCACCATGTAAGCAAACACATAGGGATAAAAAGAAGCAAAATCATGAGACTGGTACATTGCGTACATGAGTACCGCCCCCAACAGGTGCAGCACCCCTAAGATTTTTTCGGCGTTAAAATAGCGGTCGGCAATAAGACCGATGATAAAGGGGGCTATAATAGCTCCAAAAGACTGGGTGGAAAATGCTGCCGCAAGCTGTGCGCCTGTGGCTTTAAGATTGTGTCCCAAAAAAGTCCCGAGTGTAACATACCATGCGCCCCAAACAAAAAACTCCAGAAACATCATTAGGGACAATTTAATCTTTATACTCGAATTCATGGAGTGTGATTTAGGTGGTTTGGCTATTTTAATTTATGGGCAAACTAATCAATTATTAATTTAATTTTATCCCTTTTTCCCTTAAATTTATCCCTATTGAGGTAATTGCGCAATTCAGGAGGCTTTTTATTCTTCACCGGATGGCGTCCAACAAAGGTGACGGACCGACAGGTCGGCTTTGCTAAAGAAATATTCAGAACTGCCCAAAGGGGCCATTATTGTTAAAACCATTACTGATACAAATTATTTGATAAAAAGGAAATGACAAAACAAAAGTTGAAAATGGGTATGATCGGTGGGGGACCGGATTCCTTTATCGGAAGTATCCATAGAAATGCTGCCGCCTTGGACGGATTGATTGAACTGAAGGCCGGGTCTTTTAGCAGCAATTATGACAAATCTCTTCAGCTTGGAAAAGCATTGTATCTGCCGGAGAGCCGAATCTATCCTTCCTATAATGAAATGTTTGAAAAGGAACTACAGCTGCCAGAAGAGGAAAGAATCGATTTTGTTTGTATTGTCACTCCTAACCATTTGCATTTTGAGCCAACCCTTAAAGCTTTGAAAAGCGGATTTCATGTGGTGCTGGATAAGCCAATGACCTTGGATTTACAGGAAGCGCGTGAGCTTTATGCAGCCATTAAGGAATCTGGCCTCTTGTTTTGCCTTACCCATACTTACACAGGTTATCCCATGGTAAAGCAAGCACGACAGCTTATTGCCCAAGGGGAATTGGGAGAAGTGAGGAAAGTATATGTTGAATATCCTCAGGGCTGGTTATGGAAAAAATTTGAAGACCAACAGCACAAGCAGGCAGAGTGGCGCACAGATCCTGCGAAAAGTGGTATTGGCGGTTGCATGGGCGATATTGGTACCCATGCATTTAATCTGGCGGAATATGTCAGCGGCCTAAAAGTAGCCAAGCTTTGTGCAGACCTCAATATACACATCGAGGGAAGGCGATTGGATGATGATGCACAGATCCTTTTAAAATTCGAAAACGGTGCCACCGGCATGTTGGCGGCGACACAGATCGCCACTGGTGCAGAAAATAACCTTAGGATTAGGGTGTACGGTGAGAAGGCCGGTCTGGATTGGCAACAAGAAGACGCCAATTCACTCATCGTCCGTTATCCAG
Source organism: Cyclobacteriaceae bacterium (assembly GCA_035303945.1). Lineage (GTDB taxonomy): Bacteria > Bacteroidota > Bacteroidia > Cytophagales > Cyclobacteriaceae > DATGMS01. The sequence goes on from DATGQZ010000080.1 coordinate 48,640, forward strand.
ACAAGCCGACCCAAATCTACCGGGCTGGCAGCGCAGTTCCCTATCTATCTTCATTCGCTCATGCCAATACCAGGACGCCTGCAGGCCACCCCGAAGGTTATATAGAAGCTTTTGCTAATCTTTACCGCAATTTTGCCCAAACCTTGCTCGCACAACGTGAGGGTGCCAGGCCCAAGGAAGAATGGCTGGATTTTCCAGGGGCAGAAGACGGTTTAAGAGGAATGGCCTTTGTGCAGCTGGCTGTGGAAAACGCCCAGTCTGACTTCAAATGGACGGATTTTGTGGTGTAAGGCAGACCCAAAAACAACGTGGAGCCGGTTGCTGGAGGTTTGGGAACCGAGGAAGGTGACCTAGGCTGTGAAAATGTTAAAGAAGGCCGGATCCAGGATTAACCATTAAACTAATAGCTAAATCAATCTAATCTAACCCAATAAAACATGAAAACAATTAAAGGACCAGGGATTTTCCTGGCGCAGTTTGCGGATGACAAAGCACCTTTTAATTCTTTAAGATCAATTTGTGAATGGGCAAAAAGCATCGGCTACGAGGGCGTACAGATACCTACCTGGGTAAGCAGTTTTATAGACCTGCAAAAGGCCGCCGAAAGTAAAACCTATGCTGATGAAATTAAAGGCATAGTGGAGGAAGCAGGCCTGCAAATCACCGAGCTATCTACGCACCTGCAAGGGCAATTGGTAGCCGTTCACCCTGCTTACAATGAGCTTTTTGACGGCTTTGCTCCTGCAGAACTTAAAGGTGATCTTAAAGGAAAAAGCGAGTGGGCTACCCAGCAATTGAAATATGCAGCCAAGGCTTCTCAGCATATGGGTTTGACCGCCCATGCTACCTTCAGCGGTGCACTGATGTGGCATACCGTCTATCCTTGGCCACAAAGGCCTGCAGGTTTGGTAGAAACTGGCTTCAAAGAATTAGCTAAGCGATGGCTTCCGATTTTGGACGCTTTCGAAGAAGCAGGGGCCAATGTCTGCTATGAATTGCATCCCGGCGAAGATCTTCACGACGGGGTGACTTTTGAGCGTTTCTTGGAGGCGGTTGATAACCACAAACGCGCAAATATTCTATATGACCCCAGCCATTTCCTGTTACAATGCTTGGACTATGTACAGTTTATTGACTTCTACCACGAAAGGATCAAGATGTTCCACGTAAAAGACGCTGAATTTAATCCTACCGGTAAACAAGGTGTGTATGGTGGTTATTCTGGCTGGATCGAACGCGCAGGGCGGTTCCGTTCTTTAGGTGATGGACAGGTTGATTTCAACGCCATCTTTACCAAACTTTCACAATATGATTTCGATGGTTGGGCGGTATTGGAATGGGAGTGTGCCATCAAACATCCGGAGGCCGGAGCTATTGAAGGAGCACAATTTATCAAAGACAAGATCATCCG
>DATGQZ010000081.1:0-6823 GCA_035303945.1 Cyclobacteriaceae bacterium
AAACCGACAATGTCCGCTTTATGGTATCTGATCAACGCCGCCACGTTATCTTTCCGGTAATCCCAGCCGTTGATGCTGTCAATGGTGTTTTTATAGCGGATATTATACGACATCACCCTTAATGATGCTAGGTTTTGGGCAAAGGATGTTTCAGACAAGCAAATCAGCAGTAGAACAGCGGTGATCATTTTAAATATATGGGAGATCTTCATAAGATGAGGTCATTTTTTAGGAACAGTAATTTTTAAGAATGCTACTTCTTCTATTAGAAATTTCGAATCATCCTCCTTAACTTGATCGTAATAGGGGGAGTACATTTTGGCCGATACGGTGGCATTGTCGATGTCAAAAGTTAATAAGCGGATATAACCACCGCCAAAATCGTCGTTTTGGTAATTCTGGAGGATTTGATAAACCTTGTTGCCTTCTACTCCTTCATCCACCCTTAATGCTGATCCCGAAACATGACCACTGAGTACGAATTTGATATTAGGATATAGTTTAACCAATCTATTGAACATATCCTGCGGGCTGAAATCTCCATATCCGGCATTTCTATCCCCTATTTCCCCTTTAGGTGTCAGGTAATAATGGGTTAATATGATGACGTTGTAGTCAAAATAGGCCTTAACCACATCTCCTGCCCAGTTGATAGCCCCCATTCTCGGACAAAACTCCAATGTCAGTACCAACCAATTGGTATCCCCAACTTTAAAAGTATAGTAGGCATTATCGCTTTTATCTGCCTCATAGCGTCCACGTTGGTTTGCAAATCGGTGCACGGGAAAATAGGAATTAAACTTATAAGTCTTTCTTAAGTTCTGGTTAACGTTTCCCGGCGCAGCACTCCCACTATACATTCCCACTGCTTCTGTATCGTGGTTGCCAAGCGCGATTGCATAAGGGATTTGCTTGCCGTCAAATGCATCATAGCCTTTGCTGGCGACTTCCCAATGATTGTAGTTGTCAAAATTCACCAGGTCACCAACATGCAGCACCATGGGTATGTTCAGGGAATCCTGGTGATCAATTACCCAATTGATCCGGCTATAGAACATCTCGTTTCTAGACGAAACCTCCGTTTGCGTATCAGGAAAAACGGGAAGGGTGAACTTTTGGGCTTGGGAGGGTAATAATAGAAAGAAATAAGCGGAAAGGGCAATCAGCCATTTGATATAACGCATATATTTTATTGTTTGATGAGTTCAAAATAAGCGAGAACCCGCTAAGACTACATCTTATCGGGTTCTCATCAATTACTTCCATCCGGGGTTTTGGACTAGACCCGGATTCAAGCCTAGCTCGTTTACCGGAAACGGCCATAGATAATCCTTATTTGGATCGAAACGTCTGAAAGAAGCCTCCTGTGCAACAATATACCCTTCTTCCGTCGTATTAACGGGGGTCTCAAGGCCAAACTCTTCCACGAAAAAGTAATTTCCAAGTACCGGTTTCACCAATTCCTGCTCAGCGGTCTTCCACCTGATTAGGTCCCAATACCTAAAGCCTTCAAGAGCAAGTTCCACCCTTCTCTCCCGTCTGATTTCCTCCTGCATACCCAATCCATGGGAAACTATAAACTGGTTAGAAAGCGGGGGAATTCCTGCCCTTTGCCGAAGCTTATTAATGGAAAGATCCAACTCTTCATCCGAGATACCTTCATTTAGCTCATAGCTGGCCTCAGCAAAATTTAAAAGTACTTCTGCATACCGGATAATCACACGGTCCAATAGTGCCCGACGCGTTTCGAAATCCTCGGCGTTAAAATATTTTTTCGGACCAAACCCGGTCTTATGATACTGAAGAGGCGTAGCGAATGTCGCTCCCCTGTTATAAGCTTCACCCTGCTTAAAAACTGATGCCTCTAACCTCTCATCCCTATTTTCAAACACCTCCACTGACACGGTTGGCGTTTTATACATGGGGGATTGTTCAATAGGCAGTCCATCTTTCATCAGGTAACTATCTACAAGAGATTTTGTAGGGTTCAGTTTTCCCGTATAGAGATCCAAAGAAAAATTGTGGTTCAACACGATGTTGGAGGAGCTGGTACCATACTGCTTCACCAATATATTCTCTTTATTGTCGGGTCCTTCTCCATCATACTGGAACAACTCAAAATAGCTGTCGCGCAATTCATGTTCTCCACTCTCTATCAATTCCCTCGCCGCGGCTATGGCCGCATTCAAATGCAGCTGAGGATTACCATAGGCGTGAAATTTTGCCCTGGTTCCTTCAAACAGGCCAACGCGAGACTTTAAAGCCAACGCACTGGATTTGGATATTCTGCCATATTGACTCGCTCCTAATTCTGAGGGATATTGCAATACATCAATTGCGAAGTCTAAATCCTCATAAATCTGGTTGATAACATCTTCTCTAGAGGCAGCTCCTGCCGTTAACTCTGGATCTGATTCTGTAAGTGTACGGGTAACCAATGGGACACCGCCATATTTCTGAAACAACTGAAAATATGCAAATGCCCTAAAAAATCTTGCTTCTCCTATGTATATTGCTTTTACCTCTTCATCAACCGGAGCTGGTGGAACTTTCTCAAGGATATTATTTGCAGCCCTAATGAGGCGATAAGGATCGGAATAGTCAGCAGCTGTTGAAGGCGGGAGACGGGAACCATCACTGATTGGATCCGATTGCGTTCCGTAGGCGTTGTCTGACCATACATCCTCTGTGGTCATCCCAGGCAAGAAGGTATATAGATAATTCGTAGCAGAACGTACGTCCGACTCAGATTTCCAAAAGGAAGGGTCGGTAATTTGTGTTTCCGGTATCAGCTCCACATCGCAGGACGCTACGCCGATAAACAATAGGAACGAAATGATATATATGTTAATTTTCATGTTTTTTCTGTTTTTACATTCTTATTCCTGTCCTAAAACGAGATGTTAACTCCCATGGCACCCGTGGCAAAAAATGGATAATCAGCAGATACCCCGTCCCTTTGCTCAGGATCAAAATAACCGCTAAACACACCCAGCCCTGATAGTGTAAATAAGTCTTGGCCTGTGAAGTAAACCCTCACAGTAGACAGCTTCAGTTTAGAAATAAAAGAACTCGGCAAAGAGTAGCCGATTTGAAGATTCTTCAGGCGGGCATAACTTCCGTTCAAAACCCATTTGTCAGACACCAGGAAATTATGCGTAGCACCTACATAAGGTCGCGGAAACATTGCATCGGGATTTTCAGGAGTCCAGTAATCACGATGTATGGCCAAAGCCTGGTAATAACTGGCAATGTTAGGATCCAATGCCTGTCTCGTTGGCAGGAAGTTTCGCTCCCCGACACCTTGAACAAATGCCGAAAAATCAAAACCCTTCCAACGTGCGCTGAAATTCAAGCCGAATAATAATCTTGGCTGCGTGGTACCGAGATAGACGAGATCTCCTGGATCATCGATAGTTCCCGATCCCACACTAATACGGCCATCGCTGTTTTGATCGATGTATCGAAGATCACCGGGACCAGTTCGGCTGTCTTGAAAAGCCCATCCTTCCACCTCATCTGCAGTTTGAAAGTAGCCCGAAGAAATATAACCCCAGATGGTGTTCAAAGGATAACCTTCCAAAGTGCCGACCGTTCCTGATGAGATCACCTTTCGCCCGGAAAAATTGAGCAGTTCATTCTGGTTATCAGAAACATTTACCGCCACTGAATAACTGAAATCAGATCCTGCCTTGTTTCTATAGCGGAGTTCACCTTCCCAACCCCATGACTTGAGCTCGCCATTATTGATCCTGGGAGTGCCTACTCCAAAAGTAGAAGGCAATTGTAAGGCTGTGAGCATGTTCCGGTTATACTTCACATAGTAATCTACGCTCCCTTGCAGTTTGTTGCTGAACAAGCCAAAATCCAGTCCACCATTAGTCGTCTCAATCGTTTCCCAAGAAAGGCGGGAAGAGGGAACAGTAGTCTGCGAAAAGTAGGTGGTTTTCACCTCTGGATAACCCAATACCAGGTTTGACCCTTGGTTGATTAAGGCGAGATAATCGTAGAGCCCAATACCTGACGCCGCACCTAATCTGCCCCAAGAACCTCTCAGCTTAAACTCTGATAATACGGGAACTTGAAACCATGATTCCCGGTCTATATTCCAACCTATGGAAACTGAAGGGAAAGCCTTGGTACGTAAGCCTGGGGCGAGTCTAGAACTCTCATCCACCCTAAATGTCGCTTCAACCAGATATTTCTCGTCGTAGCTATAGTTAAAGCGGCCGAAATAGGATTGGAAAGCATAGGTATTGATGCGCTGGGTATTCGTCTTTGTTGTTTCATCGCCCAATCCCAAGGCAGGCAACTCATTATTAACCAGTGCGGTCACACCGGTGGATACGAATTCACTCCTACTATCTTCCCACTGGTAACCACCCATCACGTGAAACTTATGATCGGTTCCAATACTGTAATCGTAATCCAGTAAGAATTGAAGGTTGTTGTTTTGCGTCAAATCATTGGAAACAGTGTAAGAGTTAGGATCGTTGATAACACTCCCAACGACTGTTCTGTACCATCGCTCTACCGTACGGCGAAAATGATGACGATCGCCTCTTCTATACTGCATTCCGTACACCGCCCGTAGTTCCAGCCCTTTAACAACTTCAGCAACTCTTGCGGTAAAAACCCCATCCAAGAAATTTCTGTTATAATTGTTGTAACCGCCACCGTCCATCTCGGCATATGCTGTAGCTCCTGTGGTGGTATTATACCTCCCTTCCGGGGTTAACAGCGGGTTGATGCTTGAGTAGCGGTATAAATTAAATAGTAAAGCACCGTTTCCGTTGACATTGACTGACGAAGCTTCTTGCTTTTGAAGGGTATAATTGATCCGGGAATCCAAGGACAAGTGTCTACTCAATTTTGTGCCTAAGTTCAGCCGCATGTTATAGCGGTCGTTCCTGTCAGGACCTACTTTGAAAATCCCTTCTTTGTTATGATAGCCAACAGAAATTAAAAAATTGATTTTCTCGTCACCTCCTCTTGCAGAAATGTTGTGCGTCTGCATTAAGGTGTTTTTCTTCAATAGCTGATCAACTATGCTTTCAGTATTATAGTATTGATATCTGGTAGAGTCATTAGGATTGATCCGATATTGTATCTTACCTTCTTTTAGTATTTGGATGGTCTCTTCCGAATGTGCCGCTGCAGCGCCGGAGTTGAGTCGTGCCAGATTATTATGTTCTAGCTCCTCCCATACATGCATCCGCTCAGGAACATTCAATGCCCAATCCAGTCCGACGATGGAAGAATATTCAAATATTGTTTTTCCTGCCACCCCTTTTTTAGTAGTGATAAGGATTACTCCTCCGGCAGCTTGAGCACCATAAATGGCAGCCGCAGCGGCATCCTTCAAGACACTGATGCTTTCTATATCATTGGGATTAATGGTTTGCAAGGATACACCCGGACTCGACACCCCGTCGATAATTAAAAGTGGTTCTACATTGCCATTGGCGGAGGTTGCACCCCGCACTTGAATTCCTATTCCCTCGTCACCCGGCTGACCGGTAGCTCTTGTCACAGAAAGACCGGGAGAAAGGCCCTGTAATGCCAAAGCAACATTTGATACAGGTCGGTTCTCTATGTCGCTGCTACTAATGGTGGACACAGCCCCCGTTAGGTTTGCTTTCTTTTGGGTTCCATATCCCACTACCACCACTTCCTCCAAGGATGCCATGTCTTCCATTAAAGTAACATTCACCACCGTTTGGTTAGCTACCGCGATTTGTTGCGTCTCAAATCCGATAAAGGAGAAAACCAGGGTTGATCCCTCTGGCGCAACGATCGAATACCTGCCATCCATATCTGTGGCAGTGCCTGTGGAAGTCCCTTGAATGGAGACGGTCACACCTGGGATAGGCTCTCCACTTGCGTCGGTTACTGTACCACTAATCGTGATCTCCAAAATCACTGTTTCTTCCTTGCGGTTCTTCTCCATCTCTTTCACACTTATCCTGTTGTCTACCTGCTTAAAAGAAAGTTGGTGGCTTGCCGCCAAGGACAATAAGACATACTCGAGTGATTGATTGCGTACCTGAAGGTCTACCGGCTTTGATCTTTCTACCAGGTTTTGATCATAGATAAAGGAAAACCCCGACTGCGCTTTTATGGCATTAAAGGTCGCTGGCAAACTTGCCTCCTGTAAATCTAAGTTTAGGTAGACCTCCTTGATGTCCAAAGAACTTTGCCCCTTTGTGGGTGAGGCATACATCAGGTTCAGGAACAACAACTGGAAGACAAAGCCGTATAGGTAATATTTTCCTACCATACCAAGCAGATGTAATGTTTTTTTCATAAATTGGAAAGTTTTATTGTTAATAATGGCACTAAAACGACAGTGGGAGGGCGCAGCCTGAGAAACTTTCCCTCCTACTGGTTAAAGCCAATGAACAATCCATTCATTGGCTTTTTGTTTATTCTATCATAAGCTCCTTCTTGGGTTTAAAATAAATGGATACGTTTTTATTATCGATGGAATAGTCAAAGCTATAGGCATAGCCTAAGCTTTCGAGCACGGCTGATAAAGAGGTGTTTTTGAATTCACCGGAAATTTTAAGATCATTTCTAGGACGGTGAAAAACCTCTATTTTAACACCGTACCATCGCTCTAAATCCGATAAGACATCTCGAAATGCAGAGTTATCGAATCGTAACATCCCGTTTTTCCAAAGAAATGCCGTATTAGGATCAAATTTTCCTTTGTGAAGTCTTTGATCAGCATCCACAATTACCTCTTCTCCGGGATTGAGGTAGACAGGCTCTTTTTCCTTATCTTCATGAATTACTTTGACCTCACCCGTAGCCAGTTGAA
>DATGQZ010000082.1:0-8332 GCA_035303945.1 Cyclobacteriaceae bacterium
AAATTTTCTTGTTTTTGTTCTATATCAACTTAATTAAGACACATAAAGTTAAAAACAAAAATTCATAACTGCCTAATAATCAGCAAGAAAAAATTAAGTTAGAGAAAGTTAGACAAACTGTTCGAATCCTGCCACCCCGACCAGGTCATCAAAAGCCTCTGTGAAAACGGAGGCTTTTTTTTTAAAATCGGCCCATCCCTTCCGTGCCGTGCTGCTTCCCTGCAATCAAATGGCCGGACACAACAAACAAAGACAATCACTATCCGCTGAGACCCTAACATGCAGCTGGCATAAGAAACGCATGCATGGGTGTTGCATAACCTTTTTGACGATAGAGATGGAAAGCCGCTTTTCAAAAGCTGTTCAGCTTGCTAAAGCAAACGGCAGCATCTGGATATTTGACCCTGTTCTACAGTCGGATACTGCTTTCCAGAAGTTTATCTATAAAAACTTGTACGGCAACTACCTGCCAAAGCAGAAGAATAGTAGTTACAGGAATCATGTTGTTTGAATATATGGACAACGAGGAAAGCCGTGAAGCTTGATGTACCAGTTAAATCCGATAAAGAAAGTCAGCTTTAAGTGATACGGTGTTTTAAATAAAAATCTATGCTTGCTCCCTTTGTAGCTTTCGAGGGCGTCGGAGTAAATCTAATTACGGGTCCCAATACCAACTTTAGCATAACCGGCTCAACCTTTAGGAATTTTTATAGTAGGAATTGTATAAATATCCCTGTCAAAAGGTTAATTTGTCTCCGGGTTTATCCCAATGATCAAATAGACCCGTTTATTCAACCATTGAATCCCTAAAACAGGCTGAGCCATCCGGCTTGCGCAGTCGGGGATGACATGGGAAACACGGCTTAGATAAACCCTCAACGAACTAATAATTAAACCGAAAAATCAATTTTATATAACATGAAAGAAAAATTTCAGGTAATAGACCGACGAGATTTTATCAAAAAAACCGGGCTTGGCGTTCTTGGTTTAAGCTTGGCACCAAGCCTTCTGGCCAAAGCACAAGCTAACGGAAGACTGCGTACGGCACATATTGGATTAGGGATGATGGGAATGGAAGACTTGAAAGCCATTTCCTCACACGAACTGGTCGATGTAGTAGCGCTTTGCGATGTGGATGCCAACATGCTGGATGGTGCCAAGGCACAGTTTCCCAATGCCAAAACTTATAAAGACTACCGCCAGATGCTGAAGGAGATGGAGGAGGAGATCGATGCAGTGATCGTTTCCACCCCTGACCACACGCATGCGCCAGCTTCCTTAATGGCGATGAAGATGGATAAGCCCGTCTACTGCCAAAAGCCTTTGACTCACCACGTTTCTGAGGCTAGGGAGATGAAAAAAGTGGCGGAGAAAAAAGGGCTGGTTACCCAAATGGGAATCCAAGTTCACTCTTTCTATGACTACAAATTGGCCACCCTCTTGATCCAATCCGGTATCATCGGAAAGGTTCACACGGTAAGGGCTTGGTCTCCCAAAAACTGGGGAACGGATGAGCCGGCTCCAGCTGGCAGCGATCCGGTTCCGGCCCATTTGGATTGGAACCTATGGCTTGGTACCGCTCCCGAGCGTCCTTATAAAGAAGGGCACTACCACCCAGCCAACTGGAGAAAGGTATTGGACTTCGGTTGCGGTACTTTAGGAGATATGGGTGTACATATTTTCGACACCCCCTATAACGCCTTGCAACTGGATGTTCCCCGTACAATTATCAACGAGTGTCGTCAGCCAACAGGACATGGCTTTCCCGAGCACAACATCGTCACCTACGAATTCCCCGCTACGCCTTATACCGCAGAAAGCCTTAAGTGGGTATGGTATGATGGTGCCGGTGCACCTGCGGATCATGAGGATCTGAAATTGCCGAATGGTGATAAGCTTCCTGAGCAAGGTGCCATGTTTATGGGAGAAAAAGGAAGGCTGTTGCTTCCCCATTTCCAGGAGCTGCCCCGATTGATCGTGGATGGCCAATACAAGGAAATGGACATCGAGCAATTTAATTTAGGTAAGCCGGTGAAGGATTATGATTCCGAAAGCAAAAAGCACTACCATGAATTTGTGGATGCCTGCTTAGGAAAAGCTGAATGTAGCGCCCCATTCTCTTATTCAGCCCGTTTAACCGAAACCATCCTTTTGGGTGTCATCGCCGGTCGCTTCCCAAACCAAACCCTGCACTGGGACAGCAAAAAAGCAAAGTTCAGAGAAAAAGAAGCCAACCAATACCTGGACGGCAAATACAGGAAATTCTAAACTTCTAAGTTTAGATCGTATCCTTTCCCCCGGAAAGTTTATTCCGGGGGATTGTTTTTTTAATCTTCTTAGGAATGCTGCGCTTGAGTACGCTGAACTTGATTCTCCTTCATACTTTCTACTTCCGAACTAAGAAATTTCTACTTTTCCACCATACCTCACCGCTCCATCACCACCCCATCAAATTCCCCTAACCGCTCCAGCTCAAAGCTGATATATCCGTCCTTGTAGCTGAATTCAAGCTCCTCTTCTGTCACCATGCTCCACACCCGACTGGGGGCAAAATCTGCCTGTACACGGAACTGGCTATTGTACACGGGAAGCGAATTGAAATAAGTATTTCCACTAAAGCCGGTAAGGTTGACCAGATGGAGGATAAGACCGTCATTGGCTACCTTGCCGAAATTCTCCGGCGTGTTAAGGGCAAACTTTTGCAAGATGACTTCTACCCTTTCATGGGCATCGGTCTGGATCAGCTGGTCGACTTCGGGAAATATATGGTCAATCAAATCCAGCAGGATATTTTTGTGTTGCTCGTAACCATGAAGGTAATAGAGTTTGCCCAGATTTATGGGGAGCAGAACAGCCTTGCTGGCGCCATGCTGCTTGATCCCGGCCGCATAATGCCCTGTTGGCTCATGCCCGCCGATGATCTCTGGTGGGCCAGGAATGCCGGGTGTATAGATGGGCAGGTGAGTGTCGTTCGCCCCGGGAAACTCATATAGTCCCAAATTAAACTTCCAAAACAGCAGTTCCTGTTGTTTCAACCTTTCAAACAGCTCCTTGTCATCCACTTGAAGGTAAAATCCTGCCCCATCATGGTCCTTCTCTTTCATTTTGGCTCCAAAAAGCTGCTCCAGCGCTTCGGGATGTTCTGACAGCGAGCGATTGGTGGCGATCAGGTGGGTACCGTTTTGAGCGATCCTCTGCAAGGCCTCCAAAGATCCCTCATCCAGACGGGTGATCTCCGGAAGGATGATCAACCGGTATTTTCCCAACGCCGCTTCCTGATTGCCGATCTGGCTGTTTTCGATGATGTCATACTGGATATGGGCTTCTTTTAGCATCAGCTGGATGCCCCTGTATTCCTGTCCTGATTCGCCCGAAGGCCAGGATCCGGGAGCAATGACCGCTACCTGCGCGGGAGATTTGTAGTTGCCAAAGTAGGGTTCATGTTTCTTGTGATGCGCATATACCTTCCTGAACACTTCAAAATTCCTTTCATCCTCATAATCCCTAAAATCGCCCATCATGCTCATGTCCAGTCCGGATCCATTGGCAATGTTTTCGTAAAGTCTGATCGTCACCTCCTCCGGTTCTACCGCGTTGTAGCGGGATTGGAAGGAAATCTGTTGGATGCTGGCGTTGCTTACGATGTGATCGGGATAAGAATGGCGGGTATTGCTGACATTGTCTGAGGCATTGTAAGGCCAATAAGGCAGCGTGTTGGTTTGTGATTCGTGACGAATGATATCCACATGGTCTTCGGAATAGGTGCAGATGGCGATCTGCGGATTTTTCGACTTGACCAATTCATTTAGCCTTCTGATCAGGTCATCTGCGGTAAATTGCTTAAACTCCTCGTATTTCCTAAAGACGGGATCGCTTCGGTCCTCCTTTACCGGCAAAGTCATCCCACCGCTATACTCGGCGAAGCGTTTTTTGTCATGTGGATTCTGGTCGATGCCGTAATACTTGCCGATGTAGGGATTGCTGGTCTGATACCCGGGCATATTGATAAAGACCCCGTCGATCGGGTACAGGTCGATCACTTCTTCCACTATATTGAAAAGCTGTTCCTGCTCATAGGGGGCATTGATGGATACGGTGTAAAGATCCTCATTGGTGATGTGCTCCCCTTCCGAGGAAATATAGAACCAGTCCGGATGCTTTTCGAAGATGCTCTTGTGCGCCCGGCTAAAGTCAAACCTGACGATGACTTTGATACCGTTTGCGTGGCATTCGGCAATCACTTCCCCCAGCATATCCTCTTTCATATAGGGATTGGTATAATGGTAGTCCAACTGGGTGGGATAAAAAGCCATAATGCCGCCGGCGTTAATGATCAGGGTATTGGCGGAATAGTGCATCAGGTCGGCGACCAGGGAATCCGGATCAAGGGTGGCGGCCTCATAGGCGGGCAGATTGGTCTGGATCACCCGGAGGTTATTGGCTTTCCACCAAGGGATACTGTCCGGCCAATCGGTTTGCGCTTTTGAGGTTTGGAGGGATACTAGCAGGAAAAAAGAGATGAAAATTAAGCGGGTTGTGGCTAGAAAAGGCTTCACGTAAGGGTCATTTTGGGTTAAACAAGTAGGAACCACCCAAGATAGGAAAATTCCTCAGATGCACTTATAATTTTGTTTATAAACCGGAAAGAACCGCTGGGGAAGAGGGCTCTAGGTTAGTCCAGAGCGGAAAAAAACGTTCTCGCAAAGGCCACAAAGTAAAATCGCTAAGGCCGCCAAGCTCCCGCCTTTGCGATCTTCGCGTTTCCTTTTTTTGCTTTGCGTGCAAGGAGAAATCCGGGTTCAGACTACCCGACGCTAGCGCCCTGCCGATAAACCCCTACAGTTCCCCCACGCCTAGCCCGCCAGCCATTCCAGAAAGTCATTCAGCTTTTCCCGGCTGACTGTAATCTGATGCTCAAAAGGGATCTTCAAGGTAACGGAAAACTTTCGGGACAAATGGTGGGAGGCGTTGCTGATGGCGTCGCGGTTGACCAAAAACTGTCGGCTGGCCCGAAAGAACTTCTCCCCGCATAGCGCTTCAATCTGATCCAGCGTTTTGTTGAGGAAATAGCTTTTCCCCTCAAAATTCATCAAATAGGTCACCTGGTTATGGATATAAAATACCGCAATATCGTCCAGCTTGATCGGTATGATCTTCTCCTTGTGGTTGACCAATACGCTAGAGGACTTAGTGGGCTTAATCTCGGTTAACAGCCGCTGGATTTCCTCTATGGCCATCCCTCCTCCAGAGAATACCTGCGATAATTCATCGTATTTGTCCAAGGCACCTTTGACCGCCTCCTGGGTGAAAGGCTTGAGCATATAGTCGATGCCGTTGAGCCGGAAAGCCTTCAAAGCATACTCGTCGTAAGCGGTACAAAACACGATGGGCGTGTTCACTTTCACCTGGTTGAAAATATCGAAACTCAGGCCATCGCCCAACTGGATATCGCTAAAGATCAAATCGGGGGCAGGGTTTTTACTCAAATACGCTACTGCCTGCTTTACGGAATACAGCGTCGCCACGATCTGAGAGGAGGGAGCCACCTCCAAAATCATATCTTCCAAGTCTTTGGCCGTCAATTTTTCGTCTTCGATGATGATGATTTTCATGCTAAATGATTTTAAAGGCTACGGAAAATACAATCCCGTCGTCATGGATACTGATTTGCTCGCCGGACAAGAGGCGGTAGCGCTCCGAAAGATTGGAAAGTCCATTGCCGGTAGAACCTTCCACACTCGGCTTGCGCTGGAGGTTGTTCTCCACTTTGACCAGACCATCTTCCACACTGATGCGGATGGACAAGGGGTTCTCATCGGTCAGCTCGTTGTGCTTGATGGCATTTTCTGCCAGCGGTTGCAGGGAGAAAAACGGCAGGCGGCTATTCAAATACACTTCCGGTACATCAAATGTATAATCCAAGGCGCTCCCAAAGCGGATTTTTTGCATTTCCAGATAATCACGGCATAACTTCACTTCCTCCCTGACGGTGGCCACCCCCTTTTCATTTTGGGAAAATGACATGCGCAGGAAGTCAGATAAGCGCAAGAGGTAGGTTTCTGCGGTCTTGGGGTTTTGCTTGATCAGGGATTTCAACACATTCAATGCGTTGAACAGAAAATGGGGCTGGACTTGTTGTCTCAGCAATTGGTTGGTGGTCTCGGCATTAGCGGAGCGCAATCTAGAAACTTCGAGTTCAGCCTGTGTCTTCAGATGTTGCAGCAGGATGAAATTGTGCAGCAAATGCACCAGCGAATAGATCATCAATGACGAAATGAAAATTACCAGGTACAGCTGCCAGCCATGCAAGGCATGCATTTCCCTGAAGTCATACAGTTCGCTGGGAAACAAGCCGTATTGCTCAGCTACTTCTCGGAGAAACTGATACGACAACAGCAAGAGGGTATTGATCAGATTACCCAGCACAAAGCGCGTTGTCGTTCGTTCTGTCGATCCGGTAGAGGCACGTTTTTCAAACAAAACAATAAGGGCAATGCTCACCACCGAAGTAGAGAACAGCACCGCGCCGCTGACCACCGAGCGGTAAAGACCTGCAACGACGTCTAGGTCTTGCAGATAGATCATGATAAAGAAAAATACCGTAATCGCCACCGAGAGGGAAATGCTATAACGGATCAGTTCGCTGATGGGCAATCTTATTCTCATCTTACAAATATGTACATCTTGCTTAGTTTTAACAATCTCAGGGTACAGACCGATGTGGGATAAAGATCACCTATATCGGCTCGGGGTTTAAACAACTTTGCCCCGAACCCCATAGAAGAAGGGCCCAGGGCAAATTTGGTTTCGTATTCAATTTCATTTAGTTAGGAATCTGTTCGACCCCGTCGGGGTCGAACGTTTATAGCACATGCTATTCTATAAACATATGACCCCGACGGGGTCATATCTTCCGTTAACTAATAGACATTGATTTAGATGATTCAATTGATCTATTAGAAGAAGAAATTAACGCCTACTGTAGGCAGCAGAGAGTTGGCATTCAGGCCAAACTCATTCACTTTGGCGCTAGGGCCTACTTCAGGCTTGGTCGCAGTGTGCTCGTAGTACAGCCCTTTGACAGACAGTTCGATGGCCAATTTCTCGGTTGGGAAATAAGCGATACCGGGTGATACGGCTGCGCCATAGCGTTCTGTGTTGGCGGTTTTGTTACCGTCTACTTTGCTGGTACCCCATCCCATGGGAACAGAGAGCTGGCCGAAGAATTTCAGTGGGCCTTCACCTTTATATAGTCTCGCAAACGGGGATACCGCGAATTCACCAACGGTAGATTTGATATCCATCGCATTCTTTTCGGTGCTTCCGGAATAGCCCACGCCAAGTCCGAGGGCGAAGTTATCCTGTACGAAGAAGCCTACTTGAGGCATGATCTCATATCGCTGAGTGTTGCCGTCCACATCCACTACTTTGGAGTAGTCATAGGCAGCATTACCGCCGAGCATCACGTTTCCTTTGTCTGTTTGGGCATTGGCCATTACTGCAAATCCCAATCCTGTCATCATGGTTAAAAACACCTTTCTCATCTTATTTATTGGTTTAGTTTATGATACAAAAGTACCCTAGCTGATACAGAACCGTAAGTGAGATGTCAGTGAAGCAGCCAAAATGGGGGGTGAAGCGGCGTGGATGGAGGTTGTATCGTGGGGAGGCGAATACGATCGGCTATCGTATTGAGTGTGGATTCCCGGCCGGATGCTGTGCTTTTGAATCAATTTTCTGCCGGCCAGCGCCTTTAATGATCGTTAAACCATTGGATTCAGAACACAACAGTTCACCAAACACAAAGCCGATGTTCCTGACAAGGGATCTTCCTTAAGTGCTTTGACGTAAAATATTTTTTCCGCAGCCCGGGGGTAACAATTCGGCAAGAATTTGAATAATAAGGATCAGGGACAGGATAAAATTAAGCTAAGCACCAACACATACAAACGCTGCCCAAAAATGCCTGTCTCTAAAAGGGTACTCATCGTTGAGCGACTCGATGTTTGCCAAAGTCCTCCTAAAACGTTTTTGGAAATCACTCGACAGCCTCACTACGAAAATGTAATAACTAACCTTTATGCTTTTTATTTTGATGTAAATGAAGAACACGGATTAGAAGATCTATTCATCAAATCTCTTATTGACTGCATCAACACTGCGGCCAAAGGAAGATCTCTGGATGGCTTTACTGAATTTAGTGTTAATACTGAGTATAGCACAGATAAAAATGGAAGAATCGATTTGTTGCTTGCTGGAGATGATGGCACTAGTGCTATTGTTATAGAGAATAAGATTTATCACCACCTAAATAATAATCTGGATGATTATT
>DATGQZ010000083.1:0-54130 GCA_035303945.1 Cyclobacteriaceae bacterium
CTTCCGCGCATGCAATCAGCAATGGATTTAGCCTGTTCGTTGATCTCTTTCAACATGAAATGCTGGTAACCGCCCTTTTCTATGGCCTCCAGTTCCATCTCCAGCTGGTTGATATAGGGATTGGTTTCAATGTTTTCAATGGTCTTGATCTGGAGTTTGTTGTTTCGGATGACGGCTATTTCAAAGTCATCCAAGTATACCACCTGATTGGTGTACTCGATGATAGGCGTGGCATCAGAGGCCAAAAAGTATCCATCCTCAGCTACCCCGATCACCAAGGGAGAGCCTTTTCTGGCAGCGATCAAGGTATCGGGCTCTTCCCTGTTGATCAAAACAATGGCATAGGCGCCCACCACCTTGTGAAGCGCCAAGCGGACGGCTTCCTCAAGGCTACAGGCATTGTTTTTATAGATATCTTCTATAAAATTGATGAATACTTCCGAATCCGTTTCACTTTTAAACTCAACTCCTTTGTTGATCAGGTCGGTTTTCAATACCTCGTAATTCTCAATGATTCCGTTATGCACCATTGCAAAGCTTTCATTGGATGAATAATGCGGATGGGCATTGGCATCATTGGGCTCACCATGGGTGGCCCATCGGGTGTGTCCAATTCCAATTCTGGAGTTTAGATCCTGATTGCCCAACAGGGAATCTTCCAGTTGGCTAACTTTTCCTTTCTTTTTGTACACCGCCAGACCTTTGCTGTTGAGCAAGGCAATTCCTGCACTGTCATAACCTCGGTACTCTAATCTTTTGAGCCCTTTAAGGATAATGGGCAAAGCATCTTGCTTTCCCACATAAGCTACTATTCCGCACATAATTAAAAATTCAGGTTGTGGTTTTTGACTTTCGCAAAGGAAATGATTTAAATCGGAAAATAATAATGAAAAATCAACTGAATGCATGTAGACATGTCCCCAAGTTCGGTTTATTTTAGATTATACATGGAAAAATAACTGAAATTTAACACAAGTTGGGGGTGAGGGATTCGTTTATACCAAAAAGATGGGATGTCGATCAAAAAAAAAGGTGCAAACAGGACGACTGTTTGCACCTTAGAATAGGAGGTACTTTATCCTATTTCACCTTGGAATAATACACTTTCAGCTTGATGGTATTTTTGTTGACCACATACTCTTTCAGTGAATGTCTAAATTCATCAGCTGTAGTAGTGACAGGAGAAGGCACCGAAGCACTGGGTGACCGGGGATAAAGGATCAAATCCGTCCGTTCCAAACCATGACGGAACAAGGCGCTGACGTAAGCGTTCAGTTGCTGCGAAAAGACAAACCTTTCAGAATTGAACAGGAGAGAAGTTGGCCTGTCTGCGGCGGGTATGGTCTGACCGTTGGCATCTACCCCTTCAACTTGGACCTGCCCTTCAGCCTGAACAGACAAGAGTTTTCCGTCTGCTCTTGACAATATTCCGTTGTCCTCATCCGCAAAGTAGAGGACGATGTCTCTGATAGGCTGTTTGGTCTCCGGAAAGTTTTCCAATGGACCCATTTCGAGGGAGAACTGGTTGAAGGTCACGTTGTCCAAGGTGTCCAGGAAATCCGAAATCGGCTGGGTATCCAACTTAAGGACCAGTCCCACGTTGGCTTTGCTTCCTATCAGTTCACCGTCTAGCTCGTAGGCGATACCTGCTTCCGTTATTTTTTCGGTAGGGGTTCCTGTACGGTCATTAATGATCTGGTTAAAATACCGCGACTGGATCGTGTTGATCGGATATGCGGTAGATACGGTATCATCTTCATAATGATAGTACAATGAAATACCTGTGCCGTTACCCGGTGCGATCGATGCGGTTACCTGTTGTTCGGGATCGCCGGTGATGGCTATACCTGGGAAATAGTCTCTAAAAGCAAAGATGTCGTTGAAAACGGGATCCTTTGCTTTCAGTTTGTTAAAAAGATCCAGGGCCAGGTCTTCGTCCAGTGGCATCGATACCGCATTGATCGTATCAGCCTTTAAAGTAAAAGACCCTTCGGCTAAGGCCTTTTCTTCAAAAGGCAGGGAGCTAAAGTTGTAGTAGGTCGTGTCGAGAATCTGTTCCTGCAGGCGATGAACCGTAAAGGTTTTGCTTTGGTTAAAGCCGGTTCCGGATACGTTGGCGATATTCAGATGGAATTTGGCTGAATCAAAGATGGCCTCTTCTGTAGGTGCCTTGCCTCCTGGGTTGAAGGAGAGGCGGCTATAGGCAATCGCTTCGGTGTTCCCGAAGAAGGGGCTCTCATCCCCGCCCACTACCAGGTATCCTGTTCTTGTGGTACTAAAGGAATCCAAGAGCACCATAGAAGCAGATAGGGGTATTTCTGCATAGAAAACCCCTATCTGATTATTATCTGGATCTAATATGATTTCCGAAGGATCGGCGCAAGCGCCTGCCAATGCGGTGACAGTCAACAGTGATGCGGCTACTTTAGCCGGCAAGCTCTGTATAGATGTTGTAATAGCTTTCAAAAAGTTCTTCGTCTTGTTCACCGTTGATTTCAAACTGTTTATCTTTAGAACACTCATTAATTAATTTGGTTAGACTCTCTGAGATGTCCTTGGAAGGCGTGACCACATCGGCATACTCCATGCCCAGCTTTAGGAAGCCCTCGTAGTCTTTTGACTTCAATGGTGCAAGGATTTTATCATCAATGTCGACCATTTTGACCTTCTCAAACAAATCGTCCCCAAACTTATGACTAAATCCGTTATTATAAATGGCAAAAACGGATTTTGTGTTTTTGAATAGGGGTTCGTTTTTGTAGGTGGTTTTCAAATACATCGGAATCAAGCTGGTCATCCAGTCGTTGCAATGCACGACGTCCGGAGCCCATCCCAGTTTTTTGACGGTTTCGATTACGCCTTTGCAGAAGAAAATGGCTCTTTCGTCATTGTCTTCATAGAATTTTTCCTGCTTGTCAAAGAAAACGCTTTTTCTCTGAAAATAGTCTTCATTATCAATAAAATATACCTGAAGCTTTGCGCTTGGGATAGATGCTACTTTAATAATTAAAGGTTTTTCTTCCTCGCCCACCGAAATGTTGATTCCTGAAAGCCTCACCACCTCATGCAACCTGTTCTTTCTTTCGTTTATTAAACCAAATCTCGGAACAAGAATACGGATTTCCATTCCTTTTTCCTGCATGGCTTGGGGTAAAGCTCGCACGAAGTTTGCTACTTCAGAAGTTTGGAGGAAAGGATTAATTTCACTGGCTACGTAAAGAATACGAAGTTTAGACATATCTCTTGTTGTTTTGTTTAAGGATATAACGGGTCTACAAAGGTACAAAAAAAATAACAAAAAGCCTTGTAATTTGGTGAAACATTATACTTTTGCAGCTATTTTCCTAATGCGTAACCCCCATAAAGGTGAAAGTCATTCCATCAAAAGAAGGTATTAAGGAGGCAGTGGCGCGGCATCGTAGCGCGGGACAAACGATAGGATTGGTTCCTACTATGGGTGCCTTGCATCAAGGCCATTTATCATTGGTAAATGCTGCCAGATCATCCTCAGATATCGTTGTCGTATCTATATTTGTCAATCCTACCCAGTTTAACAATACCGCGGACTTAGAACGCTATCCAAGAACACTTGATAAGGATCTCGCATTGCTTGAACAAGCAGGTGTGGATTATGTATTTGTTCCTGAAGTGAGTGAGATGTATCCCTCGCCAAGTGTTTTAAAATTCGATTTCGGACCGCTGGAGCGTACTTTGGAGGGGCAATTTCGTCCCGGCCATTTCAATGGAGTGGGTATTGTGGTGTCCAAATTGTTTCACATCGTACAACCTACCCAAGCCTATTTTGGGCAAAAAGACTTGCAACAAGTCGCGGTCATCAGGCATCTAATACGGGATTTGTCTTTCGATCTTGTAATCACAGTAGTGCCAACTTTGAGGGAAGAAGATGGACTTGCCCTCTCGTCCAGAAATACCCTGCTTTCAGACGAAGGCAGGAGACTTGCACCTTTTATATACAAAAGCCTTTTGCAGGCTAAGGATGAACTATTAAGGGGAGCTAATTGGTTTGATGTAAGAAAACAAATAGAGGCACTATATCAATCGGAGCCCCTGATCCGCCTGGAGTACTTCGAGCTGGTTAAATCCGATTCTATGGAAGTTGCTTCTGCCCTGAATGACCGCGATACGTATGCGATCTGCACCGCCTGTTATATAGGTGAGATCCGACTTATCGATAATTTGATCCTTGCCTAAGAAAAATCATGCACATTCAATTATTAAAATCTAAGATCCACCGCGTTAAGATTACCCAAGCGGAGCTCCATTATGTGGGAAGCATTACCATTGACGAAGATTTAATGGATGCAGCCAATATTATTGCTAATGAGAAAGTACAGGTTGTTAATATCAACAATGGAGAGCGGCTTGAAACATATGTAATTAAAGGTGAACGCGGGAGCGGCCAAGTTTGCCTCAACGGTCCCGCTGCGCGCAAAGCACAGGTTGGAGATGTGGTGATTATTATCTCTTACGCCACCATGGATTTTGAGGAAGCCAAAACCTTTCAGCCAACTATAATATTTCCTGACGAACATAATCAACTGACCTAAACTTGAGACTTACTGCCAAACAGTGGACACAGGTATGCATTTCCCTTATCGTGGCCATTGGGATTTTTTGGTTTTTGTATAAAGACATCAAGCTAGAAAGCCTGACCCAAGCCTTGCGTCAGGCTTCTGTTTTTTGGATTGCCATGTCAGTGTTAATCTCGGTCTGGGGATATTGGGTTCGCGCATGGCGGTGGAAGCTGCTGGTGGAAGCCGATGGAGGACAGCAGGTAATGACAATTCGAATGTTTTGGGCCCTAATGATCGGCTATTTGGTGAATATGTTCGTTCCTAGGGCTGGAGAAATTGCCAGATGTGGTGTGTTGAAAAAAACCGAAAATGTGCAGTTGGGTCAGCTTTTTGGTACTGTTATTCTTGAAAGAACCGTAGATCTACTGTTTTTGATCGCTGTGGTGTTCATCGTGTTTGGAAGTGAAAATAGTACCTTTCTGGCCTTGCTTGGGGATTTGGTATCCATAGCGACCTTGCAGCATGCAATAGTCAGGTACTTGCCGTTGCTACTGGGTATTGCACTGGTATCAGCGATCGTGGTATACTGGACCATAAATAAATATAGGGACCGCGGCATCATTAAAAAGCTGAGACACTTTATTCGTGACTTCTTAAAAGGTCTTAAAAGTGTGGGCCATGTCAAGAACCAATGGGGATTTTGGAGCGCCTCCGCGACGATATGGGTGATTTATTTCTTGATGATGTTGTGGGTAGCGAAAGCGATGCCCAGTACTCATAGTCTTACCCCTTCCGCTGTACTTATGGTCATGGTGATGGGTAGTATTGGTATGATAGCTCCTGTACAGGGAGGCATTGGGACTTTTCACGCTTTAGTCGCTTATATTCTTCTATTTTATGGCTTGGGAGAGGAGGAAGGGAAGATTTTTGCAGTAATTATCCACGGGACACAGATGTTGACGGTGATTTTGTTGGGTATATTGAGCTTAATTGTATTTTTGAAAATTCAAGCTGAGGAAGAACCTTAGATAAATGGTCTCCGTTAAATTCTTTAGTTAATTAAAAGGTATAATAAAAAAATGATCTTAATCTTAATTGTAGTTGGTTTTGGTATCCTTGGATACATTGTTAGTAGCAAGCTGAAGAGCAAATTTAAGGCCTATTCTGAGATTTCCCTTCAGGCCAACCTGTCTGGAAAGGAAGTGGCCGAACTGATGCTGGCAGACCACAATATTAGTAATGTGAGGGTGAATTGCGTGGAGGGACAATTGAGTGACCACTATAATCCTATGGATAAGACGGTAAATCTCAGCCCGGAGGTTTACTATGGTAGAAATGCTGCAGCCACAGCTGTAGCAGCTCATGAGTGCGGACACGCTGTACAGCATGCCACTTCATATACCTGGTTGTCACTACGATCAGCATTGGTGCCTATTCAAAACGCCAGTGGTAGAATATTGAATATCGTTTTGATTGCCTCTTTGTTCGGAGGAATCGCGCTGTTTGGACTTCCCTACGAAGCTGTAGGTGCGATTGTAGTTGGATCTTACGCTATTTTGACTTTGTTTTCCTTGGTGACTCTACCCGTCGAATTCGATGCCAGTAAAAGAGCACTTGCCTGGGTACAACACCGAAATATCGTTACATCCAGCGAATATGGCATGTCTAAAGATGCTTTGAAGTGGGCAGCGATGACTTATGTAGTCGCGGCTTTAGCCTCCTTGGCCACGCTTGCTTACTACGCATTCATCTTCTTTGGAAACCGAGATTAGTTTCAAATACAAAAAAAAATCTTTCAAATACAAAAAAATGATTTCAAAAGGGACACAAGGTGTCCCTTTTTTTATTTATATTACCTGCGAAAAACGATGTCACCCATTGTAACTCCCTCATTCCATAAGCATAAGGCTTCTGAAGTGGTTGGAAAGGCCTCAGCGGCAAGCGGCCTGATGATGGATTTTTAAAATTTGATCGGAGTGGTATGAATTTTAGGCTAACGGATGAACAACAAGCTGTAAGAGATGCGGCAAGGGATTTTGCTCAAACCTACCTTTTACCCGGCGTTATAGAGCGTGATATTGAAGCTAAATTTCCCCACGAGGAAGTAAAGCTAATGGGGCAGCTTGGCTTTATGGGCATGATGGTGGATCCTATATATAATGGAGGCGGCATGGACAGCATTTCTTATGTCTTAGCCATGGAAGAAATTGCTAAAGTGGACGCTTCAGCGGCCGTTTGTATGTCAGTTAACAACTCCTTGGTATGTTGGGGTTTGGAAAAATTTGGGACAGAGCAACAAAAGGAGAAGTATTTGAAAGTACTCGCGACTGGTGAGAAAATAGGCGCTTTTTGTTTGTCTGAGCCGGAAGCTGGATCAGATGCCACTTCCCAAAAGACGATGGCTGTACGCCAAGGGGATCACTACCTCTTGAACGGCACCAAAAACTGGATTACCAATGGCAATTCTGCCAGCTTTTACCTTGTTTTTGCCCAGACAGACCCTTCGAAAGCACACAAAGGTATATCAGCATTTATTGTAGACAAGAGCTGGGAAGGCTTTTCGGTAGGCAAAAAGGAAGATAAATTGGGTATTCGAGGCTCCGATACCCATTCCATCATGTTTACCGATGTCAAAGTACCCGTCGAAAACCGCATAGGTGAGGAGGGCTTTGGTTTTTCTCTGGCTATGAAAATACTTGATGGTGGAAGGCTGGGCATAGCAGCCCAGGCGCTAGGCATAGCGGCGGGAGCTTATGATCTGGCTCTGGCCTACGCTAAGGAGCGAAAGACCTTTGGAAAGCCTATTGTTGAGCACCAGGCGATACAATTCAAGCTGGCAGATATGGCTACGTCTATCGAAGCCGCTCGTTTGTTGTGTTGGAGGGCTGCCTGGCTCAAGGACCAGGAGATGCCTTATACCTCTGCGGCTGCCATGGCCAAATTGCAGGCTTCGCAGGTGGCAATGGATGTAACGGTTGAAGCTGTACAGATTCACGGCGGTTATGGTTATGTCAGGGAGTACCATGTCGAAAGAATGATGCGGGATGCCAAAATTACGCAGATTTACGAAGGCACAAGTGAAATTCAAAGAATAGTCATATCTCGATCCTTAATAAGATAAAATAGAATTGTAGGGTGCATGGGAAAATCCTTCAAGTATTTCCTATCAATTTGCTTTTTTTAAGATATTTTTGCTCAAATGTTATACGTATTTAGAAAAAAACTATATTTTTACACAAACATTTTAGATAGCCGATATCATGGAATATTACAATAAGGTCATCGAATCGGTAGGGGTTCGGTTTAATAAAGGAAATAACTACAAGGTGGAACGCCCCGTATCCATCACGGATTATACGGAAGTGGAGAACACAATTATATTATTGCATCATGGCTCCTTGAGTTTTGATGAAGGGCAAGAGGCGGTAAATGAGGGAGAGATCCTATTTATCCCTGCTGGGCGTAGCTGCAAAATCAGTTTTGGGACTGTCTCTAAAAGGAACGAGACCAACAATGAAAACTTCATCGAGAATAAGAAAAAGTATTTGCAGACGGTAAGCTTTAAGGACATAAAGAACACAGAGGAAGATTGTGTCACCATTCTGACCTTTGAAGCAAAGGTATTTGATGTGGTAAATTTCTTTCATTCCTTAGGTCTTCCTCCTTTTATAATTCGTTTTAACGATCGCATTGCTTCCATTGTGGAAGACGCGGTGAAAGAAGCTGAGCAAAATGTACCGGGTAAAGAACGGGTAATTAAAATACATACCGAGCTTCTAGTAGTAGAAATCGTCCGCCATATTTTGAAAAATAGACTTTTTGTAGAGGAACTTTCCACCAACAGTACCTATTTCAAGGACCCTCGCTTGATTGATATGTTCAATTATATCAAGAAGAGCATTGGCGGTGACCTGTCTAATAAAGTGTTGGCTAAAGTGGCTAATGTATCGGAAGATTATGTAGGCCAATACTTCAAAATGCTGACCGGCATCAATCCACAAGATTATATCGAATATCAACGAATGGAGGCGGCGGTGGAGCTGTTGAGGACTACCAAGAAGAGCATTCGCGATATTGGAAAGGAAGTAGGCTATAAAGATACTGCTTACTTCTGCCGTAGGTTCAAGATGATGTACGGATTGCCCGCTGGGAAAATGAGGAGAAGAGAATCCCTAATTAACGTTCAGGGATAAATTATACATTTGTGCCACACTTAAAACCTCAGTCAGCAGGCTGGGGTTTTTTTCTACCCCGTTTCCAAGTACCACCACATCTGCCCCCGCTGTCCAAGCAGCCTTTGCTTTTGCTACGGTGTCGATACCGCCGCCCACTATCAACGGACAATGGGTATGATTTTTCACTGCAGCAATAATTTCTTTGGGTACCGGCCGTTTTGCACCACTGCCAGCGTCTAAATAGAGGTGGCTCATTCCTAGCATGGTTCCTGCTAAGGCTGTTGCCACTGCTAAAGCAGGTTTGTCGCTGGGCAAGGGAATGGTTTGACTCATGTAATTAACACTTGTTAATTGGCCGCTATCAATAAGCATATAACCGGTGGGAAGCACTTCTAAATCCGATTGTGCCAGATAGGGGGCAGCGATCACCTGTTGTCCAATGAGAAACTCAGGATTCCTGCCGGAGATAAGCGACAAAAACAAGATAGCATCGGCATTTTCCACTACCTGAATGGCATTACCCGGAAAAATGACCACCGGAATGTCCCTGTTTAGGAATTTAATTTGCTCAACACAGGAATAGCATTGGGCTCGTGTTGCCAAACTTCCCCCCAAAAAGAAAAAATCGATCGGTCCGAGGACGGCCTGTTCGATTGTTCCGATGAAATGCGCTTTATTAGAGATCGCATCAGGATCTATCAACAGCGCTACAGCTTTTTTTCCGCTTGTGTGAAAGTAGTGGAACTTCTCTCTGACGGCCTTAGCTTTCATTAAACTTATGTTGCCTTTTCTTAAGTTCCTCCATCAGCTTAGCTTGGCCGAAGGACAAGAGCGCCATAAATAGCCGTTTCTTGAATGGGGAGAAAAAGCTAGCCTTTTGCGCCTTTTTTTGGATTTGCCGGACAGGCTCTTCTATTGGCTCCGCAAGATGTAGATTTTTAAGACCTTTCTTCTTTTTGTTGGATTTTTTAGCGACCGCAGACACCACCAGGGCAACCGCCACAATGGCCCCGCCTACTTTCAGCCAGGTTTCAGAATCTTTTTTTAGCTGCGCCAATTGAAGCTGTAAGCTTTGCTCCAGTTCCTCGGCCCGTTTTTTTAGATCGATGTCACTCATGTTCTTCTTTTTTCTTTTGTTCCCCTAAAAAAACAAACCTGCTTAGTGAGCTGCGGAGGTTTGCCTGAAGCTGTAAGGAATTCCTTACGAAGTATAAAATGATCAAGATGATAAAGTATATACCTGCCACGTATAAAAATCCCGAGAACGGTGATCGGGTCACCTCACTTAAATAAAAGGCGAGGGACAAACTTAGAAACAAAAGAAGAAACAAAGCAAAAATTCCCATAAGAACCAGAATAGCGATCCTAGCGATGAAAGAAGTGATCCGCGTACGGACCTCTTCTTGGATCATTTCTAGCCTTACTTCTATAAGTTGCTTGATAGTGTTGACTATCTCAGAAATGTTGGACATAGAGAAGCGTGGTTTTAGGTGAAGTACCGAAAATTTGATCAAGATACATCAAAAACCTTGCTCAAAAAAGATTTGCCTTTATACAGCAGTCCCTTCGTCCATGTACCAGAAATGTCGCAATACTTCTTCTATGGCTTTACGAATGGCCACGTTAATGGGCATTTGCTCATGAGATAGGTTAAAGTCGATGTTGAACAAGCGCACGTAATAATCCGCACTTAGGGGAACGTCCAAACCCTGATTGATGGCTGCAGTAGCAGTGTCGTAAGCTTCTTTTTTCTGTTCTTTGATCTTTTTACAGATAATAAGCTCCTTCTCACCTTTTTTGTTCTTTCTGGCTGAGCTCGCAAAAAGTCTGCAGATCAACCCGCGGTTAGAGTAGTCCGCACATTGGCCTGCATCCGCATCTTTGCTCATTTTTTTGAGGATGACACAATAGCTGTCTTCGGTTGCGCTTTCCAACAGCGAGAGGAATTCTTCTGCTTTGCCCTTGCGGTAAAGGTCAAAGGCCAAGGGCAGGAATTCAAGTATGGAAGCGGGAACTTTAGGATTGGTGCAGCAGTGGCCACATCCCTGGATGCAACTGATTTTACTTTGAGAAATAAATCGGTCGGTTTCGAGTTGTAGTTCGTCGAACACCTCTCTGACCCTCAGTGCCTTTTCTTCTAAATTCATATAGGATATAATGGCTGCAAATTTAGAGGAAAGGATTTAGAAATTTTTATCCGGAAAAAATTTTGTGAACTGTTTTGAAAAAAAATTAATTTACCCAACGGGGTGCAGTTAATTTCGCCCGGCTACATCCTTGATGTTGCATTTTGAGAAAAACCAGTGGAGAATGAAGGAAAATAAGGAAAGTATATCAGAGAACGAAGACGAAAGAATAAGAAGAGCTTTTAAAGAAAAGGACTGGAGTGAAATAAAAAGTGCCGACTCTTGGGCTATTTTTAAAATCATGGCGGAGTTTGTTGATGGCTTCGAAAAATTGGCCAAAATCGGTCCTTGCGTTTCAATTTTTGGATCAGCTAGGACTCCAAGAGACCATCACTATTATAAGGTTGCAGAGGAAATCGCTGCCAAACTGGTAAGGCATGGGTATGGCGTAATCACCGGCGGCGGGCCTGGAATTATGGAAGCAGGGAATAAAGGAGCGAGATCAGAAAATGGAAAGTCTGTCGGCCTTAACATCCACCTGCCTTTCGAGCAATTCAACAACGTTTATATAGATCCTGATAAGCTGATAACCTTTGATTACTTCTTTGTCAGGAAGGTAATGTTTACCAAATACGCCCAAGGATTTATTGTCCTTCCCGGAGGATTCGGGACCATGGATGAGCTATTCGAAGCTTTAACCTTGATACAGACCAAGAAAATCGGTAGATTTCCGATCGTATTAGTCGGCAAATCTTACTGGAAGGGCCTGCTGGACTGGATCAGAACCACTATGGTCGATGATCATAAGAACATACACATTGATGATATGGACCTGATGGCTGTAGTGGATACGGCGGAAGAAGCGGTCAAAGTCATTGATGAATTCTATAATAAATATTTGTTGTCGCCCAATTTTTAAATCTTGCATAAGTCGCATTTATACACCATATATGGTAGCATCGTACTGCTCTTTGGAGGCTTGTTTTACCTTTTTTCCATTCAGGGATCTCGCTTACCAGTAGAAGAAGGCGGGAAGATAACGCAGCAACAGGCTTATATTCATGCGCCCGGTAATACTTATGGGGTTAAAATTTTTGATCTTCCCGAGGAGCTGAATTTTGCCGGAGAGCCAGTGCCTTTGGATCAGCCGGACGTGTTGGAACGGTTTGAGCGGGAGATTTATGTCAATGCTTACTGGCATTCTAATCTCATCCTCTTGATGAAGCGGGCGGGGAAATTTCTTCCCACTATAGAGAAAATTCTTTCCCAACAGGGCATTCCAGATGATTTCAAGTATGTGGCCATGATTGAATCGGGCCTGATGAACGCGGTGTCACCGGCGGGGGCGAGAGGCTTTTGGCAGTTTATGGAAAGTACCGCCAAAGAAAAGGGGCTCGAAGTCAACCGTGAGGTCGATGAGCGCTACCACTATGAAAAATCAACCGAAGCGGCCTGCAAATACCTGCGGCAAGCTTATGCGAGGTTTGGCAATTGGACAAGTGTGGCTGCGAGTTATAATATGGGTATTGCTGGCCTCAGCAGAAGTAAGTCGGAGCAGAAAATGGCTGATTTTTACAGCCTTTTGCTTAATGAGGAGACGTCCAGGTATATTTTCCGTATTCTGGCGATGAAGGAAATTTTTGAGAATCCAAGAAAGTATGGTTTTGAGCTGCAAAAGGATGATATCTACCATATGCCGACTATGCGTGAACTGACCGTGACAAACAGCATAGAGAATTTGGCAGACTGGGCCATCCGCCACAACAGCAATTATAAAGAGCTGAAGCTGTACAATCCCTGGCTCCGGTCTAATAAGCTGACGGTCAAGAAAGGCAACGGCTACAAAATAATACTCCCCGTGTAAATTTGGGTCATTCTTTGTTTATATTTCATCTATTACCTCCCGAATGGGAAAAACAAGGAATTAGATGAATAGAAACTTTTGGGTTAAATCAGCCATTTTTGTGATGTTGCTGGTGCTTTTTATTTGGAGAGGCGTACCCTTTTTGATCAATCTGTATTTAAATGCCAATGCCGAGGAAATCGTTGGTGATCTGTTTACCCGCACCAATGATTTCGGTGGACATCAGGTGAGCTTTGGGAACATTCGCTTTGACTACGATTATCGGGGCACATTTCTCCGCCTCACGGATGTGAAGATCTTTCCTGGTGAGGAAATTACCGATAAAGATAAAATTAAATTTAACCTCACCTTTGATCAGGCAAGTCTGACAGGATTCAGTTGGAAAGGCCTTCTTTTTGAAAACTCCATTCGGCTCGATTCTGCTTTTATTGAAAACCTGAATATTGAAAGTATCACCCCACCCATTGACTCCCTGACTTTAAAAAAGGGTACTCGGGAGCATCGCCAAGGGGAGGATTATGAGGAGATTGCCGTCAACAGGATTAGGATCAATAAAATATCTTTTGAAAACCGCGACAGCTATACAGACTCCACCCGCCTGTCCATTGTGGATTTGTTCGTTTTCGGGGATGACTTCCTCCTCACCAAAGAAGATCTTGCCGATCCTGATGCCTTGTTTCAAGTGGCTAACATAGAAGGTTATATGGCTGAGGCGGCTGTTCATCTCAATGCGTTTCGGAATGTGATCTATACGCGTGATTTATCATTTAACACCTCGGAAAGGAAGGCGGAAATCAGTCAGATAAGGATCAAAAATAAGCTGGAGCCCTATGCTTATGCAAGAGAATTTAAGTATGAAACGGATTGGATTGAGTTGCAGGAAGGGAACCTTCAAGTAGAAGGACTTGACTTTTTGTCGTATTTCCGGAATGGATCCATATATGCCGAAAAACTGAAGATCGGAGATATGAAGATTGTCGTGTTCCGCGACAAGCGAAAGCCAGATGACATGAAAAGAAGGCCCTTGATGATTCATGAAATATTCAGGGAATTGCCTATTCCACTAGATATCCAAGAAATGGAAGTGGTGAATGGCTATGTGTCCTACGAGGAACGACCTGAGACGGATGCCCCGCGATCCGGAATGGTTTTTTTTGATGATATCAATGCTACTATTACAGGAATGACCAATCGGGAAGAAAGGCTTACTGAAAACGACGAAATGGTGCTAAAGGCAAAGGGAAGGCTTATTGGGGAAGGGCAGATCAATTTGGAAGTGAGGTATTTTTTGAACGATACCACAGGGAAATTCCTGATGAAAGGGAGCATAGGGGCGATGAACCTCGCAGGGCTCAACAAGATCATTGAGCCTTCTACCAAAGTCACTTTAAAGAAGGGGAGGATAAATAGTTTATTTTTCAATATAGTAGCTGATGATATTGATGGAACCGGCGAAGTGATTGTTCGATATGAAGATGTGGAGATTGAGATTCTGGATAGAAATTTTGGCCACAACCAAAACATATTTCAGCGAATAGGATCCTTTTTAGCCAATAAGCTGATTGTTAAATCCCAAAATCCCAACAAAAAAGGAGAACTGAAAAAAGGCGCTGTTTATTATCCCCGCGATCAACATAAATTTATTTTTAAATATTGGTGGGAGTTGATACTTAGCGGGCTAAAATCCACCATTACCGGGGATGATGAGGCAGATCTCCGACGTAAGGCAGAGAAATCTTGAGCTTCACGCTCACTGGCTTAGGATAGATGACGGGTTCTGTTTTCCACTATTTATACGTATTTTTGTAAATTGAATTAAACCAAAGGGAATCATCCTTTTATGTCTGAAAATACTACCATCCTCAATAGCCATATTGAAATCTATGGCGCCAGGGAACACAATCTCAAAAACATTGACCTACTCATCCCCCGAAATCAGCTTGTAGTGATCACCGGCTTGAGCGGAAGCGGCAAAAGCTCCTTGGCCTTTGATACCATTTATGCAGAGGGACAAAGACGCTACATGGAAAGCTTTTCGGCCTATGCGCGTTCCTTCTTAGGGGGAATGCAGCGGCCAGATGTGGATAAGATCAATGGTCTATCGCCAGTCATCTCCATAGAGCAAAAAACAACTTCTAAAAACCCTCGCTCCACGGTCGGCACGGTAACAGAGATTTATGATTTTATGCGCTTGCTCTTCGCCCGCGCCGGTGAGGCTTATTCCTACCTTTCTGGGGAGCGTATGGTCAGGCAAACGGAAGATCAGATCATAGAACAGCTGTTCGAAAAGTTTAGGGGACAGAAACTTTCCATACTGGCTCCCATAGTCAAGGGCCGGAAGGGGCATTACCGGGAACTGTTTGAGCAGATCCGCAAAATGGGCTTCTCGAAAGTTCGGGTGGATGGAGAAGTATTGGATGTTGTGCCTAAAATGCAGCTCGACCGTTACAAGATCCATGATATTGAAATCGTAGTGGATAGAATCGTGGCAGATGAAGAGGATCGCTATCGGATCAGCCAATCCCTAAAAACTGCTTTGCAACACGGCAAGGGGATCATTATGCTTGTGGATGACAAAGGCAATCTTCATCATTTCTCAAAATACCTGATGGATCCGCTTACGGGGCTGTCATACGACGAGCCTGCTCCTAACTCTTTTTCTTTTAATAGTCCCTATGGTGCTTGCCCCACTTGTAATGGTTTGGGCATTATTGAGGAAATCACTCAAGAAAGCATTATTCCTGATCCAAGTCTCAGCATTTCCCGAGGCGGCATAGCACCTTTGGGAGAGTACAGAGATATTTGGATTTTTAAGAAAATTGAAGCCATACTAAAACATTACAAGGTAAGTCTTTCTACGCCTATCAAAGACATTGACAAATCCATTTTGGATGTGCTGCTATATGGTGACAAAATGGAAGTGGAGGTGGACTCGGTGAAATACCCCGGGAAAAAGTGGAGTACAACATTTGAAGGGATTGTCAACTTTCTTCAGAAGCAGCAGGAAGAAGGTTCTGAGAAGATACAAAATTGGATTAGTGACTATACCACCACCCGGGTTTGTTCGGAGTGTAATGGTTACAGACTGAAAAAGGAAGCCCTGCACTTTAAAATTGCAGGAAAGCATATCGGAGAGTTGGCGGAGCTGGATATAACCAAGCTTGGCGAATGGTTCCAAGACCTGGAATCCAGGATGACCGAAAAGCAACGCATCATTGGAGCGGAAGTACTCAAAGAAATCAGAAAACGAATTGGGTTTCTATTGGATATCGGTCTTGATTACTTGTCGCTTAACCGACCGTTGAAAACATTATCGGGAGGGGAAGCGCAGAGGATCCGGTTGGCCACCCAGATAGGCACCCAACTGGTGGGGGTATTATATATTTTAGATGAACCCAGTATTGGACTGCATCAGCGCGACAATGTAAAATTGATCAAGGCCCTCCAGGACTTGAGGGATCTTGGCAACTCCGTCATTGTGGTGGAGCACGATAAGGATATGATGCTGGAGGCGGACTTCATCATTGACATGGGCCCAGGAGCCGAAAGACATGGCGGCCAAATAGTCGCCAGTGGTCCACCCAAGGATTTTCTTAAGCAAAACAGCCTTACCGCTAAATACCTCAACGGGCAGCTGGCGATCAACGTTCCAAAACAGCGGAACAAGGGGAATGGTCACACGCTAAAGCTGACCCATGCGAAGGGGAATAATTTGAAGAACGTCACTTTGGAAATCCCCTTAGGCTGTATGGTGTGCGTGACAGGCGTTTCTGGAAGCGGTAAAAGCTCCTTGATTCACGAAACGCTGTATCCTTTGCTCAATCGCCATTTCTACAACGCCAAGCGCGAGCCACTGCCATATGGTAAAATAGAAGGCCTCAACCATCTGGATAAAGTCATAGAGGTGGACCAGTCCCCCATTGGCCGAACACCACGATCCAATCCGGCTACTTATACAGGTGTGTTTACGGATATTCGAGCCTTGTTTACCGAACTGCCGGAATCGAAGATCAGAGGCTATAAACCCGGGCGCTTTTCGTTTAACGTCAAAGGCGGGCGCTGTGAGGATTGTGAGGGAGCAGGGATGAAGCTAGTTGAAATGGACTTCTTGCCGGATGTATATATTCCTTGCGAGACCTGTAAAGGAAAACGATATAACCGCGAAACCTTAGAGGTGCGTTTTAAAGGGAAATCCATAGCGGATGTATTGGATATGACCGTAGAACAGGCGGTAGAGTTCTTCGAAAACCAACCGAAAATCCTTCGCAAAATTGAGACCCTTAATGATGTAGGTTTAGGCTATATTACTCTGGGACAACATGCTACGATGCTTTCGGGCGGGGAAGCCCAAAGGGTGAAGCTGGCGACAGAGCTATCCAAAAAAGATACAGGCAAGACATTTTATATTTTGGACGAACCTACTACCGGTTTGCATTTTAAGGATATTGAACATCTATTGGAAGTAATCAACCGTTTGGTGGAAAAAGGCAATTCTGTATTGGTGATAGAGCACAATTTGGATGTGATTAAGGTAGCAGACCATATTGTAGATATGGGGCCTGAAGGAGGTGAAAAAGGAGGAGAGATTGTCGTACAAGGAACGCCCGAAAAAGTGGCAAAAAACCCCAAAAGCCATACAGGAAGGTTTCTGAAAATGGAGCTGGCTTAATTGGAACGGTATATCATTTGGAATGGATAAAGCGCGTTTATATTGGGTGCTTCAGGTACTGGGCTGGTCGGCTTTTGCGCTGATCAACCTTTTTTTCGTCTCACTAGCCAGAGGAATTACTTCTATTCAGATAGGAGCCTATTTGGCATTGGCGGCATTCTATCTGTTGTCTACCCACCTCTTTCGGTATATTATAAAAAGTCAAGGTTGGTTGACCTTCCCGCTCAGTAAGCTCGTGGCGCATGTACTTGCCGGCATTATTATTTTAAGTTTCTTAAATACCATCGCCCAAATACTTATCAACTGGATTTTTAATACCCTCAACCTTTATGAGGACCTTAGGCCTTTGGTCATCTTGGTAAACTTATTTACCAGCTTTCTTTACTATGCCCTTTGGTCAATGATGTATTTTCTATATTACTTTTTGGATAACTACAATACCTCCTTGCGGTATCAGGCTACCATCAATGAGATCAAATTGAATCATTTGAGAAATCAGTTGAATCCCCATTTTATATTTAATGCACTTAACAGTGTGCGGGCATTGGTGGATGAGGATCCTAAAAAAGCTAAATCCGCAATCACCCAACTCTCCAACATTTTGCGGTACTCCTTGGTGATTGACAAGCACCGAACCATCGACTTCGGAGATGAAATCAACACGGTATTTAACTATTTAAATCTGGAAACCATCAGGTTTGAAGAGCGACTGAAGGTTGTCTATGATATAGAAGAAGAAGCTTATGAATACAAGATCCCACCGATGATGCTGCAGACCATTG
Source organism: Cyclobacteriaceae bacterium (assembly GCA_035303945.1). GTDB lineage: Bacteria > Bacteroidota > Bacteroidia > Cytophagales > Cyclobacteriaceae > DATGMS01. The sequence continues at coordinate 18,152 of DATGQZ010000083.1, forward strand.
TGGAAAACGCCATTAAGCATGGGATTTCTAATTTGATGAAGGGTGGAACCATAGAGATCCGGTGTACTGTTGGTTTAACAGACGACCTCTATATACGGGTCAAAAACAGTGGGCAACTCAACCCAAAACCGGAAGAGGACAAGGAAGGAGGTCATGGTATTCCCAATACGATTCAGCGGCTGAAGCTGATATATGGTAATAAAGCCTCCTTTAAAATATTTAATTTCGACCGGGAATTTGTCATGACTGAAATTAAAATCCCAAAACAAACTGCTACCTTAGAGAATCATAATCATAAAACCTCGGAGTAATGCGTGCATTAATAGTAGATGACGAACGACTAGCCAGAAAAGAATTAATCAACCTGCTGTCCCAATATGAAAATATAGAGGTGGTGGGAGAAGCCATTAATGTAGAAGATGCTAAAGATAAAATAAGCAGCTTGAATCCCAATGTGGTGTTTTTAGATATACAAATGCCGGAAAAAACAGGATTTGACTTGCTTGAAGAACTGGATCATGTGCCGAACGTCATTTTTACCACTGCATATGATGAGTACGCCCTTAAGGCTTTTCAGGTAAATGCCCTGGATTATCTACTTAAGCCGATTGAACCGGAAAGACTGACAGAGGCACTAAACCGTCTGCAGAAAAAGCTGGTGGATGATCCTAAGGAAGAAGGCACCAGCGCTAACTATTCCAGTAAAAAACTTACCCTTGAAGATCAGGTATTTGTCAAGGATGGTGACCGCTGCTGGTTTGTGAAGCTGGCTAATGTGAAGTTATTTGAATCGGACGGCAACTACATCAAAGTGTATTTCGATAATTTCAAGCCTATGATCCACAAATCGCTAAACGCCTTGGATGAGCGCTTGGATGAAAAGTCTTTTTTTAGGGCCAGCCGCAAGCATATCATTAATCTCAGTTGGGTAGAAGGTATTGAGCCTTGGTTCAACGGTGGACTTGTAGTTACCCTAAAAGGAGGGGAAAGAATTGAAGTAAGCCGGCGTCAGGCTGCGAGATTCAAAGACATGATGAGCCTGTAAAATTATTGGGCTACTAAAGATATTTTTTTTGCATATAGCTGTCTTTGGTCAGCAGGCAGCTATATGTTTCAACCTCCTGTGGCTGATTGGTTTTATAAGATGATTTTTGTTGTATAAATCTTCATTAAAGTTTTTCCTGTCCCACAAATGGAGATTTTTTCTAGGCGAAGTATTGATTTTCAGTGAATATGTTTGTAACTAGAGTACAAAGTCTCCCCGGCCAGTATTACTTGAGCTTTATGGGTGAAAATGATGTAATAAAACCCGGATCAGAAGACCGAAATGTTTTAATTTAGGTAGGCAGATTTTATCGTAAGATCATAACAAACATGAAAGAAGAACGGATACTTATTGTTGAAGACGACGTCAGTATTTCTGAGAATATAGAGGAGATTTTAGAACTTTTAGGCTACGTCAACATTGATATCGCCAATTCCGCCAACCAAGCCATTAAAGAGATCAAAAAGCACCGCCCTGATATGGTGTTTATGGACATCAAATTGAAGGGGGACAAGGATGGAATTGAACTGGGCGAGATCATCAAGCAAATGGTGGATGCGCCAATTGTCTATGTGACCTCTTACAGTGATCCTGAAATTATTGAACGTGCAAAAAGAACGCATCCTGCGGGATTTATAGTGAAGCCATTCAACACCAATGATATCCATGCGATGGTGGAAATTGTGCTTTACAACCAGCGATCCCGTCCAATCATTGCCGAGGCCGGCAATCCTGTAGCCGAAAGCCCTTACTTGGTAACAGACGCTGTGTATATCAAGGCAGATAACGCTTTTGAAAGGGTAGAATATCAAGATATTTATTATGTGGAAGCCAACGGTAATATGGTGACTATATATACTAAACATAGAAATTACACCATACGAAAATCGATGAAGGATATGGAAGAAAAACTTCCCTCCCAATTGTTTTTGAGGGTGCAGAAGTCATTCATCGTACAGTTGGCACAAATTGAAAATTTCAATACCAAAGAAATAAATTTAAGAACTGGCCATACGGTGCAGGTCGGTAGGCAATATTATAACAGTTTCCTGGCAAAACTAAACACTATTACTGAAAGCTAAACGAAGCATGATCTAGCCGGTTCGGTAATGAGGCAGTAAACATTTGATATTTCATTAACAATAACCCTAACCCATAACCCCTACGAAGTAGGGGTTTTTTGTTTAGCAAATTTTGATTTTAGGTAGCTATCTATGATCAATTTGCTGATAAATTGCAGCTACCGCGGCGGTTTGCCTGCTGTAATCACAATAATTCTATAGCTATGGCTAAATGGCATACATTAACTACAGAAGAGGCTTTAAAGCAGCTGAACAGCACTGAAAAAGGGTTGACCACCGAAAGGGTACAGAAGCTGCAAAGAGAACACGGATTTAACAGTATTGAGGCGGCCAAACCGAAAAGCAAATGGATGATATTCATTTCACAATTCAAGGACGTGATGATCCTCATCTTGTTTGTGGCTGCGGTAATTTCGTTTAGCGTGGGAGAACGTGTTGATGCCTTTGTCATCCTTGCGATAATTCTAGGAAATGCGTTAATAGGCTTTTTTCAAGAAAGCAACGCGGAGGAGTCGGTCAGGATGCTGCAAAAGATGTCAGCTCAATATGCCACCGTCATTCGTGAAGGAAAACCTGTTAGGGTTGAAACAAAAGAGCTGGTTCCCGGAGACATCATTTTGTTAGAGGCGGGTGATATTGTTCCTGCTGATGCGCGATTGTTGGAAGTAAGTTTGCTGAGGACCGAGGAAGCGGCGTTGACGGGAGAAAGTCATGCCATCGAAAAAAATGCAGTAGCCCTAGAAGAAGAGGATCTCTTACCGGGTGATCAACATAATATGGTGTTTAAAAGCACTATAGTAAGCAACGGATCTGCAAAAGCGGTGGTGACGGCGACTGGCATGCATACCGAAATAGGAAAAATTGCCGAACTGTTAGAATTTGAGGACCAAAAAACACCCCTTCAAAAAAGGCTGGCTGTCTTCAGCAAGCAGTTGGCGCTGATCGTTATCTGTATTTGCCTAGCTGTATTTGGCTTTGGTTTATGGAGAGGAGAGCCACCCTTAATTATGTTTTTAACCGCATTGTCCCTTGCTGTAGCCGCGCTGCCGGAAGCCTTACCCGCTGTAATCACCATATCGCTAGCACAAGGCGCCCGAAGGATGGTGAAACAAAAAGCATTGGTTCGGGTACTGCCTGCTGTGGAAACCTTAGGTTCGGTGACCTATATCTGTAGCGACAAAACAGGGACACTCACCCAAAACATAATGACTGTAGAAAAAGTCAAAACCATCAGAGAAAAAGAAGAGCTTTTGTATGCTGCGATGTTGTTGACTAATGAGGTGAAATTTTCAGAGGAAGGAGCGATGGGGGATTCTACGGAGACGGCTTTGGTAAATTACGCGCTAAATCAAGGCTTGTCCAAAGAGCATATGGAGAAGGAAATGCCTTTAGTGGACAAGCTTCCCTTTGACTCCGAAAGGATGAGAATGAGTACCCTTCACCAGCAGGGTGACCGATGGCTAATGCTTACCAAAGGTGCGCCAACTAAAATTGCTGAAGTCTTGTCGGCTAGTGATAAGGAAAATAAAGAAAAATGGCTGAAGATAAATCGCGAATGGGCAGCTGAAGGCCTACGGGTTTTATTTTTCGCCTATAGATGGTTTAATAACAAGCCAGAGGAAGTAAATGAAGCCTTGGAAGCTGAGATGGAGTTTTTGGGAATAGCTGCGATGATTGATCCCCCTCGAGAGGAAGTTATCGATGCGATTCAAGAATGTAAGACCGCAGGGATCAAGTCTGTCATGATTACCGGAGACCAGCCGCTGACAGCCTATGCCATTGCGGAAAGGCTGCGATTGATCAATGATGGGGATGCCAAGGCAACCATGACAGGAGCGGAACTGGATAAGCTTTCAGAGGATGATTACCGAAAGACGGTTCAGGAAATCTCCGTCTATGCCCGCGTGTCACCGTCCCAGAAGATGAAAATTGTGAAAACGCTTCAAGATAACGGGCAATATGTGGCAATGACAGGTGACGGTGTTAATGATGCGCCATCCTTGAAGCAAGCGGATATTGGTGTTGCAATGGGGATAACTGGCACTGATGTATCAAAAGAAGCCGCAGACCTGATCCTGCTGGACGATAATTTTGCCACCATTGTGAAGGCGGTAAAGGAAGGCAGAAGGATATACGAAAACATCAAGAAATTTATCCTGTACATACTTTCCTGCAACATTGCTGAAATCCTAACTATCGTCTTTGCCCCTGTGTGTGGACTTGCTACACCCTTACTGCCTATCCATATTCTTTGGATCAATCTGGTGACTGATGGGCTGCCGGGGATTGCTTTGGCCTCAGAGCCTGCCGAAGGAGGGATAATGCGCAGACCTCCCCGGTCTCCGAAGGAAAGCCTTTTTGCTGGAGGCATGGTTCCAAAAATCCTCGGTGCAGGGATGATAATGGCTGTAGCGGCAATTTTAGTGCAAAGTTGGGCCAATAGTAAAGGTTATAATTTGGAGGTACAACAAACGATGGTGTTTACCACCCTGTGCTTTGTGCAGCTTGGCAATGCCCTGTCAGTCAGATTTAGCTTTCATTCCATTTTCAGCAAAAATTTATTTACCAACTACAAACTGTGGGGAGCAATTGGATTGACGGTGGGTCTACAATTCCTTTTGGTATATATTCCGGGCTTACAAACAATCTTTCACACTACGGAGCTGGACGCAAAGGCTTTGGAAATAGTGGGTATAGCAGTAATATGTTCTTTATTGGCGATAGAAGGGGTCAAGCTACTTTATAATCGACTAGGGGCAAAGCAATAGCATACTTTCTATCCTAATCCTTAAAGATCAGGAATGGGATCATTAAAATAAGCTTCAATTTCTTCAGCAGAAGGCGGACTTAGCGGGCGGACTATTCGGAAGCCAAGGAAGGAGGCATCGGTCATCCACCAGTTGCTTTTTGGGATCTGCGGATCGCGTTGTTTCCAATTGGGATGTGATGCCCGTCGCGCTGCCGAGCGGAGATCTTCCGGATCATCATCCCAAGATCCTCCCCGTACAGCATGAGGATATAGCTTGCTGGGCTTCACCCAAGGGTCTTTGTGGCTTTGCCCTGATACAACAGGGTAAGCTGCTTGATATTCGTCTAGTGTCCATTCAGCCACGTTTCCATGCATGTCATGCAGTCCCCACGGATTAGCTTTCTTTGTGCCGACCTTTTGATAGGCACCATCACTATTTTCGAAATACCAGGCATGTTCGTCCAGTATGGCGGGATCATCACCAAATGAATAAGCGGTACTGCTACCCGCTCTGCTGGCATATTCCCATTCTGCCTCGGTAGGTAGCCGGTAAAAATCACCAGTCAACGCGGTTAACCACTTGCAATAGGCCAAAGCTGCATATTGGGTCATATTGACTGCCGGATAGCCTTTTTTACCCATACCAAAACTCATATCCACAAATGGAGGAGTCGGTTGGGTTATGCCGTCGATTGCAGCGGAGGCCAGTCGTTCAGTAGTTTCTTTAGACATTTCTGGATAGACGAAAAGTTCAAATTCGTCCCAGGTAATCTCATGTTTGCCCATCCAAAAGGCACTGATTGCTACTTCATGAAGCGGACCTTCATCGGGATTCCTTCCCGATTCTCCTTCTGGACTCCCCATCATAAATTTACCTGCGGGTATGGCTACCATGTCAAAGCTGACTTCAGATCCGGGAATGGTCTGCGTATAGTCGGTAAAAGCGTGTGAAATTTGATCCTTGGACCAATGCTCTTGCGAACCGCGGACGGTACAGCCGATCAGCAATGCGCCCATCGAAAGTGCCGTGAGAATATAAAAGCTCTTCATGATATTACAACACGGGTGATTTTCCGGGAACAGGTACGGGATAGTTACCATCTTTGTCGGGCATAACAGGAGGATTGGCATCCCAAGAGAAGGTTTCAGGAAGAAGGCTCAATTCAGAATTGAAGGCATCATCCCACGTAAGCATTTGACCTGAATGTGCGGCCATTCTCCCGAGGATGGTGGTCATGGTGCTCATGGCTCCCCATTCTGTATCGTTCATGGGTTGATCATTGCGGATGGCAGCAAAAAACTGGTCATGCTCCAACTGATATGGGTTTTCATCGTCACCACCCCTGTGTCGCCACAGAGTTTTGCCGGTCCGGTCTTTGATACCTTCCCGGATATTGGCAGTGCCATTGGTACCTAAGAAGTAGGCGCCTCCCTTGTTAAAGGTTCCCAGCACCGTCCTGATTTGGCTATTCAGTTTGGTGCCGTCGGCATATTCATATTCAATAAAAAAATGATCAAAGATATCTCCATGGTCGGGCCCACTGAAAGCGGACCTACCTCCCAAAGCATGTGCTCTTACAGGATAGGAGCCCTTGACCCAATTGACAATGTCGGTGTTGTGGATCTGTAACCCAGCAGGAGACCCTGCCCAGAGCCAGTTGAAATGTCTCCAGTTGCGCATCTGGTATTCCATTTCTGTCTGCCCCTCTTCCCGTTTTACCAGTTTTACCGGGCCCACCATGTAGTAATCTGTCGCCGACAAGACATCACCGATCATTCCCTCATTGATCTTTTCGACCATGCCTTTGAACCCCGGATCGTACCGGTTTTGCAGGCCTACTTGTACCTTTAGGTTTTTCTTTTCTGCCAATTCACCTGCCGCTAAGATCTGTCGCACCCCTGGCGCATCTGAAGCAAGTGGTTTTTCCATAAAGACGTGTTTTTCGGCTTGCACGGCCACTTCAAAATGCATGGGGCGAAAAGCAGGAGGGGTGACCAACAATACCACATCTGCCAAGGCTATAGCGTCCTTATAGCCATCAAATCCTACGAACTTATGTTTTTCGGGCACATCGATAGCGGCTTTAATATCTTCAATTTTGATCAAGTTGTTATAAGTTTCATCCAACTTGTCTCTGAAAGCGTCCGCCATGGCTACCAGTTTTATATTTTTGTCAGCCCGTAGCGCATTCACTGCTGCCCCCGCTCCTCTGGCACCGCAGCCGATCAAAGCTATTTTAAGGGGTCGGTCATCTACAGGATTGGCAGCATGGGCTGCTAAAGGCAAAGCAGCGCCAGCCAAGGTGCCTCCCACAATAATGCTGGTACCCTTGATAAAATCCCTGCGGGAGAAAGTGGATGTATAGCTAGGTTTATTCATTTTATCCATCATGTAACTCAGTTAATTCCCAATCTTAACGAAAAGATTTTAAATGTAATAATATTTTATCGGTAAGGTAAACGTCTTAAATTATATTTTGGCTCTAGCTCGGAGTGAAGGTGTTTCAGTGGGCAGTATCCTATTGCATTTGATGGATGATTGCAATCTTCCTCATAATCTACTAAGGCGTTCTCCTGCTTCTTGCAGTTCTTCGTCTGTTTTGGCAAAGCAAAAACGGAGAACCTTGTGATCATCTTTTTGATGATAAAAGGCCGAAACGGGTATGGAAGCCACTTTTATTTCTTTGGTAAGTCTAACAGCCAAATCAAAATCATTTTCATCTGAAATGGCCTGGTAGGATAGTATTTGAAAAAAGCTGCCTTCAGCGGGTTCATAAGTGAACCTCGAAGACTTAATAGCTTCTAAAAATTTGTCCCGCTTCTTTTGGTAAAAAGCAGCAAGCTCTTGGTAAATCTCGGGTTGGCTGATAAAGTCTGCCAGCGCATATTGGACAGGGGTGACCACGCTAAAGGTTACAAACTGATGTACCTTCCGAAACTCATCTGTTAGCGCTTTGGGCGCCAGACAATATCCTACTTTCCAACCTGTAATATGAAAGGTTTTACCAAAGGAGCAACAGATAAATGTCCGTTCCTTCAGGACTGGATGCATCATGAGGGAATTGTGCGCCCTGCCATCAAATGTTATATGCTCATACACCTCATCACTGATCAGGAAAATTCCTGTCCCTTCCACAAGTCTCGCGAGTACATTGAGGTCATTTTTCGTAAGAAGCTTCCCCGACGGATTGTGCGGGGTGTTGATAATGATAAGCTTTGTTTTGGGGGAGAGTTTGCTTTCAACTTCGGTCCAATCAATTTGAAATGGTGGCTTAAGCGTGATATAGACCGGTATGCCGCCGCTTAGTTCTATAGCGGGCACATAGCTATCATAGGATGGCTCAAATATAATCACTTCATCTCCTGCTCGGACCACAGCGGTGATGGCACTATATATCGCTTCCGTAGCTCCGGTTGTGACAGTCACTTCTGTCTCGGGCTCATACGCGATACCATAGCAGGAAAAGGCCTTTTCGGCAATTTTTTCTTTTAGCACCGGCACCCCACTCATGGGGGCATATTGGTTGTGGCCTTTTTTGGTATAGTTATGGATAAGGCCTGTGAGCTCGGGTGAGCAATCAAAACTGGGAAAGCCCTGCGATAAATTTATGGCCCCATAATCCATCCCCAGCCTCGACATTACCGTAAAAATGGTGGTTCCAACATGAGGTAGCTTCGACTGTAGGAGAGGTGCTTCTGTCATAAGTATATATTAATTCCGCTTGAATATAAAGAAAATTGTTGCCGAGGAAAAAGCGTATTACTTGTTTATTAGGATTTTCTATTTAATATTGATTAGAATTAAATTGGCTAAATGGGCTCCTTTAGCAAAATTTATGCGACCGATAACGTTGTTTTTATTCCTTCTTATCCTTTTCTTCTCGTCCTGTCATGAGGAAGAGAAAAGGGAAGTGAATTATTGGGAAAATCCCGTACAGACGGATTTGAACGATATTTTGAAAAGGGGGACGCTTAGAGCTGTCGTGGATAATTCTTCAACCAGCTATTATATATACCGTGGAAGAAGAATGGGCTATGAATTTGAAATGCTCAGAAGCCTAGCTCAAAAGCTAGGGGTACAGCTCCGGCTGGTAGTGACCGATGATATCGATAAGGCATTTCAGTACCTCATTGAGGGGAAAGCAGATATTATCGCTATGAATCTGGAAGTTTCCGAAGAAAGAAGGCAGTACGCGGATTTTAGTGCTTCTACTAATAATATCAGTACGGTACTGGTTCAACGCCTCGAAGATGAGGTGTTGGAGAACCTTTCCCAATTGGATGGTAAGACAGTCCATCTAAGGGCAGGCTCCGTGTATAAGGAGCGGTTGGAGGAACTACAGGATAGTCTGATGCTGAACATTCGCATTGTAGAGGTTTCGGACTCGTCAGAGGAACTGGTGAATAAGGTTGTAGAGAAGCAAATTGATTACACTGTTGTGGACAACGATATTGCTTTGGTCAATGCCACCTACTATGATAATATCGATGTTAGCTTGGAAATCAGCCGTGCCTCCGAAGTAGGATGGGCCGTGAGAAAAACATCGCCTGAATTGTTGGCAGCTATCAATCAATGGATAGATGAAGGGAAGCAGTCATCATACTTTGCCATACTCTACAGTAAATATTTTCTCAATAAAAAAAACAGCTACTTCAGAAGTAACAGTGCCTTTTCTTCCATTTCGGGGGATCGTATTTCCGTCTATGATGACATCATTAAGAAAGGAGCTGATGAACTGGGTTGGGATTGGAGGCTGTTAGCTGCGCTGGTGTACAAAGAGTCCAAATTTGACACTTCAGCTGTTTCCTATGCCGGCGCACAGGGGCTGCTCCAACTTATGCCGGTGACCCTGCAGCGCTTTGGTGTAAATGATGCCAGCGACCCTTCAGAAAGTCTGATGGCTGGCGTACGCTTTTTGCAGTATCTGGACAAATTTTGGAGGGAGCGGGTGCCGGACTCCAACGAACGTATCCGTTTTGTACTTGCATCTTATAACGTTGGTCATGGCCATGTGGAAGATGCTTGGCGGCTGGCATTGAAGTTCGGAAAAGACTCACAACGCTGGTCAAATGTCGCTCATTTCCTCGAAAAGAAATCTCAAAGGGAAATTTATCAAGATCCGGTGGTTCAAAGTGGCTATGCCAAAGGACATGTGGCTGTAGCCTATGTCCGCGAGGTGTTAAGTCTGTATGAATCCTACAGGGTGTTGGTACAGCCATAATTGTTCCTATGCAATAAATGCTGATTTTATTGCTGAAGGATGTATCTGATGCCGATAAAGCCCCTAATGCCTTGATTGGGAGCATATACATAGGAGGGATCAAAGGTAAGCGCGTTGGGATTGTCAGGCGTCGGGATCACCTGACCCTGATCATCAAATACCACCTGCTTGTCGAAAGGATCAAATGCCCTTGCTATACTATTGGCCGGTGGGGTGAAATTCAATAAATTCTTTACACCCCCATAAAGCTCCCATTTCTCGGAAATAGGATAAGTTAACTGTAGATTCTGAATGCTGTACCAGGAAGAATATTCCGGCCTGTCATCAAGTTCACCCAACAAGGGTAGGCGCATGGGGCTGTATACATTGCCGGTATAGTCCAACTTGAGCTGTGACTTGGTGAAAGTGTAGCCGATACTCCAAACACCACTAAACCGCTCTGTAAGGAGTTGGCGGTATCTTAATCCTTCTTCTGTAATGGATACATCCATGAAGGTTGCGCCGCCGTTAAAACTTATGCCATTTGCCCAGGAGGCATCTAAATTGAGCGAGACACCTTTTGACACGGCGTTTCCACCAAGATTCCCATAGATGATCTTGTTGGGATCGGTCTCATAATCAGGAATGATCGCATTGTCGAAATAGGTGTAGAATACACTGGCGTCAAGATTCAGGAAAAAGCCGCTGGAGGCGTAAATTTTTTGTATGCCGTTAAGATTAACGTTCCAGGAAGTCTCCGGTTTTAGTGCCTCCTTAAAATACACTTCCCTTGCTCCGGTAAGGGCGGCATGATCTTCCGTAAAAATATTGGCTACCCTATAGCCATTACCTGCGCTGAGCCTATAGATGCGGGTTTGGTCATGGTTGTTCCACTTATAATTGATCCTAGGAGAGAAGATGCTTCCGTGGATGCTGTTGTAATCATAACGCAAGCCTAACAAAAGCTTGTTGAACGCATTTAATTTGATTTCATCCTGAATGAACATTCCGGGCAAATGCGTGATGGAGGCCTGATTATGAGCAGGGTAGCTACCCGCCGTAGCGGGTGTGTTGTCGTCATAATAGGTGTAGCGGTAAGCCATGCCCAACAATAGATCATGCCTTTTCCACGATCTATTCCAGGTAAATTGTCCAAACCCTATGTATTGGTCTGCGATGTAGAGAGTGTTGCCATATGCTGAATTTTGGTTGTGGCCGTTGGCGCTGAATTGGAAAGTTACCCTATCCGCTACAGGGAGTTGATAGGTTCCAAAAAGCTCCCATCTGCTGGTATAGATGCTTTCTCCATAAACTTCATTTCCCCCACGGTATTTGGAACTCCAATTCATTTGTCCTCCCCATCGATTCTCATAGATATATCGGGCAGCGACCGAAAAGAGTTTATCATGCTTCCGCTCAACGTTGACTTTGTTGAATACTGAGATTCGGTGTTGCAAAGTAAGATCCGTAAAACCATCCCCATTATTATCAATTGGAAGTTGGTAATTAAAGTAATTCAGTCCCAACAGTCCTTGCGTTTTTTCAGAAAGGCTGTAGCGAAGACCGAGGTCTGTATTAACCTCACCCCAATCCGTTGCAAACACATCAGCAGATAGCAACGGCGCGGCGTACGGTTTTTTCGTAATCAGATTGATTAGGCCGCCGACCGCTTCTGATCCGTATAGTGTGGAGGCGGGTCCCTTCACCACCTCTACCCGATCTATAAGCGACTGCGGGATTCCCGTCAACCCATATACTGTGGAGAGGCCGCTGACAATGGGCGTTCCATCTATCAAAACCATGGTGTAGGGGCCTTCTAGCCCATTAATATGGATATCGCCGGTATTGCAGACATTACAGTTTACCTGAGGCCGTACGCCGTTGATATTTTGCATGGACTCAAAAACAGAAGGGCTGGGATTGGCAAAAAAGAACTTGGCGGAATAAACCTCCACTGGGACCGGACTGTCCAGCTTCGATACTTCTTTCATGGTACCGGATACAACAACCTCTCCAAGAGATTGCGCTGTTTCTTTTAAAATAAACTTCACTTCATGAGATAGCTGTCCAGAAGATATATGTATGTCGTGACTTGCAGTTTCATAGCCTATGAGGGAGGCTGACAATACATGTTTTCCAAAGGGAACATTGGAAATAACAAAATTTCCCTGTTCATCTGTTACTGCTCCTAAGGATAGGGGCAGGATACCAACATGCACGAATTCCATTGCTTCGCCGGCTTCTGACAGCACCCTTCCGCGGATGATTCCCTGCTGTTGCGCCATGCTGCTAAGAGATAGGCACAAGGAGAGGCTATAACTAAACAACAACAATCTTAGGTTCATGGTAAAATAAAGTTTGATTTACAGAAATATAAAGTTAGATATATCTAACAAAAAAGCTGAGGAAATTTTTCTATTTTTGAGAAAATTCAATGGTATGGACTCTCCCGCTGAAGAAAATTACCTCAAGGCGTTGTATAAAATTTCGGCTGAAAAGGGCCAGATAAATATTTCAGAATTAAGTGCTGCGATGAATGTGAGCATGCCCACCGCCAACAGTATGGTAAAGAAGCTGGATGCACAGGGTTGGCTTAAATACGAAAAATACAAGCCGCTGACCATTACGCCTAAAGGGAAGAAACAAGCTTCCCAAATAATCAGAAAGCATCGGCTTACCGAAATGTTTTTAGTAGAAAAAATGGGCTTTAGCTGGGAGAATGTCCATGAAATCGCAGAACAAGTGGAGCATGTTCAATCGGAAGCCTTTTTTGACCGGATGGATGAACTGCTAGGCTTTCCGAAAATCGACCCACATGGTTCTCCCATTCCCGATAAGGAAGGTAAAATTGAAAACCAAAAGCTTCTTCCCTTAAGCAGTTGTCAGGCAGGACAAATCGTGACCTTGCGCGCTTTATCTCAGTCGGAAGTCGGCTTGCTCAATTTTTTGAATGCTAGATCGCTTTCGCTGGGGACGGAAATTCGCATTCTCTCCAAAGAACCTTATGATGGAAGCTTGAATGTTAAATATGGTGAGGGGCGACAAGAAACCCTCAGCCAGGTGATTTGCGATAAATTGTTAGTAGAGCCATCGTGATGACTTATAGTTAGCTGGCACAAAAACCCTGGACCAGATAAATTATAGCAGCTGGCTACGCTTTTTTAGCAAAATGCACCGTTATTTGCTGACAGTAGCAGGATAAATGTTATGTAAATGGAATCGAATTAAAGCAGCTGAATATGGCTTCAGGTTTTTTTGCGCTGTTGGATGATATTTCAGCCTTGGTGAAAGCCAGTGCTGCCAGTTTAGATGATGTACCAGCCCAAGTAGCAAAGACAACGGGCAAGGTTTCGGGCATCGTCATTGACGACACCGCTGTGACCCCCAAGTATGTGGTAGGGCTAGATCCCTCAAGGGAGTTGATCATTATTGCTCAAATTGCCAAGAAATCGCTGATCAATAAGCTTTTGATCTTAAGCCCAGCAGCTTTGCTGCTCGGGTATTTTGCTCCATGGGCGATTACGCCAATTCTCATGTTAGGAGGGGCTTATCTATGCTTTGAAGGCTTTGAAAAGGTCCATGCGATGTTAGACAAGCATGCGGAAGAAACAGTGGATGACAAGCCGGTTGAAGTTATTACACCGGAAGAATTGGAAAGGCAAAGGGTAACTGGAGCGGTTCGTACAGATATTATTTTGTCTGCCGAAATCATCGCCATTGCCTATAGTCAGGTTACCGAGGCTTCCATTGTGAATCAAATAATAGTAATGGTAGCGGTAGCCATTTTTATTACCTTGGCAGTCTATGGATTTGTGGGTCTAATTGTTAAAATGGATGATATAGGAGTACATTTAGCTAAAGAAAAATTTTCTCCCAGCGCCCGGCGTATCGGACGCGGTGTGGTGAAATTTATGCCGCAATTTCTACGTATTCTCAGTTATGTGGGCACCGCTGCGATGCTTTGGGTGGGAGCAGAAATTATCGCCCATGGAATACCATTTACCGCACACCTTTTACACGAATTGGAAACTTCCCTATCAGATGTTGCGGTGCTTGGATGGTTTGTCAAGGCAACAGCCTGCGGTATTGCCGGCCTGTTTATCGGGTTTGTGGTGGAAAAAATCCTTACGCTTTGGCAGGGCCTTGGCCCCCAAAAGGAAAAGACCAACCGTTAGTGATAGGTAACCCTTCAATCATCATTCTTCACATAATATTATTAGAAAATGTTTGAGGCAGTAATTTTTGACATGGATGGCTTGCTGATCGATTCTGAACCCTTTTGGAGGGATGCGGAGAGCAAGGTGTTTGGGAGTCTCGGGATTAACGTAACAGAAGACCATGCCCGCATCACCAGTCGGATGACAACCAAAGAAGTTACTGATTACTGGTACAATCTCCAGCCTTGGGAAGAGAAAAGTAAAGAGGAGGTGGAAAATGCTGTGGTGGAATCAGTTGCTCAAATGATAGAGGAAAAAGGTGCTGTAATGGATGGGGTCAATGCAGTCCTTCAGTTTTTTAGACAACAGCATTTCAAAATAGGCTTGGCCACCAACTCTCCCCACAAGCTTATTGCTAAAGTCTTGTCAAAACTGGACATCGCAACCTATTTTGATGCGGTTTCGTCAGCGGAATTTGAGCAGCAGGGAAAACCGAGACCCGATGTATATCTTGCTGCGGCGCGAAAACTTAAAGTACATCCAACCAAATGTCTGGCTTTTGAAGATTCAAAATCGGGTATGGAAGCAGCTCGGGCCGCAGGTATGAAAGTGGTGGTGGTACCGGATAAGTCATTGCACAACGATATCGGTTTTGACGCTGCTGATTTGAAAATCAGCTGTCTGGACCAATTTTGCCGTGATCATATATTACTGTTAAGCCATAATGTGAAACGGAATTAAATTCCCTTAGCTAGAGAATAGATGCTTTAATCGTTGAGGCTGTCAGACGCTACAAACCGGGATCAGTCAAGATGGGTTTCAGTTACTACTCCATCTCGAAAATAAAGAAAGGGAAGGAATAGCCCTCCCTTACCAAAATTGGCTTGGCCACATTATACACCTTTACCCCGGCATTCGTCTCACCCTGCAGTGACCCACTGTGGGCATGTCCATGAAAGGCAGCCAAAACTTGCCTCCTCTCGAGTGGCTCTACCAGATGGGAGGAACCTAAAAAAGGGAAGAGTTCTGCTGGCTCCCCTTCAACGGTTGCCTTTATGGGGGCGTAGTGGAGCAATACGATCTTTTTTATGTCTTCCCCCTCCTGTCCTTGCTTGTCTAAGCGAACCAATGCTTGATCTAAACGCAATGATTCTTCTGTAGCCGCTCGCACATACTCCTTGTTCATTTTTTCCCCAAACATCGGCATCATAAAGCGATCAAATCCGCCCCCAAAGCCTTTTACTCCCGCAAAGCCAACATTACCTATCACAATAGACTCCCCGTCGAGCAAATGAAAGTTGGATGAAGACAGTACCTGCCGGATGTCATCCTGCTGGTCATTTTCATAATCATGGTTACCCAAAACAGCTACCACAGGAATGGTGCAGGCGGTCAATTCTTCCGCAAGTACTTTGGCTTCTTTCTTTTTGCCCGTATCCGTCAAGTCACCACAGAGCAGTAACACATCTGCTTTTTCCGAGACAGCCTGAAAGCAGTCTTTCCATTTGCCCTGGTCTGACTCCTTGATATGAATGTCGCCCACAGCGGCGATTCTTCGGACGGTTTTGATATTATCTTGGCTCATGGATTATACAGTTTTAGTGGTAAGACTTTTAAATCCCCACTCCTTGATGTCAATTTCATAGTTGGTCTGGTCAATCAAGGGACCCAAACACACCTTTACAACCGGTGTGGGCAAGTCAAACTGCCGCTCAGCAAGCTGCATCAGCTTGGTAAACACCCAGCGGGGAATGATATCCTTGTCGGAGGGATAGACAAATTGAAAGTTGAGGATTTGGGCCAGCAGCAGATGCCAATGATTGGCGATCAGGTGCAAGAGTCTCTCCCAATTGATCTTGCTACCATAACGCAGGATGATATGGTTGATATCCGTTGCATCATAGCGTTCCCTGTTGTGCATGTATAGTTTGGTCCAAATCATCTCTTCTACTCCCATTAGCGGCAAGGGATGGCCAAACAAGTCAATGGTCACGCAGTTTTTAAACCAAGTGTCGTTGACCGGGCAGATGTTGTTGGTGGTGTTAAAAATAAAATCGACGAAATGGGGCCCCTTAAATACCTTTGCCAACCACCGGGGATCAGTCACTTCAATGGTAAAATCTTCCTTAGCGAAAATAGGTGCGATGTCTGGATAGTCCTCTGCTTTACAGAAGATATCCAAATCTTTTGTGTTCCTATAGATCCCAGTATAATGCCGCATGGCAAAGGCACCGCCTACCAAAAAAGGAAAATTATTCTCCAGAAGGAGATCAATAACAGCTTTGTAAAAAGGAGTAGCAATGTCCTCCTTCATTTGTTCCTCGAGGTTCATATAAAATATTGTCGAAATGATGGTGTGGTTAAAGGTGTCAGATACACGGGCACAAACTGTGCCTTTGGTCTAGGTGTTTGCTGAGAGGAGAGGGTCCTTTTAAAAAAACAAGATACTTAACTTATCGGAGCGGAAAAAAAGTAGGCTATTTTACCTTTTTAAAGCTATAGGATAAAAAAAAGAGAGGATTTCCTCTCTTTTCGCTATTACTCATCTGAAGCAGATTCGTTGACATGTTCCTCAGCAATTTGGGTGAGAAGTGCGTCAGTTTTCTTTTCTTCCTCTAGCGTTTGTTCCAATAGTTTGGCTGCCTCATCATGCCCCATCTTCTTCGCCAAAGCGACTAGGGAACCGTAAGAAGCAATTTCGTAATGCTCGATCTTCTGGGAAGCAATGATAATTCCTGCATCACGGACACTTGTGTCTTTGTCAGTATCGCTTAGAATCTCTTTTCCTTCTTCTAGCAATCCTTCCATAGCTTCACATTTTTTGGCCGTGGCCTTAGAACCGATGCTTTCAAAAACTTTTTCCAAGCGCTCTATTTGACCTTCTGTTTCCTGTAGGTGGTTCTCGATAGCCTTTGCCAATTCTGGAGAAGTAGCGCCTTTGGCCATTTTAGGAAGTGCTTTAGCAAGATGTTTTTCAGCCCAATAAATATCTTTCAGTTCGTGTACAAAAAGCTCATGGAATTTCGAGTCCTGCATTTTCTTGGGCGCTTTAGTTTTAGTTGCCATAATTTTAAATTTTAAGTGGTTTAACAGTGATATCATTTAATTTCCACTGGGTAATTCAAATTCCATTCCCTGTTTACCAGCCTACTCTCGCGCACTATAAGGTGTGTCGTACCGCTGGTGTCGGCCAATATTCTGTCAATCTTGTTACTTTTTAGTTACATATTGTAGAACAGAATTTGAACAAGGAAATGATCTAGTGCGCATCTTGTCTCTAGTGACATTGGTGGGAAGGGGAGCACGAGGATAGGCAATTCCGTTGATTAATCGTTCTCATGCTTATTTCTGATCAGTTTGCTCCTGTTGAAGCATATCATCTACGAAATCGTCCATGGTACATTGCTTTTCCTTCTTCAAGAGCTGCTTTTCAAGTTTTAACCTGTTTCGCCAATGCTGCCGCATTTTCAGGACCCGATTTGTGGCAATTGATTTGATATTGATGTTGTGCCTGCAGAGGTTTTTGACGCACGATTTTTTGTAAACACTAATTAAACAACCAACAATGAAATATGATCAACCAATTTGGCCAGGGAAGCCTTATCCTTTAGGGGCTACCTACGATGGCGAGGGAGTAAACTTTGCTCTATTCAGTGAAAATGCAACCGGTGTTACCCTTTGCCTCTTTGATCAGGATGAAAATGAAACCGCAAGAGTTAAAATAACGGAACATACCGATCAGGTATGGCATGTTTATCTTCCAGGTGTCAAGCCAGGGCAGCTTTACGGGTATAGGGTAGATGGGCCTTGGGATCCGGAGAATGGATTGCTTTTCAACGAAAGCCACCTATTGCTCGACCCTTATGCCAAAGCAATCAATGGGCGCATCGACTGGAGTGACGCCATGTTTGGCTACGATGTACAGCGGACCGATGAAGATCGGGACCTTTACAAAAAGGAATTTGATAGCGCGGACGGGATGCCCAAATCCATTGTTATAGATCAATATTTTGATTGGGAAGACGATAAAGCTCCAAATACGCCTTTGCACAAGTCGATCATTTATGAGCTGCACGTAAAGGGGATGACTGCGACTCATCCTGAGCTGGATCCTGCCATTCGCGGAACCTACAAAGGCTTGGCCGATCCCAAGATGATCGATTATCTCAAGCGCTTGGGCGTGACGGCGGTGGAATTGATGCCGGTACATCAATTCGTCAATGACAGACACTTGGTGGAGAACGGCTTAAGCAACTATTGGGGCTACAATTCCATAGGATTTTTTGCCCCTCATTCAGCTTATTCATCTTCAGGTACAGCTGGACAGCAGGTGGTAGAGTTTAAAGAGATGGTGAAAGCACTGCATAAGGCAGGCTTAGAAGTTATCCTTGACGTGGTGTATAACCATACGGCAGAGGGCAACCATTATGGACCCACCCTTTGCTTTAAGGGGATTGACAACAAAGCCTATTACCGGCTGGTGGAAGACAATCCGCGCTTTTATATGGACTATACCGGCACCGGTAATTCGCTCAACATGTTGCACCCTCGCGCCTTGCAACTGGTGATGGATAGCCTGAGGTATTGGATTACAGAGATGCATGTTGACGGTTTTCGGTTTGACTTGGCTTCCACCCTTGCCAGGGGATTGATGGAAGTCGGTAAACTGTCCACCTTCTTGGATACCATACACCAGGATCCCATTATTTCACAGGTCAAGCTGATCGCCGAACCTTGGGACATTGGAGAGGGCGGCTATCAGGTGGGCAACTTTCCGGTGCTATGGGCAGAATGGAATGGTAAATACAGGGACAGTGTACGCAAATTCTGGAAAGCAGACGAAAGTCAGGTAGCTGAATTGGCGTACAGGCTTACCGGAAGCAGTGATCTTTACAAGCTGAATGGCCGTCAACCTTCTGCCAGTATCAACTTTATCACGGCACACGACGGATTTACGCTTAATGATCTGGTGAGCTATAATGAAAAGCACAACGAAGCCAACGGAGAGGATAACAATGATGGCGACAGCCACAACAATAGTTGGAACTGCGGCGTAGAAGGCCCTACAGATGATCCGGAGATCAATGCGCTGAGAGAGCAGCAAAAAAGGAACTTCATGGCTACCTTGCTGTTAAGTCAGGGCGTTCCGATGATCTGCAGTGGCGATGAATATGGCCGCACCCAATTTGGCAATAACAACGTATATTGCCAAGACAATGAGATCAGCTGGTTCAACTGGGAGTGGGAAGACAAACACAAGGCATTTTTTGAATTCACTCGTAAAATGATCGAGCTAAGGAAAAGCAGCCCTATTTTCCAGAGACGGCGTTTCTTCCAAGGCAGAAATATTCGCGGTGAAGAGATCAAGGATATCCGATGGATCCGCACCGATGGTACGGATATGACAGAAGAGGAATGGAACACCTCCTTTGTGAGAAGCCTGGGGGTGTTGCTTAATGGGCAAGTGATGGACGAAGTAGATGAAAGAGGCAATGTCATCAAAAACGGGATCTATTTAATTATGGTGAACGCTTATTGGGAAGGCGTTGAATACCAATTACCGGATAACCATCCGGGTGAGTGGCAACTCCTTCTCGACACCGCTATGCCTGAGGAGTCATTCGAGCTTAGTTCCGTCGATGGCAATTCGTACATTGTCGCGCCGAGGTCTTTTGTCATGCTGAAATTGAGAACTGCCTAGAGTCCTCTATAATTTAATTTGATCACCACTCAATAAGAATGGTTGGCTTTTTGAGTGGTGATCTTTATTGTAAAAAAATACAGATTCCCAACCTTTGACTTTATTTGTTGAAAAAGGATTGAGGGGGAGTGCCATACAGAAATACATGAAAGAGCCCTGTAGCTATCAAATAAATTATCCTCTTCTACAAGAAGATGAACTGCACTATAGATTTCTGCTGGAAAGCGTCAAGGACTACGCCATATTTATGTTAGACCTAGAGGGGCATGTGGCAACGTGGAATCCAGGAGCTGAGAAAATTAAAGGATATACCCGTGAGGAGATTCTGAAGAAGTACTTTGCTATATTTTATCCTGAAGAAGAACAGATGAGAGGCTATCCGGCTTATCTCTTGGAGAAAGTCAAAAAGGAAGGAAAGCATGAGGAGCAGGGCTGGCGTGTCAGAAAAAATGGGGAAAAGTTTTGGGCCAATGTCTCCATTTCCGCCATGTACAACAATAGTCATGAACTCATCGGTTTTTCTAAGGTGACCAAAGACCTTACGGAGCAGAAGATACTGGAAGACCGTTTGGCCAAGGTCAACAAAGATTTAATTGAAAGTGAAGAACGTTCCAGATTACTGATATCCGGAGTAAAAGACTACGCTATTTTTTTTGTATCGCCCGAAGGCAATATTGCCTCTTGGAACAATGGCGCGAAATTCATTAAAGGCTATGAAGCGGAGGAAGTGTTAGGCAAACACATGTCTATCTTCTACTTGCCGGAGGCTATAGAGAATAATTTTCCCGAATACGAACTGCGTAAGGCCTTGCAAAATGGCAGGTTTGAAGACGAAGGCTGGCGGGTCCGCAAAGATGGGTCCCAGTTTTGGGCTAATGTCCTGATTACACCCATCTATAACCACCTTAACCAACATATCGGCTTTTCTAAAATCACCCGTGATCTCACCGAACGCGTGAGGAATGAAGAATTGATGCAGAAAAACCAAGATCTGCACCGGGTCAACCAGGATCTCGACAATTTTATCTATGCAGCTTCCCACGATCTAAAGGCTCCTATATCCAATATTGAAGGCTTGCTTACCATATTGACTGAAACCTGGCCTCAGGAGAATCTAGCCACCAATTACAATCAAAGGATTTTGGGGATGATGCATGAGTCGGTTAACCGCTTCAAAAAGACGATTGCTACATTGACGGACATTGTCAGGCTACAATCCGGCAATAGCCAGTCAGCATCGGCATTGAATATCTCGGAGATCTTGAATGACATCATTCTGGATATGAAGCAGATGATTGATTTTTCCAATGTCACCATTCAGATGGATGTGGATGCACAGCTGTCGGTATTTTTCTCTAAAAGCAACCTCCGAAGCATTCTTTACAATTTGATCTCCAACGCCATTAAATACCGTTCACCACAACGTCCTCCGAAAATCGAGATTGACAGCCGGTCGAGCAATGATGATTATGTGATTTTGAAGGTTAGAGATAACGGCTTGGGTATGGATCTTATGGAGAAAGACACTATTTTTAAGATGTTTCAGCGGCTTCATGACCATGTGGAGGGTACAGGAGTTGGGCTGTTCATGGTAAAAAGGATGTTGGAAAATGCGGGGGGAAAAATAGAAGTGGAAAGCCAGCTTGGGGAAGGATCGGTATTTACGATTTACTTGAAACGGAACAAAGCCTAATTTTAAAGTTAAAAAGACATATTAAGGAGGATCCGACCTTTTAGCTTCCAAATTTGATGTTTGGATCCTCTTTTTATGGATGCCATGTCTCGTACAGCACATTGGTAATTCGAAAATAAATCCCCAAATTGATGCTAGGTTTCACACTATAAACGGGTAATGCGATCCAGATATAGGTGTGAAGTGGAATCATTACGCTTACGAAATCGGCATTTATATTGTTTTTCTCAACATAACTGTTAAATTTTAAACGCAACGGATGAGCAAATCCAGACAAGAGAAAGATCAACGGATCAGTGACCTGATAAAGCTGAATGATGAGCTGGAAAACTATTTTAGGAACACCATCATTCCTCAACTCTTTGTAGATGCTGAGCTGATTCTAAGGAAGTTTACCCCTCCGGCTATGAAACATTTTGATCTTTCTGCTGATGATGTAGGCCTTTTGTAGAACTTTCTGACAATATCAAATATACGGTCATCATTGATGACATAAACCACGTCATACAAAGTGGTGAAATCTTGGAGAAAGAGGTGCAAACCGCTGATTCAAGGTGGTTTCAGATGAACATTCTTCCCTACATTGTCCAAAAGGATAACCGCCCCAATGGCGTAATCATCACTTTTGTGGATATTACGGAGAGAATCACTACACTCAAAGAGCTGGAATGGTTAAATGCATCCCATGAAACGTTCATTTATTCCGTTTCCCACGATTTGAAGGCACCCTTAGCCAATATTGAAGGGCTGCTGGCTTACCTCAAAACTTTGTCAACGTCACCAGAAGATTATCAAGAACGAACGCGGATCAGCCAGTTGCTTGAAAAATCTGTGCGTTCAATGAGAAATATCATCGATGAACTGGCTGAGCTTCCAAAGCTGGAAAATCGGGAGAGAGTTGAAAAGGAGACGGTAGCCATCGCTGATATCATTGATGATGTCAAACTGATCCTCAATGATAAGATTCAGTCATCCGGTGCTCAAATTTATTTGGATATTCAGGAGCCAAAAGTTAAATTCTCGCGCAAGAACCTTAGAAGCACCATCTATAACCTTCTCAGCAATGCCATTAAATATCGCTCATCGGAACGTAGTCCTGCCATTCACTTCAAAAGCTGGCTGGAAGATGGGCGTACTTTTCTTTCTGTAAAGGATAATGGTAGAGGTATTGCCTCTGAAGAAATGGGCAAGCTTTTCCAACCTTACTCAAGGTTGGAAAACAAGGTGGAGGGGACAGGCATTGGCCTATACCTCGTAAAGAAAATTATTGAAAATGAAGAAGGAGAGATAGCCGTGAAAAGCAGTTATGGTGAAGGTTCCGAATTTATCGTTAAAATCAGAGCGATCTGACCCTTTGATTTTTATCCGCTTTAGTTGCCATGCATCAGGATATACTCATTCCTGATGCATTATTTTTTGTCGGTGGAGGCTACCCCATTTCCTTAAAGCATCAATGACATCAGTCAAGGTTTCACTGTGTGCCGTTAAGGCATAAGTCACCTTGATGGGATAGGTGTCGTGAACAGTCCGCTTGACCAGACCATTCATTTCCAAATCCCTCAATTCCTTGGACAGCATACGGTCGGTAATGCCTTTTACTTCTTTTGATATTTCTCCAAATCGCTTTTCTCCAAAGGTAAGCGCCACTATTATCGGCAATTTCCACTTTCCATTGAGCACCTCCAGCGCGTCGCGGATCGGCAACAACATGCTGGTGCATTCTGAGTGGTCTAACTGGCTTTTGTCCATACTGCATTGAATTACTTTGTTTTCAAATCTATCACCTAGTATAGCACTATACAAAGTGATAGTACTTACAAAGGTATAGTGTGGTGTTGTAAATTTACAGTAAAATGATGAGGAGAAAAAGTGTTGGAAGATATTGATGATCAGGTATATCAATCTGCTTTTCTTCTCCTTCGAATCGGGAAAAATAATTCACACAATAAATTTTACTACTATGAAAGCAACTAATTCCAATTCCAAAGGCTGGAACATTTCCCTATGGGTAGCGCAGGTCGTATTGGCCCTTATGTTTCTATGGGCGGCGCTTCCTAAAGTAACTACGCCCATGCACGAACTTGCCTCCGCAATTCCCTTAGCAAATGAATCCTCAGCTATTTTGATGCGTTTTATCGGTGTTTCCGAGCTGCTTGCAGTACTGGGTTTGATATTGCCCGGTATATTGAGGATCAAGCCTATGCTTATTGCCTGGGCCGCATTGGGGCTGGTCATCGTTATGGTGTTGGCCATGGCTTATCATTTAAATCAAGGCGAGGTAGGGCCTGCCCTATTCAATGTGCTATTAGGCCTGCTAGCTGCTTTTGTAGCATGGGGAAGATATCGCGTTGCACCTATAGAGGCGACCGCCGAAACCTATGTTCATCAGCAAGCTAAATGAGGAGGAGATCATGATCAATAGAAAAGTAGTAAACCGGTACACGCCTGCCGAGGGACGCGGCTTTCTAGGTGCCGGGCATACAGCAAGAGCTATCATACAAGTGCCTTTTGCACAAAGCGACCCCTTTGTGCTGTTGATGGACGATGTTTTGGACAAAAAAGATGAAGAACCTGCCGGCGGACCGCATCCTCATGCTGGATTTGAGACAGTGTCCCTGCTGTTGCAAGGCGAAATAGGTGACCATCGCCATACCCTTAAGGCAGGCGATATGCAGTTGATGACTGCGGGAAGAGGCGTAGTACATTCGGAGGTGATCGAAAAGAAAAGTAAGATGCGCTTACTCCAGTTGTGGCTTAATCTTCCGAAAAAGTATCGGTGGATTTCCCCAAGGGTTCAGGATATCGCTGCTGAGCGGGTGCCTGTGTTGAAACGGGCGGGCATGTATGCAAAGGTGTACAGTGGTGCTTTAGAGGGAGTATCATCTCCTGTAGAAAACTATACACCTTTCATTTTAGCCGATATCCACTTGGAAGCTTCCACATTCACCACTTTGACGCTGCCTACCCACTATTCTACATTTATATATGTTTTGGAAGGTTCGGTGAAGGTGGGTGAAAACCGGCAGCTGCTAGGACAGCACCAAGTGGGATGGCTGGATCGTTTTGCAGAACAATCGGAAAGCCGACTCCTGCTTCACACGGAAAGTGTCTCCAGCCGATTTGTGTTGTATGCCGGGCAGCCACAGCACGACCAAATCATTCAACACGGCCCTTTTATCGTGGATCACAAAGAAGATATTCCACCTTTGTTCCGTAAATATAGGACTGGTCAGCTCCCACATATTGCTGAAGTTGATGCAGTTAATATACTGCGTTATTGATGATGTACCATAGAGAATAAGGGTTCCCGGTAATGAGGGATCCCTTATTTTTTGTTTTTGTGTAGTTTAGACTGGGCAAATAGAATCTTCATGGAATAGCTATTGTTGGTGAAAGTAGCGAAATAATGATGGGAGAAGATTACCTTTGTATCCAATAAAGAAACTCCTGTTTTTCGGTTGGATGAGAAATTGCCTTT
The DNA here is from genome assembly GCA_035303945.1 of Cyclobacteriaceae bacterium. Taxonomy (GTDB): domain Bacteria; phylum Bacteroidota; class Bacteroidia; order Cytophagales; family Cyclobacteriaceae; genus DATGMS01. Next base: position 43,258 of record DATGQZ010000083.1, read on the forward strand.
TTAGATGGGAGGAATCAACCATTTTAGTGAAAGATAGGCAGAGGGGCAACTCGCCTTTTTTGTATAAAAAGAAAACAAATAAGAATTAAATGAAGAGAGTGGTAATTACAGGCTTGGGTACGGTGAATCCTTTGGGAAACGATGTCGCTACCTTTTGGAACAATGCCATCCAAGGAAAAAGCAGCGCGGCAAAAATCTCCCGATTTGATGCTTCCCAATTCAGGACACAGATCGCCTGCGAAATCCAGCAATTTGAACCTGAAAAATACCTGGACCGAAACGAAATTAAACGAACCGATCTTTTTACCCAATATGCCCTCTACAGCGCCTCACAAGCTATAGAGGACGCTGGTATAGATGTTTCTGCCATAGATCCCTTTGATATCGGTGTCATCTGGGGTGTAGGCCAGGGTGGCATGCAAACTTTCGAGACTGAAGTTGAAAACTATGTAAAGGGAGATTACATTCCTAGAATCAGCCCCTTCTTCGTTCCCAAGCTGATCATCAACTTGGCGCCCGGCATGATATCCATGAAATTTGGTCTGCGTGGCGTAAACTATGCATCAGTTTCTGCATGCGCCTCTTCCAACACTGCCATTATGGATGCTTTTAACTATATCCGATGGGGCAAAGGAAAGGTATTTGTAACTGGTGGCTCAGAAGCAGGTATAACTCCCATTTCCATTGGCGGCTTTTCTGCCATGAAGGCCATGTCCGGAAGAAATGATGATCCACAAACAGCCAGCCGTCCATTTGATGAGAATCGGGATGGCTTTGTGATGGGCGAAGGCGCCGGTGCCATCATTTTGGAAGAGTATGAGCATGCCAAGGCCAGAGGAGCAAAAATTTATGGTGAAATGGTAGGAGCTGCTATGACGGCGGATGCCTATCACATGACTTCCCCACATCCAGAAGGCTTGGGTGCTTCCAAATCTATGGAACTTGCACTTGAAGAAGCTGGATTGAAAGTGGAGGATGTGGACTATCTTAACCTTCATGCTACATCCACTCCTGTTGGAGATATCAGTGAGTTGAAAGCGGTCAATCAGGTGTTTAAAGGCGCCAAAAACCTCTGGTTGAGCTCCACCAAATCGATGACGGGCCACCTACTTGGCGCAGCTGGAGCTATTGAGGCAATCTTGTCCATTCATGCCATCCAGCATAACATCATTCCTCCGACCATCAATGTGGAGAAACTTGATCCAGAAGTGCCTGAGGGAATTCAAATTGTTACCAATAAGGCCATGGAAAAAGAAGTAAATGTGGCAATGAGCAATGCCTTCGGCTTCGGTGGTCACAATTCAACTTTGGTGTTCAAAAAGATTTGATATAATCTGATATAAGAAGAACCGCCTCTCTCACGAGAGGCGGTTTTTTTTGTTCCCGGATAGTCTGAAGGCTATCTGCTGAGCCCAATCCTTATTCTGCCTCAGCTTCCAATTCCTCTTTCAGCGCTCTGGCATCGCTCAGATGCATCGTGATGTGTGGAAGCAGGGAAGAGGCATAGCCGACGATATTTTTGTTTTCCCCTTGATCAATCTGTTTTTGAAAAATTTGTTGCGCCTCTTGGTGAGCAGTCACTTGGCTGCTGATATAGGCGCTGTCAAATGCATACCCTTCTAGCTGTTCAAGTTCCTCATAGAGGGCCTGCTGCTCGCTATTGAGCGTATCGGGAATCTCCAAATCATAAGACTCCACCAAATACCTCAGTTCGTCCTGAGCTTGGGTATGGTCGTTTACCATTGTTTGGGCAAATTGCCTGACCGACTCATCTTCTGCTTGTGTCAAAGCCAGCTGACCGAGGGCTATCTCCGCTAAATTGGAATAAGTAGCCTGTACAGCAAATTCACGATCTTGCGCACTCACAGGATCTTTAGGGCCATCTTCTTCGTCTTCACAAGCTGTAAAACACATAATGAGCAGGACAAGTAGAAGCAACGCCCATGGTCTTTGCTTTTGGAAGCCTTTGCTTTGTGGATAGATAGGGGGTGTAGTTTTCATGGTAGGATAGTTAAATATGATATATACAAGATCTAGCAGCGGGATTTCTTACAACTTTTCCAGATCGCTGGCTTTCCCGATATATTGTGAACCAGGTTTGGTCAATAGCGGTACTACAATCTCCAAAATGCCGAATAGGAGGTGGGGCCAAAACACATTATCTGCAAAGCCAAAGAGCCATGGAGATGCGGCCAACAGCAGACCGGATACCATGTCAATTTTTAGATGCGTTCGCATGGGAATGATTCCCGTTATTCCTAACTCGTAGTCGGTGATCAGGCTGTAGAGAATGGCCCCGGCACCAAGAATGATCGGAATCCAACTTTCAATGCCGCCTTCGTAGAAATTAAACAGCCATGGGGCGGCGATAAGTAAAGCACCTACCAGATAATCTAAATATCCGTGGGTTTTTCTATTGATGGGCTTCATAAGGATGTGCTTTTAGGTTTGCGCATAGTCCGACCAATATTGTACCAGCACAAGAAAAAGTAGGAAACTAACGCGCGGAACCGATCTGTACGGGGGCATGGCCCTAGGGCAGCTATATTATGCATTTCGACCGCGTTCCCAAAAAGCTACAGTGCTGTCCGCCCCAAGCCCCAATAATCAGTCTTTTACAAGGCCATTTTCGAAAAAAAATCAGGTGTAAATCCATTCTGTACACCCTTGGCTTTAATAAGGAGAAAATAATAACCTTGAAAAGCAATGGCGCAATATTGGTAGAAATATTCAAATAAAATCTTGAAATTATGAAAATGGAAAACAAGAGGGACGCTGATAGTTCATTTATACCAATGACATCAATTTCCAGCGGTAGAGGCGTGGAAGTATATAAAGATTTATATTGTTATACCAACCAAATTGTTAATGTGGTCATGCTAGGGAATCCTGAAGCAGGGGATTGGATACTGGTAGACGCAGGAATGCCCCATACCGGCAAAGAGATCATTTCCGTTGCTCAGGAAAGGTTTGGCAACAGAGCACCCAAAGCCATTGTGTTGACGCACGGTCACTTTGACCATGTGGGAGGGCTACCGGACATGATTGACACATGGCATGTTCCAGTGTATGCCCATCCGCTCGAATTCCCCTTCTTAACGGGCAAACAAGCGTATCCCAAACCTGATCCGTCTGTCGAAGGTGGATTGTTAGCCAAACTTTCCTTTATTTATCCCACTGCCCCAATTGATATTGAAGCGCATTTGCAGCCTCTCCCAAGTGACCATTCTGTGCCATTTATGCCGGATTGGGTATGGGTGCCCTCGGCGGGACATTCGCCAGGCCATGTGTCTTTTTATCGCGCTACTGATCATTCATTAATATCGGGCGATGCCTTTACCACCGTCAGGCAGGATTCCTTGTATAAGGTCTTAATTCAAAAAGAGGAAGTCAACGGTCCGCCACGCTACTTGACGACTGACTGGCAGGCCGCTTGGGAGTCTGTGAAAAACCTGGAATTGTTACAACCCGCATTGGTTGTGCCGGGTCATGGCCAACCCATGCGGGGAGAAGAGCTGCGGGAGGGACTAAAGACTTTGGTGGAAGCTTTTGACCGGATAGCCATTCCTGATCATGGAAAATATGTAAACGGCAAGAGCGAGCAGCGGTAGCCCACTACTCATAAGAAGTGGGCTCCACTGGTTTGGCAAGATCGGTATAAGCAGGTCCTTCCAATACTTTACCATCAACCGAAAAGCGGCTCCCATGACAGGGGCAGTCCCAGCTTTTTTCGCCATCATTCCAATGCACGACGCAGCCCATATGGGTGCAAATTCCTGAGACAATATGTAAGCGTCCTTCTTCGTCCCGATAGGCGGCCAAATGATCCCCATCCAGTTTGATGGTTTTGCCTTCGCCGTTGTTGATCTCGGCCATCTCGTCGGCTTCACCGTAGAAGAGGTAGTCCTTCAATAGGTGGCCGGCCACTGTCATATTTTCCTTGGCAAATTTCTTCGCGGAAGCCAATGGGGTAAATCGGGTAGGATCATAAAGTTTTGCCCAAGGATTTTCTTTTCCTAAAATGGCATCGCTGACAATCATGCCGGCCAAGGTTCCATAGGTTAACCCGTCGGCTGAAAATCCCGTGGCGATATAGGTGCGCTTCTCTAAAGGACTTGTGCCAATGTAGGGCAGATTATCAGCAGGCTTATAATTCTGGGCCGCCCATATATATTGGATGGAAGCTATATCAAAATGAGCGCGTAGATAAGCTTCGAGCTGCGCCAGCAACTCCTCATGATTGGTTTTAGTACCTACCTTGTAGGGTTGTCCCAACGCCAGCAGATAAGCTTGATCACCTTCTCTATAAGGTCGTATGGAATACTGTGGGCCGGACTGCACATGCCAGTAGATCCCGGCAGGCGGCAATTCCCCCTTTAGTTGTACAGCAAGCACATACTCCCTATAGGATTCCATGGCAGTGTGTACGGCGTAAATGCCTTTAGGCGAATGGGTCGCCATGACGACATGATCGGCTGTCACCGATCCCTGCCTGGTGCGGACCGTGCAGGGTTCTCCATCTTCCACGGCTAATACTTGCGAGTGCTCATAGATGATACAACCTTCTGCCTCCAGCGCCTTGGCTAATTGCTGCACATATTTCAACGGGTTGAATTGAGCTTGACCTTCAAGGCTCAGGAGCTTTTCAATGGGAAAGGGGAAGGCTGAAGGAGGGGTAGTAGTGGCCGAAAGCCCGGCTTTTTTCACCGCTTCCAGCTCCTTTTCTACTTCGGAATTTTGCCCTTTGGTGTCTGGGGTGGTAAACAAATGCCAAGGTACGCGATGAAACTCACAGTCGATATTGAATTCCTGTACACGCTGTTCAATAAAGTCTACCGCTGCCAAACGCGATGCAGCTACAGCCTTCAATGTATCTTCGCCATGCTTGGAAAGGATGGAGGACAGCCGTTCGTCTATGGGAGCGTATAGGTTTCCTGTGGAAGAACCTGTTGTCCCTTTTCCTACTTGCCATTGTTCCAGTATGACCACCTTTTTGCCGGCCCTGCATAGGTGGTAGGCGGTGCTTAAACCTGTGATGCCAGCACCAACAATAGCTACATCGGCTTGAATGTCTTCTGTCAAAGCAGGATAAGAAGGTAAAAAGTCAGTGCTGCTCCAAACAGCTTCATTGTTCGTAGGTCGATGTTCCATGATGATTTACGTTAGGTTAAAGTTAATGTAGCCTTACTCAGCAGACAAAAAACGAACCATGCTGCCATTCAAGCACTAAGGGTACAGAAAAGTCGAGCTCGGCAGGAGGCGAATTCCCCACCCTATTGAAGCATGATCTTCAACTGGTGAACTTATTGCAGGTATTTCTTCAACAAAATTCCTACATTCATGGAGATATGAGTTCGAGACATAATAAGCCCATCAAGGAATCACTCGTAGAGTATGCACAAGGGGCAGTGGGCGGCCTACTCTTTAGTTTCCCCTTGTTATATACCATGGAAATATGGTATGCTGGATTTTTAGCCCAGCCCTATCAACTGGTGGTGATGATGGTGGCCACTTTTTTATTGCTGCTAGGCTACAACCGTTTTGCCGGAATGCATCCGGGAACGACTTGGAAAAATGTGGTCATTGATTCCTTTGAGGAAATGGGCATCGGACTCGTGATGTCTTTTTGTATATTGCTGATGCTCAATCGCATCCAATTAGGGGAGAATTCTGCCGATGAAATTCTCGGGAAAATCATTACCGAAGCCATGTTCGTATCTATTGGCGTTTCGGTAGGTACTGCGCAGCTGGGCAACAGTGCCAAGGAAGCTAACGGGGAGCAAGAAGAAGCATCCGAAAAGGAAGATAAAGAAGATAAAGATATACGCTCGGGCAAACTAGCTTTGGTGGTATTGGCCCTGTGCGGAAGTATTTTGGTCGGCGGCAGTGTGGCACCCACAGAAGAGGTGCTGCTCATTGCCGTTGAAGCCAAACCTATACATATTTTATCCCTGGCTATCAGCTCGATCTTGTTAAGCTTGGTGGTTTGCTATTTTAGTGACTTTAAAGGCATTGACCGCAAAGGTAACCGCGTCACTCTGTATGAAATTGTTTTTGAAACCTGTTTGACCTACTGCACCGCCTTGATTGCCAGTGCCTTTGTCATATGGTACTTCTTCGGCTTTGCTGACACAGGATTTTGGAACATTGTCGCCCAATGTATAGCGTTGGGTGTGATATCTTCTTTAGGAGCCTCCGCAGGCCGACTGTTAATAAAATAACTTATGGCAAACGAAAAAAAAACCGCGCGCAGTCCGCAGGATGAGAAAAATTTATTGGAATGGATCGTCTTTTCCCTAAGCCTGCTGATGATTGTGTCGATTTTGGGATACCTTATTTATCATGCCTCTATCTATGAACCAGGCTCGCCGGACCTCAACATTACCTATGTGCATGATCCTTCCGAACATGCTCCACACCGCTACTTTTTAAGAATAAAAAATGACGGCTTGGAAACTGCGGAGGAAGTTCAGATTGAAATGGTTTTGGAGCAGGAGGGGGGAGTTTTGGAAGTAGCGGCCATGTCCCTGCCTTACCTTCCGAAACTGTCGGCAAGGGAGGGATGGGTGGTTTTTTCTAAAGATCCCGCTATGGCAGACACGCTGTATGCACGGGTAGTGAGTTATAAGAAGCCATAAGCCGCTAATGGACTGGTGGCTAATGTGCCAGATAGGTGACGCATTATGTCGTCATTATTGATGACAGATTGGGGCGTCACCGGTACACTTTTTTGGGGCTATTTTTCTTATAAGTTTTAGGTAAGCCTTATTTAATATCCCACCTATGTTTTAGATAGTATGTTTTTTCGTACAAAAAATGGTACACTTGATGTATTCTCTTTTTGCTCAACACCTCAGTAAAAGTTTAAAGGGAATAACATGCTTGGTCTAGATAGTACAATGGATGATCGGGTGTATTATGGCAAAAAAGCCGTAAAACAACCAAAGTATTCCGAACGTCTCCTCGGAAAATATGGAGATGGATCAGCTGGAAATACCCTGGTCATCACGGCTGATGCCTTGGACAATGAAAAAAGAAGTATTTCGGCTGTACGCAAAGTCTTTTCGGCGCTTCAAGCCTTGAAAATTCCCCTCAGGGGTCAGATAATCGGGCTGATCGGGAATACTGGCTCCCGAAGAGATGATTTGTTGAATGAACTTCAGGATCCCCTATCTGTGGACAATGCTCCTCTTCATCAGGATGAATACCTCGGCTATAACCGCGCTGAGGAATTTGTGGAGTTGATCGAGGAGTTTGAGAAAGTATCGGCCAAAGACGTGTACTATCTTGATCTAAAAACCGCTTCAAATATCCCCTATATATGCCATAGTAGAAATACCCATTGCAAAGCTTTTGCTGCCCATTTTCCCTTTTACCAAGTGATGGGTTTGGATGCGTTTATCAACGATCATCTTGGCTTTTACCTACATGCCAAAAACTATACTTGCAGTACGCTTAAAGTCGGCACGCACGCTGATTATTCGGTGGAGCAGATCCATGAAGCTACCATTTGGTGGGCATTGGTGAGGCTCGGCTGTCTTCAGGAAGCAGATGTCCCCGAATTCCCGGTGCACCGGCAAATTTTGAACAGCTGTAGGTCTGAGGAAGGGAAGAGAACTTTGAAGTAATCTATAAGTACACCATTCAGGAAGATGAGTTTTTCAGAATGATTCCGGGATTTCAGAATTTTCAGAAAATAACAATAGGTGAACCTTTGGCGACCTCAGACGGCGCATCGGTAGTTTCGCAATGGGAAGGAAGGATCTTTATGCCCCTGTACCACACCCGAAGCAATGACGGTTTTTTTGTGTTAAAAGAAATAGACTAAGCGGATATGAAAGTGGAAACATTAATAGACCCGAAACCGACTGCCATTGGCAGCAACACCATGGACTTATCAAAATTGTTCTCCTTACAGCGTAAAGTGGCCATTGTAACAGGGGCAAGCCGGGGAATAGGATATTGTATAACCGAATTCTTGGCGGCGGCGGGAGCTACGGTCGTGATGAGCAGCGGATGCCAAGTGGAATTGGACCTGCTAGCTGACGAACTGAAGCAAAAGGGCTATGCTGTCACAGGTATCGCCTGTGATGTGGAAAAAAGCGAGGAACTCGAAGCGCTGGTCAACCAAACCATTGCCCTTCATGGTCAACTGGATATTTTGGTAAACAATGTCGGCATCAACCCCGTATATGGTCGTATCCAGGAATTGGACATCGCGGATTTTGACAGGCTGATGAACATAAACGTGAAGGCGCCTTTTCTGCTTTCAAAATTATGTCTTCCCTATCTCCGGGAATCTTCCAATGCCTCCATCATCAATATCAGTGCGGCGGAAGGTTTGAAGCCTGAGCCCAAGATGGCCTTGTACAGCATTAGTAATGCAGCGTTGATTTCCATGACTAAGGCATTTGCCAAGGAATGGGGTCACTACCAAATCAGGGTGAATGTGGTTTGTCCTGCGATGACCAAGAATGAATTCAACGAAGTCATGTGGTCCAACGACCGAATGATGCTGGAGCGTATGAAATCCCTATCGCTGAAGCGGATGTGTGAAAATGAAGAAGTGGCAGCAATGGCATTATTTTTGGCCTCTCCCGCTTCTACTTACACGACAGGCATGGTTATGGCTGTGGATGGAGGATTGAATATATAAATGAAATGAAGAGAATTTGATTTCTCGTTAAAAATATTTTAGGTGGCATGGCAGATCGGAACCTTCGTAAGAAGGTCCTTTCTGCCTCTTTTTTTGCCTTCTTCTTTACCTTGCGTCTGTTTTTAATTCCTAGGGATAGTGGTAAAATTTAGCCAATAAGCTTAACTTCCATTACATTATACATAATCAACCTTCGGATGCGTGCTCCCATAGCGTATATCGGACCTTTGCTGTTTATCCTGCTACTGCTTTTTGGAGCATGTGCTCCATTAAAGGATGGTAATATCCGGCAGCAGATTATCAGCAGCCATTGCAACCAGCAAAACATCTACAATTATTCCGAAGCAGACCTGCCAAAGCCGCTATTCAGCATGGCAGTAGATCAACGGCTGTCACAGGCGCTTGGCGAAAGCAATTTGAATATGGCCAATGCCATAGGCATACTGGATGATCTTAGCCGCTATGTACAGCTACAGGAAAATCTGGATTCCTCGGATTTACCTACGCGGATCCGCCTATTAGAGCTCAAGCAGGGCATTGAGCATAGGATCAATATGGCTTCTTTGGAGGTATCCGCCGTGGCTTCAGAAATGGATTGTGAGGAGGAGCGGACCAGCCAGGTTGCCAATTATTTGAGAGGTAGGGAAAATGAGTTGGAGTCCAAGCTTACGGTTTCCGCAATCGTATTGGGTGCTTTGGGTGCCATAGCCACGGGCGGACTGTTGCACAATGAAAAAGCGACCAACGCTGTGGGTGTGAGCTTTGGGATTGCAGAGGCTTCTTTGGGTCTATTGATGCTGTTCAACAACAAAAAAATAGACTTTTACCATCAGAGAAACGCGCTGCGGGAAATTTGGGAAGGTAAGTCGGTGTCGTCGAACTTTCCCGCCTTCGTGTGGTACTACCTCAATTACACCGATCCCAACACCGAAGTACCTTCCATACGCGAAGAGATTATTGATAAATGGAAAAACTTTGGGCAGGTATTGGAAGCAGCGGATGAGCAAGGTGATCTTGTTGTGCCAATTTACTTTGGTGCGGGAGGTAGATACAGCACGGAGCAACTGGTCAACCGGGCAGATATGTATGACCAGCTGGAGTCTTATATTACTTTGATGAAACAAGACCTCAAAGCCCTGTCTTTGGCCATAGAGCGGATGGAGCGCAGTAAGGAGTAAAGCTGGAAATCACTGCTACCAAGCCAAGGGACTGATAAAAGCATTACTAGACCTTTTTCAAGCCTCTCCAATAGATCAATTTAACGTTTCGAAAAATAGATCTGGGTTCGAAGCCATTGCCGCATCCAAAACAATAGCCACGAAGAAAAGCAATTTAAGCGTTTTATCTTCGTGGCCTTTTTAGTGGATGCATATTCCGCACCTCAACTTCTTACCAGCCTGCCGAGGGACTCCACCAATTGGGGGCTTTCCTCCAGGCCGATCTTGGCGACGGCGTAGAACTCCTTCATCCAGTCATCAATCTCGGCAAAAGCCTGATCTTTGTACTTGGTAGCCTGTTGGGCTTCACCCAGCTCCTTGAAGTAATTGGCGCGGGCTGTTTCTACCTCAGCAATTAAGGTCTCCGCTTGGCCCAGCCGCTCCGGCGTGATCTTCAACCTCGCCAATCTGCTCTGGATCTCCGGATCGGCCAGGCTGACGGAATAAAAGGTCTTCGCCGCCTCCAATACCCGGATAAAGGAGCGGGGCATGTTGCCGACAATCCCAAGCTGTTTTGCGATGACCGGATCCTTGCTAAAAACCACCCTCGCCTTTTTTCGGTCCAGCGCATACATGTCGATAAGCTGGTCCTTCTTCGTGGTGAAGAGATGGTGAGCCGCCGATGCTTCGCTTTTCTCCGTTCTGCTACCGTCGAAGGCCGACCGGGCTGTAGCCAGCCGGGCGTCTCCCTCCGCAAGGGTGTCCGGTCCATAGCCAAACTCATTTAAGATCTCTGCAACGGCCACTTGGTGGCGTGCATTGTGGAGGGCGATCCTGTACTGTTCCAGAATCTCTGCTTCTGATGTTGCCATAAAGATAACGTTTGAGTTAAAAATTGATTTTTATGGTTAGTCGGTCTAGCTTCCTGGTCAGTGCAGCTTGCGATGGTGTTGACAGCACTTGCACAAGCATTATTGGCTATTGCAATAGGATTTTTTCGGCTTACAATATAATTCCTGCGGCTTGCAATAGGATTAATTTCGCTTACAATAGGATTATC